>NZ_JBFUFU010000005.1:0-575232 GCF_056403275.1 Mycobacterium sp. P2_H7 | reverse complement strand
GTCCTGACCAACGAAGACCGCCAATACCTGCTCTGCGACGCCACCTGCGAAGTCTGGTTCCACCGCGACGGCCAACCCATCGGCGCCGGACGGGCCACCCGCACCATCAACCGCCGACTACGCCGCGCGCTGGAGCACCGCGACCGCTGCTGCGCGGTCCCCGGCTGCGGCGCCACCCGCGGACTACACGCCCACCACATCACACACTGGGAAGACGGCGGCCAGACCGAACTCGACAATCTGATCCTGCTTTGCCCGTACCACCACCGGCTGCACCACCGCGGTGGCATCACGATCACCGGGCCCGCCGACCGCCTCACCGTCACCGACGACGCCGGAAAACCTCTGAACCGCGGATCACTGGCCCGACCACCCACAACCCCACCACCAAACGTCGAACCCTACAAAGGGCCGACCGGCGAACACGCCCAATGGTGGTGGTACACGCCCTACGAACCACCACCCACAACCACCAACTAGGTGGCTGCTGAGCAAGCACTCCATGCGGGCGTTTGCTGGGTTCGGAGCACGTGAGTCGGCCCAGTGTTGTGTCGTCCAACCTCGGGCTCGGCCCACGAGAGGACAGCTTGTCCATGCCCTATCTGGGATTGCTGGTCACCGCGCTGCTGGTGATCACCATCGTCGATATCGCCCGTAGCCCCGAGGAGCGCATCCACGGACTCCCCCGCACCCAGTGGACATTGCTGGTCGTCATGGTTCCGGTGGCGGGCGCGCTCTCCTGGTGGATCGCGGGCCGCCCGCGCCCCAGGCTGAACGCCCCCGACGCGCACAACACCGAGCACGCTGCCGAAGAAGAATTCCGCCGCCGGTGCCGCGAGCGCGCCGAGATGCAACGCCGGGCAGCCCGGTCGGGGCGCGACAACGCGAAGGACTGACCGGCCGTCAGCTGCCCCGGTTGCTCCGCACCTCGTTGAACGGGATTCCGCGGTCCGCGGCGAACTCACGAGGCATATTGAGCACCCGCTCGCTGATGACGTTGCGAGCCATCTCGGTGGTGCCGCCGCCGATAGAGATGATCTGACGGGCCAGCAGGTTGTGCCCGAGGGCGCGCTCCTCCGCTGAGTCATACGCCCCGCCCACCACGACACCCGGCCCGGCCAGACCGACGGCCACATCATTGGCCAGGTGTTCGGTCTCGGCGACGAACAGCCGGATCAGTGACGCCGATGCGGCCGGTAACTCACCACTGGCCATCTTGCCCATCACGTGCGGGATCAAGGTGTCATGCACCGCCCATCGCGCGTACAGCCTGCCGATCGCCGCGCGCGTCGCAGGGTCCGCGGTGGTACCGAGCGTGCGAGCCAGGGCCACGAGGTCGATGTTGCGGTTGGAGTCGGGGAATTCCTCGATACCGCTGGCGAATTCGGAACCACCACCCATGGCGCGCCGTTCGTGACCGAGCTGGGTGGAGGCCACCGACCATCCGTCGTTGAGCTCCCCCACGATCGACCCGGCGGGCAACTCCACATTGTCGAGGAAGACCTCACAGAACTCGGCGTGGCCGTTGATGTCCACGATGCGCCGCACCGTCACACCAGGCGCGTCGATCTTCACCAGAAACATGGTCAGGCCCTGATGCTTGGGCACGGTCCAGTCGGTGCGGGTCAGGCACAGGCCGTAGTCGGCCGAGAACACCGCGGTGGACCAGATCTTGGCACCGTTGAGCACCCAGCGCCCATCCTTGGCCTCCGCTCGTGTGGTGACGCAGGCCAGATCCGATCCTGCGCCGGGCTCCGAGAGCAACTGCGCCAGGATCTCCTCACCACGTAACGCAGCCGAGATGTGTTCGCGCTTCTGGTCTTCGGAGCCCACATCGAGCAGCGTGGCGCAGCAGATGGCCAGCGACGGCACGTTGAGCGGATAGGGCAGTTCGTAGCCCGCGGACTCGTCGTCGAAGGCCCGCTGGTACTCGCGGGTCAAACCCAGGCCGCCGTACTCCGTGGGAAAGCAGATTCCGGCGAAGCCGCCGTCGTGGATGCGGCGCTGAAGCACCCGCGACCGGTCCCAGACCTTGGTGTCGTCGATCTGGTAGCTCGGCGGGCTGTCGGGGTCGACGCGCGGCATATTGTCGGCCAGCCATGCGCGGGCGGCGGCACGAAACTCCTGCACCGACATCAGCCGTGCACCTTCTCGACATGGTCGGCCAGGGCCAGTTGGTGGTCCCGGGGTGTACCGAAGGTGTTGGCGTTCAGCGCAACCCGCCGCAGGTAGAGGTGCAGGTCGTGCTCCCAGGTGACGCCGATCCCGCCGTGCAACTGAATGCAGTCATGCAACGCGGACACCCCGTGTTCGCCGACGAAAGCCTTCGCCGCACTCAGCAGTGTGTCGGCATCGGTGTCCCCCTCCGCCACTGCCTTCACGGCCGCATCGACGATCGATTCGCAGGCCTGCAACCCCAGGAACATGTCGGCGTAGCGGTGCTTGAGCACCTGGTAGGACGCCAGCGGCCTGCCGAACGAATAACGGTCGAACGCCCACGTATAGGTGATGTCGAACGCCTGCTGCAAAGCCCCGACCATCTCGGCGCACCGCAGCAGAACAGCGATCTGCCATTGCCGCTGCATGGCTTTGGCGGTGCGCGCGGCATCGCCCAGCGGCTCACCCACGGTCACACCGTCCAAGACGACGGTCCCGTACTGGCGGACCATGTCGATGGAGCGCACCCTGGTGACCGTCACGCCGGGAGCATCCGCGGCCACCAGGAATTGGAGCACACCGGCCGGCGTGGTCACGGGCACCAGGAACACATCGGCCTGCGGGGCGGCCTCCACCCGCTCGGCCGCCCCGGACAGCACGTACCCGCCGTCCCTTTCGACGGCGGTGAAACCGGTTGCGGTGAAACGAGGTACACCGTCACCGGAGAACGCCCACGTTGCGACCTTCGAGCCATCGACCAACCCACCCACGTCGGCGCCGTAGACGCTCAGTCCCGCGATGACGGTACTCACTGGCAGCAGCGGTCCCGGCGCGGCATGCTTGCCCAGCTCGGTGACCAGCACGGCCAGGTCGGCGACGCCACTGCCGGTGATGCTGCCGCCGCCCAGTTCCTCGGGCGCCAACAACGCAGTCCACCCCAATTCCGCCGCCCGCGCCCACCACTGCCGGTCGAAGGACGTGTCCTCGTCGTGCAGTCGGCGCAGATCCACCCCGGAGACGAGTTGGCGGGTGGTGTCGTAGAAGAGTTTCAGGTCGGGGTCACCTGGGGCGAGCGAAGCGACGGGGATTGACCGGGCGAGCATCACGAAGCTTTCTTGGGCGCGGCATAGCTCGGCTTGCCCAGCCCCAGCACATGCTGGGCGATCATGTTGCGGAACACCTCGAGGGTGCCGCCGTAGATGCCGACCAACGGAGCAAACCGGTATACGTACTCACTGCGGTCGTCGAAGCCACCGTCGGTGTCGATCGGCAGCGCGGCGGCCGGTCCGGCGATGTCCATCAGATCGGGAGCGACATCGCGCATGGTCTGCGCCAAGGCGACCCGGCCGAAGATGCTCGGCGCGGACAACGACGCCTCGATGCGGGCGAGGCTGCGGCCCAACCGGTATCCGACCGAGGTGTCCTCTGCCGCACGGGTGCCCACCACCGCGGCCACCTTATCGGCGGCCTCGACCATGAAGCCGGCCTGATGCATCATGATCGCCACGTCGGCCAACCCGTCGTCGGCGGCGGCGACGGCGCCGTGCTCGGCGTCCAGCGGTTCGCGCACCACCGTCCACCCGCCGTTGACCTCGCCCATCCGGTACTTGTCGTCGACGCGTACGTCGGAGTAGTAGACGATGTTGGTGCGGTCACCGTCGACGGTGCGGATGCCCTGGATCTCGACGCCGGGCAGATCCAGGGGCACCAGGAACATGGTGAGACTCTTGTGTTTCGGGGCGTCCGGATCGGTGTTGGTGATCAGGAACGTGTACTTGCAGTTGTGCGCCCCGGTGGTGAACATCTTGGAGCCATTGACAACCCAGTGATCGCCGTCGCGCACCGCGCGGGTCTTGCACGTCGCGACATCGGAGCCGCCCTCGGGTTCGGTGTAGCCCAGGCTCAACCGGACGGTGCCGTCGAACACGCCGCGCAGCACCTCGTCCCGGATCTCCGGCTGGGCGAACTTCGCGACTGACCGCGCCACCATGGACGTCGTTCCCCAGGTCACCCACGGCACCTCGGCCCGGCGCTTCTCCAATTGCCAGATGCGCGAACGCACCCGGGAGAAGCCGCCCTCGCCCTCGGTCTTCCATTCCTTCTCCAGATATCCGGCGGCGGCGAGCGCCAGGTGCACACCCTCGTCGAAGTTGTCGCCGGTCTCGCGGTCGCGACGGATGACATCCTCGGTCACCACGCCGGCCAGGAATTCGCGCACCTCGGTGCGGAAGGCGTCGTCCTCGGCGGACAGTTCAACACGGGAGAAATCCATGATCAGGCCTCCAGACTTTCGCGGGCGGTCACGATGGCGGCGATGTGCACGGCGGTGGCTCCGGGGTCGCCACCGGCCAGCGCCCAACCACGCGCCCGCACCAGGTAAGCGGTGGCGGCGGCTTCGGCCGACACCCCGAGCCCGCCCTGGACATGCACGGCCATGGTGGCGGCTTTGGCGGCCTCTTCGGCCATGAACACGAACGCCGACGGTGCCAGCTCGGGCCGTTCGTCCGGCTCGTTGTCCAGGAACCAGGCGGCGCGACGGGCCAGCCCGCGTCCGCTCTGCACGGCGATGGCGATATTGGCCAGCGGATGCGAGATGCCCTGCAGCGTGCCGATCGGCACACCGAGGGTGTAGCGGGACTTGGCGAACTCGGCGGCGATGGTCATGGTCTCCTCGATCAGACCGACCAGGGCCGAGGCGGTGAGCACTCGCCATTCATCCAGTGCACGTTGGTATTCGGCGGCTGCGGCAGTACCACTTGCCAGCACGACGCGGCTGTCCGCGGCGGCCGGGTCCACCCAGGCCATCGGCAGCTTGCCGATGTTGTCCACCTTGGCAGGCAGGCTGGAGAACTGCAGGAGCACGAGATCATCACCGTCGCGGATGATCACCCGGTCGGCGATCGACCCGGCGGGGATCAGTCGGGTGCCGGACGGGGCCACCTGCTGCGGATCGATGGCAACCAGCTGGGTGCCCTGCACGATCTCCGCCGCGTTCTCGCCGGACAGCGCACCCAGGCGCGCCAGCAACCGGGCGGCCACCACATGATCGATCCACGGCACCGGTGCCAGCGACCGCCCGATCTCCTCGGCCACCAGGGTGAGATCGACCAGGGTCGCACCGTCGCCGCCGACGGATTCGGGCAGCCCCATCGTGGTGGCGCCCATGGCGCACAACCGTTCCCACAAGCTTTTGTCGAACCCGCCGGCTTCGGCCGCCCGCACCGTCTCGATGTCGCAGTGCGTCTTGAAGAACTGCCGGTATGCCGTCTGCAGATCGACGTGGTCCTCGGACAGACTGTAGTCCAGCCTGCGCAGCTCGAAGCGATCCATCACTTCTCCTTCTCGGGGCTCTCGCCGAAGAAGAACTCCGCGGCATTGTTGTAGAGGTAGTTGTCCAAGACCTCGGCGGGCAGATCCAGCGCCAGCGCTTCCGGGACCACGCGCTGCATCCGCAGCACCGGGAAGTCGGAGGCAAAGATGATCTTCCCGGGCCCGCGGGTGCGCATGTAGTGCAACAGGCTCTCCGGCAACCGTTTCGGCGACCACGCCGACGTCATCAACCGAAGGTTCTGGTATTTGATCAGCATCCGGATCGCGACATCCCACCACGGATCGGCACCGTGGATCATGCAGAGTTTCAGCTCCGGGAACCGCACGCAGACCCGGTCCAGGTGAATGGGGTTCTGCACCTCACCGGGTATCGGTGGGCCCGGCAGGCCGGTGTTGACGCACAGCGGCAGTTCGAGCTCCGCGCATTTGGTGTAGAGCGGGTAGTACACCGCGTCACTGGGCGGATACTGGCCGTCACCCCAGAAGCTGGGACCGACAACGGTATACGCCACCGGCAAGTCTTTGGTGATGGCCGCCAGCTCGCGCAGCGACGGGATGGGACGCAGCAGGTTCACCCCACCCATCGCCAAGGCGAACCGGTCCGGGTGCGCGTCGACGAACTTGCGTGCCGTCACCGACGGCTTGACCAGTGAGTCCATCAGGATGGCGCGCTGCACGCCGTGGGCGTCCATCTCGTCGAGCAGCTCGGTCAGATCGATCGGGTCGTACAACGACGCGGGACCCTTGAAGTAGTCATCACGCACCTTCTTCATGAAGGTGGGCTGGTTCTCCGTCTCGCCGAAGTGCACGTTGGCCAGGCAATCGATGACCCGTGTCATGTCCGAACCTTTCCCACCGCGAATTCCTTGGCCCACCGGTAGTCGGCCTTGCCGTTTCCTAGCCTGCGGATCTGGTCGACCACGAGCACGTCCTTGGGAATCTTGAACCGCGCCAACCGGGTCGCGCAGTGTTCCCGCAGGAGCTCTACGGCCACCTCGGCGCGAAGCGCCACGATCGCGACGATCTCTTCACCCCAGCGATCGCTGGATCGGCCGACCACCAGCGCATCGGCCACCTCGGGGTGCGCGCGCAAGGCCTCTTCGACTTCTTCGACGAACACCTTCTCGCCGCCGGTGTTGATCACCAGGGAGTCTCGGCCGTAGAGCCGCAGCGACCCATCCGACTCGAGTGCTGCCCGGTCACCGGACACCACCACCCGTTCACCCGCCACCTCGGGAAAGGTTTTGACGGTCGCGGCGGCATCGTTGAAGTAGCCCAACGGAATTCGTCCGTTGCGGGCCACCCAGCCCACCTCGGCCTCGCCCGGCGTCAGGAATCGGGTGTAGTCCTCGGCCAGCACCAGGCCGCCGGGCCGCAGCTGGAAGGTCTCAGCCGTCTTGGTCGCGCGCTGGGTGTGCCCGAATCCCATGTTGCCGGTCTCCGAGGAACCGAACCCGTTGATGATGGTGATCTGCGGGATGTGGTCCAGCAGCGCCCGTTGGTATTTGGGGTTGGTGGCCGCGCCCCCGGTACCGATGGCGAACATCGACGACAGGTCATAGGACCGCGCGTTCAGTTCCTCCACCAGCGGCGCGGCGTAGGCGTCGCCGACCATCGTCATCAAGCCGATCTTCTCGCGCTCGGCGGTCTCGAGCACTGTGCGCGGATCGAACTTCGGCTTGGTGTCGTGCAGGACGACGGTCTGGCCGGACAGCAGCCCGGAGAACGCGGTCCACATCCCGGCCGCGTGCATCATCGGGGACACCGCGAACCACGGCGGACCCGCGTGGGCGACCTTGGTGTGAATCTCCTCGACCGCGTCGTGGTCGGCACCGTTCATGGACGATACGTAGATGTCGCCCTGGCGCCACATCACCCCTTTGGGCCTGCCGGTGGTGCCGCCGGTACAGATCATCAACAGGTCATCCGGCGAGACAGGTGCGACGCAGTCGGTATCGCCCTGGGCCAGAACATCATCCAGTGACACCGAGCCGGCCAGCTCGTCGCCTTCGCCGTCGTCGACGGAGATGAGAACCTCCGCGTCCAAGACAGACGCGAACTTGGCCCCCAGCGAGCGGTGGTAGATGACCGCCCGCGGCTGCAGATACGCGAGCAGGTCGGCGACCTCACCCGGCGAGTAGTAATAGTTGACGTTGACGGGCACGGTGCGTGCCTTCAGACAGCCGATGACCATCTCGGGGTACTGGTCGTTGTGCATCAGCAGCGCAACCCGGTCCTGACCGCATTCCCAGCGGCTCAGTTCGGCGCGTTCGGTGTGCGCGCCGAGTCCGTTGACGGCCAGGAAGTTCGCCAGCCGCCGGGTCCGCTCGGCTCCCTGAGCGAAGGTGGTGCGGCGGGTGCCGCACACCGTCATCTCCCGGTCCGGCACCGTGTCGGCGATCGCGTCGATGACGGCACCGACGGTCCATTCGGCCATCGCGGGGGCTACGCCGAAACCAGCTTGGCGACACCCGGTGCGGTCCGGGTCGGGTCACCGAGCAGTTCGAGTGCGTTGTCACGCATCACCTTCCGGGTGTCCTCCAGGCTGAACTCCGGGAACTGCGGGATATCGGCGGTGAAGGTGGTCGGGTCGGCCAGGCCCTCGCCGTGCGGCCAGTCCGAACCGAACAGGATCTTGTCGACGCCGATGGTGGCGGCCAGCAGCTTGACGTCGTCCTCGTAGTAGGGCGCGATCCAGAGGTTGTTGCGCAGCTGTTCCACCGGGTCCTCGGTGAAGTGGTACGGCGCGTTGTTGGCCGCCTTCTTGAGTCGCTTGATCAGCCGGTACACGAAGTACGAACCGTTCTCGATGCTGGCGACCTTGAGCTTGGGGTGCCGGGTGAAGACCTGGTGCACGATCATCGAGGCCATCGTGTCGTGGATGGCGCGGTCGTCCATGATGACCATGTCCAGTGGATCGCGTTTGCCGAATCCCTTGAACACGCCGCTGCCGCCCCACAATGCCGGGACCGCCATGTATCCGGAGTCCGACAGGTGGAAGACCACCGCGACGCCCGCCTCCGCGAGGCGCGCCCACACCGGGTCATGTGACGGGTCGCCCAGCGATCGCGGCCGGACCGAACCCGGCACCGGTGCCGGCCGGACGCACACCAGCTTGGCGCCGCGGCTGATCACGAACTCGACCTCGTCGACGGCCTTGACGGGGTCGGCCAGCGAGATGATCGGCGCCGAGACGAAGCGGCCGTCGGGCCGGTCGAATCCCCAGTCCTCGTCAAGCCACAGATTGAAGGCGTGCACCGAGACCATGGTCGCCTCGATGTCGTGTTTGAGGCCCTCCTCCACCCCGCAGGCGAAAGTCGGGAGCATGAACACGGTTTCGAGTCGCTGCCGGTCCAGCACCTTCAGCCGGGCTTCCCGGTTCTGGTACTCGGGATGATCACCGAGGCGATCGACCTTCATCAGTGAGGCCGGGTTGACGCCCTCGGGGATCTCGCCACGGAACAGCAGGTCCAGGCAACCCGGTTCGATGATCGGGTCGAAGGTCGGGTTCGGGATGAAATGGTTGACCGTCCCACCCATCACCGCCAGCGTCCGTTTGCCGTCCTGGACCATCTGCACGCCGCGGCTGCGGAATTCCTTGGGCAGGTGCCGGGTGAAGGCGTCGGTGGGTTCGTAGTAATGGTTGTCGACGTCGACGGCCAGGTAAGGCAGACGCTCTGGGGTGTCAGACATTTCATCAACCTTTCAGGGGCGGGAAATTCGGGGACCGTTTCTCGAAGAAGGCGGTGATGCCCTCGACCAGGTCGGGCCGGACCATCGATTCATGCATGAGGGTCTCCGCACGGGCGCTGACGTCGACCACCTCACCGGTCGCGTCGCCGTAGAGCTGACCCTTGATCACGGCCATGGACGCCGGTGAGCAGTTGCGGGCCAGGTCCTCGGCGTACTCCAGCGCCCGCTTGAGCAGATCTTCGGGCGGCACAACCTCTTTCACCAATCCGAGCTGCTGGGCTTCCTCGGAGTAGAAGGTGCGCCCGGACAGCAGCAGATCAGCGGCGGCACCCCAGCCGGCCAGCCGGGGCAGGATCCAGGTGATGCCGTACTCGCCGATCAGGCCGCGACGGGGGAAAGCCGTCGCGAACTTCGCGCCTGCCGCGGCGAACCGGACGTCGCACATCAGCGCGTGGGTCAGTCCGATCCCGACGCAGGCGCCGTTGATCGCCGCGATGACGGGCTTGCGCAGGGTGGTGAGGAAGTGCGGATGGCGTTCGCCGACGATCTTGCTGACGTCGGTGTCGCCGCTGATCGACGCCCCGAGATCCTGCATGGCACCCATGTAGGCGCCTGCGCAGAATCCCCGGCCGGTACCGGTCAGCACGATCACCCGGACGTCCGCGTCGGCCTCGGCGCGGTCGAACGTCGCGTACACCCCGGCGGAGATATCGGCACCCCACGAGTTGAGCCGTTCTGGCCGATTCAGGGTGATGACCGCAACGCCGGTATCGGTGACTTCGTACAGGACCGCAGCGCTGGGCGACGTCTCAGTGGCCATAGATACTGTATACCTATCGGTAGAGCATTCCGCAAGCCGCTGCACGGCCACTACCAGCGTAAAACCGTCCGTCAACCAATCAGTCCGAGATGGCGATACGCGGTCTCGATCTGGGGTTTGGCCACGGCGGGGAGTTCGGCCTGCGGCGGGCGCGAATGCGGGTAGTCCCCGATCGGCAGGCCGAGCAGCGATGCGGCGTATTTGAATGCGCCGGCCCAGTGTGTGAAGTAGTCCGGCCGGCCCGGATAGCAGGTGAACCAGGACCCCATGTCGAGGCTGAACTGATCCATCCCGGTCTTCTGCGCGAAGTCCATCGCCGCGATCAGTTCGCCCGCCCACACCAGTTCCCAGTACTCGGTGAAGATCGGCCGCTCCGGCGTCTCGTGCAGATAGCCCGCGGTGCCCAGTTGCGCCGGGCCGACGATGCCCTCGCGCAGCCACCCGGCCCGGTACACGGTGGTATCGCATTCCCAGATCACCAGTTCCGGCGCCAGCTCATGCAGCCGGCGGCTGGCCGCCGGACGGAACGCGCCCTCCTTGGTGGCGCACACGGCGGGGACCTCCTCGACGATGCGCGCCTCTTCGGCCGGGGTCAGCACGTAGCCCGAGGACGGCGAGTTGAACATCCCGAGCGCGATGTCGGTGCGCGCGGCGATGTAGCGGAAGAAGCGCAGCACCCCTTCCCCACCGTGGGCCTCCATCATCGGCGTCTGGAGGTAGACGATGTCGGCGCCGGCCTGCTGCGCGTGGCGGGTCAGTTCCAGGCAGTCCTTGGCCGAGGTGGCGGCAGTGCAGGCCTGCACCACCACGTGCGGGTTCGCCGCGCGCCCCTCCTGGATGGCCACTTCCAGCAACTGTTTGCGTTCATCGAGGGTCAGCGCCCAGAATTCGGCCAATCCACTGGTGCACCAGAGCATTTCATGGCGCAGATCAGCCACGCAGTAGCGCACGAGCGTGCGGTAGGCGGCCCAGTCGATATCGTCACCGTCGACGCCCTGGAACGGGGTGTACAGCGAGTTGCCGATGCCGCGCAATGCCGTGCGGGCCCAGTCCCGCGCTTCACTCGCTGTCGCCATACCGCTACCCCTTAGCTGAAGTCCGAACCGCCGTCGACGTTGATGTTCGCGCCGGTCATGTACGAATTGCGCTTGGACGCCAGAAACGCTGCCACGGGACCGATTTCGTCCGGGAGGCCCGCCCGTGGCAGGTGCGCCGGATGGCCGAAATGCTCGTCGATGGCCGACATCAACGCATAGGGGTCGGTGCCGTCGACGCCCACCGAGTCGGCCCATCCCAGCAACGCCTCCGACGAGATGCTGCCCGGGGACACCACATTGACCATGATCTCGTCCTTGGCCAGCAGCAGCGAGAGGTTCTTCGACACGCTGTTCACCGCCGCCTTGGCCGCGGTGTAGGCCGGCAGCCGGGTGCTCTGCCGTTGGGTGGAATGCGCGGAGAAATTGACGATGCGCGCCCATTCGGCGTTGCGCAGCAACGGAAGTGCGGCACGCACGCTGCGCACCATGCCCATCACGCCGTCGTCGAACGCCGCCTGCCATTCGCCGTCGGTGAGGGCCTCGAAATCGCCCGCCGCACCCGGTCCCACGGTGTTGATCAGGACGTTGAGCTTGCCGCCCCAGCGCTGCCCGATCTCACCGAACACCCGGTGCACCTGCTCGTCGTCGCCGATGTCGGCGGCGACGCCGAACGCCTCCGGACTGCCCCGCAACGTCAGATCGGCCGCGGCGGCATCGAGAACATCTTGCGAACGCCCGACGACCGCAATCCGGGCGCCGTCCTCGGCCAGGCACCGGGCGGTGGCCAGGCCCATCCCCCGACCGCCGCCGACGACGACGGCGGTCGCTCCATCAAACCCGAGATCCATGGGTGGTGGTCGTCAGCTACCGGTCCAGTTCGGGGTGCGCTTCTCGGCGAACGCGGTGGCGCCCTCGATGGCGTCCTTGGACCCGAAGACGGGGGCCATGATCTCGTTCTGCTTCTGCCACATCTCGGCCCGGCTCCACTCGGGTGCCTTGACGATGATCTCTTTGGTCGCCGCCACCGCCAACGGGCCGTTCTTGGTGATCTTCTCGGCGAGTTCCAGTGCGCCGGCCAGCGCCTCACCCGGCTCGGTCAGCTTGTTGACGAAGCCCCACGCCGCGGCCTCCTCGGCGGTGAAGTTCTCACCGGTGAGCGCCAATTCGAGCGCCTTCTGATACGGGATACGGCTCGGCAGGCGCAGCAGTCCGCCACCGCCGGCCACCAGGCCGCGCTTGACCTCGGGGATGCCGAACTTCGCGGTGCGTGACGCGACGATCAGATCGGTGGCCAGCACCATCTCGGTGCCACCGGCCAGGGCGTACCCCTCGACGGCGGCGATCACCGGTTTGCGCGGCGGCCGTTCGGTGAAACCGATACCCCGGCCTTCGACATAGGGCAGCTCGCCGGAGGCAAAAGCCTTGAGATCCATACCGGCACTGAAGTTTCCGCCCGCACCGGTGAGGATCGCCACCGACAGCTCGGGGCTGTCGTCCAGCTCGTCCATGGCCGCGGCCAGCCCGACGGCGACCGGCAGGTTGAAGGCGTTGCGCGCCTCGGGCCGGTTGATGGTGATCACCAGGGTGCGCCCCTGCCGTTCGGTGAGGATCTCGTCCGCCACGCTCATCCCTCGCTTATCGAAGTCGAATTGGTTCCACAGGTACCGGAAAAACTTACTATAGCCATTACGGTAACTCGGCCGGAAGCGCGTGAAGCCCGCATCACGGTATGCCTACCGGTAAGCTTGACGGTCTCCCACCACACGTTGTGGCGGGGAAACTTATGGAGGTGTCTGCGGTGGCAAAGCAACCGGTGGCCGAAAAGCGGCAACGGCGGGAGCGCGGGTCCATCAATCCGGACGACATCATCAAGGGCGCCTTCGAACTCGCCGAACAGGTCGGCATCGACAACCTGAGCATGCCGCTGTTGGGCAAGCACCTCGGTGTCGGGGTCACGAGCATCTACTGGTACTTCCGCAAGAAGGACGATCTGCTCAATGCCATGACCGACCGGGCGTTGAGTGAGTACGTGTTCGCGACGCCGTATGTAGAGGCCAAGGATTGGCGCGAGACGCTCCGCAACCACGCCCGCACGATGCGAAAGACGTTCGTGGGCAACCCGATCCTGTGCGATCTCATTCTCATCCGGGCCGCGCTGAGCCCGCGCGCCGCCAAGGTCGGCGTCCTGGAGATGGAGAAAGCCATCTCGGGTCTGGTCGAGGCAGGGCTGAGCCCGGAAGAGGCGTTCGACACCTACTCCGCGGTGACCCTGCACGTGCGTGGATCGGTCGTCCTGCAGCGCCTGGCCGAGAAGAACCAGGCCGATCAAGAGGACGGGCCGGGCGCCTACGACCAGACGCTCATCATCGATCCCGAGGTGGCTCCACTGTTGGCGCAGGTCACCGGGGAAGGGCACAGTTTCGGCGCCTCCGATGAGAACAACTTCGAGTTCGGGCTCACCTGCATCCTGGACCACGCGACCACCCAACTCAGCCCGCCGAAGGCAAAACGCCGGACGTGAACCCGACCGCGGGCACACGTCCGGCGTCCGTTGCCTAGACCTCGATGACGAGCCCGCCACCCTGGCCGCCGCCTGCGCACATCGCGGCCACGCCGATGCCGCCACCGCGACGCTGCAGTTCGTAGATCAACGTGGTGACCATCCGCGCGCCTGACGCCGAGATGGGGTGCCCCAGGCTGCAACCGCTGCCGGAGAAGTTGACCAGTTCCTCGTCGATGCCGTACTCGCGGACCGCCGCGATGGGCACGGAGGCGAAGGCCTCGTTGATCTCCCACAGCGCCACGTCGGAGGGCTTGAGGCCGGCTCGCTTGAGCACGTGGCCGATGACCTTCACACCACCGAGGCCGGTGTCCTTCGCGGGGACGCCGACCGAACCCCACGCCCTGACCTTCGCCAGCACGGTGAGGTTCTCCGCGGCCGCATAGTCGTCGGCGACCAGCGCGACAGCAGCGGCAGCATCATTGGTGCCACTGCTGTTGCCCGCGGTGATGGAGAATCCTTCGATCTCCGGATGCAGGACCTTGAGCTCGGCGAGCTTCTCCGCCGTGGTGCCGCGGCGCGGGTGCTCGTCGACGCTGAACTCGATGACCGAACCGTCCGGCTGGGTCACCTTGAGCGGGACGATCTCGTCGAGGAACTTCCCGGCGTCGATCGCGGCGATGGCCCGCTGGTGTGAACGCGCCGCCCAGGCGTCCATGTCCTCGCGGGTGATGCCCGCGGCCTGCGCGGTGTTCCAGCCGACCGTGATCGACATGTCGCGCATCGGCGATTCGGGGGTCTCGACGTGGGTGGGGGTCATCCACGGCTCGATGAACGTCAACTCGGGACCGGGCACGCGCCACTTCATCAGCGGCGACGAGGACAGCGACTGCACGCCGCCGGCCAGCAACACCCGCTCCATGCCGGAACCGATCTGCGCCGCCGCGTTGCCGATCGCGGTGAGCGAGCCCGCGCAGTGCCGGTTGACCGCCTGACCGGGCACCGACTCCCAGCCCAGCGCGTCCGCGGCGTAGCGGGCGATGTCGCCGCCGCCGTAGTTCGATTCGGCGAAGATCAGGTCATCGATCGCCTCGGGAGCGATACCGGCCCGACGCACGACCTCGGGCAGCACGGTCGTGATGAGTTCTTCGGGGGTGGTGTTGACCAGGGTCCCCTTGAAGGACCGGCCGATGGCGGTGCGGGCGGCACCGACGACAACAGGTTGGGGCATATCTCTCCGCCTTTACGATATCGAGTGATTATGTAAAACCGTAGCACCCACTGTAGGCGCCACGCCGTGAGGTTGGCTACTGCGGTTCGGGCACGTGGAAATGCTCGTCACGCAGCCGGAACGCCTCCTTGGTTCCATGCTGGGCGCGGGTCTTGACGAAGTTGAACTCCCCCGGCGAGAACTGCAGGTTGGTGCCGTACGCGTGGAACAGGTAGCTCGCGACCTCTTCCCCCTGGTAGGCCTGGCTCTGCTCGACCCAGCGGAACGCCTCCTTGGCGATGACCACACCGTCGGCGGGCATCTTCGCCGCCTTCTGCGCCCAGTACTGCGCCCGCGCGCTCACCTGGGACGCGTCGCACGTGTCGGTGAAGACGCCGAGATGCTCGACCGCGCCCGCTTCGATGATGTCGCCGGTGAGCAGCATCCGGCGTGCGAGGACCGGGCCGAGCCGATGGAAGAACATGTGCAGGCTGCCCAGCGCCGGACCGAGGAACCGGGTGGCGGGCATGCCGATCTTGGTGTCGCGGGCGATCACCGAGATGTCGGTCATCAGCGCCATCTCGAAGCCGCCGCCGAGCGCGTAGCCGCTGATCTCACCGACGGTGACCTTCGGGAAGCCCAGCAGATTGTGATAGAAGTCGAAAGACTTGCGGTCCACCGTGAGTCGGCGGCGCTGGCTGGGGCGCGACTTCTTCTCGGCTTTTTCCTTGCCTTCGCCATACCAGCCGTAGGCGTTGTTCATATCCGCGCCCGTGCTGAACACGCCCTCGGCGCCACGCAACAGCACCACGGTGATGTCGTCATCCTCGGCGACGACGTCCAGGTAGCGGGCGACCTCGTCGCGCATCGCGGCGTCATAGGAGTTGCGCTGCTTGGGATTGTTCAAGGTGATGGTGGCGATGCGGTGGGCCGCGTCCACCTCGAAGAGCACCCGGTCGTCAGTCATGCGAAATCAGCCTCGCTTCAATCGTTTTGTCGGTTCCGGCGGCGAGCGTGGAACTCCGCGCCGCCGTGAGATGGTCGGCCGCGAGCTTGGTGGCCCGCGCCACGTTGCCCTCGGTGATGGCGTCGAGCAGTCGTTGGTGGTCGCGCAACGCCGCACGCATGGTCTTGTGCGCCAGGTCGTCGCCCCACACCGAGGACTCATGCGTAGACCAGATCAGCTCCAGTGACCCGATGAGCAGAATCATCGGCTCGTTACCGCACCGGGCCACCAACTGCTCGTGGAACCGGCGGGCGTTCGGCACATACTGCGCGAGATCGTCGAACTGGGCTGTCTGGAGGTCGATCTCGGCCTGCAGGTGGGGCACCACCTCGGTCGCCCGGTCGGAGCGGGCCGCGCACATCCCGGCACAGATCGGCTCCAGGTGCAGCAGCGCCCCGCTGACGTCCGCGGGCGTGGCCGCGCGCGTCTGCAGCACCATACTGATCATGTGGGCGGTGCGTTCCGCGGACGGCAGTTGCACCACCGCGCCACCCATGTTGCCGCGGCGCACCGTGATCAACCCGTCGGTCTCCAACAGGTGGATGGCTTCGCGCAGCGCGGGCGGGCTCACGCCGAACTCCTGGAACAGACCCTCCTGCGTGGGCAGGATGTCCCCTTCACGCAGCCGGCCGGACAGGATGTCGTCGCGCAGCTTGGCCGCGACGATCTCGGCAACCCGTGGCTGCCGGATGCGCCGAGCGCGTCCTTCCATCGACGACCTTTCCTTGCTAACTTGTACAAGATAGTAACTGCATTGCCTACTGTATGGTCAACCGTATGTTCGTGGAAAGGCCCGATCCCAGGTGATCACCACGTCCGTGGACAACGCGGTCCTGCGCATCACGCTCGACCGGCCGGACCGGCGTAACTCACTGAGCCACAGCATGATCGACGAGCTGGTCGCGCTGCTGAGCACGGCCGCGTATGACGATTCGCTGCGCGCCATCGCGCTGACCGGCACCGGCGACGACTTCTGCGCAGGTGCCGACTGGGTCGCCACCAACAGTGAAGGCCGGCGCCCCCGGACCGGTGATCTGGTGCGCCGCATCCCCCACACCGCCAACCGTCTCGTCGAGCTGATCGCGACCATCCAGCTGCCGGTGGTGTGCACGGTGCGCGGGTGGGCGGTCGGGTTGGGCTGCAATCTCGCGCTGGCCGCGGACTTCACCATCGCCGACCGCGCGGCCACCCTGTGGGAACCGTTCGTCGAGCGCGGGTTCAGTCCCGACTCCGGCGCCACCTGGCTACTGCCCCGGCTGGCCGGTGTCGCGCGCGCCAAACGCATGCTGCTGCTCGGCGAGAAGGTGACCGGCGCCGACGCGGCCGACTGGGGACTGATCCACGCCGCCGTAGCGGCCGACGAACTCGACGACGCAGCCGATGAACTGGTGCGGCGGCTGGCCTCCGGACCCACCGTCGCGATCGGGCTGGCCAAGCAGGCCATCGCCTACGGCCAGGGCGCCACCCTCCCCCAGGCCATGAACCAGGAACTGGCCAATCTCGAACTATCCTGTCGCACTGCGGATTTCAAGGAGGGCCTCGCGGCGTTCCGCGACCGCCGCGACCCCGACTTCTCCGGACGCTGAAAGGAAGTCATGTACGACACCATCACTTACGAGGTGGACGGCCACAAAGCCACCATCACCCTCAACCGGCCGGACGCCCTCAACGCGCTGTCCCCGCACATGATCACCGAACTGCGCTCCGCCTACGACAAGGCCGAGAACGATGACGACATCTGGCTGATGATCGTCACCGCCAACGGGCGGGCGTTCTGCACCGGAGCCGACGTCAAGGAGATCCCCGGCGACGGCAAGGTGCTCAACGAGCGGCCCTATCTGTCCACCTATGAGCAGTGGGAGGCGCCGCAGGAGGGCACCCCGCCGTTTCGCACCATGACCAAACCCGTCATCGTCGCCGTCAACGGAATCTGTTGCGGCGCAGGGCTGGACTGGGTGACCACCGGCGACATCGTCATCGCCTCGGACCAGGCGACCTTCTTCGACCCGCACGTCAGCATCGGCCTGGTGGCAGCCCGCGAGATGGTGCGGTTGGCCCGTGCACTGCCCCGGTCGGTGGCCCTGCGGATGGCGCTGATGGGCAAGCACGAACGGATGACGGTGCAACGCGCCTACGAGCTCGGGCTGATCACCGAGATCGTCGAGCATGACAAGCTGGTACAACGCGCCCATGAGATCGCCGATACACTGAATCTCAATGCGCCGCTGGCGGTTCGCGGGACGCGTCTGGCCATCCACAAGACTTTGGATCTGCCGCTACACGAAGGCGAGATCCTCGCCGAGACATTCCGGGAACGCGTCACCCGCACCGAGGATGCGTTGGAGGGACCGCGGGCGTTTGTCGAGAAGCGCAAGCCCAACTGGCAGGCTCGCTAGTGGACACGATCCTGCTCGACCTCGATTATGACTCGCGGGTGGCCACCGTCACCTTGAATCGGCCCGAGGCGCTGAACTCGTTCAACCGCGCGATGTGCCACGAGATGCGCGACGCCTGGCACACCATCAAGGCCGACGAGGGCATCAACGCCGTGGTCCTGCGTGCCGCGGGCGACCGTGCGTTCAGCGCCGGCCTGGACGTCAAGTCGTCGTATGGACAGCCCGAGATCGTCTGGAACCACGAAGATCCGGGTGAGCTGCTGAGCCCGAAGTGGCAGAAGATGTGGAAGCCGGTGGTGTGTGCCGTACAGGGCATGTGCACCGCGGGCGCCCTGTACTTCGTGAACGAATCCGATGTGGTGATCTGCTCGCAGGAGGCAACCTTCTTCGACTCCCATGTCAGCGCCGGCCTGGTGTCCGCGCTCGAACCCATCGGCCTGATGCGCCGCGTCGGCCTCGGCGACACCCTGCGGATGGCGTTGATGGGCAACGACGAACGCGTCGGCGCCGACACCGCGCTGCGGATCGGTCTGGTCACCGAAGTGGTGCCCCGGGCCGACCTGTGGGCCCGCGCGCACGAGATCGCCGCGACCATCGCGGCCAAACCACCGACCGCCACCCAGGGCACTGTGAAGGCTATCTGGGAATCCTTGGACAAGCCTTACCGCGCGGCGATGGACCAGGGCCTCATCTACACCCGGCTGGGCAATCCGATCGCCAAGACCGAGTTGGCCGAGCGGCCGATCACCAAGACCGCCCCGCGGATCCGTTGATGCCCCATCCCCTTTCGCGGCGCATCGGTGAGGTCCTGGACCTCGACCCGACGGCCGGGGCAATCCAATACGACGGTGATTGGTCCACCTGGGGCCAGGTCGGCGCCGCGGCGCGGCGCCTCGGCGCACTCACCGGGGACCGCCGGGTCGGCATCATGCTGCGCAACACGCCGGTGCACGTCGCCGCCCTGCTGGGTGTGCTGGAAGCCGGCGGCACGGTCGTGGTCATCAACCCGTCCCGCGGTGACGAGCGCACCCGTGCCGATATCGCGGCACTCGGTCTGCCTGTCATCGTGGGGATCGCCGACGATCTCGCCAACCTGGCGCGCCCGCGTCCGGGCACCATGCTGGTCACCATCGCGGGCCTGGACGCCGAGCCGACCACCACCGGCGAACCGGCCGCCGACGCCGGCCGCCCCGGTGTGGCGGTGTGGATGCTGACCAGTGGTACCACCGGCCCACCCAAACGCGTCGACCTGACCTACACCATGCTGGCCCGCAGCGTCATGGGACGCGACCCCGAGACATCGCCCACCCCAACACAACTGCGCACCGGGGTGGCGATCGTCAACTCGCCGCTGGTGCACGTCGGCGGCGTGTTCCGGATCCTGCTCTGCATCGCCGAGGGCCGGCCGTTCGTGCTGCTGCCCAAGTTCGACCTGGACCGCTGGGCCGACGCCGTCCGCGAACACCAACCGCGCGCGGTGTCCCTGGTACCGACGGCGCTGCGGATGGTGCTGCATTCCGAACTGACCCGCGCCGACCTGGCCGGCGTGCGTGCCGTCACCTCCGGTACCGCCCCGCTGTCGGCCGATGACGCCGACGCGTTCACCGAGAAGTTCGGCATCCCCGTGCTGACGTCTTACGCGGCCACCGAATTCGGCGGCGGCGTGGCCGGCTGGACCCTTGCCGATCATCGGCAGTATTGGGCGGCGAAACGGGGCAGCGTGGGTCGGGCGAATCCGGGTGCCCGCCTTCGGGTGGTCGATGACGAGGGCAGGCCGCTGCAACCTGACCACCTGGGTCTGCTGGAAGTCATTCCCGCCCAGATGGATACCGGTGAATGGCTGCGCACCACCGACCTGGCCCGCATCGACGCCGACGGGTTCGTCTGGATTCTCGGGCGGGCCGATCAGGCCATCATCCGTGGCGGGTTCAAGGTGATGCCCGACGATGTCCGCACCGCATTGGAATCTCATCCCGCGGTGCGCGGTGCCGCGGTCATCGGTCGCCCCGACGAGCGGCTGGGCGAGACACCGGTGGCGATGGTCGAGTTGCACGCCCACGCCACGGCGGCCGAACTGTCCGAGTTCCTGGCGACCCGGCTGGCCCGCTACGAGATCCCCACCGATATCGACGTCGTCGACGTGATTCCGCGAACCCCGTCCGGCAAGGCCGATCTCGGCGCCGTCCGTGAGCATTTCACTGCCCGCCCCTGAGCCGCCGGGGGATCTGGTCGGCTCGGTCAGGGCCCGGGCGGACCATCCCCTGCTGATCTGTGATGACCAGCGCCTCACCTACGCCGAGGCTGATCACCGTTCCGCGGAGCTGGCACGCGGTCTGGTGGGGCTGGGCGCCGGCAAGGGCACCCACGTGGGCCTGCTCTACCCCAATGGGCCCGAGTTCGTGGTGGCCATGCTGGCCGCCGCACGGATCGGCGCCGTGGTGGTGCCGTACTCCACCTTCCTCACTGCGGCGGAGCTGCGTACCCAGCTGGTCGACAGCGATACCGAATTGCTCCTGGCGGCAACCGGTTTCCGACAGCACGACTACCGGAACCGACTCGCGTCCGTCGTCGCCCCGTGTCTGCGGCAGGTGCTCTTCGAACCGCCGATGGGCACCGAGCCGGACCTGACCGGCCTGGAGGCCGATGTCGAGCCGTGCGACCCGCTGGCAATCATCTACACCTCCGGTTCGACGGGGGCGCCCAAAGGGGCGGTGCACACCCATGGTTCGCTGCTGGCGCATCAACGCCACCTCAATGCGATCCGCGGGCTGACCGCCGACGACCGGCTGTACTGCAATTCGCCGTTCTTCTGGATCGGCGGATTCGCCTTCGGCCTGTTGGCCACCCTGACCGCCGGCGCCACCTTGATCTGCTCCAACGCCACCGACCCGGCCGTCACCCTGGACCTGCTGGAGTCCGAACGGCCCACGCACACAAACGGGTTCGTTTCCGGCGTCGCGCATCTGGCCGGCCATCCGAGCTACCCGGGCCGCCGGTTCACCGCGCGCCACGGCAACCTCTACCCCATCATGGCCCCCGACGTCCGGCCCACCGATCCGGAACTGCGCCACACCATGCTGGGCATGACCGAGGCCGGCAGCGTCCTGTTGCTCGATGCCGACGAGGCCGATCAACCCGAACACCGGCGTGGCTCCTACGGGCGGCCCGCCCCCGGCTTCGAGACCAGGGTGCTCGACACCGGCGAACTGTGCATCCGGGGTCCTTACCTGATGCAGCAGTACTACGGGCGGGCCCGCGAAGAGTGTTTCGACGCCGACGGCTGGTTTCACACCGGCGACATCGTGCGGGTGGACGAGGACGGTTACATCTACTTTCTGGGGCGGGCCGGCACCATGATCAAGACCGCCGGTGCCAACGTCACTCCCTCCGAGGTGGAAACGGCTCTGGCTGCAGCAGGGTTCGTCGGACACGTGGTGGGCGTGCCGGATGCCGAACGCGGTGAGGTGGTCGCGGCCGTCATCGTCACCGACGGAGAGATCGACACGGACGCCCTTCGCACGGCCTTGCGCGACACCTTGTCGGCGTACAAGGTCCCGCGGATCTTCACCACCTGCCACGCACGCGACGTGCCGATCCTCGCGAGCGGCAAGATCGACCTCGCCGCCCTGCGGAAAATGTTCGATGCCTGACACCATCGACGCGGTCCTGCGCGCGCACGCCGGGCTGGACAAGGCCATGGTCGTCGACCCCGAGACCGCGATCGGCTACGGCGAACTCGAATCCGGCACGGCAGCGTTGGCCGCCGGACTCATCGACGCGGGCATCGGCAAGGGCACCCGGGTGGGCCTGCTGATGCCCAATGGCGCCGACTGGGTGCGCCTGGCCCTCGCGGTGACCCGCCTCGGCGCGGTCCTCGTCCCGCTCAGCACGCTGCTGACAACGGGTGAATTGCACGCCCAGCTGCGGATGGCCGCCGTGCAGCAGCTGATCACCGTCGACGAGTTCCGTGGCCGCCGTTACCCGGTCCGGCCGGAGACGCTGCCCGCCCTGCGGCGGGTCTGGAGCACCCGAGAGGCTCTGGAGCTCCGGGGCGCCGGGCCGCTACCGCCGGTCCGGCCCGCCGATCCGCTGGCCATCACGTTCACCTCGGGCAGCAGTGGCGCCCCCAAAGGCGTGTTGCACTCGCACGGCAATGCCCTGGCCGCGGTGCGTTCCGGCCTTGCGGCGCGGTGCATCACCGCCGACACCCGGCTGTACCTGCCGATGCCGTTCTTCTGGGTGGGCGGGTTCGGGGCAGGCATCCTGTCGGCACTGCTGGCCGGGGCGACGCTGGTCACCGAGGCGATCCCGACCCCGGAGTCGACCGCGGCGCTGCTCCGGCGGGAACGGGTCACGCTGTTCCGGGGCTGGCTCGAGCAAGCCGAGGTCCTGGCCCGCCACACCGGCCCGCTGCCGACCTTGCTGCCGGGCAGCCTGGAAGCTCTGCTGCCGCCCACGCTGCGGTCTCAGCCGGGGGCACGGGCGTCGTTGTTCGGGATGACCGAATCCTTCGGACCGTACTGCGGCTTCCCGGCCGACACGGACATGCCCGAATCGGCCTGGGGCAGCTGTGGGAAACCGTTCGCGGGCATGGACGTCCGTATCGCCGGTGATGGGCCGGTCGGTGAAATCCAGATTCGCGGTCCGCACATCCTGCGCGGCATCTGCCGCCGCAGCCGCGAAGAGGTGTTCACCGCCGACGGCTACTACCGAACCGGGGACCTCGGGCGGTTCGACGCCGACGGGTTCCTGTTCTATCAGGGCCGCTGCGATGACATGTTCAAGGTCAGCGGGGCGACGGTGTACCCCAGCGAGGTTGTGCGCGCCCTGCGCGGTATCGCCGGGGTACGCGCCGCCCACGTCACCGAGGTGGACGGCGCCGTCGCGGCGGCGGTGATCGCCGACCGGACCGTCTCGGAACTACGCGAGGCCGCGCGGGATGTGTTGAGCCCGTTCAAGATCCCGACGGTCTGGCTGGTGCTCGACGTCGACGACCTTCCGCGCGGCGCCACCGGCAAGGTGGACGTGCGGGCGTTACGCAAGTTGCTGAAGGAAAGCGAGGAGCCGTGAAAACCAAAGGAGCCCTGGTCTGGGATTTCCACCAACCGTGGTCCGTCGAGGCCATCGAGATCGGCGATCCGCGGCGCGGTGAGGTGAAGGTCGCGATGGAGGTCGCGGGCCTGTGCCATTCCGACCACCATTTGATGACCGGCGACATCCCGATGGCGGATTTCCCCATCCTCGGCGGCCACGAGGGCGCCGGGGTGGTGGTCGAACTCGGCCCTGATGTGGAGGGCCTGGCCGTCGGTGACCACGTCGCGATGTCCTTCATCCCGTCCTGTGGCATCTGTCCTGCGTGCCAGTCCGGGCTGCGCAACCTGTGTGACCTCGGCGCCGGACTACTGTCGGGGGCCTCGGTATCTGACGGGTCCTTCCGAGTCCAGACCCAGGGCCGCAACGTGATTCCGATGTCCCTTATCGGTACTTTCGCCCCCTACGTGGTCGCCCATCACACCTCGCTGGTGAAGGTGGACAAGGACATCCCGTTCGAGGTCGCCGCGCTGGTGGGATGCGGGGTGACCACCGGGTACGGATCGGCGGTGCGCAGCGCCGATGTGCGTCCCGGCCAGGACGTCGCCGTCATCGGCATCGGCGGGGTGGGCACCGGCGCTCTGCAAGGTGCCGCGATCGCCGGCGCCCGGCGGATCTTCGCCGTCGACCCGGTCGAATGGAAACGCGAGCAAGCCGAACTGTTCGGCGCCACCGCCACCTTCGCCGACATCGCGGCCGCCCACGCCGGTATCGCCGAGGCCACGCGTGGACGTATGTGTCACAAGGTCATCGTCACGGTGGGACGGACCGACGGGCAGGAGGCGGAATCGTGGTTGCAGCTCACCGCGAAGGGGGGTACCTGCGTGGTCACCGCGATGGGCAACGTGCTCGAGAACGACACCAAACTCAACCTCGCCGGCCTGACCCTGCTGCAGAAGCGTCTGCAGGGCAGCCTGTTCGGCGGCGGCAATCCCCAACGCGACATCCCCGAGTTACTCGAGCTCTACCGGCTGGGCAAGCTGAACATCGACGACATGGTCACGCGGGAGTACCGCCTCGAGCAGATCAACGATGCCTACCGGGACATGCTGGAAGGTCACAACATCCGCGGTGTCATCCGGTTCACCGAGGCGGACCGGAGCTAGACGATCTTGTCGGCCCGCAACCGTTCGATTCCCGCTGTGTCGTAGCCGATCTCACCAAGCACCTCATCGGTGTGCTCACCCAGTAGCGGCGCCCGGTGCCGAATGGTCCCTGGGGTGGCCGACATCCGGAACGGGGTCTCGATGATCGGCACATCGCGCGCGGCCCCGGGATAGGGCACTCGCTGCAGATAGCCCATGGCTTGCACATGGGGGTCGTCGAGCACCTCTTGAGTGGAATACAGCGGTGCGGCAGGCATTTTCGCCTCGTCCAGTAGTGTCATCACTTCGGCTTTGGTCTTTTCCGCGCACCAATCGGCCATGATGCCGTTGAGCAGATCGCTGTGCCGCCAGCGCGCGTCGTCATCGCCCAAGCGCGGATCCTCGAACAGATCGAGCCGCCCGACCAACCGGCACCAGCGCTTGAACATGGGCTGCCCGGCGACCTGCAGCAGCACCCACTGGTCATCGGAGGTGCGATAGAGATCGCAGGGCGCCACCGAGGCACCCTGGTTGCCCATCCTGGGCTTGTCCACCTGCAGCAGCTCGCGTTCGATCAGGAAGGCGTTGGACAACATCAGCGCCGTGGGTAACAGTGCTCCCTCGACGTGCTGGCCCACCCCGGTCCGGTCCCGGTGATACAGCGCCATCATCACCCCGATGCCCAAGGTCAGGGCGGTGCCGAAATCTGCGTAGGGCACCACGGTCCTGATCGGCTGATCGGGCAGGCCCTGCCGGTAGACCGCTCCCGACATCACCTGCCCGGCACCGTCGAATCCGATCTTGTCGCTGTACGGTCCGCCCTCTCCATAGGCGGTGGCGCTGGCCAGGATGATGTCGGGCTTGACCGCGCGCAGGGTGTCGTAGTCCAAACCGTTGGCCCGCATCCCGGCGGCGGGCATATTCGCGATGACGATGTCCGCACGGGCTACCAGCCGCCTGGTCACCTCCGCCCCGTCGGGCGTGGTGGAATCCAGTGTGAGAGAACGCTTGTTGCGGTTGCACTGCAGGAAGGTGCCACCCTCGCCACCCTCGGTGACCGCCTGCACCCAGCGGTCCTCGCCGCCCTCACGCTTCTCCACCCGCAACACGTCGGCGCCCATGTCAGCCAGGATCGCGCTGCACCACGGCGCGGCGATGAAGCGCCCGTAGTCGAGCACCCGGATCCCGTCCAGCACACCTGGCATGGCGCCACCACCTCCGTCAACGTATGGACTGTAAGTATTACAGTATGGCTTCGCCAGGTCCGCGGTACCGTCGTGTCATGGATCAGCAGCTCCATTTCGTCACCCTTGCCGCCACCGACCTGGACGCCACCCGCCGCTTCTACGGCGCACTCGGCTGGCAACCGCTTCTCGACGTCGAGGGCGAGATCGTCTTCTACCAGACGGCGCCCGGGCAAGTGCTCGGGTTCTTCCTCGCCGAGAAGTTCAACGCCGACCTCGGGCTGCCCGCCGATGACGATGCCGCCACCGTTTCAGGAATCACCTTGGCGCACAACGTGCCCAGCGCCGAGGACGTCACCCGGGTGGTCGACGCGATGGCCGGCGCCGGTGGCACCGTGCTGAAATCACCGCAGCCCGGCCAATTCGGCGGCGTCTTCCACGCGCACGTCCGTGACCCCAACGGGGCCATCTGGGAGATCGCGCACAATCCGGGGTGGCGGGTCGAGGCCGACGGGACCGTCCGCCTGAGCTGACGGAGTTGACTTGGCGTTGGCGGCGTTGGCTTCTCGCATTTCTCCGCCCCTGCAGCCGAATCAATTCCCCGCGCAACGCTAGTCGATCGCTCAGCACTCAATTCCGACGTTTCGGTGGGAAAAACATGCCTTGGGACACCAAAAACGTCGGAAAGGCGCTGACGACAGTCACACCGTGCGGGCCAGGAACGCCAGCTGGTCGGCCACGGTGCGGTCGAACCAGTCGTTGCCCGGCCACACGTCGAAGTGGTCGCACGGGTAGTGGTGCACCTGGGCGCGGGCCTGCTCGGCCGTCTTGGTCGCCGCGGCCGCCGGCGCGAACCGGTCGAAGTCACCGATCTGCACCAGCACCGGGATCCGCAGTTTGCGCGCCGCGGACCTGGTGCTCATCCGGCCCAATTCCAGCCCCACCGAGGAGTCGATCTCGTTGCGCCATGTCGACCCTGCCATCGCCAGGTAGCTCTCGTAGGCACCCGCGAGGGTCAGCGCGCCGGGTTCGCCGGGGCGCCCGACGATCGGCATGAACGTCGCCGCCCCACCACGGGCGGCCACGACCTTGCTGCGCAGACCGGTCGCGGTCCAGCGCATCGCCGTCAGAACATCATTGGGGCTGCCGATCGCGGTGCGCCCGGCCGCCAGCCCACTGGTCATCGGGGTCAGCGCTATCACCGCAGCGATGTCGGTACGCTCGGCCGCGATACGCAGGACGTGGCAGCCCGACATCGACACACCCCACAACGCCACACGGTCCACGTTGGGGAGTGCGTATGCGGCGTCGACGGCACGGTGATAGTCGGCCAGCTGGCGGTCCAACGAGATCGTCTGACGCGGCTCACCGCCGGAGGCGCCGAAACCGCGGTAATCGAAGGCCAGCACATCGATACCGGCCGCGGCGAACCTTTCGGCGAACGCCTGCAGACCCGAATCCTTGGTGCCGCCGAAACCGTGGGCCATCACGACGGCCGGTCGCGCAGCCGCACCCGATGCTGGGAAATGCCAAGCGCTACAGGCCGTTCCCGCCGAATCGAAGCTGAACTCGCGCATACTCACTCGCTCACTCCGTACACCGTGCTGAGCCACACCGCCGCGGCTCCTTCCGTCAACTCCGCGCGCGACAATGGGCCACCTAGGACGAACCGTTCGATGATCCTGTCGTTGAACTCCAGTAGCACCAGTGCGAGCACCTGTGGGTTCGGCACGGCACGCTGCACGGCGATCAGATCGGCGACGGCCGGCGCGAACGATTCCCGTGCCGAATCCCAGATCTCGCGCACGGCGGCGCTGGAACCCCGAGCCTCCAGCATGGCGCCGAAGACGTGCCGATACCGGTCGCAGGTGTCGAGCAGTCCATCCAGCATGGTGACCACCCGGTCCCGGGGACTGGCCTCACCGGTGACCAACGCGGTGTTGACGGCCTCGATCTCGTCGATGATCCGTTCCATGAGTGCGGCGACGGCGGCGCCCTTGTTCTCGAAGTAGAAGTAGAACGCCGACCGGGACACCCCGGCTTGTTTGGCGATCTCGGCGACGTTGATGGCTTCCAGGCTGGATTCGCGCAACCACTCGTCCAGCGAATCGAGAATGGCTTCGCGTCGCACGTCGCTGCGCACGGCGGGCCTGCGGTCGGTGGGTGATCTCATACTGCCGCAGCCCGTTTCAGTCCGGCGGGCAGCTCCCGCGTCCGCAGATCGTGTTCGTAGACGAAGTAGTCCACCTGCTGGGTGTGCCGGGGCCGGTCGGTGCAGTGCCCCGCGTGCACCTGCTGATCGGCGTCGATCACCCGTTCCATCTCGGCCACGGCCGGAAGGGTGTAGCGCCCGATCGCATACGCGGCCAGCAGCCGGGCCTGGCATTCGACGAACGGGAACAGCGTGGGGATGGCCTGGGCGAAACCCATGAAGACCACGTCGTCGAAGCCGGGCTTGAACATCCTCTTGTAGAGCCGGATCTGGTTGCCGGGCGCGCTGATCAGTTCCGGATCGAAGAACGGGAAGGTGATGTTGTAGCCGGTCGCGTAGACGATGACGTCGAAGTCATCGGAGGTACCGTCCTCGAAATGCACCGTGTCGCCGTCCAGCCGCGCGATGTTGGGTTTCGGGATGACGTCACCGGAACCGAGCCGCAGGGGCAGTTCCACCGACTGCGTGGGATGTGCCTCGAAGAGCTTGTGATTGGGCGCGGGCAGCCCGTATTTCGTGGGGTCGGCCCCCAGCACCGGCGCCAGCACCTGCGCGACCTTGCGTTGCCAGGACAGCGGCAGATGCGGTGAGGTCTTGAAGATCTTGTCCCCCGGTACGCCGGCCAGGAATTTCGGCACGATCCAGGCGCTCGAGCGGGTGGAGAGGGTGACCTTGTTCTGCAGCGTCTTCGAGGACAGTTCGACGGTGATGTCGGCGGCACTGTTTCCGAGACCGACCACCAGGATCCGCTTGCCGGTCAACGACAGCGGCGTCTGCGGGTCGATGTAGTGGTGCGAATGGATCGTCTCGCCGTCGAACGTGCCGGGGAACTCGGCCGACCGTGCGTCCCAGTGATGGCCGTTGCCCACCACCAGCAGATCGAACTCCCGGGTGGTCCCGGCCTGGTCCTCGATCAGCCAGCCGCCGCCCGAGCGCCGCGTGGCCGAGGCCACCGCGTTGTTGAACTCGATGTGTTCCAGCAGTCCGAACGCCGCTGCGTAGGAATCCAGGTAGGCCTTGATCTGCGAATGGTGCGGGAAGGCCGGGTAGTCCTCGGGTATCGGAAAGTCCTTGAAGGACAACCGATGTTTGGAGGTGTCGATGTGCAACGAACGGTACGCGCTGGACAGCCCGTTCGGGTTGCCGAAGGCCCAGTTACCACCGACGCGGTCGGAGATCTCGAAGGTCGTGTACGGGACGCCGTAGTCCTTGAGCATCTTGCCGGCCGTCAGACCACTGATGCCCGCGCCGATGACGGCGGTGCGGGGCTGCGATCGCTGCATGACAGGGACCCTACCAGCCAACTGACACACGTCAACGATTTCTGACACACGTCAGCCGGTGATCACGCCCTGCTCCGTCAGGTGCTCGGTAAGCGGCCCGACGCCGATGGTGAAGTGTTCGGCCATCGCCGCCCGGACCAACTCCGCGTCGCGATGTTCGAGGGCGGCGATCACTTTGCGGTGATCCTTGATGGACTGAGCCGGCCAGCCCTCCAGCGTCGGGAACACCGACTCCGGTGCGTAGCGGGTGACCCCGGACATCACCTGGGTGAGCTTCGGCGAATCGGCGATGACGTTGATCAGCCGGTGGAACTCATGGTTGAGCCGTACCGTGCGATCCAGATCATCGTGTTCGTAAGCCTTTTCCAGATCGCCCTGGATGGCGACGAGCTGCGCCAGCTGCTCATCGGTGATGTTGGCCGCCGCCCGCGCGCCCAGCTCACCGCCGACGTAGGCCTGCACGTTGGCCACATCGGCGATGTCGCGGGCGGTGACCTCCAGCACCATGAACCCCCGCCGCGGATGCTGCACCAGCAGCCCCTCCGCCCGCAGGTTCAGCAGGGCCTCCCGTACCGGCGTGACGCTGATCCCGAGATCGGCGGCCAGCTGTTCCAGCCGCAGATAGTTCCCCGCGGCATAGGTGCCGTGAAAGATGCGGCGCCGCACCACCCGTGCCACGTCGTCGGAGAGTTGCGGGCGGACCGCGAAGGAATCAGATGCGGTACTCATCGAGCAGATTCTTGCTGATGATGGTCTTCTGGATCTCGCTGGTGCCCTCGCCGATCAACAGGAACGGCGCATCCCGCATGAGCCGCTCGATCTCGTACTCCTTGGAATAGCCGTAGCCACCGTGGATCCGGAAACTCTGCTGGGTGACTTCCGAACAGAACTCGCTGGCAAGGTATTTCGCCATCCCGGCGGCCACGTCATTGCGCTCGCCGGAGTCCTTGAGTCGCGCCGCGTTGACCATCATCAGATGCGCGGCCTCCACCTTGGTCGCCATCTCGGCCAGCTGGAACGCGATCGCCTGGTGCTCGGCGATGGGCTTACCGAAGGTGGCCCGCTGCTGGGCGTAGCGCGCCGCCAGCTCGAACGCCCGGATCCCCACACCGCAGGCGCGCGCCGAGACGTTGACCCGCCCGACCTCGATGCCGTCCATCATCTGGAAGAAGCCCTGACCGGGTGCGGCGCCCAGCACGTCGTCGTCGGAGGCTACGTACCCGTCGAAGATGAGCTCGGTGGTATCGATCCCCTTGTAGCCCATCTTGTCGATCTTGCCCGGAATGGTCAGACCGGGCTTCACCTCACCGAACCCGGCGGGCTTCTCGATCAGGAACGCCGTCAGGTTGCGATGCGGCTTGGCCGCTCCCTCATCGGTTTTCACCAACGCCGCCACCAGCGTCGAGCTGCCGCCGTTGGTCAGCCACATCTTCTGCCCGCTGATGGTGTAGCCGCCGTCTGCGTTGCGCACCCCCTTGGTGCGGATCGCAGCGACATCGGAACCCAATTCGGGTTCGGACATCGAGAACGCACCGCGCACCTCGCCGGTGGCCATCCGCGGCAGGTACCGCTGCTTCTGCTCGTCGGTGCCGTGCTGGCGCAGCATGTAGGCGACGATGAAGTGGGTGTTGATCACCCCGGACACGCTCATCCAGCCACGGGCCAGTTCCTCCACGCACAACGCGTAGGTCAGCAGCGACTCCCCCAGGCCGCCGTACTCCTCGGGGATCATCAGCCCGAACAGGCCCATCTCGCGCATGCCGTCGACGATGGCCTGTGGGTAGGTGTCCGAATGCTCCAATTCCTGGGCGTTCGGAATGACCTCTTTGTCGACGAACTGCCTTACGGTGGAGACGATTTCGGCTTGAATCTCGGTGAGGCCGAGGGTCTGGGCCAAGCGGGTCATGATGCGATCCGTTCGAATACGGCGGCCAGTCCCTGGCCGCCTCCGATACACATGGTTTCCAGCCCGTAGCGGGCGCCGCGGACGTCCAGTTCGCGTGCCAGCGTGGCGAGCATCCGGCCGCCGGTGGCGCTCACCGGATGCCCGAGCGAGATCCCGGATCCGCGGACGTTGGTGCGCTCCAGGTCGGCCTCGGTGAACTTCCATTCCTTGAGCACGGCCAGTGCTTGCGCGGCGAAGGCCTCGTTGAGCTCGATGATGTCGATCTGCGACAGACTCAGCCCGGCGTTACGCAGGGCCACTTCGGTGGCAGGTACCGGGCCGATGCCCATCACCTTGGGCGCAACTCCGGCCAGACCCCAGGACACCAGCCGGACGAGGGGTTTGAGGCCGAGTTCGGCAGCGCGCTCGGCGGTGGTGACGATGCACATCGAGGCCGCGTCGTTCTGGCCGCTGGAGTTGCCCGCGGTGACGGTCGCCTCCGGGTCGGTCTTGCCGAGGACGGGACGCAGCTTGCCCAGTGCCTCCACCGAGGTGTCCGCGCGCGGATGTTCGTCGGTGTCGATGACCTGATCCCCGGATCTGGAGGCCACCGTGACCGGGATGATCTCCTCGGCCAGCACCCCACTGGCCTGTGCGGCGACGGCCTTGCGATGCGAGCGCACCGCCAGCTCGTCCTGCTCGGTGCGCGAGATGCCGTACTCACGGCGCAGGTTCTCGGCGGTCTCCAGCATGCCGCCCGGTACCGGGTAGTTCTTACCCCCGGCAGTGGTGCGGCCGCGGGCGAGACCGTCGTGCACGGTGATGCCGCCCCGGGAGCCGCCCCACCGCATGTCGGTGGAGTGGAAGGCCACGTTGCTCATCGACTCGGCCCCGCCGGCGACGACGAGATCGTTTGCGCCACTGCCGACTTGCAGGCAGGCCTGGATGACGGACTGCAGGCCCGACCCGCAGCGGCGGTCGAGCTGCATGCCGGGCACCGTGATCGGCAGTCCGGCGTCCAGCGCGACCACCCGGCCGATCGCCGGGGCCTCCGCCGACGGATAGCAGTGACCGAGAATGACGTCCTGCACGGCGTCGACAGGAACGCCTGTGCGCCCCAGCAGACCACGCAGCGCCGCGACACCCAGATCGACGGCGGTGAGTGAGGCGAACATGCCGCCATAGCGGCCGATCGGGGTGCGGACCGGTTCGCAGATGACCACGTCACCCATCAAATGTGCCGTCCGCCGGTCACTTCGAGCACGCAGCCCGTCATGTAGGACGACATGTCCGAGGCCAGGAAGGCAGCCACCGACGCCACCTCACTGGGTTCCGCGGCGCGGGCCATCGGGATCTCGGCCAGCTTCTGATCCCAGATGCGTTGCGGCATGGCCTCGGTCATGGCGGACCGGATCAGTCCGGGCTGGATTGCGTTGATGCGCACACCGAGGTGGGCGACCTCCTTGGCCGCCGCCTTGGTGAGCCCGACGATCCCTGCCTTGGCCGCCGAGTAGTTCGTCTGGCCGATCAGACCCACCTTGCCCGAGATGGACGAGATGTTGATGATCGCACCGCTTTTCGCCTCACGCATGATGTTGGCGGCCAGCCGGGTGCCGTTCCAGCAGCCCTTCAGGTGGACGTCGATGACCTGGTCGAACTGTTCCTCGGTCATCTTGCGCATGGTCGCGTCCCGGGTGATCCCGGCGTTGTTCACCATGATGTCCAGGCTGCCGAAGGTGTCGACCGCGGCGGTGACCAGAGCCTGCACATCGGCGGCCGAGGTGACGTCGGCACGCACCGCGTGTGCGACACCGGCGCCGCCGAGTTGGGCGACTGCCGCCTCGGTCGCTTCGGGATTGAGGTCGCCGAGCACCACGCGCGCTCCTTCGGCGATGAATCGTTCCGCGATCGCGAATCCGATCCCCTGGGCACCACCGGTGATCACCGCGGTGCGACCGTCAAGCAGGGCCATGGTGCCCGCTCCCTTCCTCTGCTTTTGTTGGACTCAACATAAAATATGATATTTGTTGCTTCAAGTCCGTGTTCCCCCGGGTAGCAGTCGAGGAGATCCCCATGACGTCAGCCGTCACCAGCGAGGTCAGCGAGAAGGACTTCGCCGACATCCTCGCCGCCACCCGGCAGTTCATCCGCACCCAGGTGGTGCCGAGGGAATTGGAGATCATGGCTGCCGACAAGGTGCCCGACGACATCCGCGACCAGGCCAAGGCCCTCGGCCTGTTCGGCTACGCCATTCCCCAGGAATGGGGCGGGCTGGGGCTGAACCTGGCCCAGGACGTCGAGTTGGCAATGGAGTTCGGCTACACAAGCCTGGCGTTGCGTTCGATGTTCGGCACCAACAACGGTATCGCCGGACAGGTGCTCGTCGGCTTCGGTACCGACGAACAGAAGACCCGTTGGCTCGAAGGCATCGCCTCCGGCGATGTGGTCGCATCGTTCGCCCTGACCGAACCGGGCGCGGGGTCGAACCCGGCCGGATTGCGCACCAAAGCCGTTCGAGATCAAGATGATTGGGTGATCAACGGCCAGAAGCGGTTCATCACCAATGCGCCGACGGCGAATCTGTTCGTGGTGTTCGCCAGGACCCGCCCCGCCGATGCCGACGGTGCGGGCATCGCGGTGTTCCTGATTCCCGCCGACACACCGGGTGTGGTGATCGGGGCCAAGGACGCCAAGATGGGCCAGGAGGGCGCGTGGACCGCCGACGTCAGCTTCGACGATGTGCGCGTCGGCAACGACACTCTCGTCGGCGGCAGTGAGGACATCGGGTATCGGGCCGCCATGACGTCGCTGGCCCGCGGTCGGGTGCATATCGCCGCACTGGCGGTGGGTTCGGCAGCGCGCGCGCTCGATGAGTCCGTCACCTACGCCGCCACCGCCACCCAGGGCGGCACGGCGATCGGCGATTTCCAGCTGGTGCAGGCGATGATCGCCGACCAGCAGACCGGCGTGATGGCCGGCCGGGCACTGGTCCGCGACGCGGCTCGGCAGTGGGTATCGGGCGAAGACCGGCGTATCGCGCCGTCCGCGGCGAAGCTGTACTGCACCGAGATGGCCGGGCAGGTCGCCGACCTTGCGGTTCAAATCCACGGCGGCAGTGGATATATGCGTGAAGTTGCGGTCGAGCGCATCTATCGCGAGGTGCGCTTGTTGCGCCTGTACGAGGGCACCAGCGAGATCCAGCGACTCATCATCGGTGGCGCCCTCGTCAAGGCGGCCAAGCGTCAGGCGATATAGCGCACGATCGACTCGACCACCGCGGCGGGCTTGGCCGATCCCTCGATCTCGATGGTGATGGTGACCGTCGACTGTGCGGTCCCTTCGGCAGGCTCCGCCACATCGGTCAGCACTCCACGCGCCCGGATCTTCGCGCCCACCTTCACCGGGGTGATGAAGCGCACCTTGTTGTATCCGTAGTTGACCGCCAGCTTCACACCCTCGACACCATAGAGCTGATGCGAGAAATGCGGCAGCAGCGACAGTGTCAGCAGTCCGTGGGCGATCGCCCCCCCGAACGGCCCGCCGGCGGCCCGCTCCGGATCGACGTGAATCCACTGATGATCCTCGGTGGCATCGGCGAACAGATTCACCCGGTCCTGGGTGATCTCCAACCATTCGGTGGGACCGAGTTCGGTGCCTGCGCCTGCCACCAGATCGGCGAGATCCTTGAAGACTTTCACTTTTTCTCCTCTCGAGTAACGCTTCATACATAGCCTCTTAGGAGGACGGTCCCGTCACCGGGTCCGAAGCGCGTTCTTGTGGACTTCGGCCAGACCCGGCAATGTGGGCCTCTCAGCGGGCGATCAGCGTCGTGAGCCCAGACAATAATTGACACCGTGCAAAATTTTTGCCGTAGCCTATCGTTGGCGCTCATTATTTGACGCCAAACATAATAAACGTGCTCGAGTGAGTCATTGCTGTTCAATCACGGTTTTCCCGCCAGCAAATGGTTGGCATTTTCGGTCAAAAGATTCCTCTGGAATAACCCCTGGATATGGCGATACTTAATCGACCTATTTGAAAACGCATGAAAGCGCACGCCATCGCAGAAGCGATGCCGGCTACTCGATCGGGGTTCAGATGAGCACTTCCTTGGCCGAGGCGACACCGGCACCGGGCACCGCGGGGACCGCGCAATGGTGGGACGAAGGTGCCGCCTGCACGCTCGTCGTAAGTACACCCGGAGCCGAACCGGAGCTCTGGGATGACTTCATCGATGGCGCCATGTCCAGCTACCGCGAGCACGGGGCCGAACGTGCGATCGACGAAGACGTCCTGCGCGACCCGGCCATGACGTCACTGTTCCTGGCCGCGATCGACTCCACCGGCGCGGTGGTGGGTGGCGTTCGCGCCCAGGGGCCCTACGGCGACGTCGAGCAGTCCCACGCGGTCGTGGAATGGGACGGCCAGTCCGGGCTGATCGCCGTGCGCAAGATGATCGGCGACCGCATCCCGTTCGGCGTCGTCGAGATCAAGACGGCCTGGACGGGCAAGCATGACCGGGGCCGCCATCTGACCGCTGCGCTGGCCCGGATGCCGTTGCATGCCACCGCGGTCCTGGGCGCCAAGTTCGCCATGGCGACGGCCGCCGCCCATGTACTGGACCGCTGGCGGTCCACCGGCGGTATCGTCGCCTCGCGCATACCCGCGACGCCCTACCCCGATGCCAGGTACCAGACGAAGATGATGTGGTGGGACCGTGCCGAATTCGCCCGCTCAGCAGAACCACACCAGATATCGACGATCTTGGCCGAATCACGAATCCTCTTGCCCCTCATGATCGATCTGGACGCCGACGACTCCGCCGCGGGGAGCGACGCGTGACGGAGACCGGCAACGCGATCATCTTGTCCGATGCCGACGCCGGCCATTCCGAACTGCTGTGGCAACTACGCGCCCGGCCGGACATCGAATTCATCGACAACTTGGCGGGGCAACGGACGGCGCTGGGCAAGGTCACACCCGCAGCGGCAGAGGACATCCTCGCCGAATCACCCCAGTGGATCTATATCCCGTGGCGTCGATCGGTGCTGGCGATGCTCGGGCCGCGGGGGTTCCGGCGACTCCGGCTGGACCGCAACCGCAATCTGATCACCCTCGACGAGCAGCACCGGCTCCAGGAGCTCCGCATCGGTGTCGTCGGACTCAGTGTCGGTCACGTGATCGCGCACACACTTGCCGCCCAGGGCATCTGCGGTGAACTGCGGTTGACCGACTTCGACGATCTCGAGCTCAGCAATCTCAATCGGGTACCGGCGACATTGTTCGACGAAGGTCACAACAAAGCGGTCGTGGCCGCGCGCCGGATCGCCGAGTTGGACCCGTATCTCCCGGTGCGGGCCGACACGTCGGGAGTCACCGCGGAGACGATCGACTCGTTCCTCGACGGTCTGGACATCGTGGTCGAGGTCTGCGATTCGCTGGATACCAAGGTGCTCCTGCGCGAAGCCGCGCGGGCACGCCGCATTCCGGTGTTGATGGCCACCAGCGATCGTGGTCTGGTCGACGTCGAGCGATTCGACCTCGATCCCACCCGCCCGATTCTGCACGGGCTGCTCGGCGACGTGGAAACCGCTGGGCTGGCGGGCCTCACCAGCGCCGACAAAGTGCCCCATGTGCTCGGCATCCTGGACGCCGGCCAGTTGTCGGCGCGGATGGCGGCGTCGCTGTGCGAGGTCGGCGAGACATTGTCGACCTGGCCACAATTGGCAGGTGAGGTGACGCTCGGCGCTTCGCTGATCGCCGAGGCGGTGCGGCGTATCGGCCTGGGCGAGCCGCTGCCGTCCGGGCGGGTGCGCATCGACATCGGGGCGGAACTGGTCCGGTCCACCGATCCCTATTCGGCACAGCACGTTTCCTCCGACGACGTCGCCACCGCCGACGAACGGTGCGAGGTCACCTCCGTGACCGCCGCCATGGCCGCAGCGGCCACCCGCGCCCCGTCCGGGGGCAACGCGCAGCCGTGGCAGATCGAGACGGCTGCGGCCTCGTTGACGCTGCGGATCGACCCGGCCCGGACCACCATGATGGATGTCGAATTCCGGGGCAGCGCCGTCGCCTTGGGGGCTGCGGTGTTCAATGCTCGGGTGGCCGCGGCGACGCACGGCCACGGCACCGACGTGACATTGACCACAGATGCCGACGACTCACCGCTGGAAGCCGTCGTAACCCTTTCCGGGGCCGCCGATCCCAATATGGCCGTATTGTACGAGCCGATGCTCGAACGGGCGACCAACCGGCACCAAGGTGCCGGCACCGAGATCCCCGCAGAGCTCGCAGAACTGTTGCGGGCCACCGTGTCCCGTTTCGGCGCCCGGTTGCACCTGCTCACATCGCGAAGTGAGATCGAATCGGGGGCATCGGTTCTCGCCGCAGCGGACCGGCTCCGCTATCTCACCCCGCGGTTGCACGCGGAGATGTTCGCCGAACTATGGTGGCCCGGTGATCCCGCGCCGGAGTACGGGATCGACGTTCGCGGCCTGGAATTGCCACCGGCAGATCTCGCAGTGCTCGACGTGCTGCGCCGCCCGGAAGTGATGGCGCACCTGGCCAGCTGGGACGCCGGCGGCGTGCTCGGCAGCGATACCCGCGATCGCGTCGTCGCCGGGTCGGCCCTGGCGGTCGTTTCAATCGCGGGACACACGCTTTCGGACTACGCACGCGCCGGCGAGGCGGTCGAGGCGCTCTGGATCGCCGCCCAGCTGCACGGTCTGGCGGTACAGCCCGTCTCCCCGGCCTTCCTCTACGCCCACGAAGACAACGAACTGGTCTCCTTGACGCCGACATTCCCCGGCGAACTGCGTTCCCTGCAATACACTTTCCGCAAGCTGATCGGCGCCGGTCCGCAGGAGGCACAGGCTTTGGTGTTGCGATTCACCCAAGCCCCGCCTCCCTCGGTTCGGAGCCGCCGTCAGTGTCCACCCCGCCAAACCGTGTCGCCGTGACGGTGACGCCCGGACCAGAGGTAGAGGTGCCGCCGCCAAGTCTGGAGCTACTCGTCACCGCGGTTGCCACTCGTCTCATAGCAGTCGACGCCGCCACCGCAGCCTCGGTCAGCCGGCAGGTCCTTGCCGAGCTGGTCGAATACTTCGATGTCGACTTCAGCTTCCTGCGGCACAACGATCACACGATCCATGCGACCCGCCTGATCGCCGAGTGGCCTGCCAGACCCGCGAGCGAAGGACCCGATCCGCTGGCGCTCGTCTACTTCGCCGATGCCGACCCGGTGTTCAAGCTCGCCGAATCACTCAAGGCGCCGGAAGTATTCGACCCCAACACCACGGTGGACTACCAGCGCACCATCGAGACCGGCCGGCACATCCCGACCACGTCGATGGCCTGCGTACCGCTGCTGTCGGGCGAAGTGACCACCGGCGTTCTCGGCTTCGTCAAGGTCGGTGTGCGGCAATGGAGTGGCGACGAGCTCAACGCCCTCATGGCGATCGCCTCGCTGTTCGCACAGGTGCAGGCCAGGGTCGCCGCCGAGGACCGGCTGCGGTTCCTCGCCGAGCACGACGACCTCACCGGACTGCACAACCGTCGGGCGCTGACCGCACACCTGGACGCGCGGTTGCGCGCCAGGCGACCGGGCCCGGTGGCCGCACTGTTCCTGGATCTCGACCGGCTCAAGGCGATCAACGACTACCTCGGCCACACCGCCGGGGACCGGTTCATCCGGGTGCTCGCCGAGCGACTGGCCGCGACGGTGGGCCCCGCGATGATCGCCCGCCTCGGCGGTGACGAGTTCGTGGTGGTGCCCGAGACCCCGATGACCACGGTGGAGGCCGAGGAGCTCGCCTTCCGGCTGCAGGCCGTGCTCGGCGAACGTGTGCCGATCGACGGCGAAATGCTCACCCGCACCGTCAGCATCGGCGTGGCACTCGGCATTCCGGGACGGGACACCAGCTCGGATCTGCTCCGCCGTGCCGATCAGGCGGTACTCAACGCGAAGAGCAACGGCGGTAACCAGGTCGCGGTGTTCTCCGACACGATGGAGCTGGAGAACGAGTTCCGCAACGACATCGAACTGCACCTGCAGAACGTCGTCGAGACCGGTGCGCTGTTCCTGCGCTATCTGCCGGAGATCGACATGCGCACCGGAAAGATCCTCGGCGCCGAGGCACTGGTGCGGTGGCAGCATCCGACGCGCGGTTTGCTCGCTCCGGACTCGTTCATCGGCGTGGCCGAATCCATCAACCTGGCGGGCGAACTCGGTCGCTGGGTGATGCGCACCGCGTGCGCGGATTTCGCACGGTGGCAGGAAAACGGTGTCGGACAGGACACGGTGCTGCGGATCAACGTCTCACCGGTGCAGCTGGTCGCCGACGGGTTCGTCGAATCGGTCGCGGGCATCCTGCACGAATTCGGCCTCGAGCGCAGCTCGGTGTGTCTGGAGATCACCGAGAGCGTCGTCGTCCAGGACATCGATACGGCGCGCATCACGCTGGCCGGCTTGCGTGACGTCGGAGTGCAGGTGGCCATCGACGATTTCGGCACCGGCTACAGCGTTCTGTCGTTGTTGAAGTCCCTGCCGGTGGATGCGCTCAAGATCGACAAGAGCTTCGTACAGGAACTCGGCGCCAGCCCGGGTGACCTGGCCATCGTGCGCGCCATCATCGCGCTCGCCGAGGCGTTCGGGCTCGAACTGATCGCCGAAGGTGTGGAGACGGATTCGGCGGCGGTGACGCTGCTGCGGCACGGCTGCCACCGCGCACAGGGATTCCTGCTCTCGCGGCCGATCTCCAGCGAGGCCATGGAGGCACTCCTGCGCAAACGCCGCGTCGCGGTGGATTTCTCGACGGGCCTGCGCCCTTAGTCCGGAGCGTCCTCGGTGTGCACCTGCTCCAGTCGCACGAACCGGCTACCCGCCAGCCCGACGAGCGCGAGTTCGCCGCCGGCAGGCACCGGTGCCCTGGGCACCGGGCCGGTCGGCGCCAGCGCCACTCCGTGCGTGGCCTGCACCGCCCAATCGCCCTCGGGGGTGTCGAACACCGCGCCGATCACCCGGCCGTCTTCGAACACCAAGCGCTGCAACGTCGCGTCGTCGAGCACGGAGATCTCGCGCTGACGCACCGCCTCGGCCATCCAGTCGTCGAGTGCACATCCGTCGGGAGCACCGATCGGGGCCACCCCCACCGAGAGGCCGTTGGCTGTGCGCCTCGTGGCAGGCCAGTGGTCCACCGTCGTCACCACCGCGCCGAACGGCGAGGCCAGGCAGGCACCCGCCCAGACGGGCAGCCGGGAACCAACGAACGTCTCCACGACCGGCTTGCGGGTCCGCTGCCGGGGTGGGGTGTGCAGGGTGCGGACAACCAGGTCGGACGTGGTGGGGGCGGTAGGTGAGATCACCCCGGTGGCGAGCGCGGCCAGATACTCGTCGGTGCCCGGGTCACCGCTGACGGAGAGCCAGCCGAGCCCGGCGTCCTGCGCCTGCGCGCCGTCGGCCCGCGGTGGGGTGGCGATCAGGACATGCAGCCCGGCATCCGCGGTCGCCGCCGCGTAGGCCAGGCCGCCCGGACCGGCGCCCACCGAAATGACTGCAACATCGTCGTCCCACATAGCTCGTTAGTGACCTCACCATTGCTCAAGCGCGAATCGCCGCGTACACCGTGTGGCTTTGAGCAACAGTGGCGATGTGTTCAGGCAGCCCCGCAAATCGAGGCCCCCCACAGTATTAACACTCGTGAAAGTAATCAAACGAGACGACGACCGTCTGGCGCCAGCACACTTTCGCAAAGTGGAGCCGCGGTCCACGCGAGGGATCGAGGGGGTTTGCCAGCATGGACCGCGGCAACCAGATGAAGATAGCACCCGCGCCGCCCGACGAGCGGTCCGAAACCGCGCAGATCCACCGTGGCGACGACCACATCACGTGCGATTCGCCCCCTTGGCTCGCAGCCGCGAGCAGCCAGTTATATTACGTAGTTAGATAGCCGAGGGAGAGGCGAGGACATATGGACCTGAGTTGGTCAGAGGTGGATTCCGCCTTCCGGGACGAGGTGCGCGAGTTCCTCGCGGCCCGGCTCACCCCCGAACTGCAGCGTGCGGGCCGGCTGATGACCAGCGTGTACAGCGATCACGAGGCCAGCATGGAGTGGCAGCGAATCCTGCACGAGCGCGGTTGGGCGGCGCCCGCGTGGCCGGTGGAGCACGGCGGCTGTGACTGGACCCTGACCCAGCACTACATCTTCAGCAGGGAATCTCAGTTGGCCGGGGCCCCCTCGTTGTCCCCGATGGGCATTCGCATGGTCGCCCACGCCATCGTCAAGTTCGGCACCCCGGAGCAGAAGGACTTCTTCCTCCCCCGCATCCTCACCGGCGAGGTGTTCTTCTGCCAGGGCTACTCCGAGCCCGAGGCCGGTTCGGATCTGGCGGCGCTGACCATGGCCGCCGCCCACGACGGCGATGACCTGGTCTGCACCGGCAGCAAGATCTGGACCACCCACGCCACCGAAGCCAATTGGATGTTCGCCCTGGTGCGCACCTCGCGCAGCGGCAAGAAGCAGCAGGGCATCACCTTCGTCCTCATCGACATGGCCACCCCCGGAATCCAGATCCGCCCCCTGGTGATGACCTCTGGGGAAGAGGTGCAGAACCAGGTGTTCTTCGACGAGGTCCGCGTCCCGAAAACCAATGTCATCGGGCAGATCGACGACGGCTGGACCGTCGCGAAGTACCTGCTGGAATTCGAGCGCGGTGGCGGCGCCACCGCCCCCGCGCTGCAGGTGATGGCCGAGGAGGTCGCCGCCGCGGCCGCCACCCAGCCCGGCCCGGCGGGTGGTCTGCTGATCGACGACCCCTCCTTCGCCCGCAAGCTCGCCGACGCCCGGATCCGCACCGAGGTGCTGGAGATCCTGGAGTACCGGGTGCTGGCGGCGCTGGCCGGCGGGGGTCACCCAGGCGCGGCGTCGTCGATGCTCAAGGTCATCTCGACCGAACTGAGCCAGGCGCTGACCGAACTGGCCATGGAAGCCGCCGGCCCGCGCGGTCGCGCCTACCAGCCGCACGCCACCTGCCCGGGCGGGCCGATCGCGGATTTCATCGTGCCCGAGGACGGCTACCTCAGCGGCGAACCGTGGCAGGCGGTCGCGCCGTTGCGTTACCTCAACGACCGGGCCGGCTCAATCTATGCCGGTAGCAACGAGATTCAGCGCAATATCCTCGCCAAAGCGGAGTTGGGACTGTAAATGGACTTCAGACTGACCGGTGAACAGGAACTGCTGCGCGACGGCCTGACCAAATTCTTGGCGACGCGCTATCAGCTGGAATCCAGCCGCGCGGCCGCCAAGACCGGGGCCGGCTGGCAGCCCGAGATCTGGCGCGCGTTCGCCGATGAACTCGGCATCCTCGGCGCGGCACTGCCCGAGGAGGTCGGCGGGATCGGTGGCGGCCCTGTGGAAGTCATGGTGATCGCCGAGGCTCTCGGGCAGGCACTGGTGGTCGAGCCCTATGTCGACACCGCGGTGGTGGCGGGCGGACTGTTGGTGCGTGCGGCCCGGGCGAGCGAAGCGACGGGGGATAAAACCCGGGCGAGCGAAGCGACGGGGAATGAAACCAGCGCAAGCGAGCTATTGGAGAGACTCGTGGCGGGTGCGGCCGTCGTCGCGCTGGCCGCTGCCGAGGCGCAGTCCGGCGAACGCTGGCAGGACGTGGCCACCACCGCGCGCCGCGACGGTGACGACTGGCTGCTCGACGGCGCCAAGATCATGGCGCTCAACGCCCGACTCGCCAGTCACCTGCTCGTCACCGCGACGACATCGGCCGGCCTGTCACTGTTCCTCGTCGATGTGACGGACCCCCCCGCCGGACTCGTCGTGCACGGATACCGCACGGTCGATGACCGCTGGGCCGCCGACATCGAGTTCGACGGAGTGCGGGCGACGCTGCTGGGCGAGGACGGCGCGGCCTGGCCGTCGCTGGCACAGGCCCGCGACGAGGGCGCGGCGGCGGTGTGCGCGGAAGCCGTCGGCAACATGCGCAAGGTTCTGGCCGACACCGTCGAATACAGCAAGCAGCGCCAGCAGTTCGGCACCCCGATCGGCAGCTTCCAGGCGCTGCAGCACCGCATGGTCGACATGCACATGGAGCTCGAACAATCGGTGGCCGCAGTGTATCTGGCCGTGCTGAACCTGGAGGCCGACGCCGACCAGCGGTCCCGGGCCGTCTCGGCCGCCAAGGCCACCGTGGGCCGCGCGGCACGGTTCATCGGGCAGAACGCGGTGCAGCTGCACGGCGGCATGGGCATGACCGAGGAGCTCGCCATCGGTCACTACTTCAAGCGACTGACGGCCGTGCAGTACGAGTTCGGCTCCACCGACCACCATCTGGCGCGCTACGCGGAACTCACCAGATCCTGAGTATCACCCCAGGGCCGCGGCACGCATGTCCTCGATGGCGATGAACTTCACCCGGGGACGTGCTGCCGCGGCGCCGCGGTCACGTTCGGCACCATCGATGGCCCGCCAGCCCGACCAATCGAGGTGCCGGATCCCGCGTTCTTCCAGGAGCTTTCGCAGTTCCTCGGAGCTCTCGAGATCACGCTGCAGGACGCCGTCGACATGGTCCTGCCACAGTGCATCGACGGTTTGCACGGCGCAGGTTCGGTTGGTGCCGATCACGCCCCGTGGGCCACGCTTGATCCAGCCCGTGACGTAGCTGCCCGCAGCGCCGACAACCCGGCCGTCCTCGTTGGGCACCACGCCGGCGGACTCGTCGAAGGGCAACCCGTCGACCGGGGCCCCGTGATAGCCGATGGAGCGCAGGATCAGTCCTGTCGTCAGCGTGTCGGGTTCCCCGCCACGGCTCACCCGCAGCGCCTGCACGGCGTCGTCGCCGACGATCTCCTCCGGAGTGGTGTTGAACCGGAACACGATCCGCTTGTTACCGGGAGTCATCTCCCTCTGCGCGTACTCCCGGGCGATGTCCGTCTTGAGCACCGCACCGAGATCGGCCTCGTCCACCGGAGCCTGCAGATCGCCGTCGATGATGACATCGACCCCGTCGAGATGGCCGAGGGCGATGAACTCACCCACCGAGAATGCGGCGTCGGCGATGCCGCGCCGCCCCAGAATCACGACCTCCTGGATCAGGCTGTCGCGCAACGCCTCCAGTGCGTGTTGGGCGATATCGGTACCCGCGAGTGCGTCCTGACCCATCAGCAGCATCCGTGCGGCGTCCAGCGCGACATTGCCGTTGCCGACAATGACGGCCCGTTCGGTGTCCAGGTCGAAGGCACGCCCGGCGTGATCGGGGTGGCCGTTGTACCACCCGACGAAATCGGCCGCGGGATGACTGCCGGGCAGATCCTCACCGGGGATTCCGAGCGCGCGACTGGTCGCGGCGCCCACGGCATAGATGACGGCGTGGTGGTGGGTCAGCAGATCGTCGTGCGTGAGATCACGGCCGATCTCGACAGCGAGATGACAACCGAACCGGCGGTTGGTGAAGACCCGTTCGAAGATGCTCACCACCGATTTCGTGTGCTGATGATCGGGCGCCACGCCGGCCCGGATGAGACCGAACGGGGTGGGCAGTCGTTCGAAGAGATTCACCTCGACGCCGTCGATGTCGATAAGTTCGGCCGCGGCGTAGCAGGCGGCCGGACCCGCACCCACGATCGCGACCCGCAGCGCGCCGGCGGCCACGGCCGCGCGGGTGGGGCGCTGTGCGGCGGTGTCCGGCTCGAGGGGGTGGCGCTCGAAGTAGGCGGCGTTGATCTCGCGGAAGCGCTCCTGTCCGGGCGGCAGGTCCTCTTCGTAGTGGATCGCATCAACGGGGCACTCGTCGAAGCAGGCGCCGCAGTCGATGCAGGCCTCCGGATCGATGTAGAGCATGTCGGTGTCATCACCGGCCACCGGCCGGATGCAGTCGACCGGGCACACCGGCACACAACTGGCGTCCTTGCAGCAGTTCTGTGTGATCACGTAACTCATGGTCTCCCCCTCGGCCTGCTCCGAAATTACTGGACACTTGTCTGGAAACTGTAGCCGTCGCGGATGCCAGGCACATTTCGACTCCGTCGGGAAATGGCCTACCGGAAGCGAAAGGCCATGTGGAGTCGGGTTTCAGTCCACTCGATTGCCAATCACTCGGGCGCCCTCTATCCTGGACACATGTCCAGCCCAGCGGTGGCTGATGTCACCTATTTGCAGGATCACGCACAGAATCCGGTTGTCCGGATCAAGCAGACGCACCGGCAGGTGTTCGGTGCCGCGGCCGCCATCCTCGATGCCCGCGCCGAACTGTCCCTCACCGAGGTGGCCGCCCGGGCCCGCATCACCCCATCGGCTGTGTTCGCGCACTTTCCGTCCGTCGACGCGATGTTCGCCGAGCTGTACCTCACCCGGGTCCACGAACTCCCACTCGACATCGATCCCGACGCCGGGATCCGAACCAGGGTGGGCACGCAACTGCGCGCCATCACCCTGGTACTGGCCGACGAACCCCTGCTCGCCTCGGCGTGTGCGCGTGCCCTGCTGCGTGACGACGACGACGCCGTCGCCGCGGTCCGTGCCCGAGTCGCCGCCGAGGTGCACCGGCGCACCGCCGCTGCCCTGGGGATGGGCGCATGGCCGGAGGTCATGGACACCCTGGAGACGATGTTCTGGGGCGCGCTGCTCCAAGTGCAGTCCCGCGTCATGAGCTACCACCAGATGGCGGACCGGCTCGACACCATGTTGTCGCTGTTGCTGCCCGACAGCGACTGACACCAGCCCGATCACCGCTGCGGACGGTCGCCGCCTCGGACACAATGCAGCGCAGCATGGACACCACATTCGACGATGCCTCCCGCAGGCACATGGACCGCCGGGCGGGCACGGTCGCCATCCTGATGCGCCACAGCGCGACGGTTCTGGTCGCCGCGGTCGTGGTGGCCGATCCCGCCGACACCGCTTCGGCAGCGGGTCAGGTGCTGCTGGCCGTACTGGGTGCGTGGTCGGCCTACCGATTGCTGACCCGGTCCCGCTCGATGCCGGCCACCGTCGCCGACTATGTCGCCACCATCGCGGTCTGCCTGGCGATCCCGCTGCTGGTATCGGATCCTGCGTTCTACCAATCGAACTGCGCCCCCGTGGCCATCGTCGGCACCGCCGTCATCACCTACGGCATCTCGCTGCCCGCGCGGTGGTCGTTGTCGATGACGCTGGGCATCGCGGCCGCCTACGCCTACGGCGCCGCGCAGGTCGCAGGCTGGTCCCATGTCCCGGAGATCTTCAACCTCTACTATTTCGCCCTGCAGTGGGCGACCTCGGCGCTGATGCGACTGACGGTGCTGCGGGTCACCGGCGCGGTGGACACCGCCCGCCACGGCAGGCAGCGGGCCGAGATCGCCGAACAGGTCGGCTCCGCGGTCCGCTCCTATGACCGCGAGCAGGCCCGCCTTTTGCACGACACCGTGGCCTCGACGCTGCTGCTGGTCGGGCAGGGCACGGCATTGCCCGCCGACCGGCTCGCCGCCCAGGCCAGGCGGGATCTGGCGATCCTCGGCGACGGGCCCGCCCCCGCCCGCGACGAACCGACGGAACTGGTCGGCGCACTGCATGCCCTGACGGCACACCTGCGCACGCCGGCGCGGATCACCGGATTGCCGACGCTGTGGGTGGATGGTGCGGTGGCCCACGCCATCGTGGCCGCGGCCCGCGAAACGCTGACCAATGTCGACCGGCACGCCCACGCCGCCCTGGTCACCATCGACGTCCGGCCTCACGTGGTCGTGATCGCCGACGACGGGGTGGGATTCGACCCCTCCGCGCCGGCGACGGGTCACGGCCTGGCCGCCTCGGTCATCGGCCGGATGACACAGTCCGGCGGCCGGGCTGACGTCACCTCTGCGCCCGGTGCCGGCACGACCGTCGAACTATCCTGGGCCGCCGCACGATCCGACGCCGACGCGGTCGATCCGGAGCGCCTGCTGGAACGCATCCGGGTCGGCTACGGGCTGGTGCTGGTCGGCTTCGCCGTCATCAATCTGGCGGCGATGGCGCTCCCGGCGCTGGCGCTGCTGCCCAACCCGCACCTGCAGGTCGCGCTGGCCGTGGCGGCCGGACTGTGCGCGCTCAGTGCGGTGCCCGACATCCTCGGGCGGGCCCGACTGTCGCCCCATGTCGGGGCCGCGACGTTGATGGCCGTCGCCCTGACGCAGACGATGCTGGTTCCCCCGCACCTGATCGGCGGGCAGGCCCAGTGGTCCCAGAGCGCGATCGGGTGGTGCCTGATGCCGCTGCTGGTGCGTCAATCCCAGCCCCGGGCGCGCGCCCTGCTTGCCCTCTACTGGCTCATACCCGCCGTGGTGAGCGCGGCCCGCCAGCCCACCTCCGCAACGGTTCTCAACATCGCGTTGGGTACGGCCAGCATCCTCACCGTCCAGATGTGCGTGCTGTTGTTCAACACCCTGATCAATACCGCCGCCGAGAACGCACACGCCGAAACCGTTTCGCGGATAAAGCTACTCACCCGCGAGCAGGTGACCCGCGCCCTCCAGGACGAATATGGGCGCCGCTACGCCGACCTGATCACCGGTGTCCGGCCGATGCTGAGTGCGCTGGCCGACCACCAGCCCATCGACGCCGCCTTCCGCAGGCGCGCGCAACTGGAGACCCAACGTATGCGGGTGCTCTTCGATCAGTCGGCCAGCTTCGACCATCCTCTGCTGCGCACCGTACGGCGTGCCATCGATGCCGCCGAAGAACGCGGCGTCGACGTCTCCCTGCACATCGAAGGGGCACTGCCGGATCTGGCTGCCGCCGAGGTGGATCCGATGGCCGAGGCACTGGGTCACGCGCTGAACGTCACCTCCGCGTCGGCCCGGATCGCGATCACCGCCGGGCCGGACGGCGTGCTCGCCAGCATCGTGTGCCAAGGCCTGACAGATGACCTGGCACAATGGCCCGAACTGAGGGACTGCGATGTCGAACTGACCGCGCACGACGACATCGCCTGGCTGACCATCCGACATGGTGCAGGGGAAGGGGATCGGCGCAATGCCCACAGCAGCGAGTGAGGTAACGGTCGCCGTCATCGACGACCACGGCGTGATCCACAGCGGGATCAGCGCCTGGTGCGGCGCCGCAGATCCGCCGATCCGGTTGTCGGACAGCTACTTCGATGCCGAGTCGTTTCTCGCCGCCACCCACGCCGAGGTGGCGGACGTGGTGATCTTCGATCTGGAATTGACCGGCCCGGCACCGGACTTCACCGCCCTGGAACGCATCGCGCAGGCCGGCCACCGGGTGGTCGTGTACTCGCATCTGGAGCACGCGGAGGTCATCCTGACGTGCCTGGACCTCGGGGCCGTCACCTATCTGGTGAAATCCGAGGGTCGCAAGCATCTCGTGGAGGCGATCCGGGCCGCCAGCACCGACAGCACGTACGTCGGCCCCCGAATGGCGGGCGCGTTGGGCGCGGATCGTCGTCAGGGGCGTCCCGCCCTGGCTCCGCGCGAGCGCGAAGTGCTGCTCGCCTGGTTCCAGACCGAGAGCAAGGATCTGGTTGCCGGACGGCTCGACATCGCCCCGGCGACCGTCCGCACCCACCTGCAGCGCGTCCGGGTCAAATACGCCGCGGTGGGTCGGCCGGCGCCGACCAAGGCCGCTCTGGTGGCCCGCGCCATCCAGGACGGCATCATCGGCATCGACGATTTGTGACCGTGCTGCTGCACGAACTGATCACCGCGGCGGCCGCCGAGACACCGGCCCGGGCCGCCGTGATCGGCCCCGACGGGACGGCCATCAGTTTCGCGCAGTTCGATGCCCAGATCCGCACGACCGCGGCCTGGGCGGTGGCTCGCAGTGTGCCGGGTGATCGCATCGCCGTCATCGCCGACAACAGTGCCGACTACGCCCGCCTGTACTACGGGATACCGCGCGCAGGACGGATCCTGGTGCTCATCAACCAACGCCTCAGTGGCGCAGAGCATCTGGACCAGCTGGCCTCGGTCCGTCCCGCCCTGGTGGTGGGCGACCCCGGCTACCTCGCGCCACTGACCGGCAGCGGCCACCGCCTGATCCCGTTCGACGGCCCTGACTGGCGGGATCGGTCCGACTCGACCGTCGACGTGACGCCCGCCCCGGACAGCCCGGCGTGGTTGTTGTTCACCAGCGGGTCCACCGGAAAGCCCAAGGGCGTCATCCACACCCACCGATCACTGCTGGCCGCCGTACGCGGAACCATCACCGGCCGGGCAGTGCGTTCCGGCGGGGTGTATCTGCTGCCCTTCCCCATGTGCCATATCGCCGGTTACAACGTGCTGGTGCACCACGGCGCGGGTTCGACGGTGCTCCCGGTCCCGACCTTTCGGCCGGAGTCCTTCGCCGAGGCCGTCGACGCGCACGGCGTGACATCGTGCTCGCTGGCGCCGACGATGCTGCACAGCCTGCTCCGCCATCTGGAGCGCACCGGCTCTGCCCTGCCCACCCTGCGCGATATCGCCTACGGTTCGGCCGCCATCCCCGCCGACCTGCTGGACCGGGCCATCAGCCGGCTCGGGGTGGGGTTTCATCAGGGCTACGGAATGACCGAAACCGGCGGCAACGTCACGTTTCTCGGACCCGAGGAGCACCGGACCGACGACCCCGCGGTCCTGGCGAGCGCGGGACGGCCGCACGCCGGGGTGCAGATACGCATCGCCGGTCCGGGCCCCGTCGGGGAGATCCTGGTGCGCGGGGCGCAAGTCGCCGCGGGCTACTGGCCGGACACCCCGGCAACGGTGGACGGCTGGCTGCACACCGGCGACGTCGGCTACCTCGACGATGCCGGTCGCCTGGTGGTGTCGGACCGCCTCAAGGATGTGATCATCACCGGCGGGGAGAACGTGTCGTCCCGTGAGGTGGAAGATGTGTTGTCCCGCCACCCCGGCGTGGACCAGGTGGCAGTGGTCGGCGTGCCGGATCCCTATTGGGGCGAAGCCATCTGCGCGGTGGTGGTCCCCCAGCCCGGGCAGCCGGTGAGCACCGAAGACCTGATCGCGCACGTGCGCGGCAGCCTTGCCGGGTTCAAACGCCCGCGCCACGTCCTGTTCCTCGAGGCGCTACCGCTGACGAGCAATGGGAAGATCGCGAAAGAGGCCGTGCGGCAGTACGCGCGGGAGCGGCTGGGCTCGTCGGACGGCCGGTCACAACAGCCAGGTCACGACAGCTAGGACGCAGCGCCTTCCAGCCCCGCACGTTCGACGCTCATCAGGCTCTCGGTGTGGTGCTCCGCCCAATACGCCTTGGCTCCACCGTTCAGGCCGAACAGCCGCTTGCTCCACAGCAACCACACCACCGCGATGACATTGATGACCACTGCCGCGACCCGCAGCACCGTCACCTTCTCGGTCAGTTCGTAGATTTCCAGGGGCAGAAAGGCACTGGTCGCCACGACGGCGAAATATTCACCCCAACGCTTCATCAACCAGAGGCCGGCGGCCTCGACCAGCTGGGTGCAGGCGTAGGCGGCCAGCCCGATCGCGATCCACAACAAGGTGGTCGACGACAGCGAGAAGGCATCGCCGATGTGCCGGATGACCTTTGACTCGTCCAGATTCCAGCCGATCTGGTCGGCCAGCGGGCGCAGCAGCGGAAGCTCTTCTTCGAAAGCCTGTTTCAGATGCTCACGCTCGCCGCGGACCTTGAGCACCCCGCCGGCGGCCAGCAACAGCAACAGCGCGCGAATCACCCGTTCGGCGGCCAGGATCCGCATCAGGGTCCGGTCCCGCAACAGCCTGCCGCGGGGCACCTCGGGTGCGGTGTCGGCGGGACCGTGGCCACGCGGCGGGCCGACCACGAACGTCTCGCACCGCAGGCAACGCCACGCCTCACCGACCGGCGTGTCCACCCGCAGACGGTCCCGCAACTCGGGCTCGTCGGGTGCGAACGTCGCGTGCCCGCGCAGGCCACAGGACCGCAGGGCGAAGTTCACCATCTGCCACTCCTCCGCTTGTCAGTGTGAACCTAACGCACATCGCCGCATCGCCAGAGCTAGCATTGGCCATGCTGTGGAGTTGGCTGGCCCTGGCACTGGTCGGGCTGATGGTGGCCGCGTGCCTGGTGGCAGTGGCACGAGGCATCAAGCATCATCGCCGCGACGTGAAAATTCTGGACATGCGCACCCATGGACTGGATGTGCCGGCCATCGCGCGCGAACTCGGCTCCACCGAGACCGAAATCCGGGCGCGGATCAAACGAATAGCCGGCGCGGGCAGCCTCGGCCCGCCGTCAGCCTGAGCGCTCAGCGTCCCGCGGGCGGTGCGGCGCTGGTGCCACGGACGACGAGTTCTGCTTCCAGCACAACCTCTTTGGGTCCGCTGCATCGTTGCTCGAGCAGTTCCACCGCCAGCCGCACCGCATGCCGGGCCAGACCGTGCGCATCCTGATGCACCGTGGTCAGGTCGATCCGCGGATAGTCCGACAGCCGGCTGTCGTCGAATCCCACCAGTGAGAGGTCACCGGGGATGTCCACGCCGGCGCGGGTCAGCACGTCGAGCAGACCCAGCGCGCTGCGGTCGTTACTGGCCAGCACCGCCGTCGGCAGGTGCGGTCGGGCGAGCAGCTCCCGCGCCGCGACGGCACCGCCGTCCTCGGTGTGGGTGCCCGCGATGACGTCGATCCGGTCGCCGAGGCCGTGCGCGTGCATGGCCTCGCGGTAACCGCGGCGCCGCTCCGGCGAGCCGGACTCCTCGCCACCGTCGACGTGCAGAATGTCCTTGTGGCCCAAGGAGACCAGATAGTCGATCGCCTCGCCGGTACCTTGGGCGTCATCGGTGCGCACCGACGCCAGGTTCGTCCCGTCCAGGAGGGCGTCGGCGGGTAGCCGTGGGCCCACCACGACGACGGGCACTTCGGATGACAACTTGATGAGGTAATCGATCGCGGATACCGGGGCCAGCAGCACCAGACTGCCGCAGCGGTGGCTCAGCAGCGCATCGACCGGGACCGATTCCGGCCGGTCGGACAGGTTCGTCGTGAGCAGCACCTCGTAGCCGAGTTCCTCGGCGGCCGGGTAGATACCGGCGACCAGCTCGGCCTGGAAGAGCTGGCGCACGTCGGTCAGCACGCCCAGCGTTCGGCTGCGCCCGAGCGCGAGCAGCCGGGCGGCCGAGTCCGGCCGGTACCCGACCTCCTCGGCGATGGCGAGCACGCGCTGTCTGGTCTCCTCACTGGCCCCCGGTTTGCCGTCCAGAATGAACGACACCAGCGTCCGCGAGACGCCGGCGCGGGCCGCGACCTCGGCCATCGTCGGGCGGCGCGATGAGGCACCGCTGCGCGGGGCTGACGGCATCACACCTCCTGAACGACGTGACGGTTGACACATCCCTATTCGAGCACCCATAGTAGCTCTAACGCGCGTTACTAACGCGCGTTAGATCCAGAAAGTCGGCGGATTCCCGTCGCGGACAGACAGAGGTACACCGATGACCACCCCCCAGGAGTCAGGACGTTTCCTGACCAAGCTCACCGTCATCGCGACACTCGGCGGCCTGCTGTTCGGGTACGACACCGGCGTCATCTCCGGTGCACTGCTCTACATGAAGGACGACCTCGCACTGTCCTCGTTCGGCGAGGCCACCGTCGTGAGCTCCCTGCTGTTCCCCGGCGCCGCCTTCGGCGCGCTGTTCGGCGGCCGGGTCGCCGACCGGATCGGACGCAAGCGCATGCTCCTGGTCTGCGCGGGGCTGTTCCTCATCGGCGCCGTCGGCTGCGCGCTGGCCCCGACCGTGCAGATCATGGTTGCCGCCCGCATCATCCTCGGTCTGGGTGTCGGCGCCGCCGCGGTGACCTGCCCGCTGTACCTGGCCGAGATGGCCCCCGCCGAACGACGGGGCCGCATGGTCACCATCAACGAGCTGATGATCGTCACCGGCCAGATGCTCGCCTTCGCCACCAATGCACTGCTCGACCACCTCATCCACGACCCGCACGTGTGGCGCACCATGCTCGCAGTCGCCGCCGTGCCCGCGATCGCCCTCTTCCTCGGCATGCTGGTGCTGCCCGACTCGCCCCGCTGGTACGGGCTGAAGGGCCGGATGGACGAGGCCCGCACCGTGCTGCGGCTCAGCCGCACCCCCGACGAGGCCGACGCCGAGTTCGGCCTGATCGCCGAGCACACCGCACACATGCTCAAGTCCACCGCGACCCCGTTCTCCGTGATCCGTGACGTGCCGTGGATCCGCAGGGTCGTGCTGATCGGCTGCGGCCTGGCCATCGTCCAGCAGGCCACCGGCATCAACACCGTGAACTACTACGCGCCCACCATTCTCGAGCAGAGCGGACTGGGCGTCAGCGCGGCCCTGGTGGCCACCATCGCCGTCGGCGTCACATCGGTGGTCACCACCATTATCGGGATCATCCTGCTCGGATTCGTCGGCCGACGGGCCATGCTGCTCATCGGATTCGCCGGCGTCGCGCTGTCCCAGGCCGCACTCGCGGCGACCTTCCTGATGCCCGCGTCGATGACCCGCAGCTACGTCATCCTGGCTTGCATGGTGCTGTTCGTCGCTTTCGTCCAGATGTTCATCGGCACCGTCGTCTGGCTGCTGCTCTCGGAGATCTTCCCGCTGAGCATCCGCGGATTCGCCATGGGCATAGCGGTTTTCGTGCTGTGGTGCACCAACGCGATCATCTCGTTCGCCTTCCCCCTGCTGAACCAGGCACTGGGATCCACCGGCACCTTCGGACTGTTCGTTCTCATCAATGTCGCCTCGTTCCTCTTCGTGCTCCGCTTCGTCCCCGAAACCAAAGACACCACCCTCGAAGAACTCGAAGAGCGATTCGAGACCCAGCACGGCACCCGTCACAGCGCATCAGTCTGATCACCGAAAGGATATTTTCCGATGAGCACCATTCTCGTTGGCTCCGCCCCCGACTCCTGGGGCGTGTGGTTCCCCGACGACCCTAACCAGACGCCGTACACCCGGTTTCTCGACGAGGTAGCCGAATCCGGTTACGAGTGGATCGAATTGGGGCCGTTCGGCTACCTGCCTACCGATCCGGCGCAGCTCGCCGACGAACTGGCCAAGCGCAACCTGAAGCTGTCCGCAGGCACGGTGTTCGAGCACCTGCACCGGGACGGGATAGTTGCGGACGAAAACTGGAACTCAGTGTGGAGTCAGATCGAAGACGTCGCGAAACTGACTGCAGCCGTGGGCGGTAAGCACGTCGTCGTCATCCCCGAGATGTGGCGCGACCCGGCCACCGGCGCGGTGCTCGAGGATCGCAACCTGACCACCGAACAGTGGCGCAAGAAGACCCAGGGCATGAACGAGCTCGGCAAGGCCATGTTCGAGAAGTACGGCGTGCGTGCGCAATACCACCCGCACGCCGACTCGCACGTCGACACCGAGGAGAACGTCTACCGCTTCCTGGACGGCACCGACGGCGAGTTCGTGAACCTGTGTCTGGACACCGGCCACATCTCCTATTGCGGCGGCGACAACATCGCGATCATCCGGCGCGCCCCGGAGCGCATCGGGTACCTGCACCTCAAGCAGGTCGATCCCGAGGTGCGCGCCAAGGTCGAGGCCGAGGACCTGCCGTTCGGTGAGGCAGTCAAGCTCGGCGCCATGACCGAACCGCCACTGGGCATTCCGGACATGCCGCCGCTGCTGGCCGAGATCGAGAAGCTCGGCATCGACGTCTTCGCGATCGTCGAGCAGGACATGTATCCCTGTGAGGTCGACGCTCCCCTGCCCATCGCCAAGCGCACGAGTGAGTACCTGGGCTCGTGTGGCATTCCGTCCGTCCGTTTCAAGTAGGAGAACCACACCTCATGTCTGAGTTGAAGATTGCCGTCCTGGGCGTCGGGATGATGGGCGCCGACCACGTCGCCCGCATCACCTCGCGTATTTCCGGCGCGCGGGTCGTCGTGGTCAACGATTACCTCACCGAGAAGGCCGAGGCCATCGCCGCCGGCATCCCCGGCTGCCGGGCCATCGGCGACCCGCTCGACGCCATCGCCGACCCCGAGGTCGACGCCGTCGTGATCGCCACCCCGGGCCCCACCCATGAGAAGCAACTGCTGGCCTGCCTGGAGCACGCCAAGCCGGTGCTGTGCGAGAAGCCGCTGACCACCGACGTGGAGACCTCGCTCGCGGTGGTCAAACGCGAGGCCGAGCTGGGCAAGCGGCTGATCCAGGTCGGGTTCATGCGCCGCTTCGACCACGAGTACGCGCAGCTGAAATCGCTGCTGGACGCCGGCGAGTTCGGTGAGCCGCTGCTGCTGCACTGCGCCCACCGCAATCCCGCCGTGCCGCCCAACTTCGACAGCGACATGATCGTGCGGGACTCGTTGGTGCACGAGGTCGACGTGACCCGTTTCCTGTTCGGCGAGGAGATCGCCTCCGTGCAGATCATCCGCCCGGCCGCGAACCCCGCTGCGCCCCAGGGCCTGCAGGACCCGCAGATCGGGATCTTCAAGACGGTGTCCGGCAAGCACGTGGACGTCGAGGTGTTCGTCACCACCGGTGTCGCCTATGAGGTCCGCACCGAGATCGTCGGCGAAAAGGGCAGCGCCATGATCGGACTCGACGTCGGTCTGGTCCGCAGGAATGCCCCCGGCAGCTGGGGTGGCCAGATCACCCCGAGCTTCAAGGAGCGCTTCGGCCAGGCCTATGACACCGAGTTCCAGCGCTGGGTGGATGCTGTTCGCAACGGCACGAATGTCGACGGGCCGAGCGCGTGGGACGGCTACGCCGCCGCCGCGGTGTGCGAGGCGGGTGTCGAATCGCTGAACAACGGCGGCAGGCCCGTCGAGGTGAAACTGGTCGATCGCACGTCCATCGAAGGCGCGTGACATGAAGATCGCACTGGACCCGACACCGTTCCACCACGACTACGACCTGCTCGAATTGCCGCGTGTGGTAGCCGAACTGGGCTTCGAACACCTGCAGCTGACCCCGCACAAGGACTTCATCCCGTTCTACAACCATCCGCGTGCCGATGACGATCTGGTGGCGAAGTTCCGGAAGGCCTGCACCGAAGCCGGTGTCGGCATCGCCTCGGTACTGCCGGTCCTACGGTGGTCCAGCCCCGACCCCGACGCCCGCGACGCCGCGGTACGCAACTTCAAGCGCGTCATCCAAATCACCGTCGACCTCGGCGTCACCGTCATCAACACCGAATTCTCCGGCCGCCCCGAGAAAGCCGAGGAATCCGAGCGGGCATTCTTCCGGTCCATGGAAGAACTGCTGCCGATCATCGAACGTGAAGGCATCGACGTCCGCATCGACCCGCACCCCGACGATTTCGTCGAGGACGGCCTGGAAGCGGTGCGGATCATCCGTGGGGTCAACTCACCCAACATCGGCATGGTCTACGTGGCCTGCCACAGCTTTCACATGGGCGGCAACATGACCGAGATCATGCGGGCCGCCGGGGACAAGCTGCGGCTGGTGCACGTGGCCGACACCATGGACCACCACCGCAGCCACGGCCTGCGCTACATCACCAACCCGCCGGGTAACCCGGTGCGGGTGCACCAGCACCTCAAGATCGGCGACGGGGATGTCAACTGGGACGAATTCTTCGGCGGCCTGGCCGAACTCGGTTTCTACGACCGTGACGACACCGTCATGGTGTCCTCGGTGTTCGCCGAGGACGAGACCGCCCACGAAGTGTCGGCCTACCAGCTCAAGACCATGACGGAGTACGTGGCCAAGCATTCCGGCCGCTGAGGCCGGCGGCTACTCGGGCTGCTTGTAGCGGTTCAGCAGGCCCAGGCCGGCGATCGCCGCGGCGACGCCGATGGCCGTCCACAGGATGAACGGGAAGACCAGCGCGACGGGCGACCAGCCGACACCGGCCAGCACGGTGGCTGAGTAGACGAGCCAGACCAGCCGGTAGACCGACCACAGCACGGTCAGGGCGGCCACGATGCCGAGCACCATGGCGCGGGAGCGGTCGACGCGGTTGATCTGCTCCTGGATGCGAGCGGGCACGATGAACATGTCTTCGGAGTTCCTTTCGGGCGCTTCGCCCCGGTGGCGTCGCCATGGGTGCAAGTACAGTGCGCGCGGATCGCTACCGATCCCAACAAACGTCGGCCGAACGGATGGTTCCTTCGGGTTTACGCTGCTCGGAGGGTTCGGTGGTCTAATTTCTAGGCACCAGCCGCCTGCCCCCGGAGATTCGCCATGCCGCTCGATGATGACCTGCCGACGGAGACCGACGTCCTGATCGTGGGCAGCGGTTTCGGTGGCTCGGTGATGGCCGCCGAACTCGCCGGGAAGGGGTACGAGGTATGTGTCCTGGAACGTGGTCGGGCGTATCCGCCCGGATCATTTCCGCGCGATCCGGCGGGGATCAGCCTCAACTTCTGGGATCCCGACGCAGAGCTGACGGGCATGTTCGACGTGTGGAGCTTCCAGAACGTCGACGCCGTCGTCTCCAGCGGGCTCGGCGGCGGGTCGCTGATCTACGCAAATGTGATGCTGCCCAAGGATGAATCGTGGTTCACCCAGACGACCCCGGACGGCACGGGAGTTGAGACCTGGGCGTTGACGCGCGAACACCTCAAGGAGCACTACACCGCCGTCAGCGACTTCCTACGCGTGCAGACGTTACCGAACGGACCGGCGGACAATGCCTTTCACCTACCCAAGACGAAACGGTTCCTCAAGATCGATGCACCGGACGGTGGTGAGCGGGCTGTCCTCGCACCCCTGGCGGTCCGGTTCCGCGATGACAACGGCCAACCATCGGTCGGGGCACCGTTGCGAGACGAGGCGTACGGCAACATTCACGGCGCGGGATATCACCGCCGAACCTGCCGGCTCTGCGGCGAATGCGATCTCGGTTGCAACGACGGCGCCAAGAGCAGCATGGACAACACCTACCTTTCGCTGGCCTCCGACGGCGGCGTATCCATCCAGACCCTCACCGAAGTGGTGGGTCTCGCCCGCCGGGCCGCGGGCGACGGCTACCTGTTCGACGTCACCGTGAAAGTGCACGGCGACAGGCCGCAACCCACGGAACCGATCAGGGCCAAGCGGGTGGTGCTCGCGGCGGGCACCCTGGGCAGCACGTATCTGCTGCTGCGCCACCAGGATGCGTTGAACATCAACAGCGATGCCCTGGGCCACCGGTTCAGCGGTAACGGTGACTACCTCGGTTTCGTGCACAGCGCCGACACCGACTTGGCCTGCACCAGGGGCCCGGTGATCACCGCCTACCGTCACTACCCCGGCACCGGCGGCACCCACGGCATGTACATCGAGGACGCCGGGTATCCGGCGTTCGCGGCGTGGCTGATGCAGTTGGGGCGAGTGGGCGGGATGGCGATGACCGCGATGGGAAAAATACTGGTGCGCAAGCTCGGCGATCTATTGGACGTCGAGGAGAACCCCAACATGTCAGAGGAAATCAACGACATCCTGAAGAACGGGTCGTTTTCCGCCGGCTTCATGCCGCTGCTCGGCATGGGACGCGACCGCCCGGACGGCAAGCTGTACCTGGACGAAGATGATGACGAGGTCCTGCGCAACGACTGGTCGCTCGACACGTCGGAAGCCTATTTCGACACGATGAAAGCGCGGATGCGGAATATCGCCCGCGGTTTCGGCGGGAAGTTCACGGAGAACCTGATCTCCGATTTCTTCAAGCGCGTCATCACCGTGCATCCCGTCGGCGGATGCCCGATGGACACCGATATCTCGCCCGGTGTCATCGATACGTTCGGCCGGGTGCGCGGGGTTCCCGGCCTACGGGTCTGTGACGGATCGGTGTTCCCGGGCCCGGTCGGCCCCAACCCGTCCCTGACCATCGCGGCATTCGCGCACCGTTCGGCCGGGAACCTGCTCGCTGAGCGCGATTTCACCCCGCCACCGCGTCCGGCCGACGAGTTCGGTCAACCTCCGACGTAGATCCGCACCAGCGAGGTCACGAAGAACCACTGGAACCGGGCCACGGTGAAGGGCCTGCGGTACCACGGGACGCCGACGCCCCGCATGGACAGCAGCTGACCCCCGAAGGCCGCCGGGGTGATCCGGATCTTGCCTGCCAGATACTTGGGCCTGCGGTAATCGCGTAGTGCGGCAGGCTCCTCGACGTCGATGGCGGTGAGCCATTCCGGCGCCGGCCCCGGACCCTCCAGCACAACAATCTTCTCCACGGGATTCGTGACGTCGACACGCCCGCCGTGAGTGACATCGCGCAGCCTGACGAACAGGACCGTGGTGTCGGGCCATACCCTCCACAGCTGCCAACCGGGTTGCAGATATTTGCGTCCACGCATCTGGAATACCCGGTCGCCGTCGGTGAGGAAGGCGTCGTAAACCATCCAGAAACCACGCCGTCCCGACGGAACATCGCCGGCCCTGAACAACTCGAATTCGCCTTCGGTGGCTGCGAATCGGCGCGCGCTGAGCACCGGAATGTCCAGGTCGACGTCCAGCCGTCCGCGGTGCGGGAGGTTTCCTTCGACGAACAGTCCCAGGTCGGGGATGTCGACGCGGGCCCGCAGGGTGGCCGCCAGCGCACCCGGCGCGTCATACCCGATGATCGGCGAGGATTCCTGAGGTGCGATCTGTCCGGCCATCGTCTCACTGAACCGCAGCCCGCTCACCGGTCCTCCCGCGCCTGAAAGGCCAGGTATCCGAACCAGATTGCCACCGCCCACCAGCCGATGATCCATGCCACCGCGCTACCGATCGGCGCGGCCAGGAACCAGCCCGCCGCCAACGCACCCAGCGCCACCACCGGGACCCACTTGACCCCGGAGAAGATCTCGGTGAGAAACATGATCACGCCGGTGACCAGTCCGACCCCGGTGAAAAGCTGGACGAGACAGTGCGGCAACGCCGGACCCGACCCGAGCAGCGCCGGCACACCACCCCCGGCGAGTACCGAAAAGCACAGCAGCAGAATCATGTTGAGCAGGACGATCAGCTTGGGCACGGCGTCACTCGCTCAACTTCGCGATGATGTAGGGATAGACGTCGTTGTGGGCGTTCTTTCCGACGAACATGTCCATGTGCCCGTAGCCGGGAAACTCATGGAAGCTGTGCCGGTCCGATCCGGAGAACTGATTGAGAAATTCGGCGGTCTTCTTCATCGCCTCGGGCCGGAATGTGCGGTTCTCCGCGCCGGTGATGAGGTGAAACGTGGCGGCCAGCTCGGGGTCGTCCTCGGCGAACTCCTTGGGCAACACATCCTCTGGATAGCTGCCCATCGACACCAGCCGGCCTTTTGCCACGCACCGGGCGATCTGTTTGAACACCTTTACCGGAACCGCGCCGAATTCGCCCTTGAGCCATTCATGGGTCTCGTCGTTGAGGTTCTCGTGGTTCCACATGGTCGGGAATCCGAACCCGTAGACGAAGCTGGCGTGTTTGCAGACCGCGTTACTGCATTCGTGGTGAAACGACCGGACGATCCAGTCCATCACCTTGGGCCAGAACCTCGGTGCGTTCAGGCCGTATTGCGGGTTGAACCAGCGCACGAAGGGCGCCAACGCGAACATGGCGATGGGCAGCTTGACCCGGGTCGGCCAGGGCACCATCGGATGCAGACCCGACGAATTCACCACCACCGTACTCACCTGCGGAAGCTTGCCCGCCACCATCGACATCAGGAACGAACACGAACCCTGGCAGTGGATGAACGCCTTGAGAGTTTCCCGCTCGGTCTGATCCAGAACCACCTTGACCGCTGCCGGATAGTCCAGCACCGCGGCGTCGTCGAGATTCCACTCGATCGGGCGTAGGTCGATGCTGGAGCGCCAGTTGAGCATCCACACATCGAAACCGGCCGCCGACAACATCGCGGGCAGCGTCAGCGTCGTCGGCGGGCACAGCAGGTTTGCGCGCACACCCGCACCGTGCACCAGCATCACCGGGCCCCGGTCCACGTTCCGCTCCGGGGCGGGCGGCAGGTGCTTGAAATTCAACCAGTGTCCGTCGAGGGCCTTGAACCACACCGTTTCCGGTTCGGGCACCGTGTACCCCGGTGCGGCCCGGAGCCGGATCTCGGGAGCGGTGGTGGTGTAAACCTCGGTCATCGCTGCTCCTCGGTCCCGATCCGCGAGGCAGCCACCGCCTGCGCGAGCATGGTGCGATCCTCCACATCGAGTTTGATGCAAGCGCGATAAATATGGCCTTCGACGGTGCGCACCGAGATACTCAGCCGGTCGGCGATGTCCTTGTTGGACAGTCCGGTCGACACCATGATGGCGACCTCCCGCTCCCGGCCGGTGAGCGGCAGCGGGTTGAGCACCTTCTCCAGTGCCGGCGTCAGTGGATTGCCGCAACGTTGGGCCAGTTCACCGGCCCGGGCCCGCGCCGCCAGTTCCCGTTTGCGATTGCCCGCGGCGGCGTGTGCGACCGCGGACTGCGCGGCGGCGTCGGCGGCCGCGCAGATCATCCCCAATTCCTCGAATTCGTTTGCGACGGAAGATAATTCCTGTCCGCCGCGGGCAGTCAACGCCCGCACGTGGCGCTCCACGACGCGGCCCAGCACGCAGTCCAGCTCGGCGGACAACCGGGCGATCCCCTCGGCACCTGCGGTGTCGCCGAGCCGCACCGCATCATGGAACGCCAACATCGCGATCCCCAGCTGGCCCGAACGCAGCGCACCCCGGGCTGCCTCGCGTGCGGCGGCCGTCGCGCCGTGCAGGTCACGGCCGGCCGCCAACGTCCAGGCCCGCGCCAGGTGCAACTCGGGCGCGTAGAGCTCCGAACGCATACCGTGGCTGTCCTCGGCCCTGCGCAGCGCTTCGGCGGCAGCCGGGCCGAGGCCTTGCTGGCCAAGGGCTTTCGTCAGGTGCATCAGGCCCATCGGCCCCCACGAGTAGCCGGTGTCCCGCAGCGCGGCGGTGGCATGCCGCAAGGTGGTGACCGCGGCGTCCAGCTCGCCCTTGGCGATCAGGACCTGGCCCAGGATCACCTCGCCGATGGCACGGCCCGGTTGTTCGAACTCGGCGAAGCCCAGGTAGTGCCGCGCCAACTCCTCGGCCGGGTTGATGGCCCCGGCCAGCAGCGCCGTCTGCACCTGTCCGAGGCCGCTGGCATAGCGGACGAGCCCGGGATGCGCTGCCGACAAGCATCTTTCGGTGAAGGTGTCGACATCGGCGAATCGTCCCATCCGCGCCGACGACAGCGCAGCGGCCGAGGCGGCCCAGGCGATGGCCAGGTCGTCGGCCGTGGTCGCCGCCAGCACTCCGGTGGCGATCTCGATGGCCTCGTCGGGTCGCCCGGCATTCATCGCGAAGGTGGCGGCCAGTGCGTCGATGGTGTTCAGGGGCGCAGATTCGGAGATCCTCGCCCGCGTCTCGTGTAGGACGCGCACCGCCGTTTCCGATTCGCGCAGCATCCAGAACTGGTTGGCCACCTTGGGAAGCAGCCACGCCGTCAACTCCCATTCCGACAGGGCATCGGTGTCCACCGGCGACAGGGCGTCATCGGTGTCGCGGCCGCGGCCCTGCCAGGACAACGAATGGGCAAGGGCCAGCCTGGCGGGCAGACCGTCCGCGCGGTCCAGCGCGCCGCGGGCCAGCCGCTCCCCCAGTGCCAGATCACCCAGTTGCATGGCCTGCCAGGCGGCGGTGAGGATGTCGGGCACCTCGGGCGCCCGGTCGCTGTCGATGGCCAGGGCGGTCCAGCGCAGCCGGTCGCTGAGGTGTGTCGTGGGACGGGCCGAGAACTGTTCCACCAGTTCGGTTCTCAGCCTGCGCGCGGCCAGCAGCCCGAGCGACCCGCGCAACGTCTCGGTGTACAGCGGATGCACCGGCTGCACCACGAGATCCGCCCCGCGGGGCACCACCGTCACCGCCCCGACCGCCTCGGCCGCTTCCACCGCGTCGGCACCGGCCACCGTGGACAGTTCCCGAACCGGCAGCGGCTCCTCCACCGCGAGGTATTGCAACACGTTTCGCACCGCCTCCGGCATGGCCGAGAGGTGTCCGGAAATGAGATCGCTGAGCGCTGCGGTCAGGGACATCTCGCCGCGCAGCTGCCACACCCCGTCCACCGCACGCAGGCGGCCGGCCTGCACCGCACCGTCCACCAGGTGCCGGAGGTACAGGGGGTTGCCTTCGCTGAGGTTGAAAATACGGATGGCGCTGGCCGATTCGAGGGGGCCGCCCAGGACCGCCTCCACCAGCCGGGTGGTCTGGGTGGTGTCGAACGGCTCGATGTCGAGGCGAGCCAGCACCTCGTCCTTCCACAGGGCGGTCACCGCGTCGGGCGGCTGCTCGGTGGAGCGGAGCGTGAGGATGAGCCGGGCCGCGGCCGTGACCGCCACCTGATGCACCAGGGTCGCGGACAGATTATCGAGCAGGTGCGCGTCGTCGACGACGACGAGCACATTCGCACCGGCCGGGCAGAGCGCCGCCCGGGCTTGGGTCAGCAGGGTCGCGGGCTCACCGGTCCCCGTGACTTCGACGAGGTGACTGAGCGCACCGAACGGCACCCGGCTCGCCGACGCGGTCGCCGAGACCCAGTGCACGGTCGCCTTCGGGTGACGCCGGGTGAACCGTTCGGCGGCGGCCCGCGCGAGCACGGTCTTGCCGACACCGGCCTGACCGACCAGCAACGCACCCCGGCGGTCGGCAGCGGTCACCGCGGCGTCCAACTGACCCGCCGACACACCGCGCTGCGCGGTGACCCACTTCACTGCCGTCACGTCCGGATATTAAGGCCACGACATCTTTCCCGCCGGAATTACCGCCAGGTGCAGGTGAGGCGTCCTACCGAAGTCACGTAGTCGACTACGCACGGCGGGGGCCGACTGCAGCAATAACGTTGCCGGCAGAGAACCACACGCAGCGGAAGGAGAGTCAGATGTGGACCATCCTGGCGCTCACCCTGCTCGCCCTGGCCGTGGGCACCGCGCTGGGCATCCACGACCTGCAGCACCGGCTTGAGGGGTGGGACTACCGCAGGCACGCCCAGGACTGACCGGCCGCACAAAGACACGTAGTGCGCTACTCGTGATTGGGCGCAGCGCCCGGCGATAACGTCGCCGTGCAGCGAAAAATGCTGGTCACGGCGAGGAGAGAGTCGATGAAGTTGGCGCGTTACACGCGGTATGTCAGGCGGGGCACGGGTACCTCGGGCCCCTCGGATCGCGCGCTACCTGCCGACTCGCTGTGCGGGCCCTACGGTTTCGACCACGACCACGAGTTGGGCTTGACCCTCGGTGAGTTCGTATACTTCTACCCGGTCGCCCACGGGCTCACCGGGCGGGTCGGTATCGAGGTGATCGGCGCCGAACACGGCCGGACCACGACATTCGGGCCTTTCGATGTCGACGCCCGCGCCTCACATGGCGACAGCGACCTCACCGGGCCGGCATTCGGGCTGGCACCCGGCACATATGTCGGAATCGTGTATCGGCCCAAAGACCTCGCGACGGCCCGCCTGCAACCGACCAGCGACACCATCACGGTGTCGGTGACCGACGGCAAGGGCGTCACCCGCACGTCGGCCAGGTTGTCGCTCACTGTCCCGCCCGTGCGTTCCCCGGCCATCACCACGTGGGGACCGCGTTCGCCCGACCCGATCGACATCGACCATCTCGGCGCGTTCACCGGGGCCACCTTCCTGCCCACCGGCGAAGTGGTGTTCGACGTCCAAGCGGTCGAGCACGAGAGCATCACCGTCACCCAACCCACCTTCGGCACGGTGGTCACGGTGCACACCGACGCGCACACCCATCTGGTCCAGTTCGTCTACACGCCCTACGAAGAGCACCGCAGCGACACCACCGTCTTCCACGACAGCTTCGCCTTCATCGCCGACGACGGGCACGGCGGCGTGACGGTCACGACGGTGCCGGTGGCGATCCCGAAGCTGGCCACCGTCACCCCCACCGGACCGTATCTGGGCGAGGACACCTTCACAGGGCAGATCAATGCGCCGCTGGACGAGGTCTCGGGCTACGTCGTGGTGCCGGCCGCGCTGCTGGCGCAGAGCATCGGCAGCGTCGTCGACAGCGACTGGTACGACGGCGAGTTGGAGTGCGGCTCGGTGACGGTCGATGAGTACGGCGCATTCGCGTACACGCGTAAGCCGCCGGGCGACGACGTGCCCGCCGACGCGATCGACGACTCGTTCGCCGTCATCGCCTACACCGCGCGCAACGAATGGGCCGTCGCGATGGTCCCGGTGGGTGCGGCAGCGCTGACGAGCTATCCGTCGATCGTCGACGTCCTTACCAGCGTCCCGACGTCACCGCAGGACGTGTAGCGCCTCACCCCGGCGACGCGTGCGGCCTAGGGTTGAGCCATGACCACGTTCGCGGATCACGTCATCACGACCCTGCAAGCCAGCGGGGTGCAGCGGGTCTACGGACTACCCGGGGACAGCCTGAACGGGCTGACCGATGCGATCCGGCGGTCGCAGGATTTCGCCTGGGAGCACGTGCGCCACGAGGAGGCCGCCGGATTCGCCGCCGCGGCCGACGCCGCACTGACCGGACGGCTCGCGGTGTGCGCGGGCAGTTGCGGCCCCGGCAATCTGCATCTGATCAACGGTCTGTTCGACGCGCAGCGCAGCCGGGTGCCGGTGCTGGCCATTGCGGCGCACATCCCTCAGGCCGAGATCGGGTCGCAGTATTTCCAGGAGACCCGGCCCCAAGAGCTGTTCCGCGAATGCAGTGTGTACTGCGAGATGGTCACCACCGCCGAGTCCGCGCCCCGCGTGCTGGAGATGGCGATGCGTGCGGCGGTCGAGGAGAACGGTGTCGCCGTCGTGGTGATCCCCGGCGAGATCTTCCTGTCCAAGATCGGTGAGGTGCCCGTCACCCCCGTGCTGCCCACCCACCCGGTGATCCGGCCGTCCGATGACGAGCTGGCGCGAGCCGCATCGATGCTGAACGGCGCCAGCAATATCACCATTCTCGCCGGGGCGGGTGCGCAAGGTGCGCATGATCAGCTGGTGGCGCTCGCCGCGACCCTGCAGGCGCCGGTGGTGCATGCGTTGCGCGGCAAGGAGTTCGTCGAATACGACAACCCCTACGACGTCGGGATGACCGGCCTGCTCGGGTTCGCATCCGGCTACAAGGCCATCAAGGAAGCCGACGTGCTACTCATGCTCGGCACCGACTTCCCCTACCGCCAGTTCTATCCCGAGAACGCGACCGTCATCCAGGTCGACGTCCGGGGCCGCAACCTCGGCAGGCGCACCGCCGTGGACCTCGGCCTGGTCGGCACCGTCACCGACACGCTCGCGGCGCTGGCGCCGCTGCTCACCGCCCGGCATGACCGGGCGCATCTGGACCGGTCACGCAACCACTACGCCAAGACCCGGCGCCGGCTCGACGAGCTTGCCGTCAACGACCGCGACCGCACCCCCATCCGTCCCGAATACGTGGCGGCAGTGGCTGATCGGCTCGCCTCCGACAACGCGGTGTTCACCGTCGACGTCGGCTCACCGGTGGTGTGGGCGGCGCGCTATCTGACAATGAACGGAAAGCGCCGGCTGCTCGGTTCGTTCAACCACGGGACCATGGCGTGCGCGCTCCCGCTGGCGATCGGCGCCCAGACCGTCAACCGGGACCGACAAGTCGTCGCGTTCGCCGGCGACGGCGGGCTGGCGATGCTGTTCGGCGAGCTGATCACGCTGACGCAGAACCGGCTGCCGGTCAAGCTCATCGTGTTCAACAACTCGTCGCTGAATTTCGTGGAGCTGGAGATGAAGGCGGCGGGCATCGTCACGTTCGGCACCGAGCTGAAGAACCCCGACTTCGCCGCGGTGGCCGAGTCACTGGGATTGTTCGGTCGCCGCGTCGAGAACCCCGCGGATCTGGAATCCGCAATCGCCGCGGCGCTGGCCCACGACGGACCTGCCCTGGTGGACGTCGTGACGGCCCGCCAGGAATTGTCGATTCCACCGGCGATCACCGTCGAGCAGGCAAAGGGCTTCTCGCTGTACGCAATTCGTACCATCATGGCCGGGCGCGCCGACGAACTGCTCGACCTGATGACCACCAACGTGGCGCGCCGCATCCTGGACTGACGCTCCGCACCGAGTAACGCCGCCGCGCAATCGAGTAGGACGCTACCTACTCCCCTGGACCGGAGCTCCGGAAAGCTCCTAGTCATGATGCAGACAGATCACATGGCTGGAACTTCCAGGGGATCGGCATGACCGGGGCGGTGGCGGACATCAGCACGTCCAGCAGGTTGCAGGAGTTCGTCGACGGCCACACGCACCTGCCCACGCCGTATCTGGTGATGGACCTCGACATCGTGGCGCAGCGGTACGACGCGCTGCGCGATGCCCTCCCCCAGACCCGGATCTTCTACGCAGTCAAGGCGAATCCGGCACCGGAGGTGTTGCGTGTCCTCGCCGCGGCGGGGTCGTCCTTCGACGTGGCGAGCATCGGTGAGATCGACCTCTGTCGGTCCCTCGGCATCGCCGCCGAGCGGCTCTCGTTCGGCAACACCGTCAAGAAGGAAGCGGCGATAGCCGCCGCCTACGCGGCGGGGGTGCGGACCTTCGCGGTCGACGCACCCGAAGAACTCGACAAGCTCACACTGCTCGCCCCGCGCTCGACGCTACTGATCCGGCTGGTGTCCGAAGGTGGTGGCGCCGATTGGCCGCTGAGCCGGAAGTTCGGCACCACCGAGGAAGCGGCATTGACCCTGATGAGCCGCGCGGTCGCGCGCGGACACCGGGTGGGGGTGAGCTTCCACGTCGGGTCACAACAACGCGAACCGCAGGCGTGGGACGCGCCGCTGGCCGCGACCCGCAGGTTGCGCGACGCACTGCGCCGCGACGGGCACGACCTGGTCGCCGTCAACCTCGGCGGCGGGCTGCCCAGCCACCACGCGCAGCCGACACCGCCGCTGGCCGCCTACGGCGAGCACATCCGTGACGCGCTGCGCAGGCACGGCATGACCGATCTGGACGTGATGACCGAGCCCGGCCGATTCCTGGTCGGCGACGCCGGCGTGATCCGTGCGGAAGTTGTTCTCGCGACGGCCAAACCGTCCGACGGCGGCCGGCGTTGGGTGTACCTCGACATCGGCATGTTCAACGGCCTCGTCGAAACCCAGGAGGAGGCCATCCGCTACCGGATCACCTGCCCCGGCGCGGTCGGCGACGAAACCCCTGCGGTGCTGGCCGGCCCGACCTGCGACAGCCTGGACATCCTCTACGAACGGGTGCCCTATCCCCTTCCCACCGGGTTGCGGGCGGGCGACCCGGTCGAGATCCACTCCACGGGCGCCTATACGACGTCGTACTCCTCGGTCGGCTTCAACGGGATCGAGCCCCTGCGCACCTACCACTTGTCGGCAACCCACTCTTCGAACGGAGAACTTCTGTGACCACCTATGGACGCCTCGGCGACGTCGTGATGATCGGCTTCGGCTCGATCGGCCGCGGCACGCTGCCACTCATCTTGCGGCACTTCGACGTCGACCCCGAATGCATCACGGTGCTCGCCCCCAACGACGACAACGACCGCGTGCTCAAAGAGTCCGGCGTCACCCGCGTCGATGCGTTCCTCACCCCGCAGACCTACGCCGAGGTGCTCACTCCTCTGCTGTCACCCGGCACGTTCGTGGTGAACCTGTCGGTGGACACGTCGTCGGTTGACATCATGCGGCTGGCCCGTGACCGCGGCGCGCTCTACATCGACACCGTGATCGAACCCTGGGCCGGCCTGTACGACGACCCCGACCTGCCGATGGCGGCGCGCACCAATCATGCTCTGCGCCAGACACTTCTGGCCGAACGTCAAGCTCGGCCGGGCGGCACCACGGCGGTGTCCGCGTGTGGCGCCAACCCGGGCATGGTGTCGTGGTTCGTGAAGCAGGCGCTGCTCGACGTGGCCGATGCGGTGGGCGTGACCTACACCGTGCCGAAGACCCGGCAAGAATGGGCCGCCCTGATGCGCGACGCCGGCGTGAAAGGCATCCACATCGCCGAGCGGGACACCCAGCACGCCCGCACCCCGCGACCGATCGGCACCTTCGTGAACACCTGGTCGGTGGACGGATTCCTGTCAGAGGGGTTGCAGCCGGCCGAATTGGGCTGGGGTACCCACGAACGCTGGATGCCTGCCAACGCATACCGGCACGACGACCCGAAGGCCCCCGGCATCTTCCTCGCCCAGCCCGGCGCCGCGACGAAGGTCCGCACCTGGTGCCCGACGCCGGGGCCGCAACACGGCTTCTGCGTGACACACAACGAGTCGGTGTCCATCGCCGACTTCTTCACGGCGACCGACGCGCAGGGAGAGCCGGTGTACCGGCCGACGGTCCACTACGCCTACCACCCGGCCGACGACGCGGTGATGTCCTGGCACGAACTGCTCGGCGGCAGGGACCCACAGCACCGGGTGATCCTCGACGTCGACGACATCACCGACGGCATCGACGAGCTCGGAGTCCTGCTCTACGGGCACGCGAAGAACGCCTACTGGTACGGCTCGCGCCTGTCCAACGACGAGACCAAACTGCTCGCGCCGAACCAGAACGCGACCGGCCTGCAGGTGACCTCCGCGGTCCTGGCCGGCATGGTCTGGGCCCTGGAGCATCCCGAGGCGGGCATCGTCGAGGCCGACGAGATCGACTTCGCCCGGTGCCTGGAGGTGCAGCGCCCCTATCTCGGTCCGGTGGAGGGACATTTCACCGACTGGACACCGCTGACGGACCGGATCGACCTGTTTCCCGACGACATCGACGCCGACGACCCGTGGCAGTTCCGCAACGTCCTGGTGCACTGAGGATCTATGTGGCCCGGGCGGCCCGGGATCACCAAGTGTGACCCGGGCCACCGCGGCCGCGCCGAAATCGCTTGACCTGTAGCGAAACTCACACCGCGAAAGTTGCGTTACACAGAATTAACAAGGAGCATCGAGGTGTTCCACTTGGCGGGCGATCCCCGATCCTGTGGGCGCCGATAACAACAGAATCCCCGCAACCCGGGGATCTTTCGAGGAGTGAAGAGAATGTCTTTCGCGCAGTTTCGCGCCGATATGAAGCGTGCCAACAACCGGCGGCGCCTCTACGCGCGGATCAACGCAATGCCAGATTCGACGGTTCGCGAAGAGCTGATCGCAGTGGCGCAGCGGCACGAGTTCCTGGATTCGGATAGCTGATCCGTTTCGCGTTGCAGAGGTTCGGTAGTACAGAGCCGGCGGCCTTCGGGCCCCGGCTCTGATTCCTATCCGGCTAGTCCCACGGGCTGCCACCCCGCCGTGCCGGCGGCAGCCACCCGAACGGGTCGCGCCCGTCGGATCGATATTCCAGACTGACGTGGCCTCGGTAGCCGCGACGGCCCAGGTGTGCCAGATGCCTGCCGAAGTCGATGTCCCCGGTGCCCGGAACACCGCGACCGGGCGCGTCCGCTATCTGGACGTGCCCGATGCGCTCGGCGAACGTGTCGATGACTGAGTCGAGGTCATCGCCGTTGACGGCCAGGTGATACAGATCGGCCAGCAGTCGCGGGGCAGGCACGCCGACACGGTCGATCACGGCGATCGCATCGGCGGCGGTCCGCAGTGGGTAGGCGGGTACGCCACTGAGCGGCTCGATCAGGATTGCCGCGCCGATATGTCCGGCCCGGTCGGCGGCGTCGGTGAGGTTCGCCGCGGCGATCTCGTCCTGAACTTCGGCTTCCAGGCCCTCGATCCGGTTGCCGTAGAGCGCATTGAATGCCGTGGTGCCCAACCGTTGCGCGATGCCGACGGCCACGTCGACATTGTCCAGAAATTCTCGGCGCCGGCCGGGATCGGAGAGCAGCCCGCGCTCCCCCGCCGCCATGTCGCCACCGGCGAAGTTCAGTGCGACCAGGTGTACGCCGGCATCGGCGACGGCACGAACGAAGTCGTCCACCTCAGCGTCACGCGGTACGGATTCGGCGAAGGGCCACCAGAATTCGATCGCCTCGAAGCCCGCGTCCCTGGCCGCCTGCGGGCGTTGCAGTGGTGGGAGTTCGGTGAGCAGCATCGAGCAGTTGACGACATAGCGCGCCGCCACGGCTCAGCCCCGGCCGTAATACGGCATGGCGCGGGCCATCACCGTCAGTTCCGGAACCGAAACCTCCAGCGGCAGTTCGACGATGTGGGCCACCGCGCGGGCCACGTGCACGACATCGAACGTCGGCTCGGCGGCCAGGCTCCCATTGGCTTGCCGCGTCTTGCTGAAGCCGGCGGTCATGTCGGTCGCCGCGTTGCCGATATCGAGTTGTGTCACACAGATGTCGAGATCACGCAGGTCCAACAGCATCGAGGCGGTCAGTCCGCTGATGGCGTGTTTGGTGACGGTGTAGGCCAGGCTGTGCGGCCGCGGGCGGTGTGCCGACAGCGAGCCGTTGTTGATGATCCGGCCACCGCGCGGCAGCTGCGCGGCCATGATGCGGGCGGCCTCACGCGCGCAGAACAGCGAACCGTCGACGTTGGTGCGCCACACCGTCTGCCACTGCTCGGTGTCGATGTCGGTGATGGCGGCCGACGGGCCGAACATGCCGGCATTGTTGAACAACGCGTCGACCCGGCCGAAGGCCGCGACGGTGGCCGTGAACAGCGCCCGCACCGACGCTGCGTCGGTGACGTCGGTCGGCACCACCCGGGCGTTCGGCCGGTCGCCCGCGGTGTCCGTCAGCTGCTCAGGTCTGCGCCCGGCGAGCACCACCTGATGACCGGCGTCGAGCAGGACGCGCGCCGTAGCCCGGCCGATCCCGCTGCCGGCCCCCGTGATGACGACTGTTTTGCCCACGGGGAGATTGTCACACGCCGGTTCAATCCCGCAGTTGAGCCGCGATCAGGGGGCCCAGTTGCTCCAGCGTGTCCGCGTCCATCAGCTCGGAATGCCGGCAGTTCAGCGACACCACGTCCAGTTGGCCGCTGACGTGCGCCCGCCAGCCCTGCGACGCCACCCCGTCCAGGTCCATCTCCAGGATCGCCGCATCCACGAAGAACACGTCCCCGTCGTAGCGGCCGTAGTCCGCGGTGGCGGTGAAACGCTCTGCAGCGACGTAATTCTCGATCACCTGCGCTATCCGGGTGTCGTCGAGCATGGCGATGGCGTCGCCGCTGTCGCGGACCAGTGCCACCGCGTCGGCGACGCTCATCCGGGTACCGGCCTCGACCGCGAAGCCCATCTCGCGCAGCAGGCTTGCCAGCACCGCCTCGGTATCGAATTCGCCGTCGACGACGTCGGTGCGCGCGTCGAGCATGCCGACGAAGGTGACATCCCGGCCGCGGCCACGAAGCTCCGTGGCGATCAGCAGTGCCATCGAACCGCCGAACGACCAGCCGAGCAGCCGGACCGGTCCGGTCGGCGCCACCCGCTGCACCGAATCCGCGTACTCGCGGGCCAGTTCGGCGATCGAGCCGGGCAGCCGGCCGGTGGAGAACAGCGGGGACTGCAATCCGTACAGCGGAATATCCTCGGGCACATACTTTTTCAACCCGGTGAACTGCCAACTGAGTCCACTGGCGGGATGCACGCAGAACAGCGGCGATTCCGTACCCGCCGCACGCAGCGGCAGCACGGCCGCCAGGCCGGCCTCGCCGCGCGCCCCGTCGCCCTGCAGGTAAGCCGAGATGTCGGCGACGGTCGGGGTCAGCATCAGATCGGCCACCGCCACGTCGGCACCGAATTCGCGCCGGATCGCCGACGCCAGCCGCACCAGCAGCAGTGAATGCCCACCGAGGGCGAAGAAATCGTCGTCGATGCTGGTGACTGCTATTTTCCCCGTCGCTTCGCTCGCCCCAGCGATACCCAGCACATCGGAGAACAATGCACACAACCGGCGCTGCTCGTCGGTCTCCGGTGCCCTTCCGGTGCCTGCGGTGATCTGCGGTGCCGGCAGCGCGTTGCGGTCCAGCTTTCCGCTGGGGGTCAGCGGGAACTCGGTCAACTCCACGTACGCCGAGGGCACCATGTGGTTGGGCAGCGCAGCAACGGCGTGCTCGCGCAGCGCGGTCGCTGTGCCGGTCCCCAGGTAGTAGGCGACCAGCCGGTCGTTGCGCACCACCACCCGGGCCGAGGACACCCCCGGATGAGCGGCCAGCACCGTCTCGATCTCGGCGGGCTCGATCCGCACGCCACGCAGCTTGATCTGTTCGTCGGTGCGGCCCAGGTATTCGAGTTGACCGTCGCGCCGCCAGCGCACCACGTCACCGGTGCGGTACAGCCGCGCGGCGGTGTCGAACGGGTCGGCGACGAAACGTTGTGCGGTCAGGTCCGGGCGATGCAGGTAGCCGTCGGCCAACTGCACTCCGGCCAGGTAGAGCTCGCCCGCGGCACCGTCCGGCACGGGATGGAGGTACCCGTCCAGCACGTGCGCCCGCACATTCCAGCCAGGAACCCCCAGCGCCACCGGGCCGCCGTCGGCGGTCCAACCGAGCACGTCGACGGCGGCTTCGGTCGGGCCGTACAGATTGTGCAGCGGCACGCCGAGCGTGCGGGTGAAGCGGTGCGCCAGCTCATCGGTGAGTGCCTCACCGCCGACCGTCACCCGAGTCAGTGATGCGCATCGTGCCGAGTCCGGTTCGTCCAGGAACAGCTCGAGCATGGACGGCACGAAGTCGACGGCCGTGACCCGTTCGGAGACAATCGTTTCCGCCAGGTAGGCCGGGTCGCGGTGACCACCGGGGCGGGCTACCACCAGGGTGGCGCCCACACTGAGCGGCCAGAAGACCTCCCACACCGAGGTGTCGAAGCTGATCGGTGTCTTCACCAGCATCCGGTCCTGCATCGTCAACGGGTAGGCGTCCTGCAACCAGCCGATCCGGTTGACGATTCCGGCCTGCGCGACGGCAACACCCTTGGGCCGTCCGGTGGAGCCGGAGGTGTAGAGCACGTACGCCCACGCCGCCGGGTCGACCTCGCGCAGCGGCGGCCGGTTCGGCTCCCCCCGGACCACCCGGATGACCGCGGGATTGGCCAGCACGACGTGCGGTTGCGCGTCGTCGACCATGTACTGCAACCGATCCGGCGGATACTCCGGATCCAGGGGCAGGAACGCCGCACCCGACTTGGCGACCGCAACCAGGGCGACGATCAGCTCCACCGAACGGGGCAGAGACACCCCGACGATGCTGCCCGCGGGCGCATCGAGGGTGGCCGCCACCCGGTCGGACCACGCGTCGAGGTCCGCATAGGTCAGTTCGTCGCCCTCGAAGCGCACCGCGACGGCATCGGGGGTCAGCCGAGCCTGCCGGGAGACCAACCCGCCCAACCCGATCGGCGTGACCTCGCGGTCGGTGGCATTGCGGACGCTCAGTGCTGCATGTTCGGTGTCAGCCAGCAGGTCCACCGCTCCCACGGGGATCGTCGTGTCGCGCATGAACACACCCAGCGCAGCGATCAGGCGTTGCGTCAGATTCTGCACCGAGGAAGCATCGAACAGGTCGGCGCTGTACTCGGCCATGATCGTCGCGCCACCGTCGGCGCGGTCGTCGATCAGGGTGAACCCGAGATCGAACATGGCTGCCGCCACGGGTGGTTCGCTCCACCGGGTGGGCAGACCGAACATGTCGGTGCTGCCGCCGGCGCGCAGGTGGTAACCGACGAACACGTTGAACAACGGGTTGCGGCCCGCCACCCGTGGCGGATTCAGCATCTCGACGACGTGGTCGAACGGCAGGTCCTGGTGCGCGAAGGCCGCCAGGTCGGCGGTGCGGACCCGGGCCAGCAGTTCGCCGAACGTCGGGTTGCCCGACACGTCTGCCCGCAACACCAGGGTGTTCACGAAGAACCCGATGACGTCGTTGAGTGCGGCCTCGTCGCGGCCGGCGACGGGTGTACCGACCACGAGGTCGTCTCCGGCGCCGAGGCGGTGCAGCAGTGCGGCCACGCCGGCGTGCAGCAGCATCAGCGGGCTGACCTGCTGACGGGTTGCCTGGTTGCGCAGCGCCGCAGCGGTTTCCGCGGGCAGATCCAGGTACAGGACACCGCCCGCGCCGCTGGGCCGGGCCGGACGGGGCCGGTCGGTGGGCAAGGTCAGCTCATCGGGTGCGCCGGCCAGCGTGGCCCGCCAGAACTCACGCTGCTGGTCGCCGATCAGGTCCAGCAGTGCCCGTTGCCACAGCGTGTAATCGGCGTACTGCACCGGAAGGGCGGCCATCGGCGTGCCGTCACCGCTGATCCCGGCCTGGTAGGCGTGGTTCAGGTCGGCGAGGAACGGGCCGTCGGACCATTCGTCGGTGGCGATGTGGTGCAGCAGCACCACCACGGTGTGCTCGCGCAGCTCCGTGCGGAACACGGTGACTCGCACCGGTATCTCGGTGTGCAGGTCGAACGGCCGTTGCACGGCGGTGGCGATCTGGCCCTCGACATCGGCTGCGGCACAGTCGATGACCTCGACAGGCGCCGGGGTGCCCACGGCCAGGATGTCCTGCACGTAGTGGCCGTCGTGTTCGGTGAACACGGTCCGCAACGACTCGTGGCGGGCGAGCACATCGGTGAGCGCACGCTCGAGAACGTCGATGCGCAGGTCACCGTCGACGCGGAAGGCGAGCGGATAGTTGTAGGCCATGCCGTGCTCGGCGAGGCGTTCCAGCAGGAGCAGCCGCTGCTGGGCCGGGGAAGCCGGGATGCGTTCGGGCCGTGGTGATGCCGCCAGTTCGGGGCGCGCCATCGCGGTCCGCGGCCGACCGTCCAGAGACGCCGCCAGTTCGGCGACGGTGGGCGCGTCGAAGACGTCGCGGATGGACATCTCGATGCCGAGCGCGGCGCGTACCCGGTTGATCAGCCGGATGCTGACCAGTGAATGCCCGCCGAGGTCGAAGAAGTCGTCGTCCACGCCGACCGCGTCGAGGCCGAGCACCTCACCGAACAGCGTGCACAGGCTCTCCTCGGTCGCCGTCTGGGGCGGCCGGCTCGACGTCTGCTGTGGTGCGACCTCGGGCAGCGCGCGGATGTTGAGCTTGCCGTTGTCGGTCAGCGGTAGTTCGTCGAGCACCGCCATCGCCGCCGGCACCATGTAGCCGGGCAGCACGCCCTTGAGGTGGGTGCGGACCCGCCGGATCAATTCCGGATCATCCTGCCCTGCGGGCACGAGGTAGCAGACCAGGCGGTGCGAGCCGGAGGTGAACGGATCGGGCCGGGCGATCACGGCGGCCTGTTTCACGTCGAGATGAGCCACCACTGCGCTCTCGATATCGCCGAGTTCGACGCGGTAGCCGCGGATCTTGACCTGATCGTCGGTGCGGCCCAGGAAGTCCAGGTTGCCATCGGGCCGGCGGACCACCAGGTCGCCGGTCCGGTACATCCGGGAATCCTCGTCCCCCGAATCGGTCTGGAACGGGTTGGCGACGAATCGGCCTGCGCTCAGTGCGGGTTGGCGCAGGTATCCGCGGGCCAGCCCGGCACCGGCGATGTAGAGCTCGCCCGGGGTCCCGTCGGGCACCGGCCGCAGCCAGGCGTCCAGGATGTGGCCGCGGGTGTTCCAGATCGGGGTGCCGACCGTCGGGGTCGCGCTGTCGTCGGTGCCGCCGCCGAGGGTGTTGATCGTGTATTCGGTGGGGCCGTAGAGGTTGTAGCCGTAACTGGTGTCGCTGTCGCGCAACCGGTTCCATACGGTGGCCGAGACGGCCTCCCCGCCGAGCAGCACCAGAACGGGTGCGTGGCCACCATCCAGCAGGCCCTGTTCGAACAGCAGCTGCGCGTAGGTCGGGGTGACGTTGATGACGTCGATCTCATGCTGGTGGCAGTAGGCGACCAGAGCGGTGGCGTCGCGGCGCAACTCCTCGTCGCAGATGTGCACCTCGTGACCCTCGATCAGCCACAACAATTCCTCCCACGACATGTCGAAGGAGAACGACACCGTGTGGGCAATGCGCAGCCGCCGACCACTCGCCTTGGCGATGGCGGGCGCGAAGATGGCTTCGCGGTGGTTCAGGTGCATGTTGGTCAGCCCGCGGTGCGGGGTGAGCACACCCTTGGGTTTGCCCGTCGATCCGGAGGTGTAGATGACGTAGGCGGGCTCGTCCAGGCCGGGTCGGTGACCGGTCCACACTGTCGGTGCGGCGGCCGATTCCGCGCTGATGTCGGCGTCGTCGAGCACGATCACCGGGCAGGTCTCGGGCGTGACTGCCCCGATCCGGGCGGCGACGCTCCGGGTGGTCAGCACGCAGGCGGGTGCACCGTCGGCGAGCATGACGGCCAGCCGGTCGTCGGGATAGTCCAGTTCCAGCGGAAGGTATGCCGCACCGGAGCGCAGCACCGCGAACAGGGCCACGACGGCGGTGATGGAGCGCGGGATGGCCAGGGCCACCGTGCTCTCCGGACCGATGCCGCGGGCCCGCAGCAGACCCGCCATCTGGTTCAGCCGGGCGTCCAGTTGCCCGTAGTCGATGCTCTCGCCCCCGCAGACCAGCGCGGTGCTGCCGGTGGCGGTCGCACTGCGCTCGGCCAGCAGGTCGACCACGGTGGCTTCCGGAAGGGCGTGACGGGTCGAATCAGCCTGAGCGGCCAGGGCTTCGGACTCGTCGGACAGCACAAGCTGCGCAGACGCCAGCGAATCGGCCGGGTTGAGGTGCACCAGGACCTGGCGCAACCGGTCCAGCAGGCGCTGTGCGTGCGTGCGATCCACCACGTCGGGGCGGTACTCCAGCTTCACCCAGAGCCGGCGGCCCGGCGACGCCACCCACGTCAGCGGGTAGTGCGAGGCGTCGATCGAATCGTGGCCGACGATCCCGTACTCGCTCTCCATGTCCGTGAACGTGTCGTCGTCCAGGAAGTTCTGCAGCACGTACAGGCTGTCGAACAGTTCGCCCTGGATGCCCGCCGCACGCTGGATGTCACCGAGGCCCAGGTATTCATGGTCCATCACCTGCAGGCGATCGTTCTGCACCGTGCGCATGGCCTCGGCGGTCGAGGTCTGCGGCCGTAGCCTCACCCGCGTCGGCACCGTGTTGAGGAACAGCCCGATCACCGAGTCGATACCGTCGATATCGGTGGGCCGCCCGGCCACGGTCGACCCGAATACGACATCGTCGGTGCCGGTTTCGTAGGCCAGCACGAGCGCCAGCGCGGTGCTGATGAGAGCGTTCAGGGTCACGCCGCAATCCCGTGCGGCCTGGGTGAGCCGTGCGGTCTGTTCTTCTGTGAGGAAGAAGTCCAGGCGCAGCGCGAGGGTGGGTGCGGTGCCGACCGCCTGCGGTATCAGCAGCGTCGGCGCGGCCAGGTCGGCGAGAGCACCAGCCCACTGCCGTCCCGACTCTTCGCGGTCCTGTCCGGCCAGCCAGCTCAGGTAGTCGGTGAACTGAGCCGACGGTTCGGGCAGATTCGCCGACGAGGCCCCGTTTCGGGCGGCCGCGTATTCGGCGAACAGTTCGCGTAGCAGCTGTTCGCGTGACCACCCGTCCAGGAGCAGGAAGTGGTAGCTGAAGATCAGCCGGTCGATACCCGCGGTACGGATGACGGTGAACCGGGCCAGTGGCGGCACCGCGATGTCGAAGGTGCGCAACCGGTCCTCGGCGGTGATCGCCTCGATCCGGTCCTGCGCCTGTGCCGCGGTGAGTGCCGTCAGGTCGATGACTTCCGGTTCGCACTGCGGGCTTTCGGCGATGACCGCCACCGGTTGCGGCAGGTCATCGGCCCGGAAGCCGGATCTCAGGACCGGGTTGCGGCGCATCACGGCGCCGAAGGCGGCCTCCAGGGCGTCGGTGTCCACCGGGTCGGCGAAGTCGAACACGTTCTGCACGATGTACACCGCGGCATCGGAGTACCGCGCCTGGAAGTACACCCCCTCCTGCAGCGGGGACAGCGGCCAGACCGTCTGCACGGCATCGGCATCGGCGCCGGCATCGATGACGTCGTCGATCTGCTGCTGGGTCAGCGCGACCAGCGGCAGGTCCGATGGCGTCAGTGACCCGGTCGCCGCAGTGATGGAGCCTAACTCCCGCAACACGGCGGCCCAGTGCCCGGCCAGTTCGCCGACCGAATCGGCGCCGAACCCACCGTCCGGGTAGGTCAGCGTGGCCCGCAGCCGCGGACCGTCCTGCGTCTCATCGCAGATGACGTTGATCTCCAACAGATACGGCGTGCCGAGGTCGGGATCGGGTTCAACGCGCAACGCGGCGACTTCCGGTGCCGACGCCCAGTCACCGTCGGCGTCCGACGGCCACCGGCCCAGGTAGTTGAACAGCACCTGTGGTGCCGCCAGCCGGCCCAGGGCGGCCGCGGTCCGCGGGTTGCAGTAGCGCAGCTGGCCGAAGCCCAGCCCGCGGCCGGGGACGGCGCGCAGTGCTTCCTTGACCTCTTTGAGGACGGTGATGTGGTCGTCGGTGTCGCTTGCCGTCAGCCTGACCGGCGCGATGGCGGTGAACCAGCCGACGGTGCGGGACAGGTCGAGCTCCTCGCCCCACCCGTCGCGGCCGTGCCGCTCCAGGTCCAGCACCAGTGGGGCCGACACCCCGCGCCACCGTTGTACGGCGATATGCAGTGCGGCGAGCAGTGTTTCGTTGACGTCGGCATTGGCCGCAGCAGGCACGGTGGTCAGCAGCGGCGTGGTCTCGGCGGCGCTCAGCCGGATCTCGTGGTCGCGGGTCGACCCCACCGTCAGCGCGACGGTGTTCGCGTGCGGATCGAGTTCCGCACCGGGGGCCAGGGTGGCCGTCCAGTGTTCGAACTCGGCCAGCCGCGCCGCGTGTTGGGCGTTCTCGTTGACGGTCCTGGCGAAACTGCGCAGCGAGGTCGGCACCGGCGCGAGACGCTGCTGGGCCCAGGCCTCCGCGAGGTCGTCGATGATGATCCGCCACGACACGGCGTCGACCGTGAGGTGGTGGGCCACCAGCAGCAACCGGCCCTGCCGGTCGGAGCCGAGGTCGAAGAAGACCGCTTGCAGCACCACGCCGGCGTCGGGGTCCAGTCGATCGGCGGCGGCATCGGATTCGGTGCCGATCAGCACCCGTAGGTCATCGTCCCCGCACGCCGTCGCGTCGACGTGGCGAACCGGAACATGTTCGGCTGCCGTGGTTTCCAGTGACCACAGCATCGGTGCCGGGCGGTGCAGCCGCAGCCGCAGCGCGTCGTGGCGGGCCACCACGGCGTTGACCACCGACTCGAGACGCTGCTGGGTCGCACCGGCCGGTGTGCGCAGCAGCTCGCTCTGATTGCACCGCGACACGGTGCCACCGAGCTCGGCGAGGCGCTGCACGATCGGGGTCAGCATCACCTCACCCAGATCGGGCCCTGGGTCCGCCGGGCCGTCCGGCTGCGGTGCGTGCGCGCCGGCCGCCTCGGCCAGCCCGGCCGGGGTGCGCGCGGAGAACACCTGTTGCGGGGTGATCCGCAGCCCTTGCCTGCGCGCCCGGTTCACCAGCTGAATGGCGACGATGCTGTCGCCGCCCATGGAGAAGAAGTCGTCGTCGACACCGACTGCGGTACCGAGGATTTCGGTGCACAGTGCGGCCAGCACGGCGGCGGCGCCGGTGGCCGCCGCGACCGGAACCGGCGGCGCGGCCGGCTCGGCCGGTGCGGACAGCGCCGCGCGGTCCAGTTTCCCGTTGACCGTCAGCGGCAGCTTCTCCAGCGTGATGAGCGCCGACGGCACCATGTAGCCGGGCAGTGTTCTGGTGAGTTCGTCTCGGGCGGTGGCGATGTCGGCGCTACCCACCAGGTAGCCGATGAGCCGGGTCCGTCCGGCCCCGTCTGTGTGGGCGGCCGCCGCGGCGTTGGTGACACCGGGCACGGCGGCCAGTGCTGACTCGACCTCACCCAGTTCGATGCGGTAGCCGCGCACCTTGACCTGCTGGTCGGAGCGACCGACGTAGACGAGTTCGCCCGATTCGGTCCACATGGCGGTGTCGCCACTGCGGTACAACCGCTCCCCGCCGAACGGGTTCGCGACGAAGCGGGTGGCCGTCAGGCCGGCGCGCCCCGCGTAGCCGCGGGCCAGTTGTCCACCGGCGATGTACATCTCGCCGACCGTCCCGGTGGGTACCGCCTGCAGCGCGTCGTCCAGCAGGTGGATCTGCAGGCCGGGGATGGGTCCGCCGATGACACCGTGCGCCGCACCGGCGTCCGCTGCGGTCAGCGGCCGGAACGAGACGTGCACGCAGGTCTCGGTGATGCCGTACATGTTGACCAGCTGCGGGGCATCCGCGCGGTGCCGGTCATACCAGCCGGACAGCCTGGAGGTGTCCAGGGCTTCACCACCGAAGACGACGTAGCGCAGGGACAGCGCGGGCCGACCGCGCCGGTCGGCCTCGATCAGGGGGTAGAACGCCGACGGCGTCTGGTTGAGCACCGTCACGCCCTCGTCGGCCAGCAGGTCCACGAAGCGGTCCGGGTCCCGGGCCACCGCCTGCTCGACGATGACCAGTCGTCCGCCGTGCAGCAGCGCACCCCAGAGTTCCCACACCGAGAAGTCGAACGCGGCGGAATGGAACATCGTCCACACGTCGGCAGGCCCGAAGTCGAACAGCGTTGCGGCACCGTCGAACAGCGCCGCCACCTGGCGGTGTGCCACCGCCACGCCCTTGGGCACGCCGGTGGAGCCGGAGGTGTAGATCAGGTAGGCGGGGTGGTCGGCGTCCAGCCGGACCACCGGGGCGGGTCCGGGGTGACGTGCCGCGTCGGCGAGCAGCACGGTGCGGGCCGCACCGGCGGGCACCCGATCAGGTGCATCGGTGAGGACACACACGGGTGCGGAGTCGGTGACGATGTGCTGCAGCCGGGCGGCGGGTGAGTCGATGTCCAGCGGGACGTAGGCGCCACCTGCTTTGAGCACCGCCAGCAGCCCGACGATCAGGTCGGTGGAACGTGGCAGTGCGACTGCCACATGGGATTCCGGTCCGACGCCGAGGTCGGCCAGGGTGGCCGCGACGGCGGTGGCGCGTGCATCGAGCTCTGCGTAGGTGAGGCGCTCGGTGCCGCAGGTCACGGCGACGGCGTCCGGTGAGCGGCGGACCACCTCGGCGAACGTGTCGACGAGGGTGCGGTCCGGACCGGGCCTTGCCACGTCGGCGGCGACGAGTGCCCGTTCGGCGTCGGTGCGCAGGTCCAAGCCGGCGACCGGGGCGTCCGGATCGGAGGCGTAGGCGGACAGGATGTGTTCGACGCGTTCGGCGTAGCGCTCTGCCTGAGCCGCGCTCACCACGTCGGCGTCGTACTTGATCTCGATGCCGATGCGATCGTCGAGGTAGGCGACGAAGGACAGCGGGTAGTGCGGGGCGTCGGTGCCGGTGAACCGGTGGAACGTCAGCGCCCGCGGATCGTCCGGGGTTTCGGTGGAGGTGGCCGGGAAGTTCTCGACCACCACCATCGTGTCGAAGAACTCGCGTACCCCGGCCAACCGGGCCAGCTCGGCGAGCCCCAGGTGCTGGGCGTCGAGAAGTGCGCTCTGCTGGTCTTGCAGGGCCGTCATGACGTCGCCGATGGGGGTGGCGTGCTGCCAGGACATCGGCACGGGCAGCGTGTTGATGAGCAGTCCGACCAGGGAATCGGTGCCTGCCAGTTCGCCGCCGCGTCCGGAGACGGTGGAGCCGAACACCACGCGGGTGCGGTCCAGCAGCCGCCCGAGCAGCAGCCCCCACGCGCCGTGCAGCACAGTGCTAGGGGTGACCCCACGCTCGCGGGCGGTGCGGGTCAGTGCGGCACTCAGTTCGACCGACAGCCGGCGCACGGCACTGCGGTGCTCGCCGACGGTCTCCCGGCCTGTGGTGAGCAGGGTGGTGGGTTCGACCCCCGACAGCGCCGACGACCACGCGGCGCGGGCCGTGTCGTCGTGTGCGGCCGCTGCGTTGTCGAGGTGGTCGCGCAGGGTGGCGATCACCGGGGACAGGCCGGTGGCCGCACCCAGGCCGGCGTTGTAGTAGCCGACGATGTCGCCGAAGATCACCGGATAGGACCAGCCGTCGGCCACGATGTGATGCATCGTCTGGATAAGCCGGTGTTCGGTATCGCCGAGCGATACCAGCGTGTAGCGCACCAGCGGGGCTTCCGAGAGTGTGAAGGGTCGCGACAACTGTTGTTCGGCAATGGTTTTCACGTCGCCGTGGACGACCGTGAATTCGACGGCGGCATCCGACCAGATGACCTGGGCGATCCGGCCGTCGCGCAGCTCGCGGAAGCAGGCCCGCAACGCCTGGTGGCGGCGCACGGTCGCGGTCACGCCGGCACGCAGCAACTCCGCGTCCACGGGGCCGCTGATCTCGGCGATCTGCTGCACCCGGTAGGTGTCGACACCCTCGGTGTAAGCACTGTGGAAGTACATGCCCTCCTGCAGCGGCAGCAGGGGCAACACCTCCTCGATGTCACCGAGCTGCTGCCAGTCGTCGAGATCGTCCTGGCTGACGGCGATCAGACCGAAGTCCGACGGCGTGTGTCCGGTCAGTTCCGCACAACGGGTCAGCGCGGTCAGGGCGTCGGCCCACATGCCTGCCAGCTCCTGGACGTCGCCGGCGTCGATCAGCTGGGCCGGCCAGGACAGGGTCATGGTCAGCACCGGGCCGTCCGGGCCGTCCTCGGCAAGCGCGTTGATCTCCAACGGCATGGCCGGATTGGTCTTGTCGACCCCTTCGCGCAGCGCGCCGATACCGGCGACCGCCTCCCAGTCCCGGCCCGCTCCCCCGGCGAACCGGCCGAGGTAGTTGAACAGGATCTGCGGTGGCGCACCGTGTATCGGTGCCGACGCGTCGAGGTAGCGCAGCGCGCCGTAGCCCAGGCCGCGCCGGGGAACCGCACGCAGCTGCTCCTTGACGGCCTTGGCCGCGGCAGCCAGCGGGGCGCCCGCGGCGAGCACATCCGCCCAGGCGACCGAGCCCGGGTCCACCGCCACCGGGTAGATGGACGTGAACCAGCCGACGGTCCGGGACAGGTCCAGATGTCCGGGCAGCAGGTCCCCTTCGCGGCCGTGGCCCTCCAGGCTCAGCACGGTCGCCGTCGAATCGCGGTGTCCGCGATCGGTGCGCCACTGCGCCAACGCCAGACTCAGCCCGGTCAGCAGGACGTCGTTGACGCCGCCGTACATGGCGGCGGGCACGGCCGTCAGCAGGGCCGAGCTGATCTCGGTGGGCAGGTACGCGCGGTGGCTGATGACGGTGGCTGCGGTGTCGACGGCCGGGTCGATGGGGCGCGTACCGAGGTCGGGGTCAGCGGTGGCGAGCACGCGGTTCCAGTGCGCGGCCTCGTCGGTGAACGTTGCCGCACCGAGGGTTTCGGACCAGGTGCGGAAGGAGGTCGGGGCGGGATCGACGGCCGGGGTTCGGCCCGCGGCGACGTCCGCCCACGCGCGGGACAGGTCGTCGGTGAGGATGCGCCAGGACACCCCGTCGATCACGAGGTGGTGGATGACCAGCAGTAGTTGACTCTCGGCCTCGTCCCAGATGGCCCGCACCATGGTGCCGGTCGCGGGATCCAGTTCGGCGGCCGCCGCGCTGACGGCGGCATCGACATCGGTGAGTGCTCCGGCGATCCGGGTCACGGCGGGTGCCGCAGCCGATTCAGGGACATGCAGGGTCCAGCCGTCGGCGTTGCGGTCGAGCCGGGCCCGCAACATGTCGTGTGCGCCCAGCACCGCGCCGAGCACGGATTCGATGTGCGCACCGGTGATTCCGGCCGGGGTGGCCAGCACCATCGCCTGGTAGAAGTTGTCCAGCGGGGTGCCGGACTGTGCGGTTTCGGCGAGCATCGGCGTGGCCGAGATGGCGCCCACCCCACGGTCCGCGACGACGACGTCCGGTGTGGTCTGCGTGACCGACGCGGCCAGCGCGGACACTGTGCGGCGCCGGAAGATGTCGCGCGGGGTCAGCTGCAGGCCGGCCTTGCGGGCCTTGCCCGAGACCGCGATGGAGGAGATGCTGTCCCCACCGAGGGTGAAAAAGTCGTCGTCGATCCCGACCTCGGGAAGCCCGAGGACCTCGGCGAAGATGCCGGCCAGCAGTGCTTCGCGGGCATCGCGTGGGGCGCGGGCCGCCCCGGCCGCCGGGGTGACAGGCTCGGGCAGGGCCTTGGTGTCCAGCTTTCCGTTCACGGTCAGCGGGACCGCGTCCAGCACGCCGTACAGCGCGGGCACCATGTAGTCGGGCAGCACCTGTGTCAGCGCCGCCCGAAGTTCGGCGGCGAGTTCGGCTTCATCCGAGGCATTTTCGGGCACTACGTAGGCGACGAGTTGTTTGGATGTGGCTGTGGGCCGGGCTATCACCACTGCGTGCCGGATCCCCGGCAGTGCCTGCAGCGCCGCGGCGACCTCACCGAGTTCCACCCGGTAGCCGCGGATCTTCACCTGATCGTCGCTGCGCCCGAAGAAGTCCAGGATGCCGCTGCCGTCGGCGCGTCGGGCCACGAGGTCGCCGGTGCGGTACATCCGGCCGCCCGCGCGGTGCGGGTCGGCGACGAAGCGATCCGCGGTCAGCGCGGCGCGGTGCAGATAGCCCCGCGCCAAACCCGCTCCGGCGATGTACAACTCGCCGATCACGCCGTCGCGGACCGGGCGCAGCCACACGTCCAGGACGTAGGCGCGGGTGTTCCAGATGGGGCGCCCCACCGTCGCGGTCACGCTGTCGTCGGTGCCGCCGCCGAGGGTGTTGATCGTGTACTCGGTGGGGCCGTACAGGTTGTACCCGGTGCTGTCCGGCCTGTCGCGCAACCGGTTCCAGACTTCGTCGGACACCGCTTCGCCACCCAGCAACACCAGGGTCGGCGCGTGGCTGGCACCGGAGGGGAGCGAAGCGACGGGGGAAGGTCCGTCGAGCAGGCCTTCTTCGAAGAGATGATGCGCATAACTGGGGGTGACGTTGATGACGTCCACCCGGTGCTCGTGGCAGTAGGCCACCAGTGCGGTGGCGTCGCGGCGCAGCTCCTCATCGCAGATGTGCACCTCGTGACCCTCGACGAGCCACAGCAGTTCTTCCCACGACATGTCGAAGGAGAACGACACGGTGTGCGCCACCCGCAGGCGCCGGCCGCCGGCCTTGGTGATGGCCGGTTCGAAGATCTCCGCGCGATGGTTGAGCTGCATGTTGGTCAGGCCGCGGTACGGCGTCACCACACCCTTGGGCCGCCCGGTGGAGCCCGAGGTGAAGATGACGTACGCCGGATGGTCGAGGCGCTGCGCACCGACGAAGTCACCGAGCTCGTTGTCGGACAACGCCGTTCCCGGCAGCGCGGACAACGCCTGCGCCACGGCGGCACTGTCCGGGCTCAGCACGGTCGCGCCGAGACCGGTCTGATGCGCCGCCAGTTCGGTGGCGGCTTCGGGGCAGACCAGCAGGACCGGGCGGGCGTCGTCGAGCATGCCCGTGAGCCGGGCCAGCGGATAGTCGCGCTCCAGGGGCAGATAGGCCGCACCGGTGCGCAGCACGGCGAACAAGGCCACCACCATGTCCACCGAGCGCGGAAGTGCCAGCGCCACCACCTGTTCGGGCCCTGCTCCGTGGGTGATCAGCAGTCGGGCCAGCCGGTTGATCCGGGCGTCGAGGTCGGCGTAGGTGAGCTGCTCGGCGCCGAAGACCAGTGCGGTGTCCTCAGGGCACGACGCGGCGCGTGCGGCGAGCAGGTCGGCGATGGTGTCGTCGCCGATCTCGTGTTCGGCGCTGCGCCACTGGGTGACCAGCGCATGATGTTCGGAGTCCAGCGTCAGGTCCAGTGACCCGACCTGGCTGCCGGGTTCGGTCACCAGTAGCCCCACCGCGCGGCACAGTCGCGCGACCATCAGCGCCGCGGTGTCGGCGTTGATCACGTCGGGCCGGTACTCCAGCTTGATGCGCAGCCGCTCCCCCGGGGTCAGCACCCAGGTCAGCGGGTAGTGCGTGGTGTCGACGAAATCGACTCCGACGATGCCCTGTTCACGCTCGAAGTCGGTGAAGGTGTCGTCGTCGAGGAAGTTCTGCAGCACATACAAGCTGTCGAACAGTTGCTGATGACCGGCGGCACGGGTGATGTCACCGAGACCGACGTATTCGTGGGCCATCAGGTCGAGGCGGAAATCCTCGACGGCGCGCAGCAATTCGGCCACCGTCGCCGTCGGCGCCATGTCGACGCGGACCGGGACGGTGTTGAGGAACTGCCCGATCACATGCTCGATACCGGCCAACTCCGGCGGGCGCCCGGCCACGGTGGTGCCGAAGACGACGTCGGCGGTGCCGGTTTCGTATCCCAGCACGATGCCCAGTGCGGCGGTCAGCACGGTGTTCGCGGTGGTGTGCTCGCGGCGGGCGTGCTGCTCCAGCAGTGCCGTGATCTCGGTGGGCAGCTCACCGTAGACGCGCTCCGGCATGACCGCATCATTCTTGGAGGAGGGGCCGGCGACCAGCGTGGGTTCGGCCAGGCCACTCAGTGCCTGTGCCCACGCCGTCGTCGATGCCGCGCGGTCCTGCGCGTTCACCCAGCGCAGGTAGTCGGCGTAGGTGGCGGTGCCCGCGGGCAGTGCGCCCCGCAGTCCACCGGAGTTGTAGAGCGCAAACAGCTCTCGTAGGACCAGCTCGCGCGACCAGCCGTCCCAGAGCAGGAAGTGACAGGTCAGCAGCAGCCGGTCGCCGCGGTCCGGCAACCGGATGACGGTGAGCCGCACCAGCGGGGGCATCCGCAGATCGAACGGCGCCTCGCTGTCGGAGCGCATGATGTCAGCCAGCTGCTCGTCGGCGGCATCGGTGGCCAGCGTCGACAGATCGACCTCGGCCACCGCTGCGGGCACGAAACGTCCGATGTACTGCGCGGGCCGGGGCAGGTCGTCGCTGGTGAAACCGGCGCGCAGATTGTCGTGGCGCGACAGCATGGCGCCGAAAGCCACCCGCAGCGCGTCGACGTCGAGCCGGTGGTCGAAGTCGAAGACGTTCTGCGCCAGGTAGGTGTTGACGTCGTCGGTGTAGGTGCACTGGTAGTACACGCCCTCTTGCAGCGGCGACAGTGGCCAGACGTCGGCCACTTCGACGGGCGCGCTGGCGGCCAGGCCGGCCAGTTCCTGCTCGGAGAGTCCGTGCCACGCTTGAGGTGTCGCCGGCGCGGGTGTCACAACAGGACTGTCGATGCCCAGTGCGCTGCCCAGTGCCCGCGCGGTGCGCAGCCGGAACAGCTCGCTGGTGGCCGGCGTCATGCCGGTAGCGGCAAGCCGGTTGACCACCCGCAGCGCCAGCAGGCTGTCACCGCCCATGGCGAAGAAGTCGTCATCGATACCGACTTCGTCCACACCCAGCACCGCGGCGAACACCGAGCAGATCTGCGCTTCCCGCTGGGTGCGCGGCTGGGTGCGTGAGGTGGCCTGCACGGGCTCGGGTAGTGCGGAGCGGTCCCGTTTCCCGTTGGGCAGCAGCGGGATCGCGGCGAGCACGGTGACGGTGGCGGGGACCATGTGCGCGGGCAGCGTGTCGGCCAGTGCGGCCCGGACCGCCGCCGGGTCGGGATCGTTGCCTGTGCGGGGTACCACGTATCCGTCGAGGCGCCGCCCGCGGACGGCGACCACCGCCTCGGCGATGTCGGGCAGACCCGCCAGGGCGCTCTCGATCTCGCCGAGTTCCACGCGGAACCCGTTGATCTTCACCTGATTGTCCATCCGGCCCAGGTACTCGACGGTGCCATCCGGCGTCCAGCGCGCCAGATCACCGGTGCGGTAGAGCCGTTCGCCGTCCGCACCGAACGGGTCGGCGACAAAGCGGGAAGCGGTGGCCGAGCGCATGCCGAGGTAGCCACGCGCCAACTGCGCGCCGCCGACGTAGATCTCACCGACGGCGCCGGCGGGCACCGGAGCCAGATCGGGCCCCAGCAGGTAGATCCGGGTGCCGGGGACCGGCCGTCCCAGGGTCACCGGGCCCGCCACGGGACCCGCGAGCACGTCGCCCGCCACCTCCGACGAACCGTAGGAGTTGACGATCTCTGCTTCGGGGGAAACCTGCTGCAGGGCTTCGACAGTCGTCGCATCCAGCGGTTCGCCGCTGCAGATCCAGCGCGTCACGGTGGCGAGCTTGTCCGCCGCGACCTCGGCCAGCGCCGACCCCAAGCTCGGCACCACCAGCAGTTGGGTGGCGGCCACCTCGTCGACCAATCCGGCCAGTGCTGCACCGTCCTTGGCGGCGGTGTCGTCGGCGATGACCGTGGTGGCACCGGCGGTCAGCGCGCCCAGTAGTTCGGTGGTGCCGTCGATGAAGCTCATGGAGCTCTTGGCGATCCGCACGTCGTCGCGGTCCCGCGACCACGCGGTCCTGGCCCACGCCAGCCGGTTGGTCAGGGCACCGTGCGTGCCGACGACGCCCTTGGGGCGCCCGGTGCTACCGGAGGTGTACACGATCGACGCGGCATCCTGCGGATCGACGACGGTGTCGCGCCACGGCAGTCCGACGGCGTCGGTGCCGACCACCGGGATGCCGTGTGCGGGCAGCGCCGCGCCGTCGGTGAGCACGACACTGGGCCGCGCATCCTCGAGCATGTGCGTGATGCGGGCAGCCGGGTAGGTGGGGTCGACGGGCAGATAGGCTGCACCGCTGCGCAGTACGGCCAGCAGCGCCGTCGCCATCGTGGTGGTTCGGCTGGTCGCGACGGCGACGATGTCACCTCGCCGCACCCCCGCGGCAACCAGGGCTCCGGCCAGCGCGGCCGATCGGTCGTCGAGATCCCGGTAGGTCAGCCGAAGCTGAGTATCGATGAGCGCGACGGTGCCCGGTGTCCGGCGCACCTGGTTGTCGAAGAGTTCCAGGACGGTCCCGATACGGCCGGGGGCACCGGTACCGGCGCGCAGCACGTCGTCCCGGGCCGCCGCGTCGAGCACCTCGATATCGCTGCATCGGGCGGTCTCGCCCGCGGTGACGATGGCCGCCAGCGTACGGCGGTACAGGACCAGCACCTGCTCGGCGGTGTCCGTACCGAGCACGGCACGGTCGTGGGTGAGCGCGACCTGGAGGTGCTCGCCCGGCTTGAGCATCAGGGTCAGCGGATAGTGCGGTGCCTCGATGACGTCCATCCCGGTGACGCGGATCGCGGCGGAGTCGTTGTCGGCGGCAGGGTAGTTCTCGATGACGACGAGGGTGTCGAACAGATCCGGCACCCCGACGGCGTGCTGGACGTCGGCCAGCGCCACATGGTGATGTTCGAACAGCGCGGCCTGCGCCTGAGCGTGCCGACCGACCACCGTCGCGAGGGTGTCCCCCGGAGCCCAGCCGGTACGGGCGGGCACCGTGTTGATCAGCAACCCGACCATGGTGTCGATCCCGGGGATGTCACTGCCGCGCCCGGAGACCGTCGAGCCGTGCAGCACATCGGTGCGTCCGGTGAGGCGGCCGACCGTGATGCCCCAGGCGGCGCCGAGGACAGCACTGACCGTGACGCCGTGTTCGGTGGCCCAGTCCGCGATCCCCGCCGTGAGCTCGGCGGGGACCTCGATGCTGACCTTGCCGAAGCCGAGGCCCCCGGAATCGTTGGGCGGCAGGGCATCTGCGAGTCGGGTCGGTTCGGCGACGCCGTCGAGTTCGGCGCGCCACACGGCCAGCGACTCGGCCGGTGCCGCGCGGGCAAGCCAGTCCAGGTGGTCGCGGTAGCGGGCCGGGGCCGGCAGCCGGTCGGTGTTCGGGTCGTCGTGTAGTGCGGCGAGTTCGCGCAGCACGATCGGCACCGACCAACCGTCGGCGATGATGTGGTGGACGGTCTGGATGAGCGCGTGCCACTCGGTCGTCAGACGCACCAGTGTGTAGCGCATCAGCGGCGGCGCGGCGAGGTCGAACGGCTCGGTGCGCTGGCGTTCCGCGATCGCGTCGATCCGGGCCCGGGCGTCGTCTCCCGGCCCGGCGCTCAGGTCGTGGTACTCCCAGCGCACGGCATCGGTCGTCCCGAGTACGGCGACCAGACCGCCGTCGGCGAGCGCACGGAAGGCCGCGCCCAGCTGCGGGTGCCGCGCGACGACGGTGTCGGCGGCGCGGCGCATCCGATCCGGGTCCATCGGTCCGGCGTAGGAGACGATCTGTTGCACCACATAGGGATCGGTGCCCGCATAGGTGGAGTGGAAGTAGATGCCGGCCTGCAGCGGCGACAGCGGCAGAACGTCGGTGACCGGTGCGGGCAGCGCGTCGACGTCGGCCTGTGTGAGAGTGACGAGCGGGAAGTCCGACGGCGTCGGGCCGGCCACTGACGCGCTGTGCGCGATGGCGGTCAGCGCGTCGGTCCACGACTGCGCCAGCGCCGACACCCGGTGGCTGTCCAGGACACCGGCGGGCCAGCTGAAGGTGGCCTCCAGCCGTACCCCGTTGCCGGTATCGACAGCAATCGCGTTGATCTCGAGGGCCCGCGGCAGCGGCATCCGCGGGTCGCGGTCCTCACCGATGCCGGCCTCCGTCAGCGTCCACGGTGCGTCCCCGGCGCCGGTGAACCGACCGAGGTAGTTGAACAGGATCTGCGGGGCGACTGCCAGGTCGGTGCGCCCGCAGAGGTGGCGCAGTGCACCGTAACTCAGTCCGTTGCGGGGTACGGCACGCAGTTGGTCCTTGACGGACTTCACTGCCGCGCCGAGTGCGGGGCCACCGGCCATCAGGTCGGTCCAGTCGGCGGTGCCGGGCTGGATGTGGACGGGGAACAAGGTGGTGAACCAGCCGACGGTGCGGGACAGATCGAGGTGTTCGCCGGCGGCGCCGAGGTGGTCGGCCTCGCGGCCATGGCCCTCGAGTTCCAGGAGCACACCATCGGCATCGCCGCGCCGGTGCGCCACCGCCGCAGCCAGCGCGGTGATGAGAACGTCGTTGACCCCACCCCGGATCGCGGCGGGTACGGGGCCGAGCAGCCGGGCGGTGGTGTCCTCGTCGATGTGCACCGTGAGCTTGGCCTCGGTGGCCACGGTGTCGACGGCCGGGTCCAGCGGCCTGCTCCCGAGGTGCGGATCGGTGGCGGCCACCGCGGGCATCCAGTAGTCGATGTCGGCATCGAATTCGCCTCGGGCGCAGGCACCCCGCAGTTCGATCGACCATTGCCGGAACGTGGTGTCGGGCTTGGCGATGGCGATCGGACGACCAGCGGTGACGTCGGCCCAGGCGGACTGCAGATCTTCGGCGAGCACGCGCAGCGAGACGCCGTCGATCACCACGTGGTGCACCACCAGGATCAAGACCCCGGGGTGCTCGAGCCACACCGCGTCCAGCATGCGGCCCGATGCGGGGTCCAGCCGCGCGACCGCACGGTCGTGTTCCGTCGCGGCGTCGGCAGGTCCTTCGATGTGGGTGAGCACCTCGGTGGCGCGGATGGCGCCGGCCGGGGGCACCGTCAAGGCCGCGCCGGCACCCAGCGTGGCCCGCAGCAGATCGTGGCAGTCCAGCACGGCGTCGAGCATGGCCGTCAGCGTGGGCAGGGCGAGTCCCGCCGGGGTGTGCAGCGTCGCGGACTGGAAGAAACCCGCTGTGCCGTTGCCGATCTCGTCCAGCCACGCCAGGATCGGGGTGGGTTCGATCTCTCCGGTGCCGTCGACGGTGGTGGCGGCGGGGCCGTCGATGGCGGTGACGGCGGCAGCGAGTTTCGCCGGGGTGCGCAGGGTGAACACATCGCGCGGGCGGATCCGTAGGCCGGCCCGCCGGGCGCGGCTGACCAGCCCCATGGCGGCGATGCTGTCGCCACCGATGCCGAAGAAATCGGTGTCGGCCCCGACGGTCGGCACGCCCAGCAGGTCGGCGTAGATGTCGCAGATCGCCTGTACGCGTGGGTCGGTCACCGGGGCGCCCGTATCGGGTTGCGCGAGAGCCGGTTCGGGCAGCGCCCGTCGGTCGACCTTCCCGTTGGCCGTCACCGGGAACGCGTCGAGGACCAGCACGGCGCCGGGCACCATGTGCTCGGGCAGCTTGTCGGCACACCAGGCCCGCAACTCGCCGGGATCGGCGCCGGTGGTGGACAGCGCGTATCCGGTGAGCTGAGCTCCGCCGGCGGGGGTTTTGCGCAGGATGACCGCCGCGTGCCGCACCTGCGGGTGGGCCGCGAGGACGACCTCGATCTCCTCGAGTTCGACGCGCATGCCGCGGATCTTCACCTGGTTGTCGGCACGGCCCAGGAATTCGAGCACGCCGTCGGCGGTCCACCGGGCGAGATCGCCGGTGCGGTACATGCGGGATCCGTCCTGTGCGAACGGGTTCGCGATGAACCGTGCGCCGGTGAGCCCCGGCGCGTTGACGTAGCCGCGGCCCAGCAGGAAGCCGGCCGCATAGAGTTCGCCGCCCTGCCCGACAGGCACGGGGTGCAGGTCGTCGTCGAGGACGTAGAGCTGAGTGTGTGGGTTGGGCCGGCCGATGGAGGTCTCGATGCGCTCGGCGCTGTCGCGGTAGATGACGTGCGAGACGCCGATGGTGGCTTCGGCGGGGCCGTAGCCGTGATAGAGCGTCGTGGACAGCTGCGCCCGGAACCGGTCGAACAGGGCCGGGGTCAGCACCTCGCCACCGCACCAGACGTGTTTGAGTCCGGACAGCAGCGTGGTTCCGTCGGCCAGTTCGAGCAGCACGTCGAGCATCGAGGACACCAGGTAGACGAACGTCACCTTCTCGGTGGCGATCAGGTCGAGCAGGTATTGGGGGTCCCGTTCGCCGCCCGGGTCGGCGACCACCACGTAGCCGCCGGACACCAGCGGCAGCAGCACCTCGTTGATCGAGATATCAAAGGACAGTGGCGCTTTGAACAGCGAGGCGTCACCGGGTCCGAAGCCGAGGATCTCCTGCACCTGCCAGTTGAGGCGCTCGCAGATGGCCTCGTGCCGGATCATGGCACCCTTGGGTTTACCGGTGGAACCGGAGGTGAAGATGACATACGCCAGCTGGCTGTCATCGATGTCGACGACGGGCGCGGCGGCGGGCTGATCTTCGAAGGCCCAGTCGTCCAGGTCGAGTTCGATCGGATGGGGATCGCCCGCGCGGGCATCGCCGGGGGCGACCAGGACCGCGGCGGCCCCGGTGTCGGCGAGCACCTGACTGCGGCGCTCGGCCGGCCATTGTGGGTCGACGGGCACGAAGGCGCCACCGGCGGCCAGGATCGCGACCACTGCGACCACCATCTCCGCCGAGCGCGGGACGGCGATCGCCACCACCTGCTCGTGCGAGACACCCAAGGTACGAAGGTGATTGGCGAGTTGGTAGGCGCGCACGGACAGTCCGCGATACGTCAGCCTGGTCTCGCCGGACACCAGGGCCAGCGCGTCCGGTGTGAGGCGGACCTGTTGTGCGAAGAGTTCGGGAACGGTGGCCGTGTTGGTGGGCCAGGTGTCGTTGTTCCACTGGCGCAACAGCTCCAGGCGGTCGCTCGGGGTCAGCCCATCCGTACTAATCCCCGTCGCTTCGCTCGCCCCGGTACCAAACTTCGTCACGCGTCAGTCCTCTCCGCATCCCTGTGTTGCGCGGCCCACGCACGCCAGAGCTGGGCGTAACGGCCCTGCGCCGCAATCAGTTCGGCGTGGGATCCCTCTTCGATGATGTCTCCGTGCGCCATCACGACGATCCGGTCGGCCGTGGCGGCCTGTGTGAGACGGTGCGCGACCACCAGCGTGGTGCGCCCGGCGGTGACGGCGGCCGCCGCGCGTTCCAGGTCGCGTGCCCCCAGGCTGCCCGCTTCGGCGGTGGCCTCGTCGAGGATCGCGACCGTCGGGTTCAGCAGCAGCAGCCGGGCCAGCGCCAGTTGTTGGGCCTGAGCCGAGTTCAGCTCGTGCCCGCCCTCGCCGACCACGGTCTGCACGCCGTCCTCCAGCGCGGCCACCCATTCGCCCGCACCGACGGTGTCCAGTGCGGCAAGCACTTCGGCGTCGGTGGCCTCGGGTTTGGCCAGCCGGAGGTCGTCGGCCAGCGCACCGGCGAACACATGGACATCCTGACTGACGATCGCGACATGACTGCGCCGCTGCTCGGCGGTGAGAGCGGCCAGCGCGACTCCCCCGATCCGCACCGTGCCGTGCTGCGGGGTGAGCACACCCGCGGCGATGCCGGCGACGGTCGATTTGCCGGCACCGGTCGACCCGACCAGTGCCACCCGTTGGCCGGGTTCGACCCGGATGCTCACCCGGTGCAGTACCGGATGCACACCGTCGTAACTGAATTCGAGATCCGCCAGGTCCAGCGCGGCGTCGTGCGGTTCGCCCGTGTGCGCCGCGGCAACCGGAGGTTGCGGAATGCTCACCAGCCCGACCAGGCGGGCCAGGCTGGCGCCCGCGTCCTGCGCTTCGTCGACCGTGAACAGCAGCATGCTGACCGGCCCGAAGAGCCGGTGGAACAGCAGGGCCGCCGCCGTGGTCTGGCCGACGGTGACCGACCCGTCCTGCACCAGCCAGTAGCCGGCCACCAAAATAACGGCGAGACCGATGAATTCGGCCCGGTTGATCCGCCCGACGAAGCGGGTGAAGAACGTGAACACGCCGATCGAGATGTCCCGGACCCGGCCCGAGGCATCTTCGATCCCGCCTTGATGGACGATGTGGTTGTGATAGGCGTGCACGGTCGGTGCGCCCAGCATGCTTTCCATCAGCACCTGAGAGCGCTGCGCGATCACCCGTCGTTCCTCGGCATACCGCGGCGCCGAACGCGGCAGATACCAGCGCAGCGCAAGGAGATAGAACGGGATGGAGACCGCACCGGCCAGCGCGAGACGCCAGTCCAGGCCCAGCATCGACAGCAGGGTCAGCGCGGCCAGCATGAGCGCGGAGAACATGGTCGGGAAGACATCGGTGACGGCTTTGGCGATGGTCGCCACGTCGGTGCTGACGCGGGACAGCAAGTCGCCGCGGCCCACTCGCTCCACGGTGGTGGTCGGTAACGTCAGGGCGCGGTCCACCCCGGCCTCGCGCAGGTCGGCGAGCATGATCGCGCCCAGCCGTCCGATCAGGTAGTTCGACCACCCGGTGGCGACACCACCGATGAGGGCGGCGGCGCCGAGCACCACCGCGACGGTGACGATGACCGAGGACGGCGATCCGTCGATGATGCGGTCGACGAGGACACCGAGCACGTACACCGGCAGCACCGCGGCTGCGGCGGCAAGGACGCCGACCACCAGGGTGGCGCTCAACGCGCCGATGCGGGAACGCAGTTCGCGGCGCAGCCAGGTCCAGGTCTCCCTGCCTGTCGCGACCGGCAGGATCGGGGCGGTCACCGCAGCACCGCCGAGGCGTAGTCGGGACGGTCCATCAGATCCTCGTGTGTTCCCTCGACGACCACCCGCCCGCCGTCGATCAGGACGACGCGATCGGCGACCGCGAGCAGGGCCGGGCTGCTGGTCAGGATGACCGTGGTGAATCGACCGGCCGCCGGGCCGTGCCGCAACTCGGCGATGCCTTGCGCCACCGCACTCTCGGTGACGGCATCGACCGCGGTGGTGGGTTCGTGCAAGACCAGCACGGGTGCGGCCTGGAGCAGCGCACGGGCCAGCGTCAGCCGTTGGCGCTGACCGCCGGACAGACTGGAGCCGCGTTCGGTGACACCGTGCTCCAACCCTTCGCGGTGCACGTCGATGACGTCGACCGCACTGGAGGCCTGCAACGAATGCGCCAACACGGCCGGATCGATGTCGCCGGCCGCCAGGTTGGAGCGCAGCGATCCGGTGAACAGGTCGGCCTTGTGCGGTTCGACCAGCAGCGCCCGCCGTGCCTCTGCCAGGTCCAGTTCCTCCAAAACGATGCCACCGACCCGGATGTCGCCGACGTACTCGTGACGGGCCAGCTGCCCGGACAGCACGCCGACCAGAGCCTCGGCATCGGTCGCCCGGGTGGTGACCACCCCGACGAGCACGCCCGGTTCCACGGTCAGCGTGACGCCGTCGAGGGTGCCGTGCCGCACCCCGTCGAGCACCACTCCGTGCGGCCCGTCCCCCAGCGAGCCGTCACCCGGCGAGAGGGCGAAGGTCGCGTCCTCGATCCATCCGACGCGTTCGGCCGAGGCCCGCGCCTCGGCGATCCAGCTGGGCACCTCGGCCATGGTGCCGAAGGGTTCGAGCAGGAACTGCGCCAGTCCGATCACCGTGATCAGCTGTCCGACGGTGATGTCCCCGCGCAGCGCGAACCCGCCTGCGAGCACGGCGATCCCGACCGCGAGCAAGGCACTCAGCGCCGTGGAGAAGCCGAGGTACACCCCCTGGGTACGGGCGGCCCGAATACTCGCGGCGAGGGCGTCGCGGCTCACCGTGCGGTAGCGCAGCGCGGCGGCACGCTCGGCACCGATGCCGCGCAGGGGGCGTAGACCCGCGATCAGATCGGCCGACATGGCGGTCGCCTCGCCGGCGAGCTCCTGCTGATCGGCGACCCGGCGGGTGATCACCGGTCCGCCGAAGTGCAGCACGAACAGGATCAGCGGGGTGCCCAGCAGGACGGCGAGCCCGAGCGGAATGTCGATGGTCAGCAACACCGTCGCGCAGACCACGATCGCGGTGATCGCCCCCGCGATGCGGGGGATGTAGTCCAGTAGGTAGGAGGTGTTGTCGGCGTCGGTGCTGGCGATCGACAGGAGCTCACCGGTGCGCTGGGTGGTGCGCAGCCGCTGCGGGTGCAGGATCCTGGCCGCCAGGTCGACGCGCAGTTGATGGCCCTCGGTGGCGATCGCCCGCATCAGATGCCGTGCGCCCAGCCGATAACAGGCGGTCAGCGCGACGAACAGCGCGGCCAGCACGCCGATCCAGATCATCAGCTGGGTGGCGTCGCCCGGCTTGACGGCACGGTCGACGAGGACGCCGATGAGCACCGGCACCATGGCCTCACACAACTGGTGACCGCAGATGAGCAGTGATCCACTGGTCAGCAGGCGCGCGTTACGGGTGACCGTCCGCCACAGGATGGCCGTGCCCGTACCGGTCGCCTGTTGTTCTGTGACGTCGGCGCTTACGATGAGCCGTCGCCCAGCGCCGCGGCCATCCGCAGCTGAAGACTCTTGGGCCGCATGTCGGTCCAGTTCTGCTCGACGTAATCCAAACACGCCTGACGCCCGGTCTGGCCGTCGTCGCCGAAGGCGATGGTCCAGCCACCCGGTACCTGCTTGAACGTCGGCCACAACGAATGCTGCTCCTCGTCGTTGACCAGCACATAGAACGTCGCGGTCTCGTCATCAAAGGGGTTGCCCGACACAAAATCTCCTCAGGAGTGACGTGGCTGTCGACGTACCTCTGGCACGCCCGCCCGAACCTGGACACACTACCAAAGGTTAGGCTTGCCAAAGACAGCCAGATACAGAAGGTGAGACATGCGGGTAGCAATGTTCGGGTACCAGACCTGGGGACACAAGACCCTGGAGGCACTCATCAAATCACCTCACGAGGTCGTCCTGGTAGTCACCCACCCACCGAGTGACCAACCGTATGAATCGATTTGGGCGGATTCGGTGGAAGAACTGGCCAGGGCCCACAACATCCCGGTGCACCTGGCACAGCGGCCCGACGACGCACTGATCGAGCGGGTACGCACTGCGGCGCCCGACATCATGGTGGCCAACAACTGGCGCACCTGGCTCCCGCGTGAGCTGTTCGAACTACCGCCCCATGGGACATTGAATCTGCATGATTCGATGCTGCCCCGCTTCACCGGCTTCTCGCCGGTCATCTGGGCAATGATCAGCGGCGCCAACGAGGTTGGACTGACCGCACACCGCATGGACGACGACCTGGACACCGGCGATATCGTGCTGCAACGGGCCATTCCGATCGGCGCGAAGGACACCGGCACGGAACTGGTGCGCGCCACCATCGACCTGATCCCCGACGTGCTGATCGAATCGCTGGACCTCATCGAGCGCGGGACGGCCGTCTGGACCCCCCAGGACCTCGATGAGCGCACGTTCTTCCACAAGCGCTCGGCCCGGGACAGCCTGATCGACTGGCGTTGGTCTGCAGTCGAATTGGACCGCTTCGTGCGCGCCCTGTCCGACCCCTACCCGAACGCGGTCACCTACTACCGCGGTGAGCGCATCCGCGTCCTGAAGGCGTCGGTGTCGCGCTTCCGCTACGGCGGCACCCCGGGCCGGGTGTTCATCGCCGAGGGTGACGGCATGGTGATCGTCGCCGGCGCCGACGCCCACCGCGGTCAGGAATCCGGCCTGGTCATCGAGCGGGTGCGCCTCGACGACGGGACCGAACTGCCCGCGCTGGAGTACTTCGGGCGCGGCGGCGGATACCTCACCGACCGGCCGTGAACGCCGCCTAGCGGGGTCGGCCTGGCCAACCCCGCTACGGCACAGAATGTTTCAGTACCCGCCGACCAATTCGTGGGTCCGGCTGCCAACCTGCACGTGCCGGGCGATGGATTCGACGATCTCGCCACTGCGCACCGCGACGTTCGACAGCAGCGATGAGCTCAATCCATGCGTGTGCTCCGTGCCGCCCTGTAGGTAGATCGCACCGGAGATATCCCGGGACGTGCGCAGCCGGTAGTCGCGGGTCAATTCGGGCCGGTCGACCCCCAACTCGCCGACGTCGAAGAGATCACCGAGCATGTCCGGCAACGGCATCGGGACGAATCCCGTCGCGTACACCACCGCATCGCAGTCCAGCACCTCGACGGTACGGGTCGGGTGATGCTCGATGCTCACCCGCACGCCCTTGTCGTCCTCGACGGTGCTCTGCACACTGGAGGCACCGCGGAAGAAGAGCCGGCGCTTACCCGCCACCCGCTCGGCATATTCACGGGTGTAGAGCTCCTCGATGAGCGGCAGATCGACGCACGAGTAGTTGGTGGCCCGGTGGTAGTCGATCAACCGCTGCCGCACCGTCGGTGCAGCGGTGTAGAAATCGTCGACCGCGGCGGGATCGAAAACCCGGTTGGCGTAAGGACTGTCATCTGCGGGGCTGTATCCGTACTTGGCGAACACCCCGTGAACTTCGGCATTCGGGTAGGTGACGTGCAGATAGTCGGTGACCTCGGCCGCACTCTGACCGGCCCCCACCACGACGAAACGGTTGTGGTCCGTCGACGGGACCTTGGGGATCTTGGTCAGCAGCTGATGATTGTGGAACTGACGTGCGGTCTCGCTGATCCCCAGCGGCAACTGCGCCTGTAGCCCACCGGCCAGCACGACGGTGCGGGCCCGCAATGTCGAGAGGATACTGTCACATTCGACATCGATTGCAAGCCAGTCACCCTCGTCGCGCACCGCGATCGCGCGGGTTCCGTAGTGCACCGTGGCGCCGACCCGTCCCGCTGCCCATTCCAGGTAGTCGTGGAATTCCAGCCGGGTCGGGAAGAACGTCTGGTGGTTGATGAAATCGTTGAGGCGGCCGCGCTCGGTCAGATAGCTCAGGAACGTGTACCGGCTGCGCACATTGCGTTGACTGACCAGGTCCTTGAGGAACGAGATCTGCATGGTCGTGCCCGGGATGAGCATGCCGGTGTGCCAACCGAATTCGGGCTTGGACTCGATGAACTCCGCGGTAATGGCGGGAGTGGGCCCGCGGTCGTGGTTGTGTTCTTCGATCGCGATTGCCAGACCGAGGTTGGACGGGCCAAAGCCCACACCGACGACGTCGAGCACCCGGTCTATTCCGTTGCCAGAATTACCGTTTCCGGAGATGAAGGGCATCAGGCGCCTGCCATCTGGTTGATCGCACCCGGGACCGGCTCGGACGGATCGGAACCCAGCGCCACGATGCGGTTGTGTTCGTCGACGTGCACGACCCGCGGTGCGTGGTCGGGGATCTCCCGGTCGTCGAGGGTGCGGAACGACATGATGATCACCAGGTCACCCGGGTTGATCAAATGTGCTGCCGCCCCGTTGATCCCGATGACGCCCGAACCCGCGGCCCCCGTGATCGCGTACGTGGTGAGGCGCGCGCCGTTGGTGATGTCGACGACGTCCACCTGCTCGCCTTCGAGAATGTCCGCGGCGCGCATCAACTCCTGGTCGATGGTGATCGATCCGACGTAGTGCAGGTCGGCCTGGGTCACGGTGGCGCGATGCACCTTGCCGCCCAGCATGGTTCGGAACATATGTCCCTCCAGCGATTGTTAAGTTAGTTCACACCCGACTGGCAGTCAGTCGCGAAGCGTAGGTTAACCTAACCTTATGTCGCTTACAAACCCCGGAATGGTCTTCCGGCGTACCACGATCATTCTGGCTGCCGCGGCGCTCAGCACCGGCCTTCTCGCCGGTTGCGGCGGATCCACCGCAAAGGACGAGAACACCAGCTCCAGCAGCGCTGCCGCCGCGGAATCCGTTGTCATTTCGCACAAGTTCGGCGAAACCACCATTCCCGCCACGCCGCAGCGAGTGGTGACCGTCGGCTGGAACGACCAGGACGATGTGCTGGCACTCGGCGTGGTACCTGTGGGTACCCGTAGCTTTTTCGACAACTACAACGACTTTCCCTGGGTGAAGGAAGCCACCGATGGCAAGGGCGTGCCGGTCATCCCCGGCGACGAGATCAACTACGAGGCCATCGCGAAGGCAAAGCCGGACGTCATCTTCGCCGTCTCCGAGACCATCGACAAGAAGACATATGACCAGTTGTCGCAAATCGCGCCGACGGTCGTGCAGTCTGACAAGTACGCCGACGAGGAAACTCCCTGGGACGTCCAGCTTCTGACCATCGGCAAGACCCTCGGCAAGGAGAAGGAAGCCCAGGCGCTCGTCGACAAGGTCAACACTAAAATCACCGAGACCAAAACCTCGCATCCCGAGTTCGCCGACAAGACCTTGGTCGCCGACTACACCTCGGAACTGAACTCGCAGTACCTGCTCCCGGCCGGCCACGCACACCGTCAGCTGTTCGACGCGCTGGGCTTCAAAGCTCAGGCCGATTCGGGAGACGTCTCGGATGAGAAGCTCTCGCTGCTCGACGGTGATGTGTTGTTCGTGAACGGCCTCACCAAGGAGCAGGTGGCGAGTTCACCCGCGTTCGCTCGTCTCAAGGTCGTCCAGGATGATCGCACGCTGTACGCCGGTTCGGAATCCACGCTCAGCGGCGCGCTGACCTACAACGGACCCGAGGCGATTCTGTACGCGCTCGATGTGCTCACCCCGCAGCTGAGCAACGCGCTGACCGGTAAGCCGGTCACCGATCTCTCCAACTCCTAGTTGACGCCCGGGGAATCACCAGCGGCGTACCCGTTTCCGGGTCGTCGATGATCTGACATTTCAGGCCGTACACCTCTTCGACCAGTTCGGCGGTGATCACCGCGGCCGGATCACCTTGGGCCACAATGGCCCCAGCTTTCATCGCGATGATCCGGTCGGCGAACCGGCAGGCGTGGTTGAGATCGTGCAGCACCGCGACGACGGTGCGGCCCTGGGTGGCGTTCAACTCCACGAACAGATCCAGCAGTTCGATCTGATGGGCGATGTCGAGGTAGGTGGTCGGCTCGTCGAGCAGGATCAACGGGGTCTGCTGAGCCAGCACCATCGCCACCCAGACCCGCTGGCGCTGCCCACCGGAGAGCTCATCGACGGGCCTTCCGGAGATGGCGGTGACGCCGGTGGCGGCCATGGCGTCGGCGACCGCCTGCTGGTCCTGCTGCGAATACTGCCGCAGCACGCGTTGATGCGGAAATCTGCCCCGCAACACCAGATCTGCCACCGTGATGCCCTCGGGTGCGATGGATGTCTGCGGTAACAGTCCCAGCTTGCGGGCGACATCCTTGGTCTTGAGCGTGGCGATGTCGGCGCCGTCGAGGACGACGTGCCCGGCCGTCGGGCGCAGCAGCCTCGCCAGACCCCGCAACAACGTCGACTTGCCGCAGGCATTCGGGCCGACGATGGCCGTGACGGCACCCTCGGCGATGTCGACCGTCAGCGCGTCGACGATGCGTCGATCCCCGTAGCCCAGCGTCAACGCGCGCGCACCCAAATCGGTCATGTCTCACCGCCCCCTTCGGGTCTGTAGCACCAACAGCCAGATCAGATACGCCCCGCCGGCCACCACGGTGATCGCGCCCACCGGAAGTTCCGCCGGGGCAAAGATTCTCAGCGCGATCAGGTCACTGGAGAGCAGCAGGAAGGCGCCCATGACGGCCGAGGAGATCAGTCCGACGCCGGGTGTGCCCGCCACCCGGCGGGCCAGTTGGGGTGCCGCCAGCGCCACGAACGAGATGGGCCCGGCCGCCGCGGTGGCCACCGCGATGAGCAGCACCCCGATACCGAAGTACGCGATGCGGGCCCGCTCGGGCCGCACGCCGAGTCCGCCGGCCGCGTCGTCGCCCATCTGCAGGACCGCCAGCTGCGGCCCGATGGGCACCAGCAGGAGCACTACTACCGCGACGCACACCAGCACCGGGATGGCCTGCTCCCAGTGCAGGCCGCTGAGGGTGCCCTGCTGCCAGATGGCCGCGGTGATCGCTTGGTGCAGTTTGATTTTGAGGATGATCCACTGGTTGAACGAGCTCATCATGGCGCCCACGCCGATACCGACGATGATCAGCCGGAAGCCTGCCATCCCGTTGCGGTAGGCCAACAGGTACACCACCACCGCGGTCAGCAGACCGCCGATCACCCCACCGAGCGCGGTGACGTAGTACCCACCCCCGAAGGCGCCGATCGCCACCAGCGCACCGGTGTAGGCCCCGAAGTTGAATCCGATGACATCCGGACTACCCAAAGGGTTTCGGGTCAGTGCCTGGAAGATGGCGCCCGACATCCCCAGTGCCGCCCCGATCACCAGCGCGAGCACGATCCGCGGCAGCCGCCACTGCAGCACCAGGACGCTGACGAATCCTTGTTCGCGACCGGTCAGCACGCCGATCACCTCGCCGGGCGACACCGGGTACTCCCCCACCCCCAGCGCCAGCACCGCCAACATCAGCGCACCGACCCCGAGTGCCGACAGCACCGCGACACTGCGCCACGATGCCCGCAGCGCCAACGTTGGTTCACGGCGCAGCACCAGTTGGCTGCGCCCGAAATCGACGGGCTCGGGCCGGTTCACAAGCCGCTCGCCTTCGTGCGGCGCACCAGCCAGATCAACACCGGGGCTCCGATGAAGGCGGTGACGATGCCGGCCGGCAGCTCACCGGGAGGCACGACGACCCGCCCGACGACGTCGGCCACCAACAGCAGCGCCGGTGCGGCGAGCACGCTGTAGGCACAGATCCACCGCCAGTCCGGGCCGGTGAACCAGCGCACGGCGTGCGGCACCATCAGGCCCACGAATCCGATCGGGCCGGCCGCGGCCGTGGCCGCTCCGGTCAACAAGGTCACCGCCACCAGTCCGAGGACCCGGGTGCGAACCACATTGCCGCCCATCGCGACCGCAAGGTCGTCGCCCAGGGCGATGGCGTTCAGGCCTCGGCTGACGTAGAGACACAGCGCCGCCCCGACGATCACGAACGGGGCGACCGTCGCAGCGACCTCCATGGGTCTGCCGTCCAGCGCACCGGCGTCCCAGAACCGCATCGAGTCGAAGGCCCGCGGGTAGCGCAGCCGGATGGCGAACGAGATCCCATCGGCCACAGCGCCGATCGCGACGCCCGCCAGCAGCATCCGCACCGGCGTCGCCGTCATCCGCCCGGATGCGGCCACCCCGTACACCGCCAACATCGCCACGAATGTTCCGAGAAACGCGAACCAGATGTAGCTCTGCAGTGAATGCAATCCCAGCAGTGCGATGGCCGAGACCACGAACAGCCCCGCCACCCCTTCCAGACCCAGGATCTGGCTGTCGGCCAACGGGTTTCGGGTGATGCCCTGGATCAACGCACCGGACAGGCCCAGCGCGATGCCGACCACGATGCCCAGCACGGTGCGCGGGATGCGCAACTCGTGCACGATCCATTCGTTGCCGGTGTCGGTGTAGTCGGCGACGGCGCGCCACACCGTCGACAGATCCACGGTTTCCGCGCCGACGGCCAGGCTGAGGACGCACACCAGTGTCAGCACGGCCCCACAGATCGCCAGACCCGTCAGACGGCGGCGGTGTGGGGAGCGCAGTTCGGCGTGGGCGGTCGCTGTCGCCATGGGCTACAGATGCCTACAGGCCGGCGCGTTCGAGCGCGAGATCGTATTCCTCGGCAGCGATCTTCTCGCTCTTGCCGTCGGCCAGGGCCCGCTCGTAGATCGCTTCGACCTCGACGCTGACCGCCTCGTACCGGCGATCCCAGGTTTCGGAGTCGAACCGCCAGTACCCGACGATGTCGTATTGATCTGCCACCCAATCGTATTCACTGCGCAGGTACTTGCGCACCACCCGGGTGGCCTGCGCCTCTCCGGCGAACCAGCAGTACCCACGACCGTCGGCATGGGTGTGGGCACGCACCAGTTCGGGCAGCTTGCTGGGGGCGTGCCCGTTGCCGCTGCCGATGCTGACCACGACGGGGATGTCGGGCCGCACAGGCAGATAGCTCAGATCACTGCGGTCGGCGACCTCCACGATGACCGCGGCATCAGTGCCGGGCGGGAGCTCCTCCAGAATGCGGGCCAGCGCCGGCAGCCCGGACAGATCGGCGATCAACAGCTGCCAGGACGAGGACGGCTCGGGCCGGTACCAGCTGCGCGCATGGTCCAGCTGCACCCGCTGGCCCACCGCGGCGTGACGTACCCAAGCTGTGGCCAGGCCGCGCTCGTGCAGGATGAAGTCACACGTCACGTGGTGGCCGGCGCGGCGGCGCACGCTGTAATTGCGGCCTTCCGGGTCATCCTGCATATCCGGCGGACCGGGGTGGCCGGGTGCGGGAAAGTAGATGCCGAGGGCCGCGTCGCCGACTTCCGGCAGCTCCAGCGCCTCCATGTCGGCCACCTCGAACACCACCTGCCGGATCCGCGGTCCGACATCGCTGACCGCAGTAACGACACCCTGCACGGTTCCCATGTAAGGGAGGCTAACCTAAGTCGAATTGGCTGCTCCCACCGCGCGCCGCTGTGCAGTTATGGCTATGCGACAGACATGGCACTTCGCCGCCGTATCACCATGTGAGCGCTTTCTCACGCGCCTTGTGCGCGATCTCAGCAAACGACCGGTAGGGTAGGCGTCGTCCGCTGTGTCCACCAAACGCAGCAAAATCCAGTCACCGCATGGAGGTGGGCGTGTGAACGCCCCGCTGATGTCGCCCATCCCGGAGGATTCCCGTGACCGCGGGTTCTCCGAAACGGACTACGTCCGTGGCATGGAGCGGTTGGTGCACGCGGTGCAGGAGCTGTCACTGGCCCGCAGTCTGCCCGAGATCCAGCGCATCGTCCGGACCTCGGCTCGTGAGCTCGTGGGCTGCGACGGAACCACCTTCGTGTTGCGGGACAACGGGATGTGCTACTACGCCGACGAGGACGCGATCGCCCCGCTGTGGAAGGGCAGCCGTTTCCCGATGGAAACCTGCATCAGCGGCTGGGTGATGTTCAATCGCGCGGCCGTCGTCATCCCGGACATCTACGTCGACGCGCGTATCCCGCATGCCGCGTACCGCCCGACCTTCGTGCACAGCCTGGTGATGACGCCCATCCGCAAACTCGACCCGGTCGGGGCGATCGGCGCGTACTGGGCCGACGAACGTGCCGCGACCCCGCACGAAGTCTCCCTGTTGCAGGCCCTCGCCGACTCCACGTCCATCGCCATGGAGAACGTGCAGATCTACGGCGAGCTCGAGCAGCGGGTGCGAGACCGCACGGCCGACCTTGAGCAGGCCAACGAGGAGATCCGCCAACTGTCGGTCACCGATGAGATGACCGGGCTAAACAACCGCCGTGGCTTCTATCTTCTCGGCGAATCGGCACTGCGCGCGGCACGGCGAAACCACCACATGTTCCTGCTCGCCTACATCGACGTGAACGGGCTCAAGCGGGTCAACGACGAACTCGGCCACGACACCGGTGACGCGCTGCTCGCCGATGTCAGCGAGGTGCTCAGAACCACGCTGCGCGAGTCGGACATCCTGGCCCGGATCGGCGGCGACGAGTTCTGCGTGTTGGTCACCGAACCCGCGGGCGACCCGGCGGGCCTCAAGGTCCGGTTGGCGGACGCGTTCGCGGCGTTCAACGCGGAGCGGGGGCGGCCCTACGCCGTGTCCGCGAGTGTCGGGCTGGCGCTGACCGATCCGACGTCCACCGACACGCTCGACGACTTGCTCACCCTCGCCGATGGGCTGATGTACGTGGACAAGAAGGGCGCTCCGGACATCCATCCGGCCGGACGCGCCGCCGACTAACTGAGGTCGTGCGGGTTGTCCAGGAAGCGCAGCGCGGGATCGATGAGGCAGCGCGAGGAGTTGCCGCCTTCGCGGCGGGCGTCGTTGCGGGCCTGATTGGCCAGCGGTAGCAACTCGTCGAGGACCTCGATCGCCGAGTAGCTGGCCAGCGGGGGAAGCGGCGTGCTCACGGCGCCGATGCTCGCGCTGAGTTGCGCGGGCCGGTCGGTCAAGGTGCCGCGGACGCGCTCCAGCAGCGCGGCCGGGTCGGCCGAGGTGAACACCTCGGCGATCAGGAATTCGCCGTTGCCGCGGTGCGCCAGGATGGTGTCGCGCCGCACCGTCGCCCGTAGTTGCCGGGCGGCCAGTACACACGCGTCGTCGGCACCCGCGGGCTGGCCCATGCTCATCAACAGGTCGTAGGTGTCGATGGTGATGACGACGATGACCAGGTGCCGGTCGTGCTGTCGGGCCCGGGCGCCCAGCACGATCGACATCTCCTCCTCGAACGCCGTCCGGTTGAGCAGTCCGGTGAGGGGGTCCGAATGTGCGGAGGCCACCTTCGCCTCGGTCAGTTGCACCACCAACTGCCAGGCATAGGCCGCGAACAGATTGATCAACACGACCGCGGGCACCACCGGCACGGTGACCAACGGATCGACCACCGCCAGTCGCAAGGTGGCCATCACCAGCGTCGCGGCGCCCACCGCCCACGTCAGGATGAGCTCGCGCCGGGAGTGGAACAACGCGCTGAAGCCGGCCGGTCCGGCGAAGGCCAGGCAGCCCAGTGTCGCGAGCAGCGGATCCGGGATGACATAGACGGCGGCGGCGACACAGACCGTTCCGGCAACGGCGCAGAGGCGTGACTGCGCGCGGGTGGGCCAGTAGCGGATGGCCCAGAGCGCGGCAATCGCGGTACAGCCGACGGCGACGGCACCGGCGAGGACCAGGTGTAGGCCATGGCGCGGACCGGGTGCTTCGACGACGAGGATCAACGGGATGACGCCGAGCAGGAAGGCGATGGCCGCCACCGCACGACAGGTGACCCGCTCCAGGTTGTGCGAGGCCACCAGGGAGGTCAGCCAGTAGTAATGGTCGTCGAATTCCATGCGGCCGGTGCGCGCCGCATCGTCATTCATCGGCGGGCCACCTGGCACATCGGAAGGCTGAGGCTCCGTGGAGCGCACGGACGCGCGAATGAATCCAACCGCACGCCCACTGTGAACCACCCCTCCACAACTTCGTGTGCCACACAACCTAGCCCCTGTTGCTGGTTGCCTACAAGTCGACACAATTTGCCTGTCAGCCAGCCACAGAGGGCGGTCTAATTACTTTGCGGCCTTATGTTGCCAAGCGCTGAGGCTCTCGTATCGCGGGTATGCCCGCGCGTTGCAAGATCTGCGCACTCCCCTGCGCACCGTGCACTCGCTACTGCGCCCCGGGCGAACCCGCACGAAGCGGACGCGCCCTGCGGTGTTTCATCGCCCGGTGGCTGGGCCCGGCGATCCTGTACCCACGAACGGCGGCGCTGTCCGGGGTGTCGCCGGCTCGCTCTTGAGCATCCGCCGGTCGGCGGGGCCCACGGGCGGTGCGGGTGCGGGTTGGCGTGCCGCGAGGGCCGCCGATACGTCCGCGTCGAGCAGTGGGCCGAGCAAGGCGCTCATGGCCACCGTGATGTGGTGGCGGTCCCGGTAGACCAGTGTGTTGCCGATGACGCCGGGGCACACCGCGTCGTTGCACAGGTAGTCCGCGTAGTCCAGGTAGGTGAATTTCCCAGCCGCCGCGAGATCCCGCTCCGCCCGGCGCACATCGTCGCTGAGCGCCTCAGACCGCGGCAGGGCGCACCGAAGCGCGTCGTCGACATAGCGGCTCAGGCACATCGTCGGCGTGACGCCGATGGAGGGCGTGTCGGCCAGGAACGCGACGCGACTTCCCGATGGGAACTGACTGATGGTGCGCGCCAGCGCATCCCGCCAGTGCTGGGTCGCCGCGTCGTCGCCGGCCATGTATTGGTGCCAGGCCGCGACGACGATCAGCGCGGGCTTGGACGCACTGATGTCGGCAATGACGCCGCTGCGCCACGTGTCGCACTCGGGGTAGCGCAATCCCTCGACCACCACCGGCGGGCATGCGCTCTTGGTGTGGCTGTCGAGCCTGATCGCTCCGGCGTCGGCGAGCTTCGACAACGCGGGGAACCACTGGGTGGCATGGGAATCCCCGAACAGGACGACCAGTGGGGCACCCGCGTTGGCGCCGAAAAGGCAGCCCGCGGGATCGGTGGCCAGATGGGATCGGTGACAACCGTTGGTCGACACGAGCGGCAGAATGTCCTCGGCGTCGGCCAGGGTCGGGGTGACGTTGCTCGGCACGAACGGTGTGCCGTGCGGTTTCAGGCTGAGGACGGTCTGCTCGGCGGGCCTGCCGCCGTCCAGGGGCGGGTTGATCGCCACCGTGCCGATGACCGCCATCGCGAGCACGGTCGCCATCGCGGCGCCCGCGGCGGCCAGGGTCCGGCGAGGGCGCGCGCCGGTCAGCCACGCCAGGCGCTGGCCGGGCTTCTCGACATAGGTGTAGAGCAGCCACGCCAGTGGCACGCACGCGACCGCGAGGACGGCGCGCCACCACAGCGGCAACGGCTCCATGTAGGCGGTGGCGGCGAGCGGCAGCATCAGCACCGGCCAGTGCACCAGGTACAGCGAGTAGGAGATGTCACCGATCCAGGTGATCGGGCGCAGGCTCAGCAGGCCGGCCGGACTCCAGGCCACCGGGCCCGCGGCGATCAGCAGGGCGGTGCCCGCGACCGGTACGGCGACGGCATACCCCGGGTACAGCGTCGTGGCGGAGAACAGCACCCCGCTGACGATGATCGTGGCAAGACCTATCCAGCCGGCGGCAGCGGCGACCCGGCCCGGCAGAATCCGGTCCCGATGCAGCAGGGCGAAGGCGACCAGCGCCCCGAGGCCGAATTCCCACATCCGGGCCGGCAGCAGAAAGAACGCACTGGGCTGGGAGAAGCCCGTCAGCCAGACGCAGAGCAGGAAGGACGCCGCAGTCAGCGCGATCAGCGCCGCGGCCATCCGGCCGCGGAGTTTGAAGACGCCGAACAGCAGCATCAGCAGCAGCGGCCACAGCAGGTAGAACTGCTCCTCCACCCCCAACGACCAGTAGTGCAGGAACAGCGAGGGGGTCTTGTCGGCCAGGTAGTCGGTGGCATTGAGGGCGAACAGCATGTTCGGGACGTAGAACGCGGCGGCGACGGCGTCTTTGAGGACCATGTCGAACTGCAGGGGCGACACGCAGACCGCGGCGACAGCCACCGTGGCCACGATGACGGTGAAGGCCGCCGGGAGCAGGCGGCGGGCCCGCCGCGCGTAGAACGCGCCGTAGCCGACCCGACCGCGGTCCCGCATGCCCTCCAGCAGGTGGGTGCTGATGAGGAATCCGGAGATCACGAAGAACACGTCGACGCCGACGTAACCGCCACCGAATCCCGGTACCTCCGCGTGGAAGAACACCACGAGAGCCACCGCGATGGCGCGTAAACCCTGGATATCGAGGCGTTTCTGCCTGGTGAACTGGTCTTTCGGAGCGATCGTCTGGGTCAAGCGGCTATCGCTGCCGCTGTGGCCTGTTGTGCATTTGCGCAGAATAGGCCACTGCGCAGATTCTCCGGAATCAGTTCGTGAAACTCGAGATTCCTTGATTCTGAACGACTTTCACCATCAGTTCGCTAGCGTTGACAGATTGCGCGCCTGGCGAACCATTTCCGAAGGAAGCTTTGCCGCCGACAACCAGCAAAGATCAGCGAATGTGATGCTTTACCGCACATCCCCCGCGCGAAATTTAGCGAACCTAATGGTATGGCACAGATATTTGCCGTCGCGCAATGATCTTGAAAGGTCGGTCGGCGCGGATGCTTCAGACAAACAATCGCCGCGATGCCAAACCTGGGTGCGCCGCGAGCCCGGCCGGATCATCGAAACAGTGACCGTCAGTGAGATCTCCCGGGCCCCGATCGCCGAACCCGTCCCTGTCCCTGTCCCCGTCGCCGAACCACAGGTCGTCAGCGGCACCAGCCCGCTGGCCGACGGCTTCCGCAGCCGATTCTTCACTGCGGCGGACTACGCACGATTCCACGAACGGGCCCCGCGGTACGACGCGGAGAACGCATTCTTCGCGGAGGATTTCGCCGACCTCGTCCAGCGCGGCTACCTCAAGGCGCCGCTGCCCGAACACCTGGGCGGGTCCGGACTCACCCTCACCGAACTGGCACGCGAACAGCGCCACCTCGCCTACTGGGCGCCGGCCACCGCGCTGGCCGTCAACATGCACCTGTATTGGGCCGGGTCCGCAGCCGACGCCGTCGCCCGCGATGCCGCCGACGCGGGGTGGCTGCTGGCCGACATCGCGGCGGGCCAGATCTTCGCCGCGGGTCACGGCGAACCCGGTAACGACGTCGGACTGGACGACGCTCAGGTACGCGCGGTCCCGGCGCCCGACGGCTCCTACGTCATCACCGGGCGCAAGGTCTTCACCTCGCTCACCCCGGTGTGGGACCAGATCGGCATCCATGCCCGCGACGACTCCGACCCGGACAACCCCGTCATCGTGCACACGTTCGTCAACCGCACCGATCCGGGCGTGCGCATCGTCGAGACGTGGGACGCACTGGGCGTGCGCGCGACGGCCAGCCATGACACCGTCTTCGACGGGGCGCGCGCCGAAGCACACAAGACCATCGCCACCCACCCCGTGGGCCCGGACTACCCCGACTATGTCGGCCTGCTGCTGGCCTGGTACCTGCCGTTGGTGTCCAGCGTGTATTTCGGTATCGCCCGGCGCGCACTGGATCTCGCCATCCTCGGTGCGCAGACCAGGGGGTCGCTGCGTGCCGATGTGTCCCGGCACGCGGACAAGCCTGCGGTGCAGCGTCAGATCGCCGAGGCCGAGATCAAACTTGAGGCGGCGTCGGCCTTCCTGGACTCCGTCACCACCGCACCGAACAGTCCTTGGGATGCGTTGCGCGCCTTGGCCGCCAAGGAGTTCAGCACCACCACCGCCCGGCAGGTGGTCGACACCGCCGTCCAGGTGGTCGGCGCGGCATCGGTATCACGGCGCCATGAGCTGGAACGTCTGTACCGCGACGTGCGCACCGGATCCTTGCACCCGCCGAACACCGATGCCGTACTCGAAGCCCTCGGGGCGGTCGCGGTCGGACCGGGTCCGGCGGTCTGACCGCCGAGGCCCGTTGGCGGAAAGCTGGGGGCACTTCGGTGACTAGTGGTCAGGCGAACGCGCGGCCGGATGCCGCGCGATCAGTACCAGACTTTGCGGCCTCCGATCGGGCGCCCGATCTGGCCCAGAACGAGCAGCACCAAGCCGACGACCAGAAGGATCCAGCCGATGGTGGCAATGACAGCGGGAACCGGCAGAAGATAACCGACCGCAATGAGGATGATGCCGAGGACGATCACAGGACGCTCCTAAAGTTATTGACGTTTCCGACAAAGGCGGAATACCCAGCGGCGGTGGGTTTCAATCCTCCCGGCGTCAACTGTTTCGCAGCACCTCTGCCGTCTCCAGACGCCGCGCGTGCAGCACCGGGTAGACGGCCGCAGTCGTAACGAGGATGAGTACGGTCACCACGCCCATCCGCAGGGACAGCGGCGGCGCTCCCCAGCCGATGGTGATGCCGTAATACACCGGCGATCCCAGCGACCACAGATAGGTCAGCCCCACTCCCCCCATTACGGCGAGGCAGGCAACCAGCAGGACGAGCAGCACAGCGTTGGCGACGATCACCGCCTGCTCCTGCCCGGCGGTCACCCCGATCGCCCGCAACGCAGCGCGTTCACGTTTCCTCTGCACCAGACCCAGCACGAACACGTTGAGTACGCTCACCCCGGCGGCGATCATCACCAGGTATCCCGCGATGGTGAACGGCTCCAGGAACCGGGTGATCCCGGTGGCGGCTTCCGCCCGCCATTGTTCGTTGTCGTACACCGACAATCCCGCGCCGAGACCCAGGAAGTCCGGCCGGTGGACGGTCGCGTCCGCGCCGGACGGGTACGCCACCGCGACCTGTTCGCGTACGGCGGCCCAGTCCGACCGCGCCGCATCCCGCGACGTGAGCACGATATCGCCGACGGCGGCGTCGTTGATCATCTGGGCACGAAAGATTCCGGCCACGCGGAACTGCTTGGGCCCGTGCACGGTTGGCAGCTCGACCGTGTCGCCCGGCGCGGCCCGCAGCCGGCCGGCGGCGATCTCGCTCAGACCGATGTCCCCGTCCCGCAGCCGTTTCCAGAAATCGTCGGAGTCCTCCGTCGGCTCGTAGAGGGCCTGGCTGTACCAATCCCCCGGCGTAACGCCGTCGATCAACCGCGACGACGAACCGGAGGAGAGGACGGACCGCCAGCGCGACGACACCCTGTGCACGTCGGCTGCCCCAGCCACCATGGCGAACGTCGCATCGGACAGCCGCCCGTCCCGCTGATCGAGCACCGACTGCGAGGTGATCAACAACGATGTGGGCAGCCGGTCGGCCTTCTGCGCCGCAACCTGCGCGGTGCCGAGCAACTGCATGCTGTGTGAGCCGATCGCCAAGCTGGTGGCCTCGGCCAGCAGCGCGGCGGACAGCGCGAAAAGCAATGCGTAGCGGCGGAAATCGGCGCCCAGCAGGCGCCCGACGGCGGGGTGCACACGCGTCAGCAGCCCGATCAGCATCTCCGCCGCCCGCGGCGCGATCCACACCGTCACCAGTACCACACCGGCCAACCCCAGCGTCATCCCGTTGATTCCCACGTTCAGCGGCAGGGCCCCTTGGGCAAAAACCTTCAGCACCACAACCGAACCCACCAACATGGCGACGCCGGCGATCAGCGGCCACACCGGGATCTTCCTGGCGCGCTGCACTCCCCCGGCACTCGCCATGGCGGCCAACGGCCCGTCGCGCACCAGCCGCAGCGCGGGCCCGACCATCGCCACCGTCCCGCAGATGGTCCCCGCGACCGCTCCGATCACGACGAGGTTCGGCGTGAAATGCGGCGTGATCGTCCCACCCGACCCGGCCAGCATGGCCTGACCGAACCGGTTCACCAGATACGTCCCGAGTAGGAATCCGGTTGGCACACCGGCCAATCCGCCCAACAGGCCGACCACCGCGCCTTCACCCAGCATCCCGGCGAACAGCCCGGCCGGTTTGGCACCGATCGCGCCAATGGTTCCCATCACGGCCCGCCGGTCCTCCACCGCCAGCAGGATTGTGTTCACGGCGATGAGGATGCCGACGATGATTCCGGCGAGCGCGGTGAGATCGAAGCTCTGCGTGGCGTTCTCGAACACCGCGGGCAGATGCGGCCGGGGCGGCCCCGCCGCGGCGATACCTACGGCGACACGGTCCACGTCGGCCGTTACGTCCGCGCCCGTCTTGGACAACACAAACGCGGCGGTGACGAAGCCGGGTGTGGACAGCAGGGCCGCAGCGACATCGGTGGACGGTGCCAACAGCACGTATCCGTCGTTGATGTCGGCGACCTGGTCGAATTCGGCGAACGTCCAGCCGAGGTGCGCAGAGTTCGGCGGTAACCCGGGTAGCCGCAACTCATCACCCACGGTGAGGCCGTGCCGTTCGGCGATGACCGCAGGCAGCAACAGAGGCACGCCCGGTCCGTCCGCCGGCTTCTGCTGCGCGCGTTGTGCGCAGTTGAATGCGCCGACCAACCGCTCGATCTGACATGACCCACCGAGCAGGAAGAAGCCGCGGCTGGTCCCTGCGAGGTCCACCGGGGTCAGGGCGGCGACAACGGGAATGACGGCATCCGCTCCCGCCACCTCGGCGCGCAGCCGGTCCACCGTCCGGTCCGGCAAGCGGCCGCTCACGTTCGGGACGACCTCGAGCACACCGCCGTCGGCGGCGTGCGCCAGTGCGGGGCCGAAGGAGTCGAACGGGCGGGTGAGTTCCGCTTTGAGGATGAGCGTGCCGAGTACCACCGTCACGCCCAGCGCCACACCGACGACGCTCAGCAGTGTCCGCCGCCAGTCGGCACGCAGCGCGGCCAGATGGATCCGCCGAAATGACATCCACCCGGCCCGCAGCCACTGCATCAGCGTTCCTCGACGGTCGCGCCCGCGTCGGCGAGATCCACTGTGCGGGAACCGTAGCCGACCGCGGCCTGGTCATGGGTGACCATGACGACCGCGGCACCGTCCTCGTCCGACATCGCGCGCAGGAGTTCGAGGACCTCGGTCGAGGAGTTGCTGTCCAGGTTTCCGGTCGGCTCGTCGGCGAGCACGATGGCGGGCCGCGCCACGAGCGCACGGGCCACCGCCACCCGCTGCATCTGGCCGCCCGACAGCTCCGCCGGGCGGTACCGGGTGCGGTCACCGAGGCCGACCCGTTCGAGCAGTTCCTCGGCTCGGGCGTCGGCCTTGCGGGCCGCCATCCCGTCGAGCACCAGCGGCAACGACACGTTCTCCACGGCGGTGAGCATCGGCACCAGGTTGAAGAATTGGAAGACGAATCCCAGGTTGCGCCGCCGGAAGGCCGCACGGGCACCGGTACTCATGGACCAGACGTCGCGGCCCCCGACCTCCACCGTGCCTGCGTCGGGGGCGTCCAGGCCGCCCGCGACATGCAACAGTGTCGATTTGCCGACGCCCGACGGCCCGGTGACGACGACGAATTCGCCCGCCTCCAGCGTGAAGTCGAAGTCGGCGAGTACCCGCACCTGCTCGTCGCCACGGAGGTAGGCCTTGTCGACGCCCTTGAGTTGCAATGCCGGATTCATGCGCATCGAAATCGAGCCTCCCGACTGTGGTGTGGCGACCGCCCATCGTCACTCGGAGAACTCCCGGTGATTCGAGTAGTGCGGTACTCGAATCACGTCGACCGCGCCGATTTAGCGTGACGGCATGGCCAATCCGTGCGGGGCGTCGACCCCACCGGCCGTGCGCTCGCCCACCGTGGTGCAGGGTCTTCAGTTCGCGATAGGCCGCCGGCGGGCGATGCGGACCTCGATCCAACGGCACGGGCGCGCATTCGAGCTGTCCATCCCGGTTTTCGGGCGGACTGTGGTCGTTTCCGATCCGGCGCTGACGAAAGCGGTATGCACAGCACCCGCCGATCAACTGGTCAACGTAAGGCCGAACATGAGCAATCTGTTCGGGCCCGGATCCATCTTCGCGCTCGACGGCGACCGACACCGGGCGCGGCGCCGCCTGCTGGCCCCGGCCTTTCACGGCCACCGCCTGCAGCACCACGCCATGGTGATCGAAGAGGAGACACGACGTGAGAGCGCGCGCTGGCCCGATGGTGTGGAATTCCCGATCCTCGAGTCGATGAAAAGGATCACGCTGAATGTGATCCTGCGCGCGATCTTCGGCGACGACGCGGACGTCGACCCGTTGCGCGGGATCGTCCCGCCGTTCATGAAGCGAGGGCAGCTGCTCGCGTTCCTGCCCGCACCGCCCGCCGGCATCCGCCGATACAGCCCGTGGCGCAAGCTCGACAAGCTGCGCGCCGCTTTCGATCTCGTCATCGGCACACTCATCGACGAGACCGAGGCCGACCCGCTGCTCGGCGAGCGCACCGACATCATGGCGATGTTGGTGTCCGGCGGCCTCACCCGAGCCGAGATCTGCGATGAGGTGGTGACCTTGATAGGCGCCGGGCACGAAACCACCGCCGCGGCCTTGGGCTGGGCGTTCGAACGGTTGCGGCGCCATCCGGCGGTGGTGGCCGAATTGGTCGACGAGGTGGATCAGGGCGGCAGCGACCTGCGCCGGGCCACCGTGCTGGAACTGCTGCGCATCCGCACCGTCATCGATGTGGCCGGGCGCCGGGTGCGGGCAACGGATTTCAGCCTCGGCCCGTGGCGAATTCCGCGGGAGCACACGATACTGCTGCGCATTGCCGATCTGCACGAGGATCCGGCCGGCTTCGCGCACCCCGACCGGTTCGATCCGTCTCGGTTCCCCGCAGCCACGTCACCCGGCTCCCGGTGGCTGGCGTTCGGCGGTGGCGCCCGGCGGTGTCTCGGCGCCGAGTTCGCCCTCACCGAGATGGACATCGTGCTGCGGACGGTGCTGCGCGACTTCGTGATTCAGACAGACGCCGCGCCCGACGAGAGGTCGGTGTTCCAGGGCGTCGCGCACATCCCGCAGCATGGGGCCCGCGTCGTGTTGCACCGGCGGGATGGCGCGTGCCCACCCAGGTGATCCGGCCGGCGCAGGCCCGGCAGTTCGACATCCGCTGCGACGTCGGCGACGCCATCGTCGCGAACCTGGCCATGCACTGCGTGTTCTTCTTCGAGCGGCGTCTCGACACCCGCGCGCTCGCGGCAGCGTTCGGGGAGGCACTGACCAGCCTGCCGATCTTCGCCGCTCGCCTGGGTCTGGTCGACGGCGCCATGACCATCCGGTGCCGCGGGCAGGGCGTGCCCTTACGCTGTCTGTCCTCGCCCCGCACGCTCGCCGACGCCGTCGGTTCGGTGTCGGCGGACGCCGGCCACTGGCTGATCGATCCCGTGAACGGCGTTGCGGCCCGGTGGGGTTGGGGTCCGGTGTGCAAAGTCCGGGTCGCGCATCTCGCGGACGACGCCACCGCCATCGGATTCTCCTGGCACCACGCGATCGGCGATATGCAGACGCTGATGCAGTTCATGAACGCGTGGACCGCCGCTGCCGCCGGCAGCGCACCGGCCGCACCGGTGATCCCGGAGGATCGAGCCCGCTATCTCGCCGAGCACCTCCCCGCCGGGGGTGCCGCCGAACCCGGAGTGCGCTGCCTCGGGCCGGCCGAACTGGTCCGCAGCGTGGCCTACCTCGCCAAAGGGGCGCGTACCCAGCGGACGCTGACGCTCTACTTCGGCGACGACGAGATCGACCGGATGCGCCACGCGTACGGGCACCGCATCCGGTTGTCGGCCAATGATGCGGTGTGCGCACATCTTTGCGAGGTGCTGATGTCCGCGGATCCGGCGGTGGACCGTCGTACCCTGGCGATCGCGGTGAACGCGCGGACCCGCTGCGGGCTCGATCCGATGCTGGTCGGAAACGTCCTCACCACCCTGAACATCGGCCTGCGCAGGGGTGAGGCCGCCGATTCGGTCGCCGAGCGCATTCGCCACACCGTGGACCACTTCGACGAGCACCGCGATCTGCGCGTCAACCAACAGTTCCTCGATGCGTCGGGGCGGTGGCGAGCCGCACGCTGTGTGTCGACGGCGTTCGATCCGGCGCGGTGGAACCCGTTGATCTCGAACCTCAGCGGCTTCGGCGTCTACCGTTTGCAGTTCGAGGGCACCCACCCGTGTTACTACGCGATGGTCCTCAAGCTGCCCGTGGCGGGGCTCGGCGCGCTGCTCGACGGGTCCGGCGGCCGCGGCCTGCTCTTCCAGATGTCCTTGCCGCCCATGGAGTTCGAGGCCCTGTCGGCTCCCACGGTGCGCAAACGCATCCACCGGTTCCGGCGCCCCGGCGACGACATCCCGCGTCTACACCGGTAGGTCAGCCGCCCAGCTCGGATACCGCGGTGTCCAGCGCGGCGGCTTGGTGGGCCAATTCCCCGTCGGAGTCCTCGGCGTCCCCGAGCCTGCCCATCAGGTCCACTCGGGAGATCACCTCCAGGCCGCCGGATTCGTCGCCGGCGGACACGATGTGGACGCGCCCTTCACGCAGTACCAGCACCGCGTCGTCCTCGCCCTGCAACAGCCGTCGCAGGTTTTCCTTCGTGATCAGCATGGTTGTCGGGTACCCAGTGGCGCGATCCTCATATCGGCGAGGTGGTGCCGATCACCGACAGCAGCGCCAGCTTCTCGTAGCTCTCACTTCCCGGCGCCGCGGTGTACACCAGCAGCGTGTGCGATTCTTCGGGGTCCAGCAGGATCTGACAGTGGAGTTCCAGCAGCCCGACCTCGGGGTGCCGATAACGCTTGAGCTCGCGCGGAACGACGCCCACCTCGTGCTCATCCCAGACCGCACGGAACTCATCGCTCTGCGCGGTGAGTAACGCGGCGAGGTGCGCAGCCGTGGATTCGGGTCCGCGCACGGTGAGCACCCTGCGCAGGCCCGACGCGTACATCCGCGAGTAGAAGGCATGGTCCTCGCTCGGGTAGAGGTCGCGGACGGCCGGATCGGTGAACCATCGATACCCGATGCTGCGGGCCGGGCCGCTGTACCGCACCAAGTCGCCGACGAGCGCGATGCCCAGCGGAGTCTGGCGCAGCGTCTCGCCCAATTCGGTGACGATCTCGGCCGGAGTATCGGTGAGCCTGTCGAAGATCCGCAGCATGCCGGGGCTGATGTGCTCGGTCCCAGCACCCCGCTGGGGCGGTTGATGTCCGGCGAGCCGGAACAGGTGGTCACGCTCATCCCGGGACAGGTGCAGGCCCTGGGCGATCGAGGCGATCATCTGGGCCGAGGGTTGTGGGCCGCGTTCGCGTTCCAGCCGCGCGTAGTAGTCCGCCGACATGTGGCACAACGCGGCGACCTCTTCACGGCGCAGTCCGCTGGTGCGCCGGCGTCGCCCCCGAGGCAGCCCGACGTCCTCCGGCTGCAGTGCCGCCCGTCGGTGCACCAGAAATTCCGCCAGACCCGCGCGATCGATCACCGCCTCAGTCTCTACCGGTCCCGTTCGCTGAGCCACGGATCGGCAGACAGTGGATACGGCGCCGTCCGCGCGGCAGTGTCGTCGGTGAGTGTTCACCCCCAGGCAGGAGCGGCCCATGCCACGCGGACAGTACGACCTCCCGATCCCGGACCTCTCGGGACAGCGCGCGGTGGTGACCGGTGCGAGCGACGGCATCGGACTCGGCATCGCTGCGCGACTCGCCACCGCAGGCGCCGAGGTGATCATGCCGGTCCGCAACGCGCGTAAGGGTGAGGCGGCCGCCGCCGCGATTCGCCGGCAGTGCCCGCACGCGAAGCTGTCGCTGGAGGACCTTGACCTCTCGTCGCTGGCATCGGTGCACGCGCTCGGCGACAAACTGTGCGCAGACGGGACTCCGATCCACGTGCTCATCAACAATGCCGGCGTGATGACACCGCCCGACCTGCAGCGCACCACCGATGGATTCGAGCTGCAGTTCGGCACGAACCACCTGGGACATTTCGCGCTGACCGGCCGCCTGCTGCCGCTGTTGAAGGCGGGGCACGCGCGGGTCACGTCGCAGACCAGCGTCGCTGCGCGCGGCGGTGAGATCAACTGGGCTGACCTGAACTGGGAGCAGAAGTACGACGGCATGGCCGCCTACCGGCAGTCCAAGATCGCGTGCGGGCTGTTCGGGCTGGAGCTCAGCCGCCGCAGCGCGGCTCTCGGGTGGGGAATCACCAGCACCATCTCCCATCCCGGGGTGGCCCCGACCAGTCTGCTCGCCGCCCGCCCCGAGGTGGGTCGGGCCACCGACACCGTCGGTGTGCGGATGATTCGGTGGCTGTCGGCGCGCGGCCTGCTGGTTGGAACGGTCGACACCGCGAAGTTGCCTGCGCTGATGGCCGCAACCGTCGGCGAGGGCGGTGGTTTCTACGGACCGCAGTGGCCAGGCAATGCGGGCGGCCCGCCGGGGCAGCAGAAGCTGTGGAAGCCGTTGCAGGACAACGCGTCTGCTCGGCGACTGTGGGCGGCGTCGGAAGAACTCACGGAGCTGGCCGTCAGCTGATCGACACGACCTGGTCCAGCGGGTCGTACGGCAGATTCTGATTGGTGGTCGCGGTGACAACCATGTTGGTCAGCGTGATGGATCCCCCGTGGTTGTCCAGGAAGGCCGTATCGGCGGCGTCGCGGCCGGTGGCGATGCGGACCAGCGTCTGCCGCGGCGCCAGGCAGGTGGCGTCGACGACGCGCCACTGCCCGTCCACGTAGGCCTCGGCGACCGCGTGGAAGTCCATGGGCACACAGCCGGGCGCGTACACCGCGACCAGGCGGGCCGGAACGTTCACCGCACGCAGGAGCGCGACGACCAGGTGCGCGTAATCGCGGCACACGCCGGCACCGGCCAGCAGGGTGTCCTCGGCGCCGTCGATGGGATCACTGGAGCCGGGCACGTAACTCAACCGCGCCCCCACCCATGACGAGATCTTCGCCAAAAGTGTTGCCTTGTCTGAGTATTGATTGAACTCGAAGCCGGCGAAACCGTAGAACTTGTCCGACTCCGCGTAGCGGCTCGGCCGCAGGTACTGCGAAAGGTCGTAGTCGGTGACGGGAGCGGGTTCGCTGTTTCCGACGATTGTGGCGGAGTAGTCGACAGTCAGGCTGCCCACACCCGAATCGAATTTGTGGATCCGGTTGCCGTGCACGCCGCTGATCTCCGTCGCGCTGATCTGTTGGCCGTTCAACACGAACGTCAACGATTCCGAGACCTGCGCTCCGGGATGTGGGGCGACAGCAATCTGGAACTCCAGCGTGCTCGGATCGGTGATCTCGACATCGAGATGGGTGCCCACCTCGCGGATGAGGGTACTGATGGTTACCGCCGATCTTTTACTCGGGAGAACTGCCGCAGCGGTGTGCCGACGACGGGTGCAGCCCTACATGTTTCTTCCTGCTCACCCTAGCGATGCGAGGCCTCGACCGCCCGTCACACACCAGTGAGACGGGCATCAACCCGGCGAGCACGCTCCCGAGAAGGCGGGCGAAGAGCAGTCAGGACTTTCGCGCCTCCCGTTCCGCCGATCCCGCGTTGATTCGAAATCAATTGCTGGGTCTACCATTTCGCGACATCAGCGACAGCGTGCCCACCCCGGCACCAACGGTGTCCCCGGGCACGCGCCCCGCCGTCTTGGCGATGAATGGTCAACCGGCGAGTCTTCAGGTCGACGAGGTTGAATTCCTCCTCGACACCCAAGGTCCGCCTCATCGGCCCCCGTGTTCGTGACGGGAGCCGGTCAAGTTCCCACCGCCACCATGGCGGGTCTGTCGGCGGCGTCGCGTCCCTCCACATCGGTCGGCTGCGCCACCGCCATCATCGTGCTGTGCGCCGAGTGCGACTCCGCACCCGGCGGGATCACCAGCAGGATCAGGCGTTCACCGTCGAGGCCGAGGATCTCGATGGTGTCGGCCGGCTGGCGTAGGTACCCGTCGAGACGCACCGTCCGTCCACCCGTGACGAGTTTGCGGGGCGGCTCGGCCCACTCACCGACGTTGTACAGCACCCGTGCGATGCGACCGAGGCGAACCGACAGCACCGCCAGCAGATCGGGCAATTCGGAGGCGAGGTCGGCGCTGTGCGGCCACCACGCCCCGTCCGCCCGACCCAGCGGGGACCCCTTGGGCTTGAGGCGCAGTCGCGGTGTCTCGGCCGGGACGGCACCGTTCAGATCATTCTTGCGTGACTGGTGTGACGTCATGACGACGATCCATTCTTGGCGGGCGATCGGCCCGCTACCTCGGATCAGCGATGACACGGCTCGAGTTGGTCACGTGTGCGGGATACCGCCGAAGAACCCCAGCATACGCGCACTTGCACGTTGGAGCGGCGCCTTCGGCTCTCACCCACGTGGCGGCTCACCCGCAATTGCGCGAGGGCCGGCTTGGACTTGATGGGTGGCGCAAGCGTCCAGAGCGAGTCGCCGCTGTTGCCACGAATTCTACTGTGGCAGTTCAACTCTGCGCCACCCGCTGATCATGTGGGCCAAGCATTCTGCCGACGGATTGGCGGGTCCACACCGGATCCGCACCCGTCTGGCAGATGCTCTGCGGGTCGCTCGGCCGCACGTGCGCGCATCCCGGACAGGTGTCCCCAGTGCCCGACGGTGTACGGTCGAGGTAACGTGGCCGAAATGTTCGGTCGCTCGGTGCGGCTCAGTCCACACCCACGGCGCCGCAACCGGCCGCCGCAACTCACCGCAAGGACACCACGTGGATTCGATGGATTTGTTCTCCCATCTTCAACCAACGCCCCACGAAAGTGGGCCACACCAGTCCAACGCTGCCGACCAAGATATGAGCAACGTTGCAGCACTGGTCTTTTCAGATAAATCGAGCTCGGCGGCGTTCGAGAGTTCAAGAGCTCGTCCCGACGCCGAGGACGCCGGCTCCCGGTAGGTCGTAGCCTTCCGGCGTGGCGAAATCTGCCATCGCCGCGTCGACCCGGACCCGAATGTCCGCACTGACGTCGGCGGGAAGTGACTCCAGCATCCGGGCAAGCGGCCCTGCCAGCGACGGGACGACCGACCACCACTCGTCGACCGAAGCGACCTTCATCGGCGTAGCGATCTCCTGGATCTCGACGCCGGTGAACCCGGCCCCGTCCAGCATTTCTTCCAGTGCGCCAGGTGCTTCCAGCGAGAAGGGACCGGGCACACCAGGCGGCGGGACGGGAAAACCCATCTGCTCGGTGACCGCGTCGAACAGCAGACCCAGCCATGGATTGCGATCCCGAGGTCCCCACACGACGAACACCGCGCGGCCGGCAGGCCGCAGGATCCGGCGGGCTTCCCGCACGGCCGATGCGGGATCGGGCACCAGCATCAGGCCTTCCCGGCACAGCACCTTGTCGAACGCGGCATCGGGATAGTCGATCCGCTCGATGTCCACTTCGCGGGTGGTGACGTTGGTCAGGCCCGCTTTCTCCGCTCGCTCCGCGGCGATCGCCGTCATCTCCGGTGCGATGTCGGAGAGCACCACGGCACCGTGCGGCCCCACACTCGCGGCCGCAGCCATCCCTACCCCGCCGGGGCCGCATGCCAGTTCGAGCACCCGCTCCCCGCTCCGGAGGTCGGCGGCATCGAGCATCGCCGCAGCCACCACCGCTCCGCGCGCATCGACATACTCGGCAAGCTCACCCCAGGACGGGGCGACCGATGACCAGATCGCACGAAGCGACGCGCGCAAGCCGCCGTCGTCTGCCGTCGTGGCAACCTCCACCGCGCCTCCCGAGTCTGTTCATCCATACACCCGTTAGGCCGTGCCCGCAGGTGCATCGGTGTCACACTGTGGACGTGAGCGACGGTGGGACGGCTCCCCCGCCCGAGTCGCGTCCCGGTGCCGGTTCGTCCATCGATGATCTGCTGGATCAGGCGGTGGCGGCGATCAACCGTGGCGATCGGGTGACTGCTGCCGCGCTCGCCGACCACGTCCTGGCCATGGACCACGGGAACGCCGACGCCGAGGATCTACTCACCGCCCCCGACGATCGTGGCGAGATTCGGCGTTTGACGATCTTGTATGTCGACCTGGTCGACTCCGCGTTGCTGTCCGGCAGCAGCACTCTTGACACCTACGGGCTGTTGATGGGCCGTTATCGCCGACTGGTGCTGGACATCGTGCACCGCTTCGACGGCCATATCGACTCCCCGACGGGTGAGGGTCTGCTCGCGGTGTTCGGACATCCGAGAACCCATGAAGACGATGTGCGCCGAGCGGTGCTGGCCGGATTGGAGATCACCAGGGAGGTGGCGCTGCTCGGCGAGCAGTTCGCGCACCACGTCGAGATGAAGACCGCCGCGAGGGTGGGAGTGCATCGTGGGCTCGTCTATCTGGACACCGCGCAAAGTGACGTCTATGGCCTCGGCGCCAACTTCGCGGCCCGGGTCTCGGGCTTGGCTCCGTCCGGCGCCGTGGTCATTTCTGATGCGGTGGCGCCGTTGCTGTGCGATGCCTTCGAGCTGATGCGGTGCGAACCGGCCGCCGTCAAGGGAGTCAGCGAGTTGGTCGCCCATCACCGCGTGCTGGGTGAGCGGGCACCGCAGGCCCAACCCCACACCCCGCTGGTGGGGCGTGACCGTGAACTCGGGTGGCTGCGGGAGCGTTGGGTGCAGGCTCAGGCAGGCACGTTGTCGACCCCCGGTGTGGTGGTGCGCGGCGAGCCGGGAATCGGCAAGTCCGCGCTGGCGGCCGCCATCGCCAAGGTGGCCTCGGATACGGGGGCGGCGGTGCTGACCTTGACGGGTTCGGCCCTGCACACCGACTCAGGTCTGTATCCGATCCGGAACCTGATCGAACAGCGTTGCGGGACGGGCAGACTGACCCCGCCCACTGAGAAGTTGCAACTACTCGAAGCCGAACTGACGGTCTGCGGAGGTGACACCGAAACCGCTGTGCCGTTGTTGGCCCCGGCACTGGGCATCGCGCCGGAACACGGATACCAGGCCGCTGCCGCAGAAGGACGCAAGCTCTATCGATTGATCGGACAGGCGGTGCAGGACTATCTGCTGGCTTGTGTCGGCAAAGGCCCGGGCCTGCTGGTGGTCGAGGATGCGCACTGGTTCGATCCGTCCACCCTCGAGATCCTCGGGTCCGTCCTGAATGCCGCCGCAGGGCGGCTGCTCATCGTCGTGACGGGACGCCCGGGTCAGTGGCTGCCCACCGAGTGGCCGGTGACGGCGATCGACCTCGGCCCGTTGACGGAGGACGAGGCGGACCGACTGATCGCCACCCTGGATCCCACGCTGTCGGCACAGGATCGAGCAACGGTCGCGCAGCGCTGCGACGGGATGCCGTTCTATGTGGAGCAGGTCGTCGGCGGGCTCACGGAAACCGGGGTTCCCGAGGGGTTGTACGAGCCGTTGCTCGCCCGGCTGCGGGCAAGTGCCAACGTGGTCCCGGTGGTCGAGGCGGCGGCGCTGATCGGTCGCCAGTTGGACCGGGACCTGCTGCGCTACGTTGTCGCCCTCGATGACGATGTCCTCGACAGTGTCCTCGCCGAGCTCAGCGACGCGCGCGTGCTGGAACCATGGGGACCGAGCGGGTGGCGGTTTCGGCACGAGTTGCTGCGCGAGATCGCCCTGGAGTTGGCGCCACCGAGCGTGCGTCGCGGCCTGCACGGCAGGGTCGCGGACGCATTGGTGAACGGCGTGGGTGGCGATCCGGAGTGGCAGCTGGTGGCCGCACATTACGAGCAGGCGGAGAAGGCAGCCGCCGCGGTGACGGCGTACCGGCGGGCGTCGACCGATGCGCGCCGGCGTGGCGCTCTCACCGAAGCGCGCGGGTACCTGACCCGTGCCCTGGCGCAAGTGGACAACCAGACGCCCGGGCGGCCACACGATATGCAGGAGATGGCGGTGCGCCTGGAGCGGGGATTCCTCGCGTCGGCCGCCGAAGGCCCGCGAAACGACGCCACCGCAGACGATTTCGAGGAGTGTCTGCGGATCGGCGGCGCGGATGTGCGTGATGACGAAGTGGTCGGCACGCTGTTCGCGCTGGCCGGTTATTACTTCGCCCTGGGAGATCTGCCCCGCTCCGCTCGGGTGCTGCGGTCCTTGCGCGCGGGCATGAGCTCCGAGCGGGCGTTCTTCCGGCCCGTCGTCGAAGCGGGCATCGGCATCGGCGAATGGATGAACGGCGGATTCGCCGCCGCGCGCGAGCAGATGGTCACGGCAACAGCAGAATTCGCTGCGGCGGGTCGGCAGCCGCTCGAGTCGCTCTGGTTCGCGCCGACCGACCCGATGACCATGGCGCACGGAATCCTCAGTCTGGACCGGATTGCATGCGGGGACCTGCCCGGCGCAGAGGCGCAGCTACGCGACGCAGCGCAGCGAGCCGAGGAACTGAGTTTCCCGCAGGGTCCGTTCAGTCTCGCGTTTGCCCGCTTCTTCGAGATCTGGATACGCATCGAAGCGCGTCAGCTCGATCGCGCGGCGGCCCTGGCCGCCGAGCTGGTCGAACACGCCGAGCGGCACGGCTTCGAAGTGTGGGCGCTGTGGGGTAACGCTCAGCTGGCCATCGTCGACGCGATGAGGTCGGTCTTCACCGCCGAGCCAGACGCCGGACCGCTCGTGGATCGCGCGATGGAGTTCGTCGCGATCGTTCGCGCGGCCGGGTTGACAGTCTTCATCACGTTGTTCGACGGTGCTCTTGCCCGACTGTTCACAGCCACCGGTCGTCAGGACGAGGCCCGTGCCCAGCTGGACACCGCACTCGGCCTGGGCCGCCGCATCGAAATGTGTTTCTACGAGGCGGAATTGCTTCGCCTGCGCGCTCACACCCATCCCGGCAAAGAAGACCGTGAAGCGGATCTGGCTGCGGCCCTTGACGTTGCCCGTGCACAGGGAGCAACCCTGTACGAATTGCGCTGCACACTGGATGATTACGAATGGCGCGGAGAGCCCGCCCGTACCGGGCTCGACGACGTCGCCGGCCGGTTCGCCGCCGGCAGCCAATTGCCGGAATGGCAGCGTTACCTGTCGCTCAGGTAGCGACGCGCTCACTGACCACCACGTAATGGGGCACCGGCTCGTCGACGCCCTTGACTGCCGCCGGTTCGCAGACCTTCAGCTCAAAGTCGTTCCTTATCAACGCCTCGACCGCATCGGAGACGACGACTGCACCCGGTGGCGCAGCACCCGAGATCCCGCTCGCCAGATTGGCGGCCAATCCCGAGAAATCGTCCTGACCAGCGTCCAGATACACCGCACCCCGGTGCACCCCGACCCGGACGTTGACGCCGAACCCGAATCGGCGCTGCGACTGCTCGCTGAGCCGTGCCACCGCCCGGGTGATCTCCAGCCCGGCTCGCGTCGCGCGGTGCGCGTCGTCGCCAAGGTTGATGGGATGACCGAACACCGCAAGCAGGCCGTCCCCCTTGGTGGAACCGATTCGCCCGTCGTGCCCGTTCACGATGCGCTCCACTTGTTCGCGGTATCGCCCGACGACCAATCGGTACGTCTCGGGCTCCACTCGTGCCGATAGCGCGGTCGAATCCACCAGATCGGCGAAGAACAGGGTCAACTGCCGGATCTCACCACCGTCTCCGGCCGTTGCCCACGTGCCTTCCACTTCGCCCGGGCCGTCAGTCACCTGGATATCGTGGCATCCGGCGGTGCGTGGCACAGTGGGTTCGGTGCCCGACACGTAGGTGATCCGGTCCGGGAACGCCGACCGCGTCGCGCGAGTGCGAGACTGTATCCAGAAAATGACTGGAAGGATGCGCATGCCGGGCTCGACCAGGGGAAGTCGCTCCATCGTTCTGAAGTTTGTCGGGGGGGCTTCGATACTGAGCAGCGTCGTGATGCTGAGTGCGGATCCTGCGCTGGCAGAACCCGCTCCCGGCGGTCAGGACCCGACACCGTTCATCGGCGCCGCACCGTTCGGGCCGCCGAAGGTGGCCCCCGTCAACGGCGCGACGGTGGGGGTGGCCCAGCCGATCATCATCAACTTCCCCGGACCGGTTGACGACGCCGGCGCAACCGAGGGTGCCGTCCACATCTCGTCAGTCCCCCCGGTTCCCGGCAAGTTCTACTGGATGACTCCCACGCAGCTCCGCTGGCGCCCGTTGAGCTTCTGGCCCGCCCACACCGCGGTGACCATAGATGCGGGCGGCACAGTGTCCAACTTCTTCACCGGAGACACGCTGGTGGCCACAGCGGACGACGCGACGCATCAACTCACCGTCACGCGCAATGGGGCCGTGGAGAAGACGATCCCGATGTCGATGGGTATGGCGGCGGGCGGGCACCAAACCGCGAACGGCACCTATTACGTCCAAGAAAAGATGCCCTCGGTGGTGATGGATTCCTCGACCTACGGGGTTCCCGTCAACTCGACGTACGGTTACAAGACGACAGTCGAGCTGGCTGTCCGGTTCGACGACAGCGGCAACTTCGTGCACAGCGCTCCATGGTCGGTGAACGATCAGGGTAAACGCGATGTCAGTCACGGCTGTATCAACATCAGCCCCACCAACGCACGGTGGTTCTTCGACAACTTCGGCGCCGGTGATCCCATCATTGTGCAGAACTCCACCGGCACCTATACCAGGAAAGACGGCTCCAGCGACTGGCAGACGTAACTCGAGGTGTCAGACGGCTCGATAGCGTCGACGCGTCCACCAGGCGGCGAGAGTGAACATGGGACAGCGTGATCTCATGGGCCGCTTGACGATCGGTCGGCCCAGTCGGGAGCACGGGCATCGGCTAACCCTGCGGCGCGGGCCGAATGCTCTGTTCGAAGCGGAACACGTTGTACGGGTCGTACTTTGCCTTGATCGTGCGCAGTCGCTCGACTCCTTCACCCCAGTAGACGCTCTCCCAATCCGCCAAGTCGGCATTGGGCACATTGGTATAGGCGCCGTCGACATACGGTGCCAACGCAGCAGCGAACTCGGCAGTCCAGGCCAGACACTCTGACGTCGACGGATCGGGCACCGCCGGCCTACCACCCGGCAGCTCGCCACGGGCACCGCCCCAGCCGGCACCCGGCTCGGCATAGAACAACGCGTTGCGGTGCGCGAAAGCCGAACCGCCGGACGGCTCGCAATGCCGCACGGCCCCGCCGAACGCGTTGGTAAAGTAGTTACACTGCGGCGTCGGCGCTTTCGACATGAATGCCACGATCAGATCGATCGCTTCGGCGGGGAATGGTTCGGAGACGAACTGCGAGGCGAACTTCCAATTCGCGACCTCGTCGGAGGGCGGCGGCTGAAAGGCCGCGTAGTTGTCAGCCCAGTTCGCATTCCTCATCGAGACAGTCGGAGTGCCCGACGACAGCATCGGCGCAAGCAAGTGCGCAGCCTCATCCTCCGTGCCGGCGGCGAGAACACCGATGAGTCTGATATCACCGCGGTTTATCTCGAGCTGGGTGGTGAGACGGTTGTCGGTGTACGGGGCGCAGCGCTGCCAGGCGTCGAAAACGTCGGGGAGGCCACCCAGACCCGACCACGCTGCGGTGATGTAAATGGTCTGCGTCAGTGGGTAAACCGAGTAGGTCAATGACGTGACGATCCCGAAATTGCCGTTGCCTGCGCCGCGCAGTGCCCACAGCAGGTCGGCGTTGTTCTGCTCGTCGACGACGATAGCTTCGGCACCGTCAACGTCCGCGGCGACGACCACTTCGGCCGCCATCAGGTTGTCCGACGCCATGCCGAAAAGACGGGTCAGCAGACCAAAACCGCCGCCAAGAGTGGCGCCGACCAAACCGACGGTTCCTTCGGTGCCCGTCGCCGCGACCATACCGGCCTTGCCGAGCTCGGTGACCGCCTCCAGCTGGTTCAGCCCGGCACCGACGGTAACCGTGTGAGATGACGAATCGACGGTCGCCGACTTGATTTCGCTGACATCGATCACGATTCCGTCATCGACATTGTTCCAGCCTTCGATGCAGTGCCCACCGCTGCGGATCCGAAGCGCGACATCGTTCTGGCGTGCCCAGGCCACTGCGTTGACGACATCCGTTGTCTCCTGCGCGAATACGACCGCCACCGGATCATGGCGGAACAGCAGATTCCAGCCCGCGCTGGCCGCCGCATGATCGGCGTCGCCGCGGCGCACGATGCGACCCGTCAACACGGCCGGTTCAGCAGCGGTGGAGGTCATTCACGCACCTCAGATGTCTGCCCGACGGTAACTATCTCCGGTTCGTTGTCCAGTACTTCGCGTCTGAAGATCATCATGTACGCGAAGTACAGTGTGCCGATCAGTGCGAGGCCCGCCACCATCACCATCGGGGCGAGGGTGGCCGGTGCGAGCAAGATGACCAGCGCGGCGACCGACCAGATCAGCGCCGCGATGGCGACGGGCGTCTCGAACCGACCAAGACTGAAGCCACCTTCCTTGTGGTCGAGTCGTTTTCGCACGACCAGGTAGAGCACGACGATCGCGCCGTAGGTCACCGCCGGAAATACCGTGCCGGACGTGATCAGGTCCAGCAGTGCATCGCCGGGCAGGGCCCAGAGCACGGCGGCGCCGATGACGACCGGCAGGATGGTGGCCGGGATCGGAGTCTGCGTGCGGGGGTCCACCTTTTTCATCAGTTGGTGGGCGGGAAAGCGGCTGTCGCGCGCCATCGCGAAGATCATGCGTGAACAGCTGGTCAACGTCACCAACCCACCGCCGAAGAAGGCGATCGCGATGACGACGAGGAAGAGCCGCTCTCCGACGGCGCCGAGTTGCTCGTTCATGATGGTCGCGACGGGCGACGCGGCGGCCGTGACTTCGGGGATGTCCTTGATCGCGGCGGTAAGGGCGATCAGGAACACCAGGCCCAGAACACCCGCCGCGGCAACCGATCCCACGATGGCGCGCGGGACGGTACGAAACGGGTCCTTGGCTTCCTCGGCCATGTTCGCCGCAGAGTCGAAGCCCACGAGCGTCCCGAGGCCGACGATCATGGCGATCATCAACCCACCGCCCAGTGCGTAGTAGTTCGACGCGCCCTCGGCGGTTCCGCGCGATACGAGGTTGCCCGCCGAGCCCGTTCCGGTGACCGCCACGGCCACCAACAGCGCGACCGCCAGCACCACGACGATCGACACCTCGATGCCGACGGCCGCTGAGTTGATCAGCGCCACGATCCTCGTCGAGGCGATCGCCAGCACCGCCTCGATCACCATCAACGCCACGGTGATGATCCGCCCGGTCGTTTCGCTGGGCTCCATGTTGAACAACGGCATCAAACACTGGCTCGCCATCGCGCTGTTGATGGCCATGAAGCCGGTGATCAGATAGCAGAAGGTGAGCCACCCGAAGAACCAGCCGATCTTGGGGTTGGCCAATCGGGAGCCCCACTGGTAGGACGAGCCCGACAACGCGATGCGAGCCGCGAACTGCGCGATGACCAGCGCGATCAACATCTGGCCGATGAAAGCGATGATCCACGTCCAGATGCCAACGGGTCCGGAACCGCGCAATAGGTCGTCATAGGTGCTGAAGACGCCGACCGCTACCGAGATGAACGCGAACGATATTGCGAAGACCTGAAACGAACCGAGCGTTCGCTTCAGCTCTGGCTCGTAGCCACAGTCCACACACTCGTCGTCCGCAGTAGCGTTGCCACCCGCCGCATTCTGTACCGTCATGGAACTCTCCGACCTTGAACGGGTGATCCACGAACAGTAATTGACGAGAACGCTAGTTCTGCTGGGAATTTCGCATTTGCCGTACAAACAACCTGTGATTGTTGACATTCGGCAGCCATGCGGCAAATGTCACGCGCCATGCCCGAGGAACTGACCGCCGAGCAGCCCGCCGCACGACTCGAGTCCGCTGACGCACTGGGCATGCCACTCGGGCCCGGCCAGCCACCGGCCTTCCTGCGGGCACTCGGACAACGCGAGGACTGGGCCGACCTGCGTGTGTACGGGGCCCTGCTCGCCGTCCTCACCGAGCTGTTCTCGCGTACCGGCGTGCACTATCTGTCCGGCTTCTTCGGCCCCCTGGAGCGGGCGCTGCGCGAATCGGGCGCCGACATCGGTTTCACGCCGGCGGACTTCCGGCGCTTCGCACCGCTGCTCGAACGACAAGCACCGCGTGTCATGACCACCGTCGCCACGCCGCCTGACGCCGACGGCTGGTGCTCACTGTCGCTGCACGCGGGCGGCACGATCGCCGAGTTGCACCGGGCCGGCGCCGATCCCGACCGGCTGCTCGTCGTCGAGGTATCCGACTCGTACCCAAGAACTTTCGGGCATGGGAAGCACCGCCACGGACTGCATGTCGACGAGATCGACATCCTGCTGCACTCGACGGATGCACCCCTGTCCCTGCCTGCGGGCGAACCCACCGAGGTCGACGACGCGATCGCCCGGCACGCCGTCGGCTTCATCCCGACCGGAGCGACCCTGCAGGTGGGTATCGGATCGATCCCCAACCAGATCGCGACGCTGCTGGCCGACGGCGACGGCGGCGACTACGGATTGCACAGCGAGATGTTCACCGACGGCTGCATGAAGCTGCACCGGGCAGGCAAGATCAGCAATTCCCGCAAGGGGCAGTACGACGGGGTGAGCGTGACGACCTTCGCATTCGGCTCGCCGGAGCTGTACGAGTGGCTGGACGGCAACAGAGAAGTGGCCTTCCTGCCGGTCGAAATCATCAACTCACCTGAGGTCATCGCGGCCAACGACGACATGATCTCGATCAACGGCGCGCTCGCCATCGACATTCACGGTCAAGTGGTCGCCGACACCATTTCCGGCAACCAGTTCAGCGGGATAGGCGGTGCCGAAGACTTCGTGGCGGGCACCGGCCTCGAGCTTTCGGACCGCTCGCTGATCTGCCTGCCGTCGACGTTCACCAAGGACGACAAGCTGCAGTCGCGGATCGTGCCGTGGTTCGGCCCGGGCGCGGTGATCACGACGCCACGGCATCAGGTCGATGTGATCGTCACCGAGTATGGCGTCGCCGAACTGGAGGGCAAGACCGTCCAGGAGCGCGGTGAGGCCCTTGCGGCCATCGCGCACCCGCAGTTCCGCGATGAACTGCTCGCGGCGGCCAAGCGCGCGTCCAAGGGCTACTCGCCGGTCGAGTAGCGGATGAATCATGGTCTGCCCCGACGACGCAACCACCGCCCATATCGTCAGCTATGGGCGGTGGCGCGTCGGATGGGTGGATGAGAGAACGCCGCGCAGGCTAGCCGGCCGAAGGATTGAGCACGCGGCCACCCGACGGGTTGATCACCGACCCACCCGAGGGGTTGATGATGGACGTACCACCGGAAATCGAAGACCCACGAATGACGGACGTGCCCGACGTCCCGATGGTCTGCCGGTCGGTGCCCGGGGCGGGCGCGGCGCTGGTGCCGCCGCCGTTGACGATGCGCAGCTCGCTGTCGGTCAGCGTGCGGATGCTCTGCCGGCGCAGGGCCAGCTTGCGGTTGGTGTTCATGATGCTTCCTTTCGTATTCGCGGGCCCTGGTTGGTTCGCGTTACGACAGAGCATCGGCTGCCGCTCTTGGAGGTTTCTTGGCGACGATCGGTGCGCGTCAGGTCGGCAGATCGGACACGTCAGGGACGGGGCTGCCGCGCGATCTGGCTGGCGTAATGCCGGTCGAGGAAACTCAGGATGACGAGTTCATGGGTCCGGGCGGCGGAGCGCAACAGTCGGATCGCGTTGAGGTGACTGAAGCTGTGCACCAGGTCTGGGAACTGCTGGGTCAGCAGACCGCGCAGGTCACGGTCCGCAAGCTCGCCGAGTAGCGGTGCGAGCGTCTCGGACCGTTGCCGAAACGCCCGGCGCCCAGGCTCGTACGGGTGATCTTGCGTGTCATCGAGCAACGCAGCGATCTCTGCGCGTTCGCTGCGCCAGCGTGCTCCGATTCCGGTGTCGAGGCCGCGCGCGCCCGGATACTCGATTCGGTAGCCGGCGGCCCCGTCCCTTACCCAGTCCCGGCGCTGCTGCATGTCGAGGCCGGCGTCTGCCAGCAGGCGGTCGGTCGCGTACACGCAGAGCCTCCAGCGTGCGTCGGCCAGCTCTTCGCCGTCGAGCATGCCCAATACCTCGAGCACGGCGTCGCTGTCGGCGGCATGGATCTGTTCAGCGATCTCGATGCCTTCGTCGCCACCGTAGCGTTCCAGCTCGCGGTGATAGGTGTCCAACGCAACCGTCGACACCGTCCCGTCGGCGAGGTACGGGGCCATGGCAATCGTGAGAGCGGGCAACGCGTGGTCGTGCAGAGCTGCTGGATCTCCATGTAGCCGTATTCTCAGATGATGCTCGGGATCGTTGTAGCGCAGGAAAAACCAATGGTCTACCACCCCGGCGCTGCGCAGCCCGGCGATCACCGGTGCGACGGCGTCGATGAGGATTCGGTCGGCGGAAGCCGTGCCGGTGTATGCCTTGAAATAAAGCCACTGGCTACCCGGCGCAAAGGCACGCTGCACCTCGGGCACGCGCCGGTGCGGGGACTTCGGTACGGGTTCGGTGCGGCAGATGAAGGGCACGATGAGCTCTTGGGCGAAGCGGCCCTGCGGCCCGGTGGCGACACCGTCGGCCAGGACTTCCTCCACGAGGGCTCCGGTGCGTCCGCGTAACACCTTGGCGGCAGCCGCAACCAGCGCGGGGCTGGCGGTATCGACGTAGAGCCGGTTGTCACCGTCGGTGATCAGCACCTCGTTGGGCAGGCCGCGGTCGCGGACGAGCGCCGCCCAGCCTTCGGCCGCTTCGGATCCGGTGACGGTGCTCAATTCGGCCGCCGAAAGCCGCCAGCGTGCCCGGGCCAGGACCAGCCGATCTGAAGTGACGCGCGGCAACGTCGGCGCACCCGCCAACGCACCCCAGTCCCACGCGAGCCCGCCTGCCACTCCGGCCCGTTGCAATGCCGCGAGGAAGCGGTATACGCCAAAGCCGCGCCACGCCGGGTTGTGCGCGGTGGTCAGGCGCGGCCGGACCTCCGCGTCCAGCCGGGGGCTGTACAGGACGAGGCGATGGCCGTCCAAGCGCAGCGTCAGTTCGTCGACGCTGAGTTGATGCTCCTCCGATGCGCCCGAACGGCCCAGCAGGACGAGCTCGTAGGCGCGTAATACCGGCCGCGCCAGGATATTTCCGATACGTCCCTCCGGTAAGTGGACGAGCTCCGCGAACACGACCCCAGGAGCGTAGGCCTCCTCGGCGCGCAGGTGGGCGCGAACGGCGTCGTGCAGACCGGGATCACCGTGACAGAACCGCCCGAGAAGCTCAGCACCTGACGGCCCGGTGACGGCGTGTACCTCGATGCCGTTGTCCAGCATGGTGGCGAAGACGGCCAGCGCATCGGGCAGCGGCAACGGCGTACCCGTCGTCAGCCGCGCCACGGTATCGGCATCGAGCTCGACTCGGTCGGAGCCGCTGTCGCGGGCACGCAACACCAAATCGAGCAGAGTCGCGTCACGCACGGTGAAGGTCGAATTCCCCGCCACCCCACCGAGATCGAGACCGGCCAGTAGCGGCGACTCATCGGCCGCCGGATGCGTCGACCGGTCGAACCCGATGCCCATCTCCTCGTCCAGCGCCTCCATCAGAGGGACCTCGCGGTCCTCGTACCGGGCCCCGAACTCCTCCTTGAAACGGGTCAGCGCCGGATCCTCGGCCCCGTGGGACAGCCGGTGCAGAAGCTCCACCGCCTCGGCGAGCTGCGCGACGTCATCGCGCCCGAGGGTCAGTCCGAACCCTGCGCGATGTAAGTCGACCTGGATCAGCCTGGCGTCGTCGCCGCCGCCGGCCAGGCCGAGCAGCGTCTCCGCGACCGAATCGTATGCCTGCGGCGGATTGCCGAGCCCGGCGGCGTCCAGCCGTGCGAGCTCACCGGACACCCGTCCCAGTGCCTCCGACGGTGCGGTCAACCCCTGACCGCTCAAGGCTGACAGTACGTGCGCCAACGGTTCTGGGCCCGTCACGGCCGGCTCCGCCACCGGGGTCAGCACCTTGGCGTCGACCAGCGCGTCGACGTATTCGCGTGCCTCATCCGCCGCAACGTCGGCGTGGGCGGCGACGGTCTCGACTATCTCCGCCACCACGCATCCGCCCGAAGCGGCATCCATCGCGACGCGCAGCGGGGAGTCGTCCTCGATGACAACCAGGTGGTGGCTGCGACGGCCCTCGCGCACGCGGCTCTCGATCAACCGCATCGCGCCTGCCACGTGGTAGCGGCTGGAGTTGGGCTCGACGACCATCGCCGACCGGGTCGACGGGTCCACAAGCAGTCGTTCGACGAGCGACGCCAGCACCTCGGTGTCGGGCCTGCTGTGCCGAGTGGTGCCCTCCGGGCCGTCGACCAGCAGGGCGGTCGCGTCGCCAAGCGATCCCAGAGCGCAACCTGCGAACAACCCGAAAGGTGTGGCACGGGTACACATTCGGACCAGATAGGCGGTCACAGAGGCGGCCACCCGGGCATCCGGGTCTCCGTCGGCCAAGCGGCGCACCAATCCCGGCGATGCAAGATGCAGTGCCTCGCGAATCTCTGGCCGGGCGGCCAGGCTGCGCCAGTAGGCGGGATCGGTGCGCAGTCGATCGAGCTCCTCCAGCGGCAACAAGGGAGCCCGCATCACGAAGAAGCCGCTCGCCATCAATGAGGCGGCAACGCCCGCATCCCGACCGCGCACCCCAATCCCCTTTTCTAACTAGGATTTTCGCTGACGAGTTGCCCGGATACCAATCGGGCGTAGTGACCACCCGCGGCCAACAGATCACGATGGCCGCCGGCCTCGACCACCCGGCCCGCCTCCATGACGACGATGTGGTCGGCGTCGATCACGGTGGCCAGCCGGTGTGCGATCACGATGACCGTGCATCCGAGGCCGGCGATGTTGGCGTGCACCTGGGCCTCCGTCACGGTGTCCAGACTGCTGGTGGCCTCGTCGAGTAACAGGATCCGCGGCGACGGCGCGAGCGCACGGGCCAGTGCCAGTCGCTGGCGCTGGCCACCCGACAGGGACGCACCCGCATCCACCAGCGTTGTGTCCCAGCCCATCGGCATCGCGCGGATGTCCTCGGCGACACCGGCCAATTCGGCAGCGGCCTCGAGCCGCGCCAGTGGCAGGTCGGGGTGGCCGAGCACGAGGTTGTCACGCACCGACAGCCCGAAGATGTACGGGTTCTGGGTGACCACGCCGATCTGGGAGCGCACGCTGCGCGGGTACAGGGTGGCGAGGTCGATGTCGTCGAGCAGGACACGACCGTCCGACGGCGGGTAGAGCCCCAACAACAACCGACCCATGGTCGACTTGCCCGAGCCCGAACGCCCGACGATCGCCACCAACTGTCCGGGCCGCACGTCGAGGTCCGCGCCGTCGACAGCAGGCGGACCGTGTGGCTGATAGCGGAAGGTGAGGCCTTCGGCACGGACCGCCCCGGTGAGTCGGGGCGCGTGTTGCAGGTCGCGTCCTTCGGTCTCCGTCGGCGTGTTGTTGACGTCTTCTATTCGAGCCAGATAGCTGCCGAGCAGCTGGACCTGCAGGGCGGTGCCGACCAGGACGGAGAGCGGTTCCAGGAAGGCGCCGCCCAGTGCCGCCAACGCCAACATCGTGCCGAGGGAGAGCTGCCCGGTGCCCACCAAATGGGCGCCGACGAGAAGCACGGCGATCGGCGACAATAGGGCCAGCCCATGGATCGCCGTCTCCACGGCAGCCGAGAGCCGCCCACGGCGCAGCGAGACGTTCATCTCGGCGATGAACAGGTTGGTCCAGTGCGTCACTGCCCGCCGCTCGGCGCCTGCGGTCTTCAACGTCTCCATCGCCGAGAACATCTCGTAGGCGTACGACTGCGATTTGGCTTCCGTCGCCAGTGCCTCGCCCATCAGATGCTGGTTGCGCCGACGCGCCGACAGCAGCACCGCGACCTGAGCCACCCCCAGCGCGGCGACCAAGGCCGCCAGCGTCGGCGACAGGGCGATGATCACGATCAGGTAGAAGGTGGCCAGAGTGCCGTCGAGCAGTGCGGCGATGGTGCCGGTGGTCAGGATCTCGCGGACCGTGGCGTTGCTGCGCAGGCGCATCATCAGATCGCCGGACGACCGCTTCAAGAAGTAGCCGTACGGCAGATCAACCAGATGCTCCAGGAAGTCCAGCGTCATGGAGACGTCCAGACGACTGCGCAGCCGGAGCAGCAGATGAGACCGCAGGAAGGTCGCGATCACCGAATAGCCGATCAACGCCGCCATTACCGCGGCCATGACCTTCAACAGGTGCCCGTCTCCTGCGGGCGCGATCCTGTCGACGACAACACCGGTCAGCACCGGCACTGCCAGCGCCATCAACCGCACCACCACCGAGGTCGCCAGCACCTTGCCGAGGCCACTCGAACGGGTCAGCAACCGTCGGGCATGGTGCAACGCTCCCAACGCGGCTTGTCCGCCCGGCTCGAACGCCTCGGCGGGCTCCAGCAGGATGGCGACACCGCTGTACAGGTCGTTGACGGCTTCCCAGCTGAGCCGATAGCGTCCGGCGGCAGGATCGACAACGGTGACGCCGCGCCGTGATGTCGACTCCAGGACAACGAAATGCGCTTCGCCCCAATGCAATACGGTACCGCTTGGGAGCACGCCCAGATCATCGAGCTCGGTGGCCACGCCGCGGGCGCGCAACCCGAAGGTGGTGGCGGCCTCGGCGATGCGCAGCGCATCGGTGCCGTCGCGCCCAGTCCCGGTGGCGGCATGTAACTCGGCCAGCGGCACATGCCTGCCGTGGTAAGCCAGCGCCATCGCGAGCGCGGCGGCACCGCAGTCGGCCATCTCGGCCTGCGCGATATAGGGAATCGCCCGCCGGCGGAACCTCACCAGAGTCTCGGCAACAACAGCGAGATCAACCGTTGCCGCCCCGCCGGCACCAACAGCTTGCCTGCCGACGCCGGACCGGGATGCGTGAGTTCGGCCGTCACCTCGGTGGGGCCGGCGCCGACCACGACGGCGTCGAAGGTGGTGCCGGATGCATCCCGGAACTGCACCGGTGCACCCACCGTGGGTACGGGCGCGTCAGCGACCACTGCGCTCACCGACGCGCCCTGCGTCACCGCGGGCAGGGCGACGGTGCGTGCGGTCGTCATCGTGGCGGCGGCCACCGCGCCTGCGGCCAGCAGGATTGCCAGCGCGACGAGCCCGACGTTGATCCATCGCGGCTGCCTGATCAACTCGCCGGGACGCGCACCTTCGGACTTACGGTCGCGCCAGCGCTCGCGAAAGACCGACTCGTAACGCACCGCATCGTCATCGGTCACACGACCCCCTCCGCCACGAATATTGTGGCCGCTGAAGTCGAGGGGCGCAGCCGGATCAGCAATTGCGAAAGTCATGTCGCGCGCGATGCGGCCGAACTGCATGACGGTTGAACGGCCGCGCTACGGGTTCAGATCGCGCACGCGAGACGGGACGACAGTGCTTGACGTCATGGATGCGGACCCACGATCATCGACGCCTATTGCGCATTACGTCGAGGTATTGACGAAATGATCTGTTACCCGGTCGTACTCGTAGTCGTCGAGCGCAAACCGATGCTGCGCCAACCAGCCGTGCGGGCCCGTGGTCGGCCGGAGGAACGGAGCGTCTCCGTGGTCGTCGACGTAGTACGTGCTGGTGCCCGCGCAGGCGGGGCTGAGGAACATGGTGTTGTCGACCTGCCGTCGCATCTTGCGCAGGAATCGCTCCTGAGCGGCGGCGGAGACCTCGGCACGAGTGGCGCCGCGCGCACGCGCCGCGGTGATGACGCGCAGCGCATGCGTGGTGCAGAGGTCGAAGGTCGTGAACAGCGATGGTCCAGCCACGCCGTACGGCCCGGGGTTGAGAAACAGGTTGGGGTAGCCGCGTACCGTCGTGCCCTCATATGACTGTGTGCGATCTCGTTCCCACAGCTCACGCAACGTCTCGCCGGTCGTGCTGTACAGGGCGTAAGGGACGTCCAACACCTTGAATCCGGTCGCGAGGACCAACACGTCGATGTCACGTTCTGCACCGTCGACCGTGCGGATGCCGGTGGGGGTAATCCGTTCGATACCCTCGGTGACCAGTTCCACATTGTCGCGCAGGAACGTTGGGTAGTAGGTGTTGGAGAACGACGGCCGTTTGCAACCGAAGCCGTATTTCGGTGTCAGTTTGTTGCGCAGCACCGGATCAGGCACCTGTGCCCGCAGAAATCCCAGGCACAGCTGTTCGACGGCCTTCACGACGAAGGGTAGCTGCTTGTTGTAGACGGCCCCGAATGTCACAAACGATTCGCTGAGCACGCTTGTCGCCAGACGCGTCGACTTCTGAGCGAACGGCACGTGAGCGAAGGCGCCGCGCACCGCGCCGTTGAGTTGGGCATCGGGCCGTGGCAACACCCAGATCGGAGTGCGCTGAAAGACGTTGAGCGACTTTACGTAAGGTGCGATCGCGGGAATGACCTGCATCCCGGATGCCCCAGTGCCGATCACCGCGACGCGCTTATCGGTGAGGTCCAGCGCGTGGTCCCACGCCATCGTGTAGATGGATGGACCCGTGAAATCGTCCAGTCCCGGGATGTCCGGCTTCTGACTGGTGGAGAAATGGCCGGTGCAGGAGAACAGATACCGACCGCACACGGTCACGCCATCGGCCAGTTCGACGCGCCAGCAGTGAGCGGACTCGTCAAACCTCGCGGCGACGACGTCCGCGCCGAATCGGATCTTCGGCCGAAGCCCGTACTTGTCGGCACAGTTCTTGGCGTATTCGAAGAGCTCCTCCCCCGGCGCGTACGTACGCGACCAGTTCGGGTTCGGTTCGAAGTGGTAGCTGTATGTGAACGACGGGATATCCACGGCCACACCAGGATATGTGTTGTCGCGCCAGACACCACCCACATCTCCGGCGCGCTCCAGGATGACGAAGTCGTCGATACCGGCGCCGGATAGTTTGATTGCCGCGGCCATACCGCCGAAACCGGCACCGACGATCACCGCCTCGTGGATCGGCTCAGACATTGCCAGCCCTTCCTCTCAGCTGGACGACGGTCGTCCGGCACCACCGCACGCTGCTCGATCGCGCGGATGACGCTCCGCATGGTCGTCGACACGGCTGCGCGGGCGTCGACGAAGGGGTTCGCCGCACCCCGCAGGAACGCATAGGGCTGCCAGGCAGAAGGAGCGAGGGTGCTCGCGGCGCGTCGGGCGATGCCATCGGCGAGCACCTTGGCAGCGTGCTCGGCAGTGATCCGTTGACGCAATGGCCACGGCATGAGGGCGTCGAGATCACGGCCGAGCGGATCCTCGTCCACTGGGCACATGAACGGTGTCTGCACAAATCCGAAGTAGGCCACGCCGGCGCTGGCCCCGGTCCCGGCGAGTTCGATGCGCAGTGCCCGGCCGAGCTGCTCCACGGCGGCCTTGCTCATGGCGTACGGCGCCAGGCCGGCCCCCGGGACGAAGGCCGCGACCGACGACACGATCACGACATGACCCTTGTTGCGGATCGTATGCTCCAACGCCGGCCGGACCGTATTGAACGCCCCGTTCAGATTGATGTCGATGACCCGGTCGAACTCGGCCGGGTCGACGGTCCGCACTGTCGAGGGATCACCGGCCACACCGGCGTTGGCCACGACGACGTCGAGGCGGCCGAAGTGGCCACTGATGGTGTCGACGGCACGGGCCATCGCGTCGCGGTCGCGAACGTCGGCCACAACGGCAAGTGCATCCTCACCGAGCGCCGCCGCGACTTCCTTGACGCCGACGTCGTCGACATCGATGAGGCCTAGTCGAGCGCCGTGCTCGCGCAGCAGCACGGCCAGGGCGGCACCGATGCCACTGCCGGCCCCGGTGATCATGACGACCTTGTCACGGATATCGTAATTGTCTGTGCCGAAAGGGAACACGCTGATCTCCTCTACAGGTCCAGAACGAGCGGGCCGTCACAACGCGACACGCAGATGAGCATTGAGTCCAGCTGCTCTGCAGCACTGAGCAGATGGTCGCGGTGCTCGACGCGGCCGGCCAGGACCGGTACCTTGCATGAGCCACAGAAGCCCTGCTGACAGGAGTAGGCGACGTCCGGTTTCACGCGACGAACGGCAGTGAGCAACGAGTCGCCCTTGCCGACAACGGCACTGACGCCAGTGCGGCGTAACTCGACGTCGAACGGACGGCCGCCAACGACCGGCGCCGCGGAGAACCGCTCGGTGTGCAGTTCGCGGATGATCGTGCCGAAACCGGCGCGCGCCGCCTCGAGCATCTGGGGCGGGCCACACGCATAGACGGCGTCGGCCGCGGTGACTTCAGCCAATAGATGCGTTGCCGTCGGCTGTCCGAACTCGTCGTCGGGCCGGATCTGGATGGCTCCGGACGGCAGACCGGCCAACTCGTCGAGAAATGGCATCGACACGCGGGTGCGGCCGGTGTAAACCAACCGCCATGGCTTGCCGCGAGCATGGGCCGCGTGGATCATCGGCAGAATCGGTGTGATGCCGATACCGCCCGCGATTAAGTGGTACGACGGCGAGTCGGCCATGTGAAAGGCGTTTCGGGGCACACTGATTCGAATCGAATCACCTACCCGCAGCTGCTCGTGGATTTCGCGCGACGCGCCGCCTCCGTCCCTGACCAACCGCACCGCGATGCGGTAGCGGCTCCGATCACGCGGGTCACCGCAGAGCGAATACTGACGCTGCAGGCCCGAAGGCAGGAACACATCGAGGTGCGCGCCCGGCCGCCAGCGCGGTAGATCACCGCCGCCCTGCGAGACGAGGGTCAAGCTGACGACGTCTTCGGCGACCTGTGCAACAGACACGACAGTCACTTCTTGGTTGAGCCCATTGCGGTGCGGTGGTTTCGGATGCCCCGGTGCCGTAGCGAGCGGACCTGTGCTCAGTCGTTTGTAGCTGCCGAGGGCGAGCAGCACTGCGTGTATGGCGGGATGCAGCTGAGCATCGGGCACTACGTCGTCGCCCCGGATCGGCGGGCGCATCACCGGGCCCGGCTCTCGGCGGCTTCGGCGGCCTGCGCGGCCGGTGAGGTCGCAAGGTATCGAACGGCCTTGTCGAGGCTGCCCATTCGACTGGGGTGAAAGCCGGGCCGCAGATACGGAGGTATCTCTGCGAGGAAGAACATCGGGTTGGGCAACAATCCCCTGCGCACAGCGCCGGCCATCTGCAGCGGCCACGGCTTCCACCAGCGGTGCGCAGGGTCCTGGCGCATCAGGTAATCGACGGTGACCATCCACGTCGCGAAGAGTCCGAAGCTGCCGATCAATGACGTACGGGCGCGACGGGCGTAGCTGCCGTCGATGTGCTGATAGACGTCGAACAGGACACTGCGGTGCTCGACCTCCTCTGCACCGTGCCAGCGCAACAGGTCCAGCATCACCGGATCGGTATTGGCACGGTCCAGACCCTCCGCATCGAGCAGCCACTGTCCTACCACGGCCGTGAAGTGCTCCATCCCCGCGTAGAACGCCAGCCGCTCGGCGAGCCACTTCTGCTTCGCGCTGCCCTTGAGGCCGTGATTGCTGAAGATCAGGCGAAGCATCTGCCCGACGTTGCGGACGACCGGCTCGCAGTCGATACCGTGGCCCGCGAGTGCGTCGTGGTAGCTGCCGTGCGAGGTGGCATGCATCTGCTCTTGGCCGATGAAGCCGATCGCCTCTTCGCGCAGCCGGTCGTCGGTGATGTGGGGCAAGGCGTCGGCCAGACATCCCGCCATCAGGTGCTCGCCGACGGGGACCACCAGGTGCATGACGTTCCAGAACTGCGTCGCGACCGGCTCGTCCGGCACGTAGTGCAACGGCACGTCCGACCAGTCGAACTCCACGTTGCGCGGACGGATGGCGTGGGCTTCCTCCGCGTCGGAGGCAGACTCTCTTGTCATCGCCGTAACGTAACACTGCAACAAATAAGATTGCAATGTTGCAGCCCGCATGCGCGTGTCTGCGGCTTTCGTCGCAGCGCAGGGACGTGACGCAACAATTCGTCAGCTATGTTGCAGCGCTCGATAGGCTGTCAGGTATGACGACGCGACCGGTCGCAACGCCTGCGGTGAACGCAGTGCCGACTGACGACGCCATCACCCGCATACTCGACGCCGCGTTGAAACAGTTCGAAGACGTCGGAATCCGCAAGAGCACAGTCGAAGACGTCGCGCGCAGGGCGGGCGTGGACCGCGTCACCGTCTACCGTCGCGTCGGCTCCAAGAACGACATCGCGCAAGCCGTTCTTGCCAGAGAGTCTGAACGACTCTTGAACCGAGTCGCAGCGGCTACCGCGGCTACGGAGTCGCTCGCGGATCGCGTCGTCGCCGCGTTCACCGGCATGATGGTGGGCCTACGCGACCATCCGTTGTACAACCGGCTTGTCGGAATCGAGCCGGACGACACCCTGCCCCGAGTCACCACCGAGGCGTCAACGCTGCTCGCATTGGGAATCGAGCGGGCCGTTGAGTTGCTGATTCCGGCGGATGCCAGCGCGGCAGCCCGCAGCGACTTCACCGCGCGGATCGAAATCGTGGGTCGGTTCGTCCACTCCAGCATGCTGACCAAGCAAGCCGTGGTGAATTTGCACACCGAGAAACAGCTGGCCGATTTCGCTCGGACATACATCGTGCCGATCGTCGAGGGTGCTTCGGCCACCTAGACCTCGCGTTCATCCCGACAGCTGGGGACTGACGGGTGGACGATCTCGGCTGCGGTCAGGTCGTCGCCGCCGACGACGAGGGCGAGCATGTCGGCGAAGTACTCGTAGAAATAGCGCTCGATGACCCCGCTTCACCGCCGTCACGGCGGTTCGTCAAGAACCGCAACTTCTTCATCGAATAGCAGCTGGCGCCAATCGCATTGCCAGATACGGTGCCGTGCGGCTGTTTTTCGCACGTGCCACCTCCGTGGGCGGGCCCGCGGCAACCACCCGACCGCCGTCGCTACCGGCTCCCGGTCCTAGGTCGATCACCCAGTCCGCACCCGCGACCATCCGCATGTCGTGTTCGGCCACCACCACGGTATTGCCCGCGTCGACCAAGCGGTGCAGTTGACAATCGAGCAGATCCACATCGGCGGGGTGAAGCCCGGTGGTCGGCTCGTCGAGGACGTAGAGGGTGTGCCCTCGCCGGGGTCTCTGCAGTTCGGAGGCGAGCTTGATCCGCTGCGCCTCGCCACCAGACAACTCGGTCGCGGGCTGTCCGAGGCGCAGATATCCGAGTCCTACCTCTCGCAGCGTGGTCAGGCTCCGCGCCGCTTTCGCGACGTCGGCAAGAAACTCCGAAGCCTCATCGACGGTCATCGCGAGCACGTCGGCGATCGTACGGTCGCGGTAGCGCACCTCGAGCGTCTCGTCGGAGTAGCGCGCACCATGACAGTCCGGGCATGTCGCGTATGTGCCCGGCAGGAACAACAATTCGACCGACACGAATCCCTCCCCCTGGCAGGTGGGGCAGCGACCGTCGGCCACGTTGAAGGAAAACCTGCCCGCTGTCCAACCGCGGCGACGTGCCTTCGGGGTCGCGGCGAATTCGCGGCGCACGGCATCGAACAATCCGGTGTAGGTCGCCAGCGTCGAGCGCGGCGTGCGTCCGATCGGACGCTGGTCGACCGATACCAGCCGACTGATCTCCTCGGCCCCCTCGGCCGTCACCCCGATGCTCGCGTCGTGATCGAGATCGATGACCCCGGTGTCGGGTTCGTCGTCGGATTCGGCCGGCTCGGCAGGGCGTCCCGTGCCGAGATGGCTGTTCACGACATCGCCAAGGACCTTTACTACGAGCGTCGACTTCCCTGACCCGGACACCCCGGTGACGGCGGTGTACACGCCAAGCGGCAGGTCCACGTCGAGGTTTTCCAAATTGTGGAAGCAGATCCCGCGCAGCCGCAGCCACCCGGACTGCGTGCGGGGTTCACGAGACCGCCGCCTGGCCCCCTCGAAAAGGTACCTACGAGTGACCGACCGCTCGATGTCAGCGAGACCTGGTACCGGGCCGCTGTAGAGCACGTCCCCGCCAAGCTCCCCAGCCCCAGGTCCGACGTCGACGATCCAATCGGCACGGCGAACGACGTCCATGTCGTGCTCGACCACGAATAACGAGTTGCCGGCGCGCCGCAGGCGGTCGAGCACGTCGAGTAGCGGTTCGGCGTCCGCGGGGTGCAGTCCAGCTGACGGCTCGTCGAGCACATAGAGCACGCCGAACAAGCCGGCGCGCAGTTGAGTGGCCAGCCGCAACCGCTGCAGCTCGCCGGGTGACACCGTCGGAGTGCGGCGACACAGTGAGAGATAGCCGAGGCCGAGATCTATGAGTATCTGCAGGCGCGCAACGAGATCGGCGGCGATCATGGTCGCGACTTCCGTCAACTCACCGGAATTCGTGGACTCGTAAGCGGCGGCGGCATCGGCCCGAGAAGCCGTCGGGTGCAACGCTTCAGCAAGGTCGGCCATCGGCATCGCCACGTAGTCGGCGATGTTGCGCCCGGCGAAAGTCACCTTCAGCGCCTCCGCACGCAGGCCAGAACCGCCGCACAATGGGCAGTCCACGCTGTCGACGAATTGCAGTACCCGGCGACGCATCATTGCGCTATTGGAATTGGCCAACGTGTGGCGGACGTGGCGTTCGGCGCTGGAGAACGTGCCGTTGTAATAATAATCGGCCTGCACGGGGTGCTGGCCCGGATCGATTTCGACGGTTGGCTGGTCGTCGGTGAACAAGATCCAATTGCGTTGCCGCTTTGGAAGTTTCCGCCACGGCTTGTCGATGTCGTACCCCAGCGTGACGAGGATGTCGCGTAGGTTTTGGCCCTGCCAGGCCCCCGGCCACGCGGCGACGGCGCCTTCGCGGATGGTCAGCGACGGGTCGGGTACCAGCGTCTCTTCGGTCACCCGATGGATTCGTCCCAACCCGTGGCATTCGGGGCATGCTCCGACCGCGGTGTTCGGCGAGAAGGCGTCGGAGTCCAGTCGCTCCGTGGCCCCCCGCGGGTAGGTTCCGGCCCGGGAGAACAGCATCCTCAGCAGATTCGACAGCGTGGTGACGGTGCCTACCGTCGACCGCGATGTCGCCGAACCCCGGCGCTGCTGCAATGCGACAGCGGGCGGCAACCCGGTGATGTCATCTACCTTCGGCGCGCCAGTTGGCAACAACAGGCGACGGGCGTACGGGGCGACCGATTCAAAGTAGCGGCGCTGGGCCTCGGCATAGATGGTGCCGAAGGCCAGCGACGATTTACCGGACCCGGAGATGCCCGTGAACGCGACCAGGGCATCGCGCGGCGCTGCGACGTCGATACCCCGTAAATTGTGTACCCGCGTGCCGTAAACGCGCACGCAAGGGTCGATGTCGTCCGTACTTCTGTCGGACATTTCTGTCATCGTGCTCAGACGAGTACCCGTGCTGCGGCGGCGTAAGCATGATGTGGACACGACAGCGGCCAAATGCAGAGGCGAATCGTCGGCTTGGCCGTGTTCGAGATACGACACCAAGGTGTCCCAAAAGTGGAGCTAAGGGGATTCGAACCCCTTGTTTTATGGAGCGCCTACGGCCTCTGAGCTGCACAAACAACCTCAGCTAGTGGTGCAGTGGCACGTAGACGAACGTGGCCCGACGTGGGAAAACGTCGCGCCACACTGACGCCGTCAGTGATCGACTCGGCCCGTTATTGCGTTTGCGACGAAGCAGAAGCGGCGGAGATAAGTCCGCGACTAAGGCTGGGCGTTTCCGTGACCAAGACGATCCTGCATCCCGGGGTTGCTGTCACTTGCACAGTTGCCCCAGCTTTGGAGAGTCCCCTGGCACACTCCCCATGTGGATATGACCGAGATCGCCGGATACCGCATCATCCGGGAACTGGGTGCCGGTGGGATGGGGCAGGTGTTCTTGGTCGAACACCCACGCTTGCCACGCCGGGACGCGCTGAAGCTACTGGACTCCGGGGTGTCCCGCAACGATGACTTCAAAGCCAGGTTTCAGCGTGAGGCTGACCTGCTCGCACAACTGAGCCACTCCAACATCGTCACTCTCCATGACCGCGGCCAGTTCGAGGGCCGCCTGTGGATCACAATGGAGTACATAGACGGAACCGATGCCGCCGAACTCCTCAAAGCCGACGGCCCGCTCGAACCAGATCTCGCGTTGTTGCTGATATCTGGCGCCGGTACCGCGCTGGACTACGCCTGGCGCAAACAACGCATCACCCACCGCGACGTAAAGCCCGCCAACATTCTTGTCGGCATCGAGACGACGGACGACACACCGCAGATCGAGTCGGTCAAGCTCGCCGACTTCGGAATCGCCAAGGCTGCCGGTGAGTCGACGTCCCTCACATCGACCGGGATGACTATCGGGACGATGCAGTACATCAGCCCCGAGGCGATCGAGGGCGAGGAGGTCGACAACAGGTCGGATATCTACTCCCTTGGGTGCACCGCGTTCCACCTGCTCACGGGACACCCGCCCTTCGCGGGAACCTCGATTGCGTCGACGATGTCCGCGCACCTGACCAGGCCGGTGCCCTCCATCAGCACAGTCAATCCCCATCTGCCGCAAGCGATGGACGCGGTGTTCACCAAGGTGCTAGCCAAGAACCCCAACGATCGATATCAGACGTGCACAGAGTTTGGCGCCGCGCTTCAAGCGGCCTCGACGGGACAGTTCCATGCCGCGTCCGCACCGACGGTTTCCGCGGCGGCATGGGCGAAGGGGACGGCGGTCCAGGCTGGCACGCCGACAAAGCCACGGAAAGAGCAACCGAAAGCGGCACGGCGTTCGACATCCCGGTCGCTTCCGATCGCTGCAGCGGCAGTCGCGGCGGTCGCTGCGGCAATCGCTGTGGGGACGTACGTTACGACGAGCGGGAACGATGAGTCCGCGACACCGTCCGTCGGTCCGACCATGACGACGAGTACCGCCCCGGCAACCAATTCGGTGACTGCGCCGCCGTCACCCATCCAAGCCACGACCACGCCACCCGAGATCGCGGTGATGGAAGTAGACCCCAACGACTTTTCCGACGGGCAGAACCCCAATTACTACCGCTGGGCGTTCTCGCAATCACCACTGAGAGAATGCGGCGTATTCGAGCAAAGGAGCGGTGCGGGATCGACGTTGACCTGCGAGGTAGCCTTTCCGCCGGGGACCCCGTCCGTTACCGACGGATTCTTCAACGGTCCGCCCAACGAAATCAAGATAGCGCCACCGAACGGCCCCGAAAACATGATCGGCGAGGGCGGCCCACCGTCGAATAAGACGCTATTGCCGAACCATCGCATCACCGTAGGCGATTTCAGTTGTACGGCCCTGGACGGCGGGGGAATCGACTGCTCTGCTCCAACCGGTGGTTTCCGATTTGAGGGCGGAGTGCTTACAAAGCGCAGCGCGGAGGCCACCGCCACCATTCCTGCCGCGACGTCGACCCGCGCTCCTGTAACAACGACCGCCGCGGCGGCTCCCCCCGTCTACGAGGGCAAGCCGTGCAGCGTTGCCGAGTTCAATCAGGAGTCAGCTGACGGCACTTTGTACTGCAGCGCGGAGACAGGTGCGTGGCGGGATAAGACCCACCAGAACCGGCCCGCCGTCCAACGCGGTGCGCCATGCACCGAGCCAGGTGCGCGCGCACGCGTTGCGCAAACTGACGGGATCGCGACGTGCAAGGCAGATCCGAACGGGGACCTTGTTTGGAGCTTCTGACCCACTCGTCTTTGAGCCCGCCCTGCTCATCACCGTCCTGGGCATCGAGTGGAATGTCTAACCGCCTAAGAGGAATCACCCTCGATAGAGGCCAGATCTTCCAAACCTCCAACTACCTGAAAGGATATGGAGCTACAAAGCCGATCACCTTCCGCACCGCTGGCGATTCGCCAATCGTGATCGGAACACGCCGATTCAAGGGTCACAGATGGCTGCTGAGCTACGGGTCGATCAGTCAAAGCCGGACAGGCGGGGTCTAGGAAGGCGGTCTCCAAGATGCATCGCGGCGGACACTCGCTGAGCCTGATCTGGGCTGGGTCCGACTACGACGTCCTAGATCGTACGGATGCAATCTTCACTGGCGCGTTCATTCTTCGCGCGCCCGGAGTTTGCCTAGTCTCACTAGAATGACGATTGACGTCGGAAGCCTGCCCGATGGTCCTAAACCAACAATGGAGCAGTGTTCGACCCTCAGTAGACATGTCAGGCAGGAGCTTGCCCACGCACAGACAGTGCGCGCCGTTTTCGCGTCTGAACTTTACGCCGACGATCAATTTCTCAGACGATTTAATACAACGCTGCATCAATTGACAGTCAGTCGGCTACTCAGCTCATTGGACCATCTTCAGCTCGCCGCGCGGTCCTTGGAGAGCAGAGAAGAACTTGTCTACTGCCAGTACTCATTGATCAGGACAGCACTAACAACAGCGTCCACCGCACTCTGGTTAATTCACGGCGGCCTCACCCAGCGCCGATTACGCGCGCTAAACCTTGCATTCTTTGATCTCGACCAACAGGTTAAGTTCGCAAGATGCCTAGTTGACGCCAAGAATCGACGTGATCCACGTAATAACCGTCTTAAGCGAGAAGCCAAATCGCTTGTAGCGAGCGCGCCCGCGCGGTTCGCGGCAATACATCGTGAGTATAAAGAAACTGCGGGCACCACAATAGATCCAAGAAACTTGCGGAAATTCAATGAAACCGACGTCGTTATCGAGGTTGGACGATACGTATGCACTAAGGGTCTTATTTCCAATGAATCTGAACTCCTACTCCAATATCGGATGATGAGCGGCTTTGTGCACGGGCTAGTCTGGTCGACGTACTCGGGAGCTAAAGTGCGCAACTTCCAGGGCGACAAATCTGCGATGGTCGAACTAAAAGGTAACTCTTCCAACATCTACAACGGCGCCACGACGGTATTGATCGTCGCGCGCGCAGCCAAAGCGCGACTTGTCGAGCTCGGTGACCATCGCGACGACGAGTAGCGTATGAACATCTTGGACCGAGAAGAAGTCGTGGTTCTGCACTGCGCCTTGGTCAAGGGCATCAAAACCGATCTGCCTGCAAAAACTCATAGCCATTCATTACTCTGGGTATATGTAAACGTCACCACATTGTGGGCAAAATGTGGGCACGCGGGACCGGTACTTATCGGCCATGACCACCGGCGGGCCTCGCAAAACTGGGCGGCTGGGCCATTCACGAAACATCTTCGCTATGTCGTATGAAAGGTGTGGCGGGACTGCTGGCCTGTCGATGGACCGCAGTCAGGTCGACCGGCGTGCGCGACACTGGGGGCGCAGCGGGTCTGCATCTCGGGCAACGTGAGAATCTACCCATTGGAACGGACGTACTCCGACGCTTCGCGCGTAGGGGAATCGCGGAAGGTCGGTGATCGGTGGCGTCGAAGCTTCGCCCGGGCATTCGGGTCGAGGAGTACTTGCCCATTGATGACCCTGACAACGAGGGCACGTACGAGACGTGGTGGGGCAAAGCTTGGATACACGCTAAGGTGGACGACCCAGTCAAGCCGTACGTCAGCAGGCGTTGATCAAATCCAAGGTTGTTGCCGACTTCCTCGGGACGACTGAGGCCAACCTCGCGCAGCTCAGGTTCCAGGGACGCGGCCCCGCCTACGCGAAGCTGGGTCGTTCGATCCGCTACCACAACCGTGATTCACCGAAGGGGCTTTCCCGTCGTTCATGCATGCCTGGCACGCCAGAGCAATCCACGACGTGGTGCTCGGATAGTCATGTTCGGGACACCGTGTTTGGCCGTGGGGCCTAATCGTCGACGCTTAACTCGTCATCCCATTTCTCCATGTGATATGACTCCTCGACTTCGACATACTCTTCTGCTGTCAAACCATGATCGCTACGGGCTTCGTCGACGATCATGGTGAATTTCTCGCGATACTTTTCGGTGCCCGCGATCGATACGAAAATCTCGATGCTGCCGAAAATACCTGTGATTTCACGCATCAACGCCTTTTGCGCGTGCCCTGGAGCGAACCCTGGCAGGTCAACGATTAGACCACAACCGCACGTACAACAAAACGGACGCAAGTGCGAAAGTTGTAGCCTTCGCTCGGGAGCATTGTCATTCTCGTAGGTGACAGGGTTTCGCGAAGTCGACACCTCGTCCTTGTATTTCCAGCCGTAGTGCTCGTCATCGGGGCCAACAACAGCCCCGACAATGACGTACTTAGGCCGCCCACGGTGGTCGGAAACGTCCACGATGTGGTGTATCACCGCAACGCAGACGATCCTTCCGCGGAACGACCAGGTTGCCAAGCGCTCGCCACTCGCCCGCCGTCGGTTCAGCGTGTAATACCCATGATTTGCGTCGAAGATCTCCTGAAGTGTCATGCCCTCGCGGAAGCCAAACCCGGTGCGATGGGCCATCTCGGGCACGTCATGCCTTAACTCATCGGCGGAAAACTCCCGCCATGAACTGATCTTGATGTTGATGCTCACCCTTGCTCCTAAAGCGATACCTTCGAACCTCGAAACTATAGCTTTAGCATATCACCGCGTTTCAGGGAGTTGCCGCCCGCTCGGTGCCGACAGGCCGTCCGCGCGTATGTATCCCGCACATGTGAGTTGACTCCTTACGGTTGCGCCATGGCTGAGCGCATCTACGGCGAGATTCCCGGCAATCCACCAGGCACCACCTACGCCAATCGCAGAGAGGTGTGGGCAAGAGGCGTGCACCGCGAGACACAGGGGGGCATCTCTGGCGATGCGACAGGGTCGGAATCCGTAGTTGTGTCAGGTGGATATCCCGACGACGAGGACCACGATCTCGTGATCGTGTACACGGGACAAGGCGGACGTGATCCAAATACAGGTAAGCAGGTCGCGGATCAGACGCTCACCCACCGAAACCTGGGCCTAGCTCGGTGCCACGTTGAAGGCCTGCTCGTACGAGTAGTCCGCGGATCAGTAGGAAACCCGGCGTATTCACCACCAAGCGGATACCGGTACGACGGGCTCTACCGCGTCACCGACTACTGGCAGAAAATCGGCCTAGACAGCTACACAGTATGGCAATTCCGCCTGGTCAGAGACGACGCCAACGATTCGGCAGATGTTGAGACATGGGATCAGGCCCCGCACGTGGAGACCACCGTGCAGCGAATCGTGCGGAACACGACGATTGCCGCCAAGGTCAAGGCCATGCATAACCACACATGCCAGGTTTGTGGACTACAACTTCAAACCGCGGCCGGACCTTACGCTGAAGCAGCTCACATCAGAGGTCTCGGAGCACCTCACCATGGACCCGACGCCATGGATAACATCCTCAGCTTGTGTCCCAACCATCACGTTCTTTTCGACAACGGGGGCATCTACATCGACGAAGACAAACTCGTGCGCGAAGCCGGTTCACATTTGGTTGTTAGTGCACTCCGCACCCTCGACCAGCACTTCATCGGTCCAGAGCACATCAAGTATCACCGCGACCGCTATGTGCTGTCAGAGTAGGGACTCCTTGCAAAATGTGCACGCAGTCGTTGGACCACCACGGCGACCTGCACGACGGAGAGCGCCGTGGAACAACTGCGTAGCGCCCATCGTGGAGCACGGGAAAAGTGGCTTAGCCTTAGCATTGACGTGTGCGGGCGCTGGCCGATCCACTACGGGTGTTGGTCTATAGCGACGATTCCGACGTGCGCGACCAAGTCAGACAGGCACTCGGCGACCGCATCCATCCCGGGCTACCAGTGTTGACCTACATTGAAGTCGCCACAGCACCCGTCGTATTTCAGAAGGTGCTGGCGGGCAGGATCGACCTGGCAATCCTGGATGGTGAAGCCACACCAAGCGGCGGCCTGGGCGTTGCTAGACAACTCAAGGATGAAATCGCAGAGGGACCGCCGATCGTCGTGCTAATTGGCCGAACCGACGACGCCTGGCTGGCGAAGTGGTCGCGAGCCGAGGCGGTAGTTCAACACCCTGTCGTTGCGTTTGATTTGATCGACGCGGTCATCTCGGCGCTGGCAGACCATCCCGCCGCCAACCGCGAGCTACTCGCGTTCGACAGTGGAGCCGTTCATGGGCGGCGCGCGCGACACCCAACCGAGCGGACTTCAACTGAATCCGCACCCCTGAAAGAGTCCTCTACTGAAGCACCAAGAGAATCGTCCATTGACCGATCGCCGGTGGAGGGGAAACACATGCTGAACGATGCTCGCCTCAAGGCCCTGTTTCCAAATTTGATCAGCGAACCACTACCTCACGATGTCGACGGACCTCAATCGCCCGTTCAACCAGCCTCGCTTGACCTGTCGGTCGGCCTGATCCACGTGGCTGGCGCGAAGTCCAAAGAGTTGGGCACAGTCGAATCTCCGCATACAGGGCCCTACTCACTACAGCCAGGACACACTGCCGTTGTCACCACCTTAGAGACGCTCACAATTCCGCCCACCCACGGAGCGATCGGTTTCCCTCCCACCACGATTTCGAACAACGGGATCCTGATGACAAATCCCGGACATGTTGACCCGGGCTTCAAGGGACAACTCACATTCACCGTCATCAACATGGGGCGCGAGCCCTTCGAGCTGCGGCGCGGAGACCGCATCGTCACGATGCTCTTCTTTAGACTGGAGGGTGGTAAGCCTGACAAGGATTACGCAGAACGCCGAAAATCGTCAGGCTCAGCTGCATCCTCCAACCCCGTGACTCTGGAAAGAATGAATCGGTTGTCACCGGATATGCTCGATGTTGATCGTCGGATCAAATCGATCGTCGACAACGCTGAGCAGAAGACTCGCCGGATGGCAATCTGGGTTCCGCTAGCACTAGCCGCAGTTGTCGCAGCAGGGACCATATTGGCTCCGATTTATGTCAACTTGGTCAATCAGAACGCCGACCTCCAACGACGGATCTCGATTCTTGAGGATCGAAAAAATCAAGATCAGATGCAAAATCGGCTCGACCAACTCGAGCGGAATCCCCGTGGCCCCGCCACTCCCCCGACTCAGGGATCAGCCAGTGGAACCCCTTAGCGACGAACGCTTTTTGAATGGCCTCACGGCGCCCACGCTGTTCGTGATCACTCGTCCAATCATTGATTGGAACGCGGTCGAGGCGTTTGAGAAGCAAGAATCAGAGTGGCACAGGACGCAAGCTGCGACCGACGCCGACAACCTAGTCGAGCTCGCTGGTCGAGTTTGCTACCTGTCGTTCGGAACCCGGCAATCACCAAAGACCAACGCTGAGTACATTGCGCACCTGGTGAAGCAGGGGCATGAAAGTGTCCTCGAGCACGCATCATGGACTCTGATCCTGACGGGCATATCTAGGGCGTTCACACACCAACTCGTCCGGCACCGCGTCGGTTTTTCATACAGCCAACTCAGTCAGCAGTACCACGTGGAGGATCCGGCTCGGTTTATAGAACCGTCATCCATCGGGCGAGACCTCGACCGGCAACGCGCTTGGCGAGACGCAGTCTTGCAGGCCCATAAGACTTACGAAGCACTAATAACGAGTAAGCAGGCGAACCGCTCCCTCTTTGACGGATTGAGTGAGCGGGAGACCCTTCGGGCGAGTCGGTCTGCGGCTCGCAGCCTTCTTCCGGCCGCAACCGAGACTAAAATTGTTATCACTGCGAATGCGCGCGCACTACGCCATTTCCTGTCAGTGCGCGGCGGCATCGACGGTGATGAGGAGATGCGAGTCGTATCTGCGCTTCTGCTCGAGCACGTCCGCGCCGACGCGCCAGCCGTTTTCGGCGATTTTCGAGTCGAGCGCATGGCAGACGGTTCGCCAGTCGTCCGGCACGGCTCGTTCCAGCACGGCGACTGACTCATTCGAGCGAGAGCTAAAACGACTCGCCGGTTCGCTAATCGCCGACGCTGCTCACACGATGACCCGCGAGACATAACTACTGGCGGATCAGACTGAAGGCGCGCCGCCCGGTGCTGGCGGCGATGATGTGGACTCGATCATCGACAGAGGGATCATCTTCTCGCAGATCCATAAAACCAGGATGGATCGAGGTGTTCCCCAACACCCCGTATGCACCGATCAAGCGGTTCACCGTCGCGGACGTAGCCAAATGGATCCGGCGCGGCGGTAGCCAACTCCCGATAGTTCACAGCCATCAGATAAAGGCCCGTTCAATGGCGGACAGTGCGTTATCTACTAGGTGAATCTCCGGTTGGCGTGCGAACGCAAGGTGTGGCGACAGTCAAGCTGGGAGCGAAGCAGCCTCGGCAAGGTACCGATATACGGTGGCGCGCGAGACCCCGAGCATCTTTGCAATGTCGATGGCGGTGATCCCCTTGTCGCGCAGGCTGCGCGCCTTCGCGGCGTCGGCATCGTCGATCTTTCGGGGCCGTCCGCCCTTTCGCCCATTGGCGGCAGCTGCAGCGAGTCCAGCGCGCGTGCGCTCGATCATGGTGTCGCGCTCAAGTTGGGCAAAGGCCGCCATGATGGTCAGCATCGCTGTCCCCATCGGACCCTCCGTGTGGAGCCCCTCGGTGAGGCTGCGGAACCCGATCCCTCGGGAAGTCAGCTCGTCGACGACAGCGAGTACGTGTTGGGTGTTACGTCCCAGGCGGTCCAGTTTCCAGACCGTGAGCACGTCGCCTTCGCGGAGGTGATCCAAGCAGGTGTCGAGCTGCGGGCGGCTGGCCGTCGAACCACTGACGCCATGGTCGGTGAAGATACGGGTCGCCCCGGCGCTTTCAAGCGCGTCCAGTTGCAACTGCGGATTTTGGTCGGTGGTCGAAACTCGCGCATACCCGATGATGGCCAACGGCCGCCCCCTGTCTCATAAACCCGATGAAATCCAGGTTTTTAGAATACAGGTTATGAGACAGGTTTTCAAGACATAGGCCGAGCTGTTGACCTGGGCGCCATGTTGGGCGTCCCTGCGGTTGTCGCGGTCTCGTCAACCCATCGTTTTCGAGACTTCGACGGGTATGACGACGACGCACGCGACAGGCCGAACAACGCCGCCACCGGCGGCACCTGGCGGGCGCGGCGTATCAGGCGGACCTACACCGTGGGGAGAAATCCGCCGTCGACCCGGAACTGGGCGCCGGTTAGGAAACTGGCTTTGGGCGAGGCGAGGAAGGCAATCAGCTCGGCCACGTCAGCAGGTGTCCCGACGCGGCCCAGGGGCCCGAGTTCATCGGCCAGGGCGCCTTGGAGTTGTTCCACGTCGATGCCCTGCTCGTCGGCTAACTTCTGCACGAATGCCGCCGAGCCGTGCGTGTCGATGAAGCCGGGGACGACGGTCAGCACACGCACGCCGTTGGGGCCAACTTCGGTGGCCAGTTGGCGGCTGTAGACGTTGAGCGCGGCTTTGGCCGCGGCGTAGGAGGTCTGCCCTACGCGCGGCTGGCGACTCAGGACTGAGGACAGGTGCACGACTACGCCGCTGCCCCGTTCCACCATGCCGGGAACCAGTATTCGGTCGAGGCGAACGGCGCTGAGCAGGTTTAGGTCCAAGGTGGTGCGCCAGTTGTCCTCCGAGGTGTCCAGCGTGGGAGCCAAGTCGCTGGCCGCCCCGGCATTGTTGACCAGAATGTCGATGCCTTCGGTCTCGTCGAGTACGCGGCGCCCCAAGGCTGCGACTCCCTGCTCGGTCGACAGGTCCGCGGCGATGAAGGTGGCCGGAAAGTCATTCGGTGGCGCGCTGCGGGCAGCGACGAGGACGCGGGCTCCGGCTTGGGCGAAGCGTTTGGCGGTGGCTTCACCCATACCCTTCGTTCCGCCGGTGACCAGAACGCGTAGGTCTGCGAATTCGTCCATGCTCATGGTGTGCTCCTTTGAAGAGGTGGTGTGACGATGAACTGTGTTGGGCTGCCGACAACGAGGCAGCGCGGCCTCGGGCCGCCTGGTACGTCAAGTGGTGTCTGGGATTACTCGGGTAGGTGGGCGATGACGGCAACGTCGACCAGCGCGCCGGGATGCACCAGCTTCGGGGCGAGGATGATGGCGCTGGCCGGGGGGGCCGCGGTGTTGACGTGGCTGTCACGGACCGCGGCGAAGTCGTACAGGTGATCGGTGATGCCCTGGTCGGCCAGCAGGGTCAGCTTGACCACATGTTCGAATGTTGCGCCCACCACTGCGAGTTGAGCTTTCACGTTGGAGAACGCCTGCTCTAGCTGCGCGCGGTAGTCTCCCGGCCCCACGAGGTTTCCCGTCGCGTCCACAGCCATCTGTCCGGTCACGAAGACCAAGCGGCCAGCGGATACCTCCACCACGTTCGAAAAGCCGTGGGGTGTCTGCTCCAAGAACTTCGTCGTGCCAATCTGCGCGGTCATCACGTGCTCCTTGTCGTTGCCTCAGCGCTCGCAGGTCGAGCGCGTGAGACAAAACATACACCATGACGAGACGTCACTGTCTCATAACGATAGTGGCGGGTACCCGCTGCCAATGCGGTGAGCGTCGCCTTCGTGGGCTGAGAGGTCTCTGCACGGTGCCGAGGGGGGTGCCGCATGAACTCGCTGGAACAGGATCGCCTGCCGGGGTCGGTCGCCAGCGACCAGCGGCGCGGCGACGAAGCACTACCGAGGCGATGCCTCCTTCGGCGCGGGTCATCACAAGGGGTGATGCAAACGCGCGACTTGCCGAGGTGAGACGTTCATGTCTCGCGACGAGACGTATTATCTGATAATGGCCCGTGAAGACATGACAGAACGCACCAGGCGCGCAATCCTCGACGCTGCAGGCCGCGTGCTGGGCCGCAAACCCGACGCCGCCATGACCGACATCGCCGACGAGGCTCGCGTCGGACGTGCCACCTTGTACCGGCACTTCCCCACGCGTGAGTCCCTGGTGCGCGGAGTCCAGGACATCGGCGTGACCGAACTGCTGGAGGCGCTCGACGCCGCCGGTCTCGACGCTCTGCCGGTCGACCGGGCCATCGCCCGCATCACACACGTCTTCCTGCGCACCGGCGCCAAATACGCTGCAGTGGTCAGTCAGGACGACGAACACTCCTCCGAGCACCCGCCACACGAACGCGCCATCGCACCCGTGCGAGAAACCATCGAGCGCGGCATCCGCAACGGCGAGCTACGTGCCGACATCCCCAGCGAGACACTCTTTGCCATGTACGACGCACTTATCGGCCGGGGACTCGTCATGGCCGTGAACGGTCAACTAACACCCGAACAAGCCGCCGATTCGGTCGTCGAAATCTTTACCCGCGGCGCGCTCCCCGCATCTGTTCACTCCTGAAACCAGTGTCCATTCGCCAGTCGACCTTGAGCCTCGTAAATCCCGTAGACACCTGATCCGTAGTCATGCGAGGCCTGCTGGCAATTGGCGTGTCCGGGTCGCGAACGCATACCACCGACCGGGCCACGACGCCGTAGGCGCGCTCAGCACGGTCCTCGATCCTTGCTGCGAGAAGCGGCACCGGCGGCACACCTCTACGAATCGGTCACTCGACACTCGGCGCCAACCTCGTCGTCATCGCCGGTGTACTCGACGACTGTCTCGTCGGTGTCCCGATTGACCACAGCCGCTTGCACTTCCACGGTGTCGTAGATACCAACCAGGCACGCCTCCACGATGTACCCGTGGCAATCCCATACGCCGTCGATCCACTGCTCGGGCGGAAGCACTGACCCCTCGGCATCGACCTCGTCATACAGCTCCTTGTAGGTCAGCAGTCGGTCGTTATCGGTCCGATACATCCGGACGACGTTGCCGTCCTCGGACTCAGCGGTCGCCCGGCTGATCGCCGCGTTGGACCCCACCGTGTGATGATGGAATTGAGGGTCGAGGCCACCTTACCGCGGGGTGATCACTGGCTTTCAGATGTCGAGGGCCCGGCGTCGAACAAGTCCCGATCTTGCAAAATCTGGAAAGGATCGGGCTTGACGGGCATCGACCATGGACAGGCGCGGGCTACGATTCGCCGATGCCACTCGGGACGGTCGTGCGCGATGTCTATCGCGACGACGAGCGCCTGGAGATGCACGAGACGCTCGATGTACTACTTCGTGCGGGCTTCAACCGAGCTGGCGTGTATTGCTTCTGGGACCCAGAAATAGGGCGACCCTTCTACATCGGGTTGGCGAAAGATCTGCCCACCCGCTTCGCGCAGCACAATTGCCTGAAAGGTCGACGACCCGGCAAAGGCAACAAAGGTCAACAGATCAACAAGTGGTTCAGCGAGCACGGCCGCATCGGATTCAGTCTAGTTCTACAGGAGGGACTAGCAGACGAGGAGCACGAGCCTTTCTCACGAAACGCGGAGGGCCAACTCCTCGAAGGGTATCGGCAAGTTCATGGCGAATTGCCGCCTTGGAATGAGATGGGAGGCAGCCGAACTGGCGCGGGGTTTGTCAGGGAGAACAGTGCGGGTTGGACCGACCTAATGACTGGTCGACGCGATAGCTTGCTTGTAGCCCGACGAACCATCCGTGGCCTGAACGAAGATGCCACAGCAGAGCACTACGAGCTTCTTATCCACCCCGCGCGTACTGCCCTGCTGCACCTTGACGATGGTATCGACGATATTGCCGTCCTGAGGGCATTAAAGGTAGTAGTCGGATGGTCCGTCGCGGCCGCTCCGTCCCTTTACGAAGACCTTGACGTTCGGCTGAGTCAATATCTGAAGGAGCCTGCTCCGCACCCCGAAGGGTGAAACTGCCCGTTTTCGTTAGTTATCGGTCAGCGTTGTGGGCGATCGGCACACCGTTGAGGGATGTCCTCAAATCAGGCGATCGGAAGAATTGGTGCTTCTGAGGGCCTGCAAGCGTGAGTCGTTACTTGCCCGCATCCTCCACGCCCTGCACACACCCATCGACCACGTCGTCCCGGACAAGATCGTCGGCCAGCAAAATGGACAACTCCATCGTGGCACCGCAGGCGAACTTCGCGGACACGCCAGACTCCATCGTCGTCATCGCTGAGTCAGCGTGGTCGTACCCGTACTGCCAGCTCTTGCTATGGCGCGGGGTGCAGGCGGTAAGAGCAATTGCGCATGCCACCACAGTGAGAATCGGTATGGCTACGCGCCTCGACACAGTCAAAGAGCAGTGCGCATTCATTTTCTTGGTTTCACCGTGCCGCCTGAATGCCCTGGACACACCCAGACACGTATTCGGGCATATTGAAGTCCTTCAGTGAGATCTGCCCGCCCGACCAGGGAATCCCGCCGCGCAGCGGGTTGGTCGCGATGATGTTGTTGCCGATGGCCGCAATGGTGTTCGCGCACCACCCCTGCGCGTCTAACGCAGAAGTGTCCCGCCCGGTGTATCCGGACCTTTGCCCCGCCTCCTGGCCCGCCTGGTAGGACGGACTGTTCCCCGATACTGGCCCAGTGGCTGTTGGTGCAGGGCTCCCGCCTCCCGCGCCGGATTTGACGGTGGGGCCTGGGGCTGCGCTGACGACGCACAAGTGGTCGACGGCGGCAGTTACGATGGCCTGCGCCTCAGATAGACGCAGGGCGGCCCCGCCATAGACCTTCTGGACCACGACGTCGCGCGGTACTCCGCTGGCGAGTTGGCCACACAGCTGGTTGCCCCGATTGACCATGATCCTGGGAGTTTGTGTCGGGGTGACTCCAGCCCTCGCCAAATCGTCAATGAACGCTTGCTCGTTCGAGCAGAGGACATTCACGTCGTCGCTGTCCGTGCATGCATATGCGGGTGCAGACGCCACTATTGCACCGACCGGTAGCACTGCAAGCACGACCGCCAACGCCGTCAATGACCACGCGCCCCCCGCCAGGTAATGCGACCCAGTCCGGAACCTGCTCGACGCTCGGCGGTTCACGGTTCCAGCCCCCTCGGAGTCGTGTATCGCGATTCCTCTTCCCCTCCGCTATGGCCCCTCACCGAAGCGTTCGGGATGCGCACCGACCTGCAAGGAAGGTGGCCAAATGAGAATAGCACTACTAGTAGGGCAGACAACGTGCCTCGACGACCGATTACTAGGACGGTGCCAACCCGCCCCAGCCAGAATGACCCCGAAAAGGTTGCGGCGTGGGAGCAACGACGCCAGGTGCTCGGCGCACGGATTAGGGCTCTGCGCATCGAGCGTGGCCTGACCCAGGAACAGCTCGCATTGCGCTCGGGTGTGACCCGCAACGTGCTGATCGACGTCGAACACGGCAAGCGCGGCCTGCTTTACGAGCGACTGTTCGACATCGCAGAGGCTCTCGAAGCGCCCGTCAGCCGCCTCTTCGACGATAGCTAAAGCGTCTCTTCGCGTAGGGCTCCAGGGCTGAGCTATCGGGCTCCGACGTAGTCGTCGTCGACCCTGGTGATGATGCCAGTGATGATCGAGTCACTAAGCCACTCGTCGAACCTGAACTCGCCGTCGAACCACTGCGCGGGGTCTAGCGCGGCGGCTTCGGCTTCGACCTCGGCGCGCAGTTCCTCGCGCGTCACAATCCGGTCCATGTAACGGAAGCGCGACTGCCCCAACGTGATCTCGACTATCGAACCGAACGTCATGCGTTCATTATCGCATCCGACGAGGACCAATTTCGACCAAAACGATGGATGCCTGCTCGCGCGACAGTAGTGAGATGAGCAATCACAAAGTAGGTCGAAGACTGGACATTGATTGGACTACTTCTACAGGTTTGGCATTGTCTCAATGCAGGTTAAGGGTGCTGCACCCGCCCAGAGCCGCATGGTCTGAATTGGACTGAGATAGGGCGAGTACCGGAGTGCGAGTGACCCGACAGCTGTGTTGATTCAGCGAAGGGCACCCACAGACCAGGCTCCAGCGCAGCGGCGGCGCCCTTCGACGGCGGACCGGGCGCTTAGTGCATTTCCTCGGCGGAAGTGGGCAGACTCCTGCTTAAGCCCGCAAAGATTGCATTGATCCACACCCTGTTGCTCGACCTCGCCACTCACCTCCAGCGACTCGCGTTGCACGGCACTCGCCTAACGGGCCGTCGCCGAGGTCATCCCCTGGTCGTTCCGACACCTGGCTCGCACACCTTGTCACCTTCTGGCCAACACGTCACCTTCTGGCCAACAGGTCGCCTCGGCACCCCGAGGGCGAAGCCCGAGGGGGTGCTATCTGCGGGCATGGCTTTAGCCCTCCCCTTGGGCTGATGGACAGCCTGGAGACCCTGGTGGGTCTCTCTCAAGGAGAGGACTGATTCTGCGTTCTAGGATCAGCCAGGCTCGGGTATTACTCGGTGGCCTCAGTTGCCGGGTATCTCCACCTGGCCTTCGAGAGGCTCCCTGTTTAGGGGCACCAGCGCCGTCTCGACATCGCTCTGCACGTCTGGGGGATTGGGTCTGCTTTGGGTCTCCCAGACCAGATGGTCATTTCACTCAGTTATCTTCATCCATCCGGAGAGCAAGCCGGGAGTCTTGAGACTGCTTACGCATCACCGGGATCGACAGTTCCGGGTGGTCCATCCGAGCGGTTAGTTCGGATTCCTAGCTTCCCCGCGTAGGATGCGTTTTGTTGTTTCTGGTGGCAGTGGCCTCGCCCTTAACTGGGCGGGGCCACTGTCTTATTTGTACGCCTGCTGACGCTTTCAAGCAAGCCCGTATTCCTGCGAAAGTTATTGCTATACAGGTACTTACACTTTCTGTAGAAGCTCTACAGGGTTGCGCCACACGGCGTCTGTTCCCAACCGATTTCGCTACGATCCTTTGTGGTCAAAGCCCCGCGACCCGGCGACGACTGGTAGGAGTCAGGCCTGATGCTTTGCTTGGCGCGGCTGCGGGTCGACGGATGTCGTTGGAGCAGGCGTCGAGGGCGTCGACGATGTCCTCGTCAGTCATGCGCCAGCTGCGTCCCACCTTGCGGCCCCGGAAGCGACCGGCACGAAGGGCCTCGATCAGCCAGCGCTCGGACGGCGCACCCATGCGCCGCGCGGCGGTGGCCGTGTCGTGGGACAGCTGCTCAGACAACAAAAGACCCCCTTCCAGCCGTTTCCGGCTAGACCCAGGGGGTCCCCTTACATGCGATGTCTCGATCAGCGATCGAGCTGGTAACCACGGTATCAGACTGCTAGACCACGCGAAAGCACGTGGTACTCCGAGATCGGTTACAACACAACAGGTCCTAGAACATTTGTGCCCAGTGCAGCACCGATCACGTCCGCAGCTGACTTCATCGAGCGGCGGTCCAGATGCCCATATGTGCCCACGGTGGTGGTGATCGACTCATGGCCCAGGTGGCTCTGGATGACGGGCAGCGGCACTCCGGCCTGGATGAGCCAGCTGGCGTTGGTGTGGCGCAGATCGTGCACGCGCGGGCGCAGCGGTGAGCGCACTGGCTGGCCGCTGGCGTCAATGGAGGGCCAGGCGCGCTCCACTGCCGGGGCCCAGACGCGGCGCAGAAAGCCGTGGGAGCGCACCGGTCCGCCTTCCCGGTTGACGAAGACGTAGTCGTGGGACAAGTCGAGCTTCTTAAGCACCGAGGTCGGCACGTTGATGGTGCGGCGGCTCTTGCCGGTCTTTGTGGCCCCCAGTCGGTAGCCGCCCTTGCCATACTTCCAGCTCTGCTGGATGCGCACGGTCCCGGCTTTGACGTCCACGTGCTCGGGCCGCAGGGCTGCGGCCTCACCCCAGCGGCATCCGGAGGCCACCAGGAACTCCACCAGGGGCTTCCAGTACTCCGTGACGCTCGCCAGTAGGTGCGCAAACTGTTCGTGGGTTAGGAAGACCATCTCGGCGGGATCGTCGTCCACGGGCAGCCTGATGCCGTGGGCGGGGTTGGCCGAGATGTACTTGGGGACAGCAGCGTTGAGCGCCCCGGCGACGAACATGAATTTGTTGCGCACGGTCTTGGCTGAGGTGACCTTGCCGGTGTCCTCTTGAGGCTCTCGCAAGCCGTTGACCCACGCGCGCAGATGGTCAGCGCTCAAGGCCGTGATGGGCAGATCGCCGAACGGCTCGGCGATGTCGTTGCGCACGTAGGCCCGGTACCGGTCGGCGGTGTTCTTGTCGACGCCCGTGAGGTGGTCGATGTGATGAGTCAGGAACTGTCCGACGGTGATCGCCGACAGGACCGACTCGTCCTCGGCCAGTGTCGCCAGTGCGTTATCGATGCCGAACTTGTTGGCCAGCTCGGCGAAGCGGTGCGCCTCGTCGAAGGCCTGGAAGCTGGTGCTGGATTGTTTGCCATTGAGGCGGTACAGAACCGCGTAGTACTTGGTTCCGTCGGCGCGGTCACGTTCTCTCACAGATGCCATAGCGCGGCATCCTAGTCTATTTGTTGACCGGTGATGTTGACCTGAACTTCAATTTAGGGGTGGAAATCACGTCTGAACTGCTAATATACGTGGTGGAGCTAAGGGGATTCGAACCCCTGACCCCCACACTGCCAGTGTGGTGCGCTACCAACTGCGCCATAGCCCCGTAACTTGTGCTCACCGAAAGTACACCACCCGTACCCCTGGTTCAAAACCGCTGGTCACGGAAGCTCGCCCCCCGCCTCGGGCCCCAGGGGGCGAGGCGGCGTGTGCTCGTGGGAGGTGGCTGCCCGGGTCTCCGGCGCGAACACCCACCCGACGGCGGCGAACAGCAGGATGATGCCGCTGATCACGAAGGCCGACCCGAACGACAGGTACTGGGCGATCTGCCCGATGGCCAACGATCCCACGATGGCACCGACGTCGGACATCATCTGGTAGGTCGCCACGGCCGTGCCGGCCCGCGCCTTGCTGCCGATGATGTCGGCCACCGCGGCCTGCTGGGGCGAGGTGAACACCCCGGCCGCGGCCCCGGCGACGAAGGCGGCCGCCATGAACAACGTCAGCGAGGACGCCAGCCCGACCAGCAGGGTGGCCACCCCGGAGATCGCCAGCCCGGTGATCAACGGCACACGCCGCCCCACCCGGTCGGACAGCCATCCGCTCGGGATGACGGCGGACACGTTGCCGATCGCGAACACGGCCAGCGCCAGCCCAGCCATCCGAGGCCCGCGGTGTAGCACTTCGGTGACGAACAGCGGCACCAGCGCGATCCGCAGGCCGAACACCGACCAACCCGTCGCGAAGTTGGAGAACAGGGCCGCCCGGTAGGCCCGGTTGCCCAGCACGTCGCGCACGGTCACCGACACCTCATCCGCCTCGGCCGGCGCGGCCAGTGGCGAATGTCGCAGGCTCACCCACACCACGGCGGCAGCGATCAGCAGCGCCACCCCGTAGATCGCGAACGGGGCGGACAACCCCAGCCCGGCGGTCAGCGACCCGAGCACCGGGCCGCCGACCGAGCCGACCAGGAAGGCACTGGAGAACATGCCTGCCACCCGGCCCCGAGCGTCCGGCGGCGAGATGCGGATCATCAGCCCCAGTGAGGACACCGTGAACATCGCCGAGCCGAACCCGCCGAGGGATCGGAACAGCAGCAGCTGCCAGTAGGTCTGCGCGAACGCGCACACCCCGGTGGATACCGCGACGATCAGCAGACCGGTCAGATAGACCCGCCGCTCCCCCAGCTTCTGCACGAAGATGCCGCTGGCCGGGGCCGCGCACAACCGCATCAACGCGAAGGCGGTGATGACGAAGGTCGCGGCGCTGATGCTGACGCCGAAGTCGCGGGCGTACTGCGGCAGCACGGGCGCCACCACGCCATAGCCGAGTGCGATCACCGCGTTGGCGGTGATCAGCACCCAGACTTCACCGGGCAGCTTCGGCTTCGCGGGCGCGTCGCACTTGCCCTCTGGACAGTCGCCCTCCGTAACGGAACTCACCCGTCGACTGTAGGCACCGGCGCGGCGGAGGTTCTCTTCCGGAGTGCGTCAACAGGTGATGACACAGTCTGGACGAGTACCACTCGGGCCCGCCGGGTCAGCTGATGACCGCGCTCACCACTTCCTTCGCGGCCGCCTGCACCTGCGCCAGGTGCTCGGGACCCTTGAACGACTCGGCGTAGATCTTGTAGACGTCCTCGGTGCCCGACGGCCGCGCCGCGAACCAGGCATTCTCCGTGGTCACCTTCAGGCCGCCCAGCGGTGCCCCGTTGCCGGGGGCGGTGGTCAGCTTCGCGGTGATCGGCTCACCGGCCAGCTCGGTGGCGCTGACCTGCTCGGCCGACAGCTTGGCCAGCCGCGCCTTCTGATCCCGGTCGGCGGGCGCGTCGATGCGGGCGTAGGTGGGCGCGCCGTACTTCTCGGCCAGTTCGGCGTAGCGCTGCGACGGGGTCGAGCCGGTGACGGCCAGGATCTCCGAGGCCAGCAGCGCCAGGATGATGCCGTCCTTGTCGGTGGTCCAGGTCGAGCCGTCGGTGCGCAGGAAGGACGCTCCGGCACTCTCCTCGCCCCCGAAACCGATTGAGCCACTGATCAATCCGTCGACGAACCATTTGAAGCCGACCGGCACCTCGACGAGCTTGCGGCCCAGCCCGGCCACCACCCGGTCGATGATCGACGAACTGACCGCCGTCTTGCCGACCGCGGTGCTGCCGGGCCACGACGGCCGGTGGGCGTACAGGTAGTCGATGGCGACGGCCAGGAAATGGTTCGGGTTGAGCAGCCCGCCGTCGGGGGTGACGATGCCGTGCCGGTCGGAGTCGGCATCGTTACCGGTGGCGATCTGATAGTGGTCCCGGTTGGCGATCAGTGAGGCCATCGCGTTCGGCGAGCTGCAGTCCATCCGGATCTTGCCGTCGGTGTCCAGCGTCATGAACCGCCAGGTGGCATCCACCAACGGGTTCACCACCGTCAGATCCAGCTTGTGCCGTTCGGCGATGGCGCCCCAGTAGTCCACGCTGGCCCCGCCCAGCGGGTCGGCGCCGATCCGGATGCCCTGGGCGCGGATGGCGTGCAGGTCCACCACATTGGGCAGATCCTCGATGTAGGCGTTCAGGTAGTCGTGACGCTCGGCCATCTGCAGGGCCCGCGACAGCGGCACCCGCTTCACCGCGGAGATGCCTTCCCGCAGGATCTCGTTGGCGCGCTTGGCGATCCATCCGGTGGCGTCGGTGTCCGCCGGCCCGCCGTTGGGCGGGTTGTACTTGAACCCGCCGTCGCGGGGCGGGTTGTGTGACGGGGTGACGACGATGCCGTCGGCCAGGTCGGTGTCGCGGCCGCGGTTGAAGGTCAGGATGGCGTGGCTGACGGCGGGCGTCGGGGTGTAGCGGTCGGCGGCATCGATCATCGCGACGACGTCGTTGGCGGCCAGCACCTCCAGCGCCGACGCCCAGGCCGGCTCGGACAGCGCGTGGGTGTCGCGGCCGATGAACAACGGACCGGTGGTGCCCTGCGCCGACCGGTATTCGACGATGGCCTGCGTGGTCGCCAGGATGTGCGCCTCGTTGAAGGCCCCGTCCAGGCTGGACCCGCGATGCCCGGACGTCCCGAAGGCGACCTGCTGGGCGATGTCGTCGGGGTCGGGCAGGACGGTGTAGTACGCCGTCACCACGTGAGCGATATCGATGAGGTCGGACGGGTCTGCCGGCTTACCGGCACGTGGGTTGGCAGCCATGACCTCGATTCTTGCCTACTTCCCGCAAGCGCGCCGCAAGTGCGCCGCAAGTGCATCGCGACAACGTATGCCGCATGAACAGCTCCCCAAATTCCCTGACCTCAGAGCCCGACCTGTCCGGCATCACGATGGCCCACCGCGCGATGATCACCGATGTCGGGCGCCTGGCCGACCTGCTGGCCGCCGTCGCCCGCGGCGCGCACCGCTGCGCCCGGCCCAAGGAGGTCGACCGCTACATCCACCTGCTGTGCGACTCCATCCACCATCACCACACCGTGGAGGACGACATCCTGTGGCCGATCGTGACGGCCTCGGCGGGCAGCTTCGTCGATCTGTCCGAGTTGACCGACGACCATGCCGCCCTCGACCCCCGGTTGGACCGCATCAAGACGCTGTCCACCGCCTTCCGCACGGCACCGGGCCGGATGACGGCGGCACCGCTGGCCGCGGCGCTGGCCGATCTCCGTCAGTTGGTGTGCGAGCACATCGCCGACGAGGAGCGCGAGGTGTTCGACGTGATCCGCCGGCACGTGTCGGTCACCGACTGGGACATCGTGGAGAAGGCGGCCCAGCGCGCCGGGAAGATGTCCTTCGACGGGCCGCGCATCGTCGGCGCGGCGACCGAGGAGGAGTACGCGCGGATGGCGGTCGAGGCGAATCCGCTCCTGATCGCGTTCATCAAGCTGATGACGCGGCGGCACAAGCGTTTTGAGGCGCGTGTGTTCAGTTGAGCAGTCGGGCGGCCTCGGCGGCCAGCCGCTCCCGCAGCTGCGCGGCGGCGCGGCGGTATCGAGTGGCCGCGGCCGTGTCACCGTCGGCGTCGGCCAGCACGGCCAGCGCCTCGTCGACCGGGCCGGTAAGCAGGGTGCCGTTGTCCAGCCCGGCCATCAGCCCGCTGTAGGGCGCCAGCTCGGCCGCTTCGGTTCGGGCCACCGCCAGGTCGCCGATGGCCACCGCGGCGCGCACCCGCAGCGTCGTCATCGCCACCCAGTAGTAGGACCGTTCGGTGGGTACCCGCTGCGCCCATACCTCTTGCGCCTCAGCGGTTCTGCCCACCGACGTCAACGCCAGCACCACGCCGTCGGCCATCGTGGCCGAGATGGTGCGGTGCACCATCAGCAGCTCATCGGCCATCGGCCCCAGATCACCGCGGCTCAGTGCGGCGCTGACCCGGCCGACCAACCCGACCAGCGCACCGTTGGCCACGCCGTGTTGGGCCAGGCTGGCGGCCGCCGCCAGATACTTGGCCTCGCCCTCGTCGGGGCGCCCCGCCACGATGGTGAGCTGCGCCGAATAGGCGTCGAGCACCCCGAGCAGGAAGGCCAGCTGGCCGGTGCCGGCGCGGGCCACCGCCTGGTCGACGTGATCGAGCGCGGCAGCCAGATCCGAGCGGCCCGATGCTGCCAGGAACAGCAGCCAATGTCCCACGGCCTGGTAGTCGACGGCGCCGCAGTCCTGAGCGACGGCGAGCAGCTCGGCGGCCACCGGTTGCCGCTGATCGGCCAGGTCCGGACCCAGGCAGGCGAACGCCCGCACGTTCAGTGCCGCGCACAGCAGCCGGGCATGAGTGTCGGGGTCGTTCGCGTGCAGCGCGCGGGCCAGGTCCAGCGCCTCGGTGCTCGCCGCCATCGCCGTCTCGTGCTCGGCGCCCTCCACCTCCGTGAACAAGGTGATCAGCAACTGGACCCGAACGGCGGCCGGATGGTCCTGGGCCAGGATCCGGCGCAGCGGGTCGACGATGACGGGGTCGATGTGGTCGCCGGTGCGCAGCCGCCACACCAGCGGGCTGTCCAGCGCAGTGAGCGCCCGCACCAGCAGCGCGTCGTCGCCGGCGGCCAGCGTCACGGTGCGGTTGAGTTCCTCCCGCGCGGAGATGGCGTCCCCGGCGCGGGCCAGCGCCGAGATCAACCCGCAGCGGGCGGGCACCGCGCGCTGCCGGTCCGCGGCGCCCAGTTCCAGCATGCGCACCGCCGACCGCCACTGCCGTGCCGCCTCGCCGGGGGCACCCACCCCGTCGGCCTCCTGCGCGGCGGAGGCGGCGAATTCGGCTGCCTCCACGGCAGTTTCAGGGGTGGCGGCGGCAACGGCGTGGTAGGCGAGCGACGCCGCGTCGGTGCCGCGGCCGCGCAGCAGGTTCAGCGCGGCGGCGTGCAGGCGGGTCCGGCGCAGCAATGACGTGTCGTCATACAGGGTGTCGCGGATCAGGCTGTGCGCGAACCGGATCCGGCCCGGTGCCGGTTCGTCCAGCAGCCCGGCCAACACCGCAGGCTCCAGCGCGTCGAGCAGGTCGTCCCCGCCGTGCGCCAGGTCCTCCAGCAGATCGAGATCCACCTCGCGGCCGAGCACCGCGGCCTGGCGCAGCGCGGTGGCGGTCTGGCCGGGCAGCCGGGCCAGCCTGCGGCGCACCACGTCGCGCACCCCGGCCGGGACGCCGCCGTGCGCCGCGTCGGCACCTTCGGCGGCCATCAACCGGGCCATCTCCCGCACGAACAGCGGATTGCCACCGGTTCTGTCCCGCAACAACTTCAGCGTGTCACCGGTCACCGCAGGCAGGCCGCAGTCGGCGGCCAACTCGACCATGGCGGCGTCGTCCAGCCCGCCGAGGATCAGGTGCGCGGCGGTGTGATTGGCCAGCGCCGCCCGGGCCATGTCGAGTTCGGCGCCGGACTCCGAGGGCCGGTAGGTGCCGATCGCGAGCACCGGGCGTTGCGCCAACCGATCGGACACCAGGCGCAGCAATTCCAGGGTCAGGCCGTCGGTGCGGTGCAGATCGTCGAGCACGATCGCGAGCGGCTGACCGAACGCGGCCCGGCCCAGCACCTCGGCGAGGGTGTGCGCCAGCCAGAAGGCTCCCGTGTCCGGGGCGGGCCCGTCGTGCAGCAGTGGCGCCAGCGCCGTCACCTCGGCGGGCTGCAGCACGGATCGGAACGGCGCCAGCACCTCCGTCCACGCCCAGCCCGCGGGTGCGCCGTCGACCTCCGGGGACCGCCCGAAGACCACCGTCCACCCGGCCCGTGCCAAGGCGCCGGTGGCGGTGGCCGCGAGGGTGGTCTTGCCCGCGCCGGCTTCCCCGCCGATCCATACCACCTTCGGTCCGTCGTGGCGGGCGGTCGCGGCGGCGGCGTCGATCGCGGCGAGTTCGGTTGTGCGGCCACGGGTCCGGGATGTCGTCGGGGACGGTGCAACGGGCGCGGGGGCGGCAGGCGCCACCGCGATGGGGTCGAGGTGTTCGGCTTGGCGCAGGATGTCGCGTTCCAGATCACGCAGCGGCCGGCCGGGTTCGAGGCCGAGTTCGTCGGTCAGATACTCGCGGGTGCGGCGCAGCACGTCCAGCGCCGCAACCTGGCGTCCGGCCCGGTAGTGCGCCGCGGCCAGCAGGCAGGCGGCGGTCTCGCGGCCAGGATGGTCGCGGGCCAGCGGTTCGAGCACGCGCACCACGACGGCGTGCTGGCCCAGCGCCGACTGCGCCGCGGCGTAGGCCTCGACGGCCGACAACCGCAACGCGGTCAGCCGGGCGACTTCCGGTGCCGCCCAGAGCGTGTCGGCCACCTCCACGTACGGATCCCCGACCCACTCGGTGAGCACATCCTCCAGCAGATCCGACCTGGCTTCGGCGGCAATGATTTTCGCTTCCACCGACCACACGTCCACGGCCTCGTCGGGCAGCCGCAGGCAGTAACCGGGGGCGGCGCTGACGATCACCTCGGCGGCGGCGCGCCGCGCCCGTCCGGGTTCGAGCACCCGGCGCAGATGGGAGATGTACGCCTGCAACGCGGCCAGCGCTTTGGGCGGTGGCTCACCCTCCCAGAGGTCCTCGATGAGTCGGTCCACCGACACCACCTGACCGTGCGCCAAGACCAGCCGGGCCAGCACCGCCCGCTGTTTGGGGCCGCCCAGATCAAGGGGTTCACCATCAACCCAGCCACGGATCGGGCCCAGTACACAGATCCGCACAGCCGTCATGGTGTGCCCAACATATCGGTCCCGGCGTCGGGCTACATACTGAGCGGCATGGCTGGCTTCGACCGACGTGAACTGGCGGCCGTGTTCGCCGGTGGCGCGCTGGGCACCCTGGCCCGCGCGGGGCTGGCGCACGTGCTGCCGTTCACGCCGGGCCACTGGCCGTGGCCGACGTTCGTCGTCAACATCGTCGGCACGGTCCTGTTGGCGTACTTCACCACCCGGCTACTGGAGCGGCTCCCGACCTCGGCCTACCGGCGCCCCCTGTTGGGCACCGGATTGTGCGGTGGTCTGACGACGTTCTCCACCATGCAGGTCGAGACGGTGACCATGTTGGAGCATCACTTTTATGGGCTGGCCGCGGCGTACACGGTGGCGAGCATCGCGGTCGGGCTGCTGGCCCTGCACCTCACCACCGCGCTCGTACGACGGGCGCGAATCCGATGACGCTCGCGGTGTGGGTGGGTGTCGCGTTGATCGGCGGTCTGGGCGCGGTATGCCGGTTCGTGGTGGACAAGACGGTGTCGAGGCGGATGGCCCGGCCGTTCCCGGTCGGCACGCTGGTGGTGAACGTCAGTGGCGCATGGCTGTTGGGCTTCTTCGGGGGCATTGCGCTCAGCCCGCATGCCGCGCTGCTGGCCGGCACCGCGTTCGTCGGCGCCTACACCACGTTCTCGACGTGGATGCTGGAGACCCAGCGCCTCGGTGAGGAACGGCAGGTGTGGCCGGCGGTGGCGAACATCGTGATCAGCGTCGTACTCGGGCTCGGTGCGGCGTGGCTGGGCCTCACGATGGGGAAACTGCTGTGAGCGACGAGTATCTGAAGCTGACCGCGTACTTCGGGGAGCGGTTGCGTGGTGAGCGCCGATTCGTCGCCGACGAGTTGCTCGACCTGTTGGCCGCGCAGCGGATCGCCACCAGCGTGGTGCTGCGCGGTGCCGCCGGGTTCGGTCCGCGCCACGAACTGCGCAGCGACCTGACGCTGACGCTGTCGGAGGATCTTCCGGTCGCCGTCGCCGCGGTCGACCGGGCCGAGCGGATCACCGCGGTGGCCGAGCAGGCCGTGGCGATGATCAGCCGCGGCATCGTCACCCTGGAGCGGGCGCGACTGCTGGACGCACCGGGCCCGGGCGACTACAAACTGACCCTCTATGTCCGTCGGGCGCGGTCCTATCGGGCGGTGTGCGAGGTGCTGCACGCGCACGGGTTCGCCGCGGCGGCGGTGTTCCTCGGGGTCGACGGCACCGAGGCCGGGCAGCGCCACCGGGCCCGGTTCGTCGGCACCAACAACGACGTCCCGGTGATGATCATCGCCGCAGGCACCGGTACTCAGGTGGCGGCCGCGGCACCGGAGCTGCGCCGGTTGGCGCCCGGCGCCACCATGACGCTGGAGCGGGCGCAGCTCTGCAAACGCGACGGCGAGCTGATCGCACCGCCGCCCGAACTGCCCGAGACCGATGCCGACGGTCGCGCGCTGCGGCAGAAGCTGATGATCCACACCTCCGAGGACACCGTGACCACCGCGACCGGGTCGACGCCCATCCACCGGGCGCTGGTGGCCCGGTTGCGGGCGCACCACGGGGTCAGCGGGGTGACCGTGCTGCGCGGTATCTGGGGTTTCCACGGCGCCCGTGAACCGCACGGCGACAAGCTGTTCCAGTTGGGCCGGCGCGTCCCGGTGACGACGATCGTGGTGGACACCCCGGCGCGCATCGCGGCGAGTTTCCCGATCGTGGACGAGTTGACGGCCCGGCACGGCGTCGTCACCAGTGAGCTGGTGCCGGCGTGGGTGAGCATCGACGGCGGGCAGCGAAACGGCAGCACAGAACTCGCCCGGCACGCGTGGTGAGACGCTCGACACCCCGATAGGTCGGGGTAAGCCTAGCCTTGGCTAACTGCCCGGTGTAGCGTCCCCCGACATGGAACAGTCACAGTCCGCTGCTGTCAACCCTGAGCTGCTCTCCATCCTGAGAGATGATCTCAGCATCGACGTCAGCCGGGTCACCCGCGACTCCCGGCTGATCGACGATCTCGGCATGGATTCGGTGGCGTTCGCCGTCGGCATGGTGGCCATCGAGGATCGGCTCGACGCGGCGCTCACCGAAGAAGATCTGCTCAGCTGCGAGACCGTCGGCCAGCTGGAAGACGCGGTGCTGGCCAAGCTTCCGGCCGATCAGGCCAACTCGTGACCGAACTGGGCTCCGCGCTGACGGCATCGATGACCGGGTCGAACAACGACCTGCACGTCTTCGACACCGCCGAAGGAACCTGGCACCGCCACCCGTGGGCGGAGGTGCACGCGCGCGCCGAGAACGTCGCCGAACGCATCTGTTCCGAGGGCGCACGGACCGTCGGCCTGGTGGGCGAACCGAACGTCGAATTCCTCGCCGCCATCACCGGCGCGTTGATCGCCGGGGCCGCCGTCTCGATCCTGCCCGGGCCGGTGCGCGGCGCGGATCCGCAGCGCTGGGCACGGGCCACCGCGGCACGGTTCGAGGGCGTCGGCGCGCACACGGTGTTCAGCCACGGCGCGCACCTGGGCCGGCTGGGCTCGGCCGACGGCGCGTTCACCGTGCAGGACGTCACCACCGTCGCGCACACACAGCGTTCAACCACCTTTGCCGGCGGCATGGGCAACGCCGTCGCGGTGTTGCAGGGCACCGCCGGGTCGACGGGAACGCCTCGCACCGCACAACTTTCACCCGAGGCGGTGCTGGCCAACCTGCGGGCGCTGGTGCGCCGGGTCGGTGCCGGACCCGAGGACACCGGGCATTCCTGGCTGCCGCTCTATCACGACATGGGTCTGTCCTTCGTGCTCGCCGCCACGCTCGGCGGCGCCAACCTGTGGCAGGCACCCACCTCCGCGTTCTCCGCGCAGCCGTTCGGCTGGCTGAAATGGCTCAGCGACAGCCGCGCCACCCTGACCGCGGCACCGAACATGGCCTACAACATCGTGGGCAAGTACGCCCGCCTGGTCAGCGACGTCGACCTCTCGCCCCTGCGTTTCGCGCTCAACGGCGGCGAACCGATCGACTGCGAAGGCAGCGGCCTGTTCGCCACCGAGATGGCCCGCTTCGGTCTCGACCCCGGCGCCCTGGCCCCGTCCTACGGCCTGGCCGAATCCAACTGCGCGGTCAGCGTTCCCACCCCGGGCACCGGTTTGCGGGTCGACGAGATCCACGTCGTCAGCGATGACGGCGGCTACGTGCGCCGGCATGCCGTGCTCGGCGAGGCCATCCCCGGCATGGAGATCCGGGTGAGCCCACGCGAGCAGTTCGCCGGCAGCGTCACCGATCGGGAGGTCGGCGAGGTCGAGGTCCGCGGCACCTCGATGATGACGGGCTACCTCGGCGAAGATCCGATCGACCGCGAAAACTGGTTCCCCACCGGCGATATCGGCTATCTACTCGACGGCAGCCTGGTCATCTGCGGGCGCGCCAAAGAGATCATCACCGTCGCCGGGCGCAACATCTTCCCCACCGAGATCGAGCGGGTGGCCGCCCAGGTCGACGGGATCCGCCCCGGTGCGGTGGTGGCGATCGGCACCGACGGGCCCGCGACGCGACCCGGTCTGGTGATCGCCGCCGAGTTCAAGGGCGCCGACGAGCCCGCCGCCCGCAGTGCGCTGGTGGCTCGCATCGCGTCCGAATGCGGTGTGGTGCCGGCCGAAGTGGTGTTCATGCGGCCTGGGTCGCTGCCCCGCACGTCGTCGGGCAAGCTGCGCAGGCTCGAGGTCAAACGCAATCTGGAGGCCGCACCATGACGCTCACCGCCCCTCCCGTCGAGGACTTTCCGGCGCTCCTGCACCGCGTGTTCAACGACCAGGTCAGGACGTGGACCTCCGAAGCCGAAGCGAGCGAACACTTCCCGCGCCAGCTCATCGAGTACTTGGGCCGCGAAGGGGTGTTCGCCGCCAAGTGGGGTGACGAGCAGCAGCCCGACGTCGGCGACGTCATCGCCCTGGCGATGGAGCTGGGCAGGCTGGGCTCGGCCGGCATCGCCGTCGGGGTGAGCCTGCACGACTCGGCCATCGCCATCCTGCGCCGATTCGCCCGCAACGACTACCTGCGCGATATCGCCGACCGCGCCATCCGCGGCGAGGCGGTGCTGTGCATCGGCGCCTCCGAAGAATCCGGCGGATCCGACCTGCAGATCGTCGGCACCGAGGTGCGTTCGGCCCGTGGCGGTTTCGAGGTCAAGGGCGTCAAGAAGTTCGTCTCACTCTCCCCCATCGCCGACTATGTGATGGCCGTGGCGCGCGACGTCGGCGACGACGCGACCAGCAGGCACGGCAACGTCGTCGTCATCGCGGTCCCGCTGCGCGATCCCGGGGTGCAGGTCCAGGTGCCCTACCGCAAGGTGGGCGCCGGACCGCTGGACACGGCCGCCGTGCACATCGACACGTGGGTGCCCGCCGAGGCGCTGGTGGCCCGGGCGGGCACCGGCCTGGCTGCGATCTCGTGGGGTTTGGCGCACGAGCGGATGTCGGTGGCCGGCCAGGTCGCCAGCAGCTGCCAGCGTCTACTGGGAATCACGTTGGCGCGCATGATGGATCGCCGCCAGTTCGGTCATACGCTGTACGAGCACCAGGCGCTGCGGATGCGCATCGCCGACCTGCAGGCCCGGGTCGACATGCTGCGCCACGCACTGGCCGGCATCGCGGCGGGCAAGAAACTGGACCTGCGCACCGCTGCCGCCATGAAGGTCACCGCGGCCCGCCTCGGCGAAGAGGTGGTCTCGGAGTGCATGCACATCTTCGGCGGCACAGGCTATCTCATCGACGAGACCCCGCTGGGTCAGTGGTGGCGCGACATGAAGCTGGCCCGGGTCGGCGGCGGCACCGACGAGGTATTGTGGGAGTTGGTGGCCGCAGCCATGAAGCCCGACCACGACGGCTACGCCGCGATGATGTCCCACTGACTTCCCGCAGAAAGCTACGTGACGGCCGGGATGTCGTCCGGGGTCCGCGGATACACGTACAGCGCCATCGTGCGATTCGACATCTGATGCTCACCCAGGAACGTACAGCCGACGTATTCGACCAGCCGGCGCGCGCCGAGATTGCGGTGATCGGGGTCGAACATCACCCGGCGGCACTGCGGCTCACTGGCGAACATGTCGGCCAGCAGCTTGGGCATCATCAGCGGGGCGATGCCCCGGTTCACCAGTTTGGTGTCCGCGATGGCCGCGTGCATGCCCAGGTCATACGGATCGGACTGATACCGCGTGGCGATCGAATCCTTTGACGCTCTGTACAATTCGATATAGCCGATGTCCTCACCCTTGCGACTGGTGATGAACGGCCGCGAGAACGTCCCGGCCAGCTGGGCCTTCAGGTACAGCCGCCAGCGCTCCGGCGGCCAGTCGTACTCCCACGCCTCGGCCAGATGCGGCAGGTTCATCCACCCCGACACCAGGTCGGCGTCGGTATCCGGGTCCGCCAAGCGGGCGGCGTACGGTGCCGCGATCTGCGGGATCGCGGGTGCCGGGACGTTGCGGACCTCGTCGGAAATCGTGGTCAGCTCGCGCGGCAGGATAGGCAGCGGCTCGTCAGTCTCGATCATTTGAGGGCCGAGCCTACCCAACCGCGTGAAGTACCGGTGGCCTACGCCGCCTTCGGCTGCGGCAGCGCAGGTTCCGCCCGCACGCCCGCCCCATCAGTGCCATCGTGGAGAGATGACACGGGACCGGGTTGCCGAACTGCTGCGGTGGGAGGACGCCGGTGCGCACTGGCAGGTGGTGTCCGAGACGTCGACCGAGGTGACCATCGCGCTGCTGCGCTGCGACGGCGGTGAGGAGGTGGACCGCTTCACCTCCAACGACCCGGCGCTGCGGGAATTCCTTCGGTCGCGCTAGAGGTCGCTGGCATCGTCGGGCACGTCGACGGCGTGTTCGGCGAGCACCTCCAGCGGCACCACTTCCAGGGTCCGTTCATGCGTACATGCCAGCACCACCGGTGCCGCGCAACCATCCTCATGGGCGCGCAGCCAGTTGTGCGCGGTCACGCACCAGCGATCGCCGGGTTCCAGGCCGGGAAACCGGTACTGCGGCATCGGCGTCGCCAGATCGTTGCCGATCGAGCGCTGGTGGTCCAGGAACTCCCGCGTCACCACCGCACAGATCGAATGCAGTCCCGGATCCTCGGGGCCCGTCGAGCAGCAGCCGTCGCGGTAGAACCCGGTGAGCGGTTCGGTCCCACACGGTTCCAGTGGGCCGCCGAGGACATTGCGTTCGGACACCGCTTCATCATGCCCTGCCTCACAAGGATGTGAGCGCCACTCCGTTTACCGTGACCCGCTGCAGCGAGAACGACCCCGCGTTGGCGTTGGTGTAGGTGGTCTGCATGGTCGGGGTCTGCCTGATGGTGATGGTGTCGTACACGACCCCGCTGACGGGCACGTTGTTCTCCCGGATCATGCCTAGGACCCAGCCCGCCGTCGTCGGGGTGTTGACGATGGTGAGGTTCTTGAAGGTGACCGTGCTGATGCTGGTACCCGCGTTGCCTGCGTACACCAGGATCGCGCCGTGCCGGATGGTGGTGTTGGTGTTCGCGTTGGTGATGGTGCCGCCGTTGACGGTCACTCCGGTCACCGGTCGGGTGTTGTAGCTCGGTTCGGTGGCGATGTAGACGCCCGCGGCATTGGTGTCCGAGACGGTGATGTTGTTGTAGGTGATGTTCTGGCCGCCGACCACCGAGATACCGCGGCCCCAGGTGGTGCCGACGACGGTCGGTGAGTTGATGGTGATGTTGCGGGAGATGGCGCCGTCGGGCACGTAGGACACCACCGCGATGCCGTCGTCACCCGTCCACTCGGTGCGGGCGTTGTTCACCACGCCGTCGTGCGAGCCGTTGGTCATGTGGATACCGTCGGCGCGCGACCGTTTGACGGTGACGTTGTCCAGCTCGAAATAGCCTGCGCCGTCCAGGTATACGCCCGCCCCGGCCGAGCCGTTGATGGTGACGTTCTTGACGGTCGCGTGGTCGGCCATGATGACGAGCTTGTGCTGTTCGGGTGCGTAGTACCGCGGCCCGGTCAACGGTGCGGACAGCGTGAGGTTGGAGAGGGTGACGTTGTCGGCGAGGATCTGCACCGAGGACGTCGCATCGTTGGTGGCGGCCAGGGTGGCGCCGTTGCCGTTGATGGTCACGCCGGCCACCCGGATGTAGAGCACGCCGGAATGCTGATAGGTCTTGTTCTGCAACGTGAGGGTGTCACCGGGCTTGAGTCCGTCGAACAATGCCTGCAGTGCCGCAGTGCTGTCGACGGAGCTCTGCGCCGGGGCCAGCGGCACGGTCACCGAGGTGATGGTGCTGGCCTTGCCGTCGCCGACGGCCACGGTGAACGACACGGAACTCGCGGCCTTCGCCAGCGCCGCGCCGGAAGCCGGTGCGGGCGTGAAGGTGAAATTGCCTGCGGCATCGACGGTGACGGTCCCACCGGAGGGCTGGGTGACGGTGTAGCTGAGCTTGTCACCGTCGGGGTCGGTCACGTTGAGCGCACCGCTCACCTTGCCGGTGCCGGAGTCGGGGGTGCCGACGGTCGGCGTGCCGGCGATCGGTGCGGTGTTGCCGCGCACCAGGTTCAGGGTGCGCACCACGCGGTCGGACATGTCGGTGATGTACATCTGCTGGCCGTCGGGGCTCAGCGCGATACGGTGCGAACCGTTCTCGGCCGCGGAGTCGATCGCGAGCGTGTTGACCACGGTATTGGTGGCGGTGGCGATCACCGAGACCGTGTCGCGGCCGTTGGCGACATACAGCACGCTGCCGTCCGGGCTGAGGATGGCGCCCATGGGTTCGGCGCCCACCGCGATGGTGCCGACCAGCGGGGAGCCGGCGGTCGGGTTGAGCACCGAGACGGTGCCGCTGCCGAAGTTCGACACGTACACCCGGGTGCCGTCGGCGGAGACGTCGATCCCGAAGGGGTTGGTGCCCACCGCGATCGGCGATCCGATCACCTTGTTGGTGGCGGTGTCGATCACCGACACCGACTTGGCGTTCCAGTTGGTGACGTAGAGCTTGGTGCCGTCGGCCGACGCGACCACCCCGCGTGGCTGGCTACCGACGGCGATGGTCGCCACCAGGGTCGGGGTGGCGGTGGTGGTGTTGAGCACCGACACGGTGTTGTTCCCGCTGTTGGTCACGTACGCCCGCTGCCCGTTGGGCGCGAACTCGATTCCGTAGATCTGGCCGCCACCCAAAGCCACTTTCGACAGCACGGTGTTCGTCGCTGTGTTGAGCACCGACACCGCGTTGGTGCCGCCGACATAGGCGCGGCTGCCGTCGGGACTCAGTGTGATCGCCTTCGGGGAGGCGACGACGCTGACGGTCACCGTCGCGCCGGTGGCCCGGTCGATCACCGAGATGGTGTTGCTGCCGGCGTTGGTGACGTAGATCTTGTTGGCCGACACCGCCACTCCGGTCGGGTAGGCGCCGACGGTCTTCGCGCCGCCCGACGCGAGGGCCGCCGGCAGCACCGGGACGGTGACGGTGACGGTCGTGGCCGCGGTGCCGTCATTGACCAGCACGGTGAAACTGTCGGTGTCGGGACCGTTGGTGATGTCGGCGGCCAGCCGGGCCGCCTGCGTCGGGGTGTAGGTGTAAGCCCCGGTCGTCGAGTTGACGCTCACCTTGCCCTTGCCCGGCGCGGTTCCGCTCACGGTGTAGGTCAACGGATTCGACTCGGCGTCGGTGCCGCCGACGGAGCCGGTCACCACGCCGGTCGTCTGGTCGGGCGCGGACTGGATGGGGGCGGCGGTGGGTGCGGTGTTGACCGGTGCGGCCGCCGCGATCAGCGGGGTCACCACCACGGATTCGGCGGTGGCCGCGGCACCGGTTTGCCTGCGGGTGGCGGCCAGCATGAGCAGGTCCGCCGACGAATCGGCCGGAACGGCCGGCGTCTTGTCCGCGGCAGGGTGGATGCCGAACAACCCGAGCACGGTCTGGCGCAGCAGTGCCAGTTGTTTCGCGACGACGGGGACGGGCTTGGGTGCGACCACCGCGGCGGTGGGCAGCGCCGCGGGCGTCGAACTCTCCGCGCTCGGTGCGGTCGCCGCCTTCGTGGCGGTGGCCTCGCGGTCCCGGCAGGTGGTGCAGCGGGTCTGCCGGGTGGTACGTGCCGTATTCCCGTTCCGTTTGGCCGGCGCGCTGGTGGCCGGGGCGGGCTCGTTCGTGGCGGTCGTCGGCTTCGGCTCGGTGACCGGGGCGTCGGGCTTGACGGCGGGCGCGGTGTCCCCGGCGGGCGCGGTGTCCCCCACCGGCGATGACGATGTGGATTCGGTTTCGGCCATCGCCTGACCCGCGGTGCCCGCGATCGCGGTGCCGATACCCAGTGCGACTGCCAGCGCGCCGATACGCCCGACATAGTTCGCGTAGCTCATTGCCACCCACCCAGCCCATCTGTTCGATGTTGCGCATTTCGGCCAGTCCTGAAATTTTGCTGTGATCATGCACCCCGCAACGCGGGCAACAACACCTTTTCCAGATATCAGACGGATGAATTATTACCCTGACCGGGAGAAATAGGCGCACCATAGGAGTCTGGGGCGGAATTCTGCAGCCACTCAGCAAACAAAGCACAAATTTATTGACGATCGCGATACCTTGTTGCTGTAAGTACGCTTACGCTGGCATTTCCGGCTCATTGTGTTGGGAACTAGTTAGCTGAAAGTGCATGACCGCGTGCAACTTCACATTGCGGGCCAAAGTTAGCCAACGACGATGCGCGCACTGTTCAGACTTCCGCCATGATCCGGGGTTGCCGATGTTGCTGATGCTTGTCGTGCGCATCATCGATGTGGTGGTCCGCGCCGTCCGCTTGATGGCCAGTGGCACCGCGGCCGGGTACCTGCTCATGGCGACCGTGACGGTGTTGTTCATCGGCACCAGCGTCGCCGCGGTCGCCGGCGGCGCCTGGATGCTGGGAACGCTGGAGAACCGGTACCACTGGATGGATTCGGTGTTCCCGTGACCGGCACCCGGATCCAGATCGGTGAATACACCACCCGACGAGCCAACCCGCCCACCGATCTGTCTGCGGCACTGGATTTCTGGTCGTTCAGCGGGGCCGCCGCCAACGTCGTCATGCAGCTGTCGTGGCCGGAGGTGGGCCACGGCGTCGTCGAGAGCCGGGTCGAGTCCGGCGCGCTGATGAAGCATCCGTGGAAACGCGCCCGCACCACGGTGCAGTACCTGCAGGTGGCGATCCTCGGCACCGACGACGAGCGGGCCGCCTACCGGGAGGCCGTGAACGCCGCGCACCGGCAGGTGCAGTCCACCACCGCCAGCCCCGTCAAATACAACGCGTTCGACCGGGACCTCCAGATGTGGGTCGCGGCATGTCTTTTCATCGGTTTCGAGGACACCTATCAGCTGCTGCACGGCCGGCTGACCGCGGACGAGGCCGAGCAGTTCTACGCCACGGCGATGCCGCTGGCCACCACGCTGCAGGTCACGGAGGACCAATGGCCGCCCACCCGAGCGGATTTCGAGGTGTACTGGAACACCGCCTGCCAGCGGGTGCGCATCGACGACGAGGTGCGCGACTACCTGATGCGACTGATCGGGCTGAAGATGGTCAGCCCCGTCCTGCGGTGGAACTTCGGTCGGCTGCTGCGTTTCCTCACCATCGGGTCGCTCGCCCCGGTCTTCCGGGAGGCGATGCGGCTGCCCTGGTCGGCCGCCGAGCAGCGCAGGTTCGAGAACCTCTTCCTCTTCGTGTCGTACGTGAACACGTTCCTGCCGAAGTTCGTCCGCCAGGGCGCCAGCCGGCTGCTGATGGGTGATCTGCGCACCCGGATCAGCAAGAACAAACCGCTGGTGTGACACGGCACACAGGCTGCACTTTCTTGATACCCGCCAGTAACCCACACTCTGTACAGTCGTAGCCGTTGCCAGCGAGGCGGCACTGGCATGAGGGTGACAGGCGAGATGAGCATGGACAGTTCGGCGGGCGACGCCGCGACGGCAGTCGAGGAGCTGACGCTGACCGACCCCCATGGGCTCCAGCCGCCGCCTGCACGACACATCCCCAGTCCCGATGACGGCGCGACCACCCCCGGCGGCCCCACGATGGTGCTGCTCGGCACCGGCATCTACGTCGCCGTCAAGGTGTGGCGGTACCGCCGTCGTCGCCGTCGGCAGGCGTGACCCACTCACCCCGGTAGACCGTTCCGGTCACCGACAGATCGGCATCCAGCGTCACCACATCCGCCGGCCCCCCGGGCACCAGAACGGGCCACGACAGCCCCAGTGCACGCGCCGGATTGATGGTGGCCTGGCTCACCGCCTGCAGGAGGGCGGCGTCACGATCCAAACCGCTGTGGGTGACGGCGAACCGGAACACCGCATCCATGGTGGCGGTGCTGCCCGCGATGGTGTCGGAACCCGCTACCCGCGCCACGCCGTCCACCACGTCGACGACCATGGTGCCCAGGCGGTACTCGCCGTCGGCGCTGCCGGTCGCGGCCATCGCATCGGTGATCAGCGAAACGTTCCCCGCGCCGGCGCAGACGTGCCGGTAGATGGCCGGGTCGATGTGCACCCCGTCGGTGATCAGCTCGACGGTCACCCGCGGGTCCTCCAGCAGCGCGATGATGGGCCCGGGCGCGCGGTGAGCGATGGGACGCATCGCATTGAACAGGTGGGTCCCCACCGTCGCGCCGGCGTCGATCGCCGCCATGGTCTGTTCGTAGCCGGCATCGGTGTGCCCGACGGCGGCCACCACCCCGGCTGCGGTCAGCGTGGCGATGGCCTCCAACGCCCCGGCGCGCTCGGGGGCCAGCGTCACCATCCTGATCGCCCCGGCACCGGCCTCCAGGATCCGTTGCAGCTCAGCAGGATCCGGGTCGCGCATCAGCCCGGCATCATGCGCGCCGCAGCGATGCACCGACAGCCACGGCCCCTCCAGGTGAATGCCGTCGATGAGGCCGGCGCGGGTGTGTTCGGCCAGCGCACCGACTTGGCGCAGCAGTTCCTCGGGGGCGGCGGTGACCAGCGAGGCGATCAGGGTGGTGGTGCCGTGCCTGCGGTGCAGGTCGACCGCGGCCTCCGTCGCGGCCAGGGTGCCCGCGGAGAAGTCGGCACCGGCGCCGCCGTGCAGGTGGGTGTCGACGAAGCCGGGCATCACCACGGCGGCGGTATGGTCGGCCGGCACGGGCGCAGGTCCCGAACCGAGCGCGCGCACGGTGTCGCCGGTGAGCTCAATCCACCCGGGCCGCAACAGTTCCGCGCCCGTGAGCAGGGTGTCCGCGGCGATCAGCACTCAGATACCTTGCCAGTCCGGTTTGGAGCGGTAGGCCTCGCGGTAGTAGTCGGACAGTTGTAGGCGCCGGGCGGCGGCGTCGTCGAGCAGCACGGTGACATGCGGGTGGTGCTGCAGGATGGTCGCGGGCCACATCGCCGACACGGATCCTTCGACGAGGTGATGCACCGCTTCGGCCTTGGCCGCCCCGCTGGCGATCAGCACGATGTGGCGGGCGGCCATGATGGTCGCCAATCCCTGGGTGAGGCAGTGGGTGGGCACCGCGTCGACGTCGCCGTCGAAGAACCGGGCATTGTCGACGCGAGTCTGCAAGGTCAGCGTCTTGATCCGGGTGCGCGACGCCAGCGAGGATCCCGGCTCGTTGAACGCGATGTGCCCGTCGGTGCCGATGCCGAGGATCTGCAGGTCCACCCCGCCCGCGGCGACGATCGCGATGTCGTAGGCCGCGCACGCGGCGGGGATGTCACCGGCCAGACCGTCGGGGCTGTCCACCGCGCCGGGGGCGAAGTCGACCCGCGAGACGAACACATCGTCGATGACGTTGCGGTAGCGCTCGGGATGCTCAGCGGGTAGCCCGACGTATTCGTCGAGGGTGAAGGCACGCGCCCCGGCGAAGCTGAGCTGACCGGCCTCATGGCGCGCGATCAGTGCGTCGTAGATGGCCAGCGGTGACGATCCGGTGGCCAGGCCGAGCACCGCCTCCGGTTTACTCGTCAGCAGCGCGCCGATGGCGTCCGCGGCGAGACCTCCGAGGGTGGCGGTGTCCGGTTGGATGACGACTTCCATCAGGTGGCCGCCGTGAAAAGTGCTGCACCGCTGGTAATCTCGCCCGCGCCGACTGTGGTGATGTTCCCCGCTTCGCGTTCGTCCATGATCACCACGGGCACGATCGGGTTGAGCCCCTTGGCCACCACCGCGGGGACGTCGTAGGTGATGATCAGCTGGCCCGCGGTGACGTCGTCGCCCTGGGTGGCGTGGGTGGTGAAGCCCTCGCCGTTGAGTGCGACGGTGTCCAGACCCAGATGCACCAGCACACCGACGTTGGCCGGGGTGAGCACGATGTAGGCGTGCGGCATCAGTTTGAGCAGCTTGCCGCCGACCGGGGCCAGCGCCTCGATGACGGTGTGGGGCGGGTCGATGGCAGCCCCGTGACCCACCATGCCCTGGGCGAACACCGGGTCGGGCACGTCAGGCAGCGCCACCACCTGTCCGGGGACCGGCGCGAAAACGTGTGTCGTCATTGTTTCAACACTACGAGCGTCGTCGAACACCGTCCTGCCTTCGCCGGTTCTCGTTTAAGCTGCCCCGAATGAGCGGGTCGACGAAAACGCAAAGTAGTGCACGGATTCCGGGATTTGCGCAGTTGCAGCGCCTCGGCAAGAGCCTCATGCTGCCGATCGCGGTGCTGCCCGCGGCCGGCATCCTGCTCCGGCTGGGCCAGCCCGACCTGCTGGGTCGTATCGACACCCCGGTGATCGGCGCGTTCTTCAAGGCGATGAGCGCCGCCGGGGATGCGGTGTTCGCGCATCTGCCGCTGCTGTTCGCCGTCGGTGTGGCCATCGGGTTCGCCCGCAAGGCGGACGGCTCCACCGCGCTGGCCGCCGTGGTCGGCTACCTGGTGGTCGAGGCGGTGTTCAAGACCATGTCGCCGATCGTGCTGGCCGGCGAATTGGACAAGTCGGGTGAACAGGCCCAGATCAACTACAGCGTGTTCGCGGGCATCGTCATCGGCCTGGTCACCGCCTGGCTGTTCGACCGCTATCACACCATCCAATTACCTTCGTATCTCGGCTTTTTCGGCGGACGCCGGTTCGTCCCGATCGTCGTGTCGCTCGCGTCGCTGTTCATCGGTTTCGGCCTGAGCTACTTCTATCCGCTGTTCGATGCCGGGCTCACCGGGCTGGGTAAATTCATCGGCGGCGCAGGCGCATTCGGCGCGTTCGTGTACGGCTTCGCCAACCGCATGCTGATCCCGTTGGGGCTGCACCACATCCCGAACTCGTATGTGTGGTTTCTCTACGGCGATTACCAGACCCCCGACGGGCAGAACGTCACCGGTGAGCTGACCCGCTTCGCCGCCGGTGACCCGAGCGCCGGCCTGTTGACCTCCGGCTTTTACCCGATCCTGATGTTCGGCTTGCCCGCCGCGGCGCTGGCGATGATCCACGTGGCCAACAAGAAGCAGCGCAAGGTGGCCGTCGGCATCCTGTCCGCCGCGGCGCTGACGGCGTTCCTCACCGGCGTGACCGAACCGCTGGAATTCGCGTTCATGTTCGTCGCGTTCCCGCTGTATGTCATTCACGCGGTGTTGACGGGCCTGTCGCTGGCGATCGCGTATCTGCTCGACATCCATCTGGGCTTCTCGTTCTCCGCCGGGCTGATCGACCTGCTGCTCTACGGGACGGCGCCGGCGGCCAAGAACATCCCGTTGCTGGTCGGCATGGGGGTGGTGTTCTTCGTCATCTACTACGTGCTGTTCCGGTTCGCCATCACGCGCTGGAACATGCGCACCCCGGGGCGCGAGCCGGAGGACGAGTTCGAGGCCGAGGAGCAGGCCAATCTCGGGGAGGGAGTCGTGTCCCCCACGGCCGTTGTCGCAGCAACCCCTGACTCGAAAGCCGAACAGGTCATCGCCGCGTTCGGTGGGCGCGAGAACCTGGTGAACGTCGACGCCTGCATCACCCGGCTACGCATGGAGGTCGTCGACCCGGCGAAGGTCGATCAGGCGCGGCTGAAAAGCCTTGGTGCGGCAGGGGTCATCGAGGTCGGCACCGGTGTGCAGGCCGTGTTCGGCACCGAGGCCGAGGCGTTGAAGAACGACATCCTCGGCATCCTCTAGCCGCGGACCAGCCGTCCCGGTCGCGCCCCGGTGTCTTTGCCGTCGCGCCGGGTGACCACACCGTTGACGATCGTCGCGGTGTAGCCCGAGGCGCCCTGCACCAGCCGGTGCCCGCCGGCGGGCAGGTCGTAGGCCATCCGCGGGGCGTGCAGGGTCAGCGCGTCCAGGTCGATGACGTTCACGTCGGCCTTCTTGCCGATCGCGATCACGCCACGGTCGGTGAGCCCGAACAGCTCTGCGGTGTCATGGGATTGCTTGCGGATCACGTACTCCAGACCCAGCTTCTTCCCACGGTGACGATCCCGCGCCCAATGCGTCAGCAGGAACGTCGGATACGAGGCGTCGCAGATCATGCTGCAGTGCGCGCCGCCGTCGGAGAGCCCCAGCACCGCGGCGGGGTGGGTCATCATCTCCCTGATGGCGTCGTGATTACCGTCGGCGTAGTTGAACATCGGCAGCATCAGCATGGCGCCGGCGTCGGCTTCCAGCATCAGGTCATACATCGTCGCCAGCGGATCTTCGCCGCGCTGCTGCGCGATCGCCGCGACCGTGCGCTCCACGGTGGGCTCGTAGTCCGGCGGTTCGCCCAGCCGGTAGAGCCGGTGGGTCGAATACTGCGCCAGGGCGAACATGCCGTCGAACAACGCATTCGGGTCGACCGGCAGGTCCTCCTCTCCGAGGATGGCCGTGCGCACCGCCGGCTCGGCGAGTCGGGCGGCGAGTTCCTCCCTGCTGCATTCGGCTTTGAGCCGACGGTAGGTGGGCCGGTGGGTGAAGGCGTGGTGCCCGGGGAAGCCGAGCAGCATGCCGAACGGCCGCGCGGCCACCTGTGGGTAGAGCCGGCTGCCCGCCTGATGCGCACTGGCCGACAGTTCCAGTTGTTCGCGCCACAGGTTGGGATCGGCGTCGACCTGGATCAACGCGAAACTCAGGGCGCAGTCGATCTCCTCACCGAGGCGCCGCATCCACTCCAGTTCCTTGATGGGCGCCACTATGTCCTCACCGGCGGCGCCCTGCGGGGCGAGTTCGAACACCGCGCCACCACCGGCAGCCGTGGCCCGGCCGAGCGCGAACAGTTCGTCCTCGGCGGCGAAGGTGCCCGGCACCGGCTCGCCGTCCATCGCGCGGTGCGCCAGCGTCCGCGATGACGAAAAGCCCAGCGCCCCAGCCTCGATGGCCTCTTGCACCAGGCGGCTCATCGCCGCGATGTCGTCTTGGGTGGCGGGTTCGTTGCGGGCGCCGCGCTCACCCATCGCATAGGCGCGGACGGTGCCGTGCGCAATCTGGCTGCCGACGTCGACGGCCAGTTCACGTTTGCCGATGACGTCGAGGTATTCCGCGTAGCTTTCCCAGCCCCACGTAATGCCTTCCGTCAGTGCGGTTCCCGGGATGTCCTCGACGCCTTCCATCAGTTCGATCAGCCACTGTTCCTGGCCGGGCCGAACCGGCGCGAACCCCACCCCGCAGTTGCCCGCGACCACCGTGGTGACCCCGTGATTGCTGGACGGCTCAAGCAGGTCGTCCCAACTGACCTGACCGTCGTAGTGGGTGTGGATGTCCACGAAGCCCGGCGCGACGATCTTGCCGGTGGCGTCGATGGTCTCCTTGGCGTCGGCCTCCAGTGGCCGGTCGCCCGGGCCGCGACGCCGAACCTCGGCGATCTTTCCGTCCTTGATGCCCACATCGGCGGTGAACCGGTCAGCCCCGGTGCCGTCGACTACGGTGCCGCCCGTGATCAGCAGATCGAACACGTGTCTCTCCTTCGCCGGATATAGTCGGAATGTAACACCGTTACAGAACCGAGGCGGACGAATTCGCAACACGAAAGCCCTTGATGCCGAGACGATTCTCGATGCCGCCGCGCGCCTCGTCGAGCGTGGCGGATTCTCGGTGCGCGGGCTCGCCGACGCGCTCGGAGTGGCCGTCACCTCCATCTACTGGCATGTCGGCGGCCGCGATCAGCTGTTCGACAGCCTGATCGACCGCCTGCTCGCCGCCATGAGCAACCTGCCGGTCGAGGGCGCCGATCCGGTGCAGCGCATCTCTTCGGTGGCCCATGCCCAGCGCCGCCTGCTCATCGAGCACCAGCACCTGCTGGCGCTCGCGCATGGACGAGGCCGGACCGCCACACTGTTCCAGCCGGTCCAGCAGGTGCTCGCCGCCGAACTGGCCGCGCTGGGCGTCACCGGCGAGCGGGCCGCGCTGCTCCTGCGCGCCGTGCAGGTGCACGTCATCTCCGCTGCGGTCATGCAGTTCTCGACAGTGCGCGGCGACTACCACCGCGACCCCTGGACCGCGGACTGGCCCGACCAGGAACTGGTGGCAGCGCTGCAATCCCCCACCGACTATGACGCCGTGTTCGCCTACGGGCTCGACGCGCTACTCGCTCCCCTGCACTGACCCCTTTCGGGTGCTCTGACGAGATTGCGCTGAGGGTCGTCGTTGCGACCGCGGTCGCCTCCATCCACAACCCTCAGCGCAATCTCGTCAGAGCTGCGGAAAGATGTCGGTACCCGGGGCCACCATGGCCGCATGGAACCGTTCCTCGGCGATGTAGCCATCAAGAACCGCTCTGTGACCAGGGGAGTTCTGCGGTCGCAGTACAAAGCGGTCCTTCCGAACGTGTACCTGCCCAAGCGCGCCGAACTGACCCTGGTCGAACGCGCCAAGTCGGCGTGGTTGTGGTCCGGCCGCTCAGGAGTGATCGCCGGCAGAACCGCCGCCGGCGTCTATCTGAGACCCGATGACGTCGCCTTCGAGCCGATCGAGATCATCACCGCCCACAGGCGCCTACCGAACGTGATCGTCCGGAACGAGCGGATCTCGATTGACGAGGTCACCGTGCGGGCAGGCCTGATGATCACCACACCGGCCCGCACGGCTCTCGACATCGCACGGCACCTGCCGAGGGACGAGGCCGTCATGATCCTCGACGCTCTCGCCGCATCGACGGGCCTCACCCGGGACGCCGTCTGGCCGCTGGTGGACCGCTATGCCGGCGCCCGCGGCATCGCACGGGCGCGCGAGGCCGTGCTGGAAATGGACGGCGGGGCCTCCTGCCCCGAGGAGACACGCGTGCGACTCATCCTGTCCGACGGTGGTCTTCGCCCCGCCGACACTCAGATTCGCATCGTCGACGGCCAGGACGAGACCGTCGTCGCGATGGGATGGCCCCAGTGGAAGGTCGCGGTCGACTGCAATCACGCGGCAGAACAGAAATTTCCGAAGGGCGCCGTCGCCAAAGCCGAACTGCTGCAACGTCTCGGCTGGCTGCACATCGAGGTGTTGCCGACGCACACCAAGAGATCGATCGTGTCGCGCACGCGCGCGGCGATCTGGTCGCGCCTCAGGACGCCGCAGCGGTAGCAGCGAGGTCCGGCAGCGGCCGCGCGCACACCTCGCGGGCGTCGTCCTCGCTCATCCCGAACAATCGCAGGACATCGGCAGTCACCACATCGGCGGCGTGCGCGCCATCGCGATCCGGTTGCGCCGCAAGGAGATTACCCAACCCAAGCAGCGCGCCACCGGCCATCGCCAGTGCCAGTTCGGGATCCTCGACCCGGAACCGGCCAGCGGACACCCCGGCCTTGATGTCGCGTAGGGCGCGGGGAGCCAGGCCGCGCTCGGACACCAGCAGGGACATGCCGTTGGCCAGTAGCACGCGGCTCTCCTGTGGACGGCCTCGGAACAACCGGCCGGTCAGCCGGAAGCTGGCAGCGAAGATCTCCGCCGGATCATCGAGATTCGCGGTGCAGGCATCCAGCAGGGCGCCGTGGGCGTCGAGCACTTCGGTGACGGCCGCCTCGAACAACTGCTCTTTGGTGTCGAAGTGGTTGTAGAACGAGCCCATCCCGACGTCGGCGGCCTGGGTGATTTCCAGGATGGGCGCATTGACCCGGCCATCGGCGATGAAAGCCTGGGCCGCCTCGATCAGCGCGGCACGGGTGCGCGCCTTCCGCCGGTCTGTGCGGCTCACGTCGGACATGGCAACAGTGTGCCTCATTTCTGAGGATTTCGTCAGAAACGTTGACTGAGTGTTGCGTCGTATGTGACGATTTCGTCAAGTAAGGAGGTCTCATGGTTGTTGACGTGCACAAAGACCTGCACAGCGAACAGGGTTCCCACAAGGGTGAACACCCCGGGCGGTCCCGTAACCCCGTCATCAAAGTGGTCGATCTGGCCTGGCTGGAGTTCGAGAAACCCGACCTGACCCGCGCCGAAGCCTTCGCCCGCGCGTTCGGATTCCAGACCGCGCTGCGCACCCCCACCGAACTTCACCTGCGCGGCACCGACGCCGACGCACCCTGCGTGCTGCTGCGGCAGGGGCCCGCTACGAGATTCGCCGGGTTGGCGCTACAAGCCGCCGACGAGGTGGACGTGCTGCGACTGGCCGAGCACACCGGCGTCGCGGCGCGGGCCCTGCCGGAAGCGATCGGCGGGCTGGCCGTCGACCTCGCCGATCCGGGCGGCACCCCGGTGCGGGTGGTCGCGGGCATGCACGTCCGGCCCGAGCTACCAGTGCAACAGCCCCTCGTCCACAACACCGGCCGCGCCGTCAGCCGCACCAACGTCACGCAGCGCCCGCCGCGGATCCCGGCCCGGGTGCAGCGGCTCGGGCACGTGGTGCTGCAGTCCACCACCTACCGGCGCACCCTCAACTGGTACCTCGACCTGTTCGGAATGATCGTCAGCGATTTCCTGTACTTCCCCGGTCAGCGCGACCGCGGCCCCACCATGAGCTTCATCCGGTGCGACCGCGGTGCCATCCCGGCCGATCACCACACCCTGGCTCTGGCGCTGGGCCCGGCGAACCGCTACGTCCACTCGGCCTACCAGGTCAGTGATCTCGACGCACTGGCCGCCGGCGGCGAATACCTCCGTGAGCGTGGCTATTTCAGGTCCTGGGGTATCGGCAGGCACATCCAGGGCAGCCAGATCTTCGACTACTGGCGCGACCCCGACGGCTTCCTGGTCGAGCATTTCGCCGACGGGGACATGTTCGACAACACCCTGGAGCCCGGGTGGGCGCCGTTCACCGCGACCGGCCTGTCGCAGTGGGGGCCGCCCGTCAGCCGGGACTTCTTGGGCAGCGACGCCCGCAACATCCGCCACGAGGCCGCAACGATGGTGGCCGCACTGCGCGGTGACAACGAATTCGATCTCCGGCGGCTCGCCGGACTACTGAAAGTTGCTTCCTCATGACCGTTTCCGTGTTGCGCACCGCCGACGCATGGTGGGTCAAGACCCCCGCCGGTGCCGCTCGCATCGAGACCACAGCCACCACCACCGCTGCCCTACTGGCCGACCGGGCCGCCATCGACGCGGCACGCACCGGTGACACCGCGCCCGTGGACAGCCTGACACTGGTCTCCCCCGTCACCGCCCCGTGCCGGGTGGTGGCTCAGATGACCAACTTCGAATCCCACGTCCGCGACGCAGGCATGGATCCCAAGACAGTGCCGCTGACGTTCTTCCGCAAATCCTCGGCGTCCATCAGCGGGCCGTTCGACGACATCGTCAAACCCGAGCATGTCCGTTTCCTTGACTATGAGGTGGAGATCGGCCTGGTCATCGGTCGCGACATCCCCGTCGGGACAACCCTTTCCGAGTCCGATCTGCCGGGCGCGATCGCCGGCCTGGTGATCACCAACGACGTGTCCGCCCGCGATATCCAGCTGCCGCAGACGCAGTTCTACGAGGCGAAGTCCTACCCGACCTTCACCCCGACCGGACCCGAACTGGTGCTGCTCGACGGGGACGAACTCAAGCGCTTCGGCGATCTGCGGCTGCGGTTGACCGTCAACGGCTCCGAGCGGCAGAACGCCACCGTCGAAGGCGACATGCTGTACCGGCCGCTGCAGGCGCTGCAGTCGCTCACCCGGTTCCAGGATCTCGCCGCCGGTGACCTGGTGCTCACCGGCACTCCGGTTGGCACCGCGCTGAGCGCCCCGCCGAAGCCGATCGAGATCATCGGCAACCTGCTGCCCCCGGCGGTGAAGTGGAAGGCGTTCTTCAAGCGCCAGGCCGCGAACCCGAAATACCTGCACGACGGCGATATCGTCGAGGCCACCGTCGGCACCGACGACGGCGTCATCGACCTTGGCGCACAACGCATGAGAGTGCGCTACCGGTGAACCACGTCTCGGTCGCCGTCATCGGCGCCGGACCGACCGGGATGACCGTGGCCACCCTGCTCGCCCAGTACGGCATCGAAACCCTGGTCCTGGAGCGCTGGCCCGAGGTCTACCCGCAACCCCGCGCCGTACACCTCGACGACGAGGTGTACCGGATAATCGATCGGCTCGGCATCGCCGCGGAGTTCGCCAAGATCTCCCGGCCCGCGCTCGGGCTGCAACTGCTCGACGAACAGCTCGCCGTGATGGCCCGGTTCCAGCGTGGCCCCGGCCGCTGCGGCTTCCCACAGGCCAACATGTTCGACCAACCCGAGCTGGAGAAGCTGCTGCGGGACAACGCCTCCCGTTACCCGCAGCTTCATCTGCGGGCCGGTGTCGAGGTGACGGCCGTCGCGCCAGGAAAGATCACGTTGTCCGACGGCGAACAGATCACCTGCGACTACCTGCTGGGCTGCGACGGAGCGAAGAGCCTGGTGCGCCGCAGCATCGGCGTCACCATGCGCGATCTCGGTTTCGAACAGCGTTGGCTGGTGGTCGACATCGCCACCACCGCCGATCTGGGTCAGTGGGACGGCGTCCATCAGGTGTGCAGCACCCGCCGGGCGGCCACCTACATGCGCATCGGCGACGCCCGCTACCGGTGGGAGTTCCAACTCCTGCCCGGCGAATCTGCCTCGGACTACGACACTCTCGAGGCACTGCGCCCACTGCTCGCACCGTGGACCACCGACCCCGAGCTGGAGCTGGTGCGGGTCACCGAGTACACGTTTCGCGCCCAAATCGCGCGGCAGTGGCGTCAGGGCAACGTGTTCCTGCTCGGTGACGCCGCGCACCTCACGCCGCCGTTCATCGGGCAGGGCATGGGCGCCGGGGTGCGCGATGCGATGAACCTGGCCTGGAAACTGGCAGGGGTGCTGCACGGTGAATTGACCGCCGACGTGCTGGATACCTATGAGCGCGAACGCCAACCGCATACCCGGGCGATGATCGGCCTGGCCCTGACCGTCGGCCGGGCGATGACGGCCGGCGGCCGGTTCGGTGATCTGATGCGGCGCATCGTCGTGCCGCGGATGCGTCTGATTCCCGGCCTGCGCACCAAGATGGTCGACTCGACCACGCCGCGCCTGAAGGTCGGTCGTGGCCGGTTGACGGGCCGGCTCTATCCGGGCGAGCCGTGGGGCAACGGTTTCGCCGTCGTATCCGCGCAGCCACTGACCACGGCGCAACAGGCGCGCGCCGACGCCCTGAAAGCCACCGTGCAGATCGTCACCGGCGCCACTGCGCGGTGGCTGCGCGGCCAGACCGTCATCGTCAGACCAGATTTCACCGTCGCCGGAAGGATTCCATGACCGCCACCTACACCGCCGATCTGTACACCACCCCTGCGATCCTCGACCCCCATCCGCACTACCAGAAGCTGCGCCGGCTCGGGCCGGTGGTGTGGCTGGCCCGGCACAAGTGCTACGCCTTGCCCCGCTATCCCGAATGCAAGGCCACGCTGCGCGATGACCAACAGTTTCTGTCCGGTGACGGGGTGTCGCTGAACACGTTGTCCAACAAGATGTCCCGCGGCACCACCCTGGCCAGCGACGGTGACGAACACGCCGAGCGGCGCAAGCTCGTCGCCCACCGGCTGCTACCACGCGCGCTGCGCACCATCGGTGACACCGTCGAAGAACAGGCCGCAGCGGTGGTGGACTCAGCCGTCAGACAGGGCACTATCGACGGTGTCGATCTGGCGACCGCGCTGCCGCTGGCCGTCGTCCCCGATCTGGTCGGCTGGCCGCGCGATCAGCGCGAGCATCTGATCGAGTGGGGTGGAGCGACGTTCGACATCCTCGGTCCGATGAATTGGCAAGCCATCAAGGCGATCCCGCGATCTCTGCAGATGCTTCGGTTCGCCCGCCGAGTGGTGCGTCAACGCAACGTGCTGGAAGGCAGCATCATCGATGAGCTGCTCACCGCCGCGGACGCCGGCGTGCTGGCGCACGACGAGTGCCCGGCGCTGATGATCGACTACATCGCGCCGTCGCTGGACACCACCATCAGCGCCATCTCGAACGCGCTGTACCTGCTGGGCACCCATCCCGAGCAATGGCAGCTGCTCAAGGAGAATCCCGACCTGATTCCGGGCGCGGTCAACGAGATCGTCCGCTATGAGTCGCCGCTGCGAGCGTTCGCGCGTCAGGTGCGCGCCGACACCGAGATCGCCGGCACCGCCATCGCTTCCGGGTCCCGGGTGCTGGTGCTCTACGCCTCGGCCAACCGGGACGAGGATGCCTGGGACGAGCCGGAACGGTTCGACATCCGCCGTGACGCCGGGAAGCACATCGGATTCGGCAACGGCGCACACGCGTGCGCCGGGCAGGGCCTGGCCCGGTTGGAGACGGTCGCGATCCTGCGTGCCCTGGTGGAGCGGGTGGAGCGCATCGAGGTGACGGGCCGGCCGGTGTGGGCCGTCAACAACATCATTCGCCGGCACAGCCACCTGCCGCTGCGGCTCGTCGCCGCCTAGAGATCGGCGAAGCAGGAGTTGCTCTCCCCGGACGGGATGGTGGCGTTCTGGCTGGAGAACTTGCCGACTACACCGGTGCTCGTCACCTGCACGCTGTCGGCCTTGATGCCCAGCGGGTAGTTGTCGTTGAGCTTGGTGGTCAGATCGTTGAGGGCGCTCTGCACGGTGTCTTTGGCGAACGGTCCGGTGACGTCGGTGACGTTCAGATTGAGGTTGCCGTCGGCGACGGCGGGTTGCGCGGTGACGGTGGTGCCGCCGGAGGCCTCCAGAACCAGGGTGCCCGCGGCGGTGTCGGTGTGCACGTCGGTGACCAGGTTCCCGACGACGGGCAGATTCTGCGCCACCGTCTCCTTGATGCCGTCCGACGTCCAGGACAGCGTGGCGTCCAGTGACCCGATGGTGCCTTTCGAGTCCCCGGTGTCTTTCAGCGCGATCTTGCTGAGCGTGACGTCGGCGGTCATCCCCTTGGCTTCCTGCACCTGATTGCCGTCGGTGGCCACCGAGATGTTGGTGTAGTCGCCGGACAGGTACTGCCACAGGAACGGCGGGCTCACCGAGAACGACACGTCGGCGCCGTCCTTGACCAGGCAGTCGGTGATGTTGGACAGCAGGGCGGCCGCCTTGTACCGGGCATACAGCTCGGCGCCGGCGAGACTGCCGACCAACAACGCCACCACGATCACCGCGACCAGCACGATCGTCTGCGTGTTGCGCTTCTTCGCGGGCGCGGGCGCGGGTGGGGGCGGCGGGGTCGGCCGGGCGAACTTCTCCGTCGCCGGCTCGGGTTGCCTGCGGATCTGCTCGGTGGACGGTTCGGGTCGCGGGATCCGCTGCGTCGGGCCGTCCACGCGAGGCAGACGCCGGGTCGGCTCGTCGGGCGGCGGTGTCGACATGCGGCGATTCTCCCCCACCGGGCTGGGCGGGGGGTGTGAGATTCGGATATGACTCCCGACGTCGTGATCCTGGTGACCGACGAAGAACGCGCCGCACCGCCCTATGAGCCCGAGGAGCTGCGCCAGTGGCGGCAGCGCACCCTGACGGGGTGGCGTTGGTTCGACGAGCACGGTGTGCGTTTCAGCCGGCACTACACCGGGTCGCTGGCGTGTGTCCCGAGCCGGCCGACGTTGTTCACCGGGCAGTACCCCGATCTGCACGGCGTCACCCAGACCGACGGCATCGGCAAGCGGTACGACGATTCGCGGTTGCGCTGGCTGCGCCCCGGTGAGGTGCCCACGCTGGGCAACTGGTTCCGCGCCGCCGGCTATGACACGCACTACGACGGCAAATGGCATATCTCGCATGCCGACCTGACCGACCCCAAGACCGGTAAACCATTGGCCACCAACGACGATGACGGTCTCATCGACCCGGCCGCGGTCAGTCAGTATCTCGACGCCGACCCGCTGGGCCCATACGGATTCTCCGGCTGGGTGGGCCCCGAGCCGCACGGTGCTCTGATGGCCAACAGCGGATTTCGCCGTGATCCGCTGTTCGCCGACCGGATCGTGACGTGGCTGCAGGACCGCTACGAGCGCCGTCGCACCGGCGATCCCGAGGCACTGAAGCCGTTCCTGCTGGTGGCCAGTTTCGTCAATCCCCATGACATCGTGCTGTTTCCGGCGTGGGCACGGCGCTCACCGTTGCAGCCCTCACCGCTGGATCCGCCGCCTGTGCCGGCCCCGCCGACCGCAGAGGAGGATCTCAGCACCAAACCCACGGCCCAGGCCGCGTTCCGGGAGGCGTACTACTCCGGGTACGGACCGGCCGGTGCGATCGAGCGGACCTACCGGCGCAAGGCGCAGGAGTACCGCGACCTGTACTACCGGTTGCACGCCGAGGTGGACGCTCCGCTGGACCGGGTGCGCCGCACCGTCACCGAAGGATCGACCGAGGCCGTGCTCGTCCGCACGTCCGATCACGGTGACCTGCTCGGCGCGCACGGCGGCCTGCACCAGAAGTGGTTCAACCTCTACGACGAAGCCACCCGGGTGCCGTTCGTCGTCGCCCGCATCGGCGCCGGCGCCACATCGGCCCGCACCGTTGAAGCGCCCACATCGCATGTGGATCTGGTGCCGACGCTGCTGGGCGCGGCCGGCATCGACGTGCCCGCAACCGCGGAGGCGCTCGCGCGGACGTTCAGCGAGGTGCACCCACTACCCGGCCTCAACCTGATGCCGGTGGTCGACGGCGCGCCCGCCGATGAGGACCGGCCCGTGTACCTGATGACCCGCGACAACGTCCTCGAGGGCGACACCGGGGCCTCGGCGGCCGCGCGGGCCATCGGTGCCGTCACCAATCCTCCTGCCCCGCTGCGCATTCGGGTCCCCGTCGACGTCGCGGCCAATTTCGAGGGGCTGGTCCAGCGTTACGACGGGCGGCTGTGGAAGTTGGTGCGCACCTTCGACGATCCGGGCACCTGGACCGAACCCGGTGTGCGCCAACTCGCGTTCAGCGGCCGCGGAGGTGAGCGGTACCGCAGCGACGTGCTCGACGACCAGTGGGAGCTCTACGACCTGACCGGTGATCCGATCGAGGCCGTCAACCGCTGGGCCGATCCCGAGCTGGATGAGGTGCGCCGCTACCTGCGCGTCCAGCTCAAGGAGGTGCGGGCCGCGTCGGTGCCGGAGCGTCATCAGCCGTGGCCGTACGCCGACCGGCACAAGTCTGCCTCGCGCGGCTGGCTGCGGTTCTAGCGCTCCAGGTAGGTCAGCACGTCGGCCGGTTCGGCGGTGACGTAGATCAGTTCGTCGAGCGGCAGGGGCAGGAAACCGTCCTGCTCCATGCGGCGCAGCTGGATCACCAGCCCGTCGTAGAAGCCCGCGGTGTTCAGCAGCACCACCGACTTGGTGTGGTGGCCGTGCTTGCGCAGCTCCAGGATCTCGGTGGCCTCATCCAGCGTGCCCAGGCCGCCGGGCAGGATCACCAGCGCGTCGGAGCGGGCCAGCAGGCCGGCCTTGCGCTCGGCCAGGTCTTTGGTGAACACCATCTCGTCGGCGCCGGGGCGGGCCGCCGACCGGAAGAGCTCCACCGACACCCCGACCAGCCGTCCGCCGGCCTCCTGTACGCCGTCGGCGACGACCTTCATCAGCCCGGTGTCCGAGCCACCCCACACCAGCGTGTGACCGGCTGCGCCGAGCGCGCGGGCGAACTCCCGGGCGGGGACGGTGTAGCGGTCGTCGAGGTCGGCGGCGGAGAGGAAGACGCAGATGTTCACCGGGCGATCGTGTCAGCCCTTGGCCAGATGCACCAAGAACTCGATGGTGGCGACCGGCTGGATCTCCAGCACCCCGGCCAGCAGTTTGGGCGGGGTGATCTGGTAGTCGGCGAAGGTGATCGGGATGGATCCCGCGACGTCGACGCGGTCTCCGGTGCGCCGGATGCCGGCGCGCGCGGATTCCTGCTTGCTGACGCCGTGCAGGGTCAGTTTCACCGGGACGTCCACCTGAACCGGGCGCCCGTCGTCGGGGACCGAGGAGAGGTCGACGGGCGCGGTGACGGCCACTTCGGCGGTCGGGAACTTCTTGGCATCCATCACGTCTGTGCCGCTGAAGCGTTGGTCGCGGCCGTGGTGCGCGGACTCCAGCGATCCGGCGTCGACGACGAAATCGGCTGACATCAAACGTGATTTGTCCACCTCGGCGCTCCCGAGCACCGAGGAGGTGCGGCCGTTGACGTCAATGGGCTGCCACAGCAGGTGCTGCTGTGCGCGGTAGCCGGCCTGTGAGCCGGGCTGGACCATCCAGGTGCCGTCGATGCCGGTGGTTGCCTGGGTGGCGTCCGCGGTCAGCGTCAGTGCCGGGTCCGGGTCGCCTTCGACGAAGGTGCGGAAACCCCACGGTGCGGCAGCCACGGCGACGATCACCAGCACCACCAGGATCAGCAAACGCTTCTTCACGTGCTCATGGTGGCAGACGGCCACAGGGTTCATCGGCATACTGGCGCACATGTCGACCTGGCTCATCACCGGCTGCTCCACCGGAATCGGACGTGCCCTCGCCGAGGCGGTCATCGCCGCCGGCCACAACGCGGTGGTTACCGCCCGCGACGTCAGCCGCGTCGCGGACCTGGCCGCCGCCGCTCCGGACCGGGTGCTGGCCGTCGCGCTCGATGTCACCTCAGCCGAGCAGGTGACCGATGCCGTGCGTCAGGCCGAAGACCGCTTTACCGGTGTGGACGTGCTGGTCAACAACGCCGGCTACGGGTACCGGGCGGCCGTCGAGGAGGGTGAGGACGCCGAGGTGAGGACCCTGTTCGAGACGCACTTCTTCGGCACGGTGGCGACCATCAAGGCGGTGCTGCCGGGGATGCGGGCCCGCCGGTCCGGCGCGATCGTGAACATCTCGTCGATCGGGGCGCAGGCCACCCCGGTGGGCTCGGGCTACTACTCCGCGGTCAAGTCGGCGATGGAGGGGCTCAGCGGTTCGCTGCGCGGTGAGCTTGCCCCGCTGGGCATTTCGGTGACCATCGTCGAGCCGGGCGCGTTCCGCACCGACTTCGCGGGCCGCTCCCTGACCCAGTCGGCCACGCCGATCGCCGACTACGCCGACACCGCGGGCAAGCGGCGCATCGAGAACGACACGATGCACGGCAACCAGGCCGGCGACCCGGCGAAGGCGGCCACCGCGATCATCACCGCAGTCGAGGCACCCGAAACCCCCGGTTTCCTGCTGCTCGGCACCGATGCGCTGGCCATCTACCGGCATGTCGCCGATGCACGGGCCGCGGAGATCGCGGAGTGGGAAAACGTCAGCTCAGGGACCGACTTCGCCTAGATTTCGGGTTTGCCCACCTGGGCAAATACCATCGAGGGTGATATGACCGAGAACGCCCTGGATACCCGTACCGCCGGCCGCGTCACCGCGGAGGCGGCGCGTCGCCGCACCTTCGCCGTCATCAGCCACCCTGACGCCGGTAAGTCGACACTGACCGAAGCGTTGGCGCTGCATGCCCGGGTGATCAACGAGGCCGGCGCCATCCACGGCAAGGCGGGCCGCAAGTCGACGGTGTCGGACTGGATGGAGATGGAGAAGGCCCGTGGCATCTCCATCACCTCGACAGCGTTGCAGTTCCCGTACCGCGATTGCGTGATCAATCTGCTGGACACCCCGGGTCACGCCGACTTCTCCGAGGACACCTACCGGGTGCTGACGGCGGTGGACGCCGCGGTCATGCTCATCGACGCCGCCAAAGGTCTTGAGCCGCAGACGCTGAAGCTGTTCCAGGTGTGTAAGCACCGCGGGATCCCGATCATCACCGTGATCAACAAGTGGGACCGCCCGGGCCGGTATGCCCTGGAGCTGATGGACGAGATCCACGAGCGCATCGGGTTGCGGACCACTCCCCTGACCTGGCCGGTGGGCATCGCCGGTGATTTCAAGGGCGTGATGGACCGCCGTAAGGGCCACTACATCCGGTTCACCCGCACCGCCGGTGGCGCCACCGCCGCGCCGGAGGAACACATCCCCGCCGATAAGGCGCACGACGCCGCCGAGGGCGACTGGGACACCGCCGTGGAGGAATCGGAGTTGTTGTCGATGGATGGCTCGGATTACGACCGCGAGACGTTCCTGGCCGGCGAGTCCTCGCCGGTGCTGTTCACCTCGGCGGCGCTGAACTTCGGCGTGAACCAGCTGCTCGACGTGCTCGTCGAGCTGGCGCCCTCGCCCGGCGCGATCGTCGACGTGGCCGGTGAGCCGCGGGCGGTGAGTTCGCCGTTCAGCGCGTTCGTGTTCAAGGTGCAGGCCGGGATGGACTCCTCGCATCGCGACCGGATCGCCTACGCGCGGGTGTGCTCGGGGACGTTCGAGCGTGGTGATGTGCTGACGCACGCCGGAACCGGTAAGCCGTTCGTGACCAAGTACGCGCAGTCGGTGTTCGGGCAGCAGCGCTCCACGCTGGACGACGCGTGGCCCGGTGACGTGATCGGCTTGGCCAATGCGGCGGCGCTGCGTCCGGGTGACACGCTGTATCGCGATGTGCCCGTGGAGTTTCCGCCGATCCCCAGCTTCTCCCCCGAATACTTCTCGGTGGTCCGCGGCAAGGATCCGAGCAAGCACAAGCAGTTCCGCAAGGGTATCGAGCAACTCGACCAGGAGGGCGTGGTGCAGGTGCTGCGCTCGGACCGCCGCGGCGAGCAGGCCCCCGTCTTCGCGGCCGTCGGGCCCATGCAGTTCGAGGTGGCCCAGCACCGGATGGAGACGGAGATCGGTGCGGCGATCACGCTGGAATCGCTGCCGTACCAGGTGGCGCGGATCGTCGATCCCGAGGACGCCGAGTTCATGAGCAAGCAGGTGTCCTCGGAGGTGCTGATGCGTTCCGACGGGGTGCTGCTGGTGTTGTTCTCGACGAAGTGGCGCCTGGAAGGTTTCCAGCGGGACAACCCGACGATCAAGCTGCGGTCGCTGGTCGCTGCTGAGGGGTAGGCCGTTCGTCGCGGCTCGCAGCAACGGCAAGCGACGGTCTCAATGCCCGCCTCCGAGCGACTTTTGAGCGACAGTGAAGACGGCGAGAGGTTGCGCCCAGCGCACCGACCGCTTTCACCGGTAGATGCCGTCATGGCGTCGAACGCTGTGGTCGACTGTCACGGTGTTCGCTGCCGGCAGCGTCGGCGTCGGTATCGCGGTGGCACTCGGTTTCATCGCCGGTAAGGATCCCAACGCATCAGTGACCACTGGTGAGTACATTCGCCTGGTCGCCGCATCTCTGACGATCTGGGGACCGATGTACCTGTTGATCGCCTGGCAGGCGAGCATTCCGTCCATCGTCGCCGTCGGCTTATTGGTTGCATCCATTCGACGGGGATCCACACCCCCAAAGATCAGGATGATCGGCGGCAAATGACCAGGCCGCAAGAGCTCGGGGACTCGAGTGCAGGTACTGACCGCCGTTCCAAGCGATGAGTTTCAGGCTCGCTCGATGTCTACCTAGACCATGATCATCGTTGCCGGACACATCACCGTCAGACCGGAGCAGCGGGAGGACTACCTCGCCGAATGCGTGGCCGTGGTCAAACTGGCGCGGCAGGCCGACGGTTGCCTGGACTTCGCCATCTCCGCAGACCTGATCGATGCGGGCCGGATCAACATCTACGAACGGTGGGCGTCCCAGTCCACTCTGGATGCGTTCCGCGGCAGCGGACCCGGTGACGATCAAAGCGCGGCAATGCTTTCCGTATCGGTGATGGACTACGACGTCGAGCAGTGACACGAGCCCAGCGTTCTGCCGCCCGCCAGACGGCGAGCGGCAGAACTGGGGCAAGTTTCAGATCACCAACACGGGATCGGGTGGAACAGATTCCACAATGGGCCACCGCAGTGCATATGGAAGTCCGCCGGCGGTGCCCAGCCACCGGGGTTGTTCCAGTCGCCCGGGGGCTCCCAGCCCTCCGGCGGACGCCACCCCCGGTCGGGGTAGCCGTCGTTCCAGCCGGCCCACTCGGGGTGATGCCAGTCGGCGGGTCCGGGTCCACGATTCCAGCCGGGCCCGTTGTTCCATCCACCGGGGCCATGCGGTCCTCGCGGCCCCCAGTTGGGGTCCGCGCTGGCGGCGCCGGTACCCAGCCCCATCGCGAGCGCCCCGGTAATACCCACTGCGGAAATGACTTTCGCAAACTTCATGTCGATCATTCCTTTCAGACGATGTCACGGAGAGGACGTCTGAAAGTTAGTCTTGCTACCGACCTTAAGTAGGGCCTGTGCCTGCGGTCAGGGTTGGTTGTACAAAAGGTCACCGAAGGTCGCAACGTCGTCACGAAAAGCCATCTGCCAGCTGGCAACTCGCTGAAAAACTGGATCTGCCTCGACAAATCGAACGGCCTGGAGTGGACGTCGTCGCAGAGTTCACTCAGGAAACGACCGATGGCACTCCGCCGGCAGGGGCGATTCCATGAGAAGCTCGGCTGTCAGCTCACACGCATGAGCCAGCGGTCCCAATGCGAACGCCACCGATCTCGGACCACGTCGTAGGGCTCGAGCCATTGCGTAGGCATTATCGACACCGGATGGCCGTAGGAGTCAGCAGCGCACTCACAAGCCGTCCAGAGTCGTCCGCGCCTCAGGACGCGGCTCTCCATCAATTCGGCGACCTCCGCGACGCTTCTCTGATCTCCCGCTCGCAGTGCCAGCGCCATTCGGGCCATTACAGTACGGAATCCGACCTCGCCCGAGTTTCGGATCCGGTCGATTCTTTCGAAGTACACAAATGCGTCGGAATCGATCGACACGGAGTCTGGATCCATGAACACCCTGGCCAGAAACACGTCGCGAATCCCGGTCAAGTGAGCCGCCTCCTCGGCGTCCTGCGCGAGTCCATCGAGTACCTGCCTGTCCACTCCTCCATGAACAAACGCTTGCCAGCGGTATGCGTTGGCGGCATCCTCGATTTCCTCGCGCTGCCTGCCGCTCGTTCGAAGCCTGTCGACCTTGGCGAGGACCGGACCGAAGTAGTCGTCGAACCGTCCATGTGACACATCACATGCGCGCTTCAGTCGGAGCTTCCTTTCTGTAGTCAGCCCAGGTAGCTTCTCCATCGCCTCGCGAAAGCGGCGCGCTGCAGCCAAGGTGTTCGCGAACTGATAGTGATGCATCGGTGTGGGTGCGACTTCCGCGATCTGTTGAAACACGTCCAGCGCCTCCTCATATCGCGCGGCGTTGCGCAATGTGTAGCCCCAATGACGCCCTGCAGGAAATCGAAGCGGGTGGGTGGAAGTGAAGATCGGTCTCAAGAGATCAACCGCTTCATCAACGGTGACATCGGTGCTCTTCGCGGTTACGAAATCGATCACCGTTTTGCCATAGTCACTGACTGCCTCCGCCGGAAGATACGGCTTCAGTCCAGTGATCGACGGCGCAAACACAATCGCTTGGCTGAGCCAGTCGTCGTAGGACGACGACGTCGCCGGACCGATGGAAAGCTTCTGATCACACACCAGCCTCACGGCCAAGCCGAGGACTTCGAAGTGGAGCTTGATCTTCCCGCTCTCTTTGGTGCTGGCGCACAATCGATCCAGGTAGTGCAGGCCGAGCTCACCGGCCTTTTCCCAATCTTGAGCCGACCAACCGTTCGAGATGTCGTGAGGTGACGAGCGGATGGCGGCACGAATGGCGTCGTGCATCGACTGGGGAAACGCGCCCGAACCACGCCGGTCGATCATGGGCCGAGACAACGCACGAAGGGCGCAACCATGATCGACGCCGGCCGCCGCCTCGACAAGTTCCGCGCTGAAGTACGGAAAGAGCGATGCGGCGCGCAATGCGTGCTGCTCGTCGTTTGGCACATCCTCCAATACACGCAGGACGAGATCACTCAGCGAGCCGGTGACATCAGCGACGCTGATTGACTTGCCCCCGTTGAGCATTCGCGTTCGCGCCAACGCGAGTGCAAGATCCAAGTACTGCGGCAGTCCACCGCAAGCAATCCCCAGCTCGTGCACGACTTCATTACTGATCGGGACGTTGTACAGTTCGCGTCCGCGTTCGATGATCCTGATGCGGTCGTCGAACTCAAGATTCCCGACGAGGTGCTGACGTGGATCCTCGGTTGCCCCGGGCAACAGACCTGGCCATACGGCACGTCCCGCAACGTGGAGGTTCGTTCGACGTTCATCCCACCAGTCGAGCATGTTTCTTCCAGTGACCACGAACAGCACATTGGGCAGACGCCATATCAATTGGTTGATCGTCGCCTCGTCCGTCCTGCGCGGATCAGCTGTCAGTCGTTCGAACGTGTCGACAAACATCACGACAAGTGGAGCAAACTCCTCCTGGTCATCCCACTCATCCCAGTTGCAGAGGTCGGTGTCCAGAAGCGCAACGATCTCGCCTAGTAGCTCCAGGTGAGGACTGTCGGGAGCCGGCAGTTCAGTACACCGTTGCAGAAGACCCTCGAAGCCTTCGTAATCGCCGAATACGCCGCGTCGGATCATCCGTGCGCGGAATTCGCGCATCACGCTACGCAATGTTCGAGTAGCAATTCCAGCTCCCGGAACACCGATTTCGGACAAGAGGTCGGTGATGGTGTCCGCGACGCCGTCAGCGAAGGCACCATCGCCAGCACCAGGCAATGGTTCGCCGGGGTTCACAGAGGCCCAATATGCAGCGAAGGCGAGGTCGAAGGCGACCCAGCGCGACTTCACTTTCCCGAACGCTCTTCGAATAGCGATGACCGCGTCAACAATGTCGACGCGACCTTGCGACTTATGCAGGTCTATTCGCCCAGTTGCCGCAACCGCAGTCTGCGGAGCGGGACCCCACCCCGTCGCGAGTGGCAGGCTGTCGTTAACCCACAGCTCGAGTCGATCGGAAAGGCATGTCTTCCCGATGCCACCCACTCCGTAATAGACAAGGACGTTCTTGGCGGCAGGGACATCTTCCTCGGAGTTCATGTAGAGACGGTGCGCTGCGAGAGCCGTCTTGAAAGCAGTGCTTTCATCGAATCGATCAGTAAAGAGGTCGCCGGCATGCAGCGGCTGGGGCCCGTTCTGTCGCGAGGCATTCTTGCGAGGCACGGCTTATTCTCACCTATGTTCCACGCAGAGCGCAGATGATCCGGATTAAGCTCGACAGAGAGTGGTCCGGGTATCGAGGCATCTGCTCACAGCATCTAAGTTGTTGCTATGAAAAATAATTCATAACAATGTCCAACATTGAACCCATTACCGCGCCTGCGCGAGTCCCAGGACTTGTTCAGCTGACGGCGGGCTCGCCGGGTGATACGACAGGCACCACGGCGCCGCGACGCGATGGAACGCCTCACCCTCGGTGGCCACATAGAAATTGCCGGCCCGCAGTCGGCTGATGTCGGGCACCAATCCGCCCTTGGCGCGCGCCATTTCCTCGGCGGTGTCGATCTGCGTCGGCGAGTTGAGCAGTCCGTAGAACTGGGTCGCCGCGTTGCCCGGGATCTGGTTGTGCAGGCCTTTGGGCGCCTGGGTGGCGAAGATCAGGCCCAGACCGTACTTGCGGGCCTGCGATGCCAACGCCAATGTGCTGCGGGTACTCGCGGTCGTGCCCTTGGCCGGGGCCAGCGTCTGCGCCTCGTCCATCACCAGCAGGCCACCAAGCGGACGGTCGGCCGCGGGGTTGCGTTTGATCCACGCGAACAACGCCATCTGCAGCTGACTGACGAAGCTCTGGCGCTGCTCGTCGGATTGCAGGCCGATCATGCTGATCACAGACACCCGGGCCCGGTAACCCTCGGATGGGGTCAGCAGCACACCGGGGTCGACGGGCTGGCCCGCTCCCCCGAACATGGGGTCGTTGACCATCGCGGCCCGCAGATTCTGCGCGATCTCGCCGGCCATCTTCTGCGCTCCGGTGAGCCCGCTGACGTCGTCGGGCAGGTCTTCGAGCAGGTCGACGAAGCCGCTTAGCGTGGGGTCGGGCGCACGGCCGTACTCCAGCAACGCTTCTCGCAGCACGGCCCGCGAACGCGCGGCTTTGGCGGTTGATCCGGCGATCTGCGCGCGCGGCTCCAGCGCCGCGCACGCCGCCTCGACGGCGTCGTTGTATTCATCGTGGTCATCGCGCACGCTGGCGAAGTCCGGCAGCGGCTGGAAGGCCAACGGCCGGCCGGTGGAGCGCCGCGGCGTCCAGATCATCACCTCGGTGTTGGCGAAGTACTCGCGGGCCCGGCTGTCGTCGGCCCGGTGCCAACCACCGGGGTTCTCCGGCCACGGGCTGCCGAGCCGCGACAGATCATTGTTGGGGTCCAACACAATTGACGACACCCCACGCAGCGCGGCCTCTTCCACCAGCCGCCGGATCAACACCGTCTTGCCCGAGCCGGAGCCCGCGAAGATCGCCACATGTTTGCGCAGCGCGGCCAATTCGACCGACACCGTGGCATCGGTGCGGATGTCGACGCCCAGCGGTATCTCTTCCTCCGAGGTCGCCAAGGCAATGTCGTTGTCCGGCTGCGCTTCCGGCTCGGCTTCGATGACCACGACCGGCTCGTCGCCCCCGAGGGCTGCCCGCAGCAGGGCGATCCCGTGCGCGGGCCTGCGGGCGCGCAACCACGCCGCCAAGCCGGCGTCGTCCTCCTGGAGCAGATCGCGCAATGCGGTCATGGTGCGGATGTCGTCATCGGACATGGCCAGGGTGCGTCCACCCGCGCGGTCGAAGTCCTGGACAAGAGCAGCGGTCTTCGGGCCGCTGGGCCATGCGCCGTTGCGCAGGAAGAAGAGCCGGCGCCGGTCGGAGCCCAGACCCGTTGCGCTGACGGCCTTTTTGATTCGATTCTGGGCGGCGACGGCGTTGGTCGAACCGATCGCGCGGAACGCCCAGTGCTGCTCGTCGTCGGTCGCCGAGTCCAGGGTCTGCCGCAGGCGCGCGTGCAGCACGACGTGCGATCCGGGCGGCGGATCGCACGCGTAGGACTGGTCGTTGCCTTGCTCGGCGATCCACGCCGTCAACGCCGCGTGCAGCAGGGCCGGGACGGCGGTGTCCTCGCCGTCGGGGTCGAGTGCGGCGGCCGGCACTGCGCGGGAACGGAATTCGACGAATCGCCGATCCAGCGGCGAGGTGTCGGGAGCAGGCCCATCGTCCTGCGCTTCCTGCTCGGGCTCGCCATTGAGATGCGCGAGTTCGGTCAGCTCACCGCGACGCAAAGCATCGCGCACATGCGCGTCGGCGCGGATCAGGAGCTGGCGCGGCGTGTACCCGGCGGCGTCGTCGAACGCGGACGCCACGATGGGCCAGCTCGGGTAGGGCGGGACGAATCGCACCGAGGTGTAGCCGGCCGCGAACCGGCGCTCCAGGATGGCCCGGCCCAGGTCACCGCTGGGCAGCGGGGTCAGCGGAGCGGTCACCCGGAATCGGTCACTCACGCTGGCGGTGGCCCGGTCGCGGATGGCCTCCCACGCCGAAGGCAGGCACGCGACCACCCCCACGGTGCGGCGCATGGTCTGGCGCACCGACATCAGGCCGTGGGCAACCTGTTCCAGCACACCGTCACTCGTGCTGGCGGCCCCGCCGGTGCGCGACGACGACTGCGCCAGCAGGGTGTCGATCTGATCCAGCGCCAGCACCGCGGGCCCGGCCAGCGCCGTCAGCCGGGCGATGTCGCGCACGCATTGCTGCGCCGACGGGCTGGTGCCCTTGAGGCGCCACATCTTGCGGTCGGAGGAGTCGTCGTCCTCCTCGCTGGCCTGCAGGTAGGCGTCGCCGACATCGCGGGCGGTCAGGTCGTTGGCGGCCAATAGCACCAGGGCGCGCAAGGTCTGGTGGCAGTCGCGGACGTCGCGGCGGGCCTTGGCCAGCGTGTTGACGAACTGGTCCAGGGTTTCGGGTTCCAGGTCGTCGTCGCCGATGATGGCGCGGCGCTCAGCCCGGGAGACGTGCGCAATGGAGGACAGCTCCCACAGCAGATCCTTGAGTTGGGTCTCCCGTCCGACGCCGGGCCGGCCGAGACTCTCCAGGATGCCGCTGCGCACCGATTCCCAGAAGCTGGCGGCATTCAGCAGTTCGACCACGAAGAAGAATCCGCCGTCTTTCTGGACGCGTTCGCGGATCTGGCCGAGCAGGTGGGTCTTGCCGGATCCGGCCTGGCCGCGGATGGCGACGCCGAGCGGGGCGCTGTCCGGGTCGCGCAGGGCGTCGCCGAACGCTTCCATCACGTCGTCGACGGCGCGTTCGTTGAGGCCGTTGACGTGGGTGGCCGATTGCGGGCGCCACAGATCGTCGCTGGTCGGTGCCCACGTGAGTCGAAGCGCGGCGAGCGCCTCGCGATCTGCCTCCTGCATCAACTCTCGATGCTAATCAGATGCTTGGCCTGGTTGCCGATCAGGATGGCCGCATCGCGGTCCGCGGCAGTGAGGACCTTCTGGTTCTCCTCGGGAATCAGGCTGATCGCGCCGTCCCGGTACAACCCCTGCAGCGCGGCGTCCAGGTCGTCGCGTTCCACGTCCAGTTCGCCGCGGAGCGTCGCCAGACCCACCCACGCGCCAGGTCGTGGCGCCAGCGTCGCGTAGCTGGTGCGGATGCGGTCATCGACGGTCGCGACGGGCACGCCGAACACCTCCGCGAGGCTGAGGTCGGCGCGAGTGAGGTGGCGGTCGAACGCCGCGAGGAAGGTGTACAGCGTCTTTGCCGGGCCGGTGGAACGGGGCGGTGCGCCTGCGGTGAGGATGTCGCGGCACAGCCGCCAACCGCGGTCGGTGAGCTCGTGCACGAATCTGCCGGTGCTGCGGTCGGATTCGATGAGGCCGAGCTCGTTGAGCTTGTCGCGGCCGGCCTTCTCCAGCTTGGGGCCCAGCGCGATCAGGTCGGGGTTGGGGACGGGCCGCGCCTGCGCCATCAGGACCAGCAGGACGGCACGCTCGGTTCCGGTCAGGTCGGCCGGGGTGACAGTCACGGCTTACAACGTAGCGTGCAAACGGTCACGGGGTGCGGGCGACGAAAGCCACCACGACCGCCGCGAGTTCGGGGCCCTTGTCCTCCTGCAGGAAGTGACCGCCGTCGGCGATCGTGACGGGTTGGTGGTCCTTGGCGCCCGGGATGTGGGAGGCCAGCACCCGGTCGCCGCCGCGGGTGATCGGGTCGGAGTCGGAGAACGCACACAGGAACGGTTTGTCGAAGCGGCCCAACGCTTCCCACGCTGCGCGGTTGGCCGGCGTGGCGGGGTCGTCCGGATTGGTCGGGACCAGCGTCGGGAACTGGCGGGCGCCTTCTTTGAACGTCTCGTCGGGGAACGGGGCGTTGTAGGCGGCGATGACATTGTCGCTCAAGGCGGTCTGGCTCCCGCCGTTGACGATGGCGCCGGCATCGAACACCGGCGTCTGCTGACTGAACTGCTGCCAGGCCAGGAACGCTTTGCCGGGTGGGCGGTCCCCCGTCGGCAGGAAGGTGTTGGCGGCGACGACGCGGCTGAACAGCTCGAGGTTCTCCCCCACGATGCGCAGCCCGATCAGCCCGCCCCAGTCCTGGCAGACCAGGGTGATGTCGGTCAGACCGATCGCGCTGATGGCATCGCGGACCCAGTCCACATGGGCCTGGTAGGTGTAATCGGTTCGCCGCGTTGGTTTGTCGCTGCGACCGAAGCCGACCAGGTCGATGGCCACGGCGCGCAGTCCGGCGTTCACCAGGACGGGGATCATGTGCCGGTAGAGGTAGCTCCAGCTGGGTTCGCCGTGCAGCAGCAGGACGACGGGTGCGTCGGGGGCGCCCTCGTCGAGGTAGTGGATCCGCACCGGCGTGCCATCGACGCTGGTGACCTCGACGTAGTGCGGCTCGAAGCTGTAGCCGGGCAGGTTGTCGAATCGCTCATCTGCGGTACGCAAGATTTCCACGGGACGACGGTACCGCTCCGATTTGGCGTCTCGGGGTGGTTCGGCGCGGGCCTAGAATCGTGTGGTTAGGGGGTAAGTCTGATGGCCAAGCCGTTACGGGTCGATCCGGCCCAGTTGCAGGTGACCGCGGAGTCGTTGAGCAGTCATGCCGAGTCGTTCACGTCGACACATGCCCAGGCGCAGTCGCGGGCGGGTTCGGTGGCGCTGGGTACCAGCAAGGCCGCGGCGGCGTTGCCGGGGATGCTCAGCGAGTGGGAGACATCGGCGACACAGTTCGCCGCGCATCACGTCAAGCACGCGGACGGGCATCGAGCGGCCGCCGCGGCGTACACCAAGACCGATAGTGGCTCTGCCGAGGACATCGAGGCAGCCGGACGCGACCTGTAGCTCGTGGCGCTCACCCTGCAGGAGCTGTTGAATTGGCCTCCCGAGATCGGTGATCTGGGCAAGGCCGCGCACGATGTGGCGACCAATCACGCGGATTCCGCCGATTTTCTGCGGTCGGCCATGCAGGCCGCGGACTGGGACGGCGAATCGGGCGATACCGCGCGTCAGGCGGTGTTCTCGACCGCCGGTGACCACGACAAACAGGCCGAGCGGATCAAGGCGGCCGCGACGCTGATCGACACCGCGCATCAGGAAGCCGAGACGCTGGCCAACAAGGTCAAGGACATCCTCAATTACGCGGCCGAAGCGCCGGCGGTGAAGGTGGACCCGGCGACGAATGCTGTCAGCCCGCCGGACAGTTACAGCTACATGGACGCCGAGACGCAGCAGGCTGTGGCTCAGAAGATGGCAGAGGTCGAAGCCCAAGTTGCCAACGCGATCATCGAGGGCGACCGGATCGACGACGAGCTTGCCAAGGCGATTGCTAAAGCCTCGGGGTTGCCGGAGCCGGCGCCTACCGCAACCTCGTTGGAGGACCTCATGCTGGGGCCGCCCGGCGGTCCATTGGGGCGTGGCGAGGCTCGCAATCATGGGCCGGTCGCCGGGACCGGTAGCGACCCCGGCATTCCAGGCATCGGCGCCGCGGACCTCGGCGAGGTCGTCACCTTGCCCGACGGGAAGCACGTCGCGATCTTCGGCGACGCCTTCGAGGGCGATCACGTCGGCGCAGATCCGCACTACCGATCAGTGGCTGTCCCGGTGGCGTTCGACTCCGAAGGCCATCCGCATTACGGACCGCCGTTGACCGGCCCGAAGGGCAGTCCGAACGAGCTGTTCGCGATCCCGGGCTACGCCTTGGGAGCTGATGACACGCTGCCGGGCGGAACGGTCAAGGTGGGCAATGACACCTACATGATGGTCGTCGGCACCAAGAACAATCTCGAACCGACGGGTTCCTGGCTGGTCAAGATGAACGGCGACTTCTCGAAGCCGCTGCAACCGGTGCCGGGATCGTGGGCGCCGGCGTCGGGAGAGGGCGCCAGACCGACCCAGATCAGCGGTTTCCAGAGCAGTCAGGACGGAAAGATCTACATCGCTGCGGACCAGTTCGATCGCAGTTCAGGCGTCTCCATGTATCAAGTCGACCCGAGCCAGGGCGGGGACATAACGAAGCGAGACACCTGGCAGCCATGGACCGGTCACGGATTCGGCAACCCGACCGATGCGCCTGAGATGCTGACCGATCGCGGCGTCAATTTCGGCGAACTGAGCTTCCAGCAGGTAGACGGCAAGCCGGTGCTGTCTGGATTCAACGGATCCACGGGAAATGTCGAGGTCCGAGTTGCCAACGATCCGACCCAGATCATGCAGGGGGTTCCAACCACTGTCGTCGATTCGCGCAACGTTCCCCAGCCGTACGGCGGCTTCATCATGCCGGGTTCGACCCTGGACAAGATGAATATTCTCGCAAGTCAATGGAACAGTGACCCACGAGTTCCGAATCCAGGTTCGATCTACAACTCGCAACAAATCACTGTCAATGCCAATCGCCCGCCGTAACAGGGAGGGCATCGTTGACGACAAAGCTTTCGGATAGCGACTAACGGAGGAACAGCGTGATGCCAACTCAGTGGGCGCGACTGGCGTTGGGTGCAGCAAGTCTGTTGGCTCTGGTGCACCAGCCAGCGGCGCATGCCGACACACCAAACTTTCCCGACCTGAGCGGCTACACACCGGTCGACGCTCAGGACTATTCGATCGCCTTCGACAATCCCGGCAGGCAGCCAACCAAAACGGATTACTTCCTCACCCCCGGCGGGGTTGTGTGCGTCATCGATGACGGCGGCGCGGCGTGTTTCGGAAACAATCTCCCTAGCGTCCCGGCGCTGGCGAACCCGGAGTCGAGGGTGAGCTACATGGACACCCAAAAAGGCCTGTACCAGTCATCGAATCCCGGGTATGTAGATGGAAACTCGATCCACGGGCAACAGGTTCGCACTCTGCCCTCGTCCCATTCGATCACGGTCGACGGGGTTGTCTGCGGTGTGAGTAATTCAGGAGCGACGGCGTGTAAGGACCCACAGGGGCGTGGGTTCGTTCTGTCTTCGGAAGGCTCGGGCTGGTTGCCGAAGGTTTAGGTGTTGGCATGCGCTGGGTGCCAGCTGTCGCCGCCGCAGTGAGCCTCGGAACGGCAATCCATCTCCCGAATGCGCAAGCCGACATTCCTGCCTTTCCAGATCTCAGCGGCTACACACCCGTGAACGTGCAGGACTACGCCATCGCGCTACCGAACCCCGGTCGAACACCGATCGAGGATGTCGCCTTCGTGACGCCGGAAGGAGTTCAGTGCAGCTTTCTTCCTGGCGTGGGCGGCACGCAGGGCAGCGCTGGGTGCACTAGCGACCACTTTCCTGGTGCCGTCACCGATGGGCCCTATGCATATATCGACACCATCTCAGGGATCCAGACCGCGGGCTCAACTCCATACGCCGATGGTTCGGTCCAGGGGCACAAGATCTCGGTACTGCCTCCATTTCACTCGATTTCCGTTGAAGGCATGATTTGTGGTGTCGACGACAACGGCACGACGGCGTGCAAGGATCCGCAAGGACGCGGCTTCATTCTCTCGTCGTCGTGGTCGGGGTGGTTGCCGAAGATATGACTCGTAACGCAACGCGGAGAGCGACGATCGTCTCTATCGCGATGACCTTGTTCTCGGCGGTCGATCCATCCCTGGCTTCGGCGGATACACCCAACTTTCCGGACCTCGACAGCTACACGCCGGTCGACATCGCCGACTATCGAATCGACACCACGACGCCGGGCCATCCGAGTTCGGGAACATACTTCGTCACTCCAGACGGAGTGGTATGCAATTTCACGTCGCTACAGGCTCAATGCCGCGGCAACAACTTCCCATCTGTTCCGCCAGCAGTGTCGGACCCCGCACGAAATCTCAATCGGATCAATTGGATTGGCACAGTCACCGGCCTGAAGCAGACGAACGAAGGGCCTGTGGGTACCACTGTGCACGACCAACTATTGAAGACCCTCCCACCCCTGCACTCGATTTCGGTCTCCGGCGCGATCTGCGGTGTCGATGACGCCGGCATAACTGCATGTAAGGACGCGCAGGGCCGCGGCTTCATCCTCTCGCAGGCATGGTCCGGCTGGCTGCCAGATGTGTAGCGACCTAACGACGCGCGGGGCGGTGGCTGTGATGGCGGCCGCGACCGCACTCTCGTGGAGCTATTGCTCCTCAGCTTCGGCGGACACACCACGCTTTCCAAACATCGACAGTTACTCCCCAGTCGACATCGCGGACTACAACCGGCCGATCACCACACCCGGACGTGACCCGTTCGATGCGTACTACTTCGTCACGCCGGACGGTGTCACCTGCAACTTCCTATCAGGTCAGGCCCAATGCCTGGGCAACAACTTTCCCGGCGTTGCATCAGCCGAACCAAGCGAAACCCCCGGAGTGCAGACCGAGAACTGGATCGGAACAGCAACAGGACTCAAACAAACAAGCTCGCGCATTCACGCGCCAAGACTGCCTTTCATGGCACTTCCTCCGTTTCACTCCATCACAGTTGACGGCGTCATCTGCGGCGTCGACGACAAAGCGACCACAGCGTGCAAGGACGCGCAGGGCCGCGGCTTCATCCTCTCGCCGGCATGGTCCGACTGGTTGCCGAAGGTATAGGACGATGCACTTCTGGCGTTTACTCGCGATCACTGCGGTCTGTTCGGCCGTCGCACACGCAGCAGAAGCACGCGCCGACACACCCACATTCCCCGACCTCAGCGGCTACACGCCGGTCAACTTCGCCGACTACGCCATCGACACGTCGACGCCAGGGTTCACCACCAGCACCATTGCGTTTCTGACACCGGACGGCATTTCGTGTGACTTCATGATCGAGCAGGCACAGTGCACCGGCAACAATTTTCCGAATGTGCCGCGGGTCAAGACGGATCCCGCCCGCGGGCTCAATGGCGCCAATTGGATTGGCACACTGACGAAATTGAAGAAGACGGGCAATCCGGTCGCGCCAAACGGCATGCTTCGAGGTCAGCCTCTCAAGCCACTCCCGCCGTTTCACTCCATCACCTTCAACGGCATGACCTGCGGCGTGGACAACGCTCGCACCACCGCCTGCAAGGACGGCGAGGGCCGCGGCTTCATCCTGTCCCCGACGTGGAGCGGCTGGCTTCCCAAAGTCTGACTCCCGGCAGCGCGCCTCCGGCCGGGCAGTAGTCTTTGCGCACGCAAGATCAGCCCGGACAACGATGTCGGCTCGATGCGGCACGTGCAATGGGAAGGCAGCGGTGGCTGACGATCTTGAGCGCTCGGCTCGGCGAGGCTGGGCCGCCGGTGCGGCGTCGGCGCTCGCGTACGGCTCGATGGCGGTGGCCGCCGTGTTCGCTTACGACGACGGCACCGGTCCCGCGGTGCTGCTCACACTGCGCGGCGTCCTCGGTACCGTCGTCATCGCGGCGCTGTGGCTGCTGAGCGGCCGCGCCCGGCGACTTCCCTGGCGGCCGGTGCTGTGCCTGCTCCTCCTGTGCGGGCCGCTGTTCGGCGCCCAGGTTCTCGCGTTCTTCATGGCCGTCGAACGCGGCGGTGCACAGATCCCGGTGATCGTCGTGAACGTCTGCCCACTCATGGTGATCGGGTTGGTCTGGTTGCGTGATCGGGGCCCGCTGCCCAAGGTGTTGATCGCGTTGGCCTGCGTCACCATCGCCGGTCTGGTCATGGTCGGCGGCGCGGGATCGGGCGCGGTATCCCTTGCCGCCGTTGGCCTGACGCTGTTCAGCGCGGCGGGCTATGCCGGGTATCTGGTCCTGAGTGAACGGTGGGTGCCGCAGGTGGGCACGGTCGCCGCCTCCGGTTTGGTGACGACGGGTTCGACTGTGACCACCGCAGTCGTCGCTGTTGCGTCCGGCGATCACTTCGCCGTGCCGGCAAGCGTCTGGACGGTAGCCGCGATCCAAGGGGTGGTGCTGATGACCATCGGCATGGGCGGTGCGCTCTATGCGGTCCGCACCTTGGGTTCGGTGCCGTTGAGTTTGCTCGGCGCCCTCGAACCCGTGATCGGGATTGCCCTGGCGGCAATGCTTTTGGGTGAGCGACTGGCGCCGAGTCAGTGGATGGGCGTCGCGGTCATCCTGCTTGCCTGCGGCGCCGTGCCGTTTGTCGCAGGCCGCAACGAGCCGAGCGCCGCGGCGCAGCATCCATTGAACGGGCTCGGAGCCGGCGAGTCGCCGCTCCCGGAGACCTGAGGTCTAGCGGAACCGGCCGATGATCGGGATCTTGTCCAGGATCCGGTCACGCAGCCTCGGCGGCTCCGGCGGAGCGACCGGCGGCGGGATGTAGGCCGGCGGCAGGGGTGCCACGTTGGCCGGCGCGGCAGGTTCGGGAGCCGGCGGCGGCGCGGCGGGTGCAGGTGCGGGAGCCAGCGGAGCGGGAGCGTTCATCAAGGCGAACGGTTTGCGCGCCATGGCCCGGACGGCCTCGCTGCTCGGCGCCGGTGGCGCCGGCTTGGCGATGGGTGCCGCCGCGGCGACCGGTTCGGGGACTCGCTCGCTGCGTTCGGGCAGGCCTTGCGACCCGAGGACCACCGATACCGAGACGACGAACGCAACGCTGGCGACGCTCAACGCCGAGGCCAGCAGCTGCACCCGGGAGAACCTTGGCTCGGACGGTTCCGTGACGGGCAGGCTGGCAGCGAACGCCGAAGCCAACGCCGCTCCGCGGGTCATCGCGAAATCCGCTTCGGTGGCGGTGACGACCGGGCGGTCGGTTTCCTCCTGCAGGGCGGCGACCAGTTCCTCGGAATCCTCGGAACCCAGCACGAATACCGCGTCGGGGCTGGGTCGCGCACTGCGCACGACCGCGCACACCCGGTCGATCAGGGTGGCAGCATCGACCCGGTCGATCTGCTCGACTCCCACGTGAAAGCCGTCGACCGTCGCCACCACGGCGGCATCGGGCTCGACGATGCACACGACGAGGAAGTCGTGTCCTGTCATCTGGGCGATACCGCGGGCCAGCGCTTCGGTGGCCTCGACCTCGCGGACGGCCACCACGGCCGCTCCCCCGCGGTACACGTCGAGTGCTTCGCGCACCTTGATCGCTGCCGACTCGGCGTCCGGCGTCCACGTCAGCCCGACGGCGTGTATCTCCTCACCGGCGGGCAGCGTGGCCAGGTATTGCTCGACGTCAGCGGGCTCAAGCACCGTGCGGTCCAGGTGGTCTCCCTGTCCGGTGGCGCCGTCAACCAGCTCTCCGCGAATATCCCTCGTCGTCACTGATAGGCCCAGTACGAGGCTCATGGACTTCCCCCTGATCCATCGACTCTTCGGTCGAGGTTACCCATTTGTGATCCCGCGCTAAGCACAGCCATGCAGATCAGGGGTGTTCGATGAGCACCGCGACGTCGTGGTGAAGTCCCGCCAGGCCGGTGTCGAAGGTAGCTATGAGTCCGTGGTGGCTCCGCGTCAACTGGGCAAGGTAAGCGTCAGTGACCTGCCGATGACCGATCACCCCGGCCGTCCGCACATCTGCGAAAGAGATACTGTCAGGCCAGAATTCGTGGCGGTCGGCGTTCGCGACCGCCTGGATGACCCCAGATGCTGTGTGCGCAGACTGTCCCGCACGCAGCAGGAAACGCATGAGGCTGCCTTGTGTTATGGGGCAAGTGGCAAAGCCCTCATTCGACGATGAAAACCACTCAGCGGCCGCATCATGATGCACGTGATCCTCGATCAGCACGGCAATCAGGACGTTGGCGTCGAGTAGCACGCTCATTCGTCATCTTCCAAAGAGCGCACGTCCTCCGACGTCACCACTCGACCGAGTGTGATGGAGGGCAATCCTGTGCGGTGGTTCATCGAGATCGCTGCGGGCTCACCCGACGGCCCGAGTCCGCGGCGCATCAGTTCGGCAACAGTCTCACTGAGTGTGCGTTTGGTGTCGCGCGCGATCGCTTGAGCCTGTTTGTGCAGGTCGTCCGGCAGATCAATCGTTGTGCGCATGGAAGAAAGCATAGCAGTGCATCATCTGCGCATCATGATGATCTGATGCAGCGCGACGGTTTGATTGCGGCGCGAGTTGGAGGAACCACCGCGGTCACATCAGAAGAGCCAAGCTCGGGAATGCCCGTCGGAGAGGGTGCTGCCGCCGGCGATATCAGTGTGTCGATGACGCACATCTCGGCAGTACGGTAAGCAGGTGGCCGATCCGATGGACGTGTTGTCGACGATGCTCGCCCAGTCCGGACCGCTGCCCGAGGATCAGATAGCCGAACGCCTGCGAGCCGGCGGTGTGCCGGACGCCAAGGACGTCATCGACACTGCGTTGCACCAGATGGACTGTCCGGCAGGGCAATTGCCGGACGAGCGGTGGATCTGGGTACCGTCCGTTGTAACCGGCCGAATCTTCACACACCGGCTCACCGCCGAGGAGATCATCCACGACGCCGTCACGGTGTCGCCGGATCTGGCTCCGCTGAGCATTCTGTGCGAGCACGCACCGCACGATCACTTCGCCGACGGAACTCCGGCGATCATCGCGATGCTGGAGTTCGAGGACGAGCTGCTCGAAGCGCGGGGCATTCCTGATGAGGTGGTCCCCGAGGGCGGCGTGCTGGTGTTGTCACCGACAACTCTGCGCACGTTGGGCGTGGTGGCCGGTGACCTTATCGGAATCCGGATTGGTCCCGACGGGCTTGCCGTCGAGCGTGTCGATGCCACCGTCGATCCCGCTGTGGGGTCACTGCTGTCATCGGTGTTGAGCGTCGAGGGATCGACGTTCATCGATGGCGCTGTGTGGGCTCTCTGCCTGCAGGATGACGCCATGTTCATCGCGCCGACAGCTCCGCTGGCCGAGATCATCGCCGACTCCGGGCTGGCTCACCAAGGCGAACTCCTGGCACCGGCCGGCTTCAATTTCGACAGGCACCGTTTCGAGTTGCAGTGCGACTTCTTCGCCGAGCGTCACGACATCGACGTCGACCGCGCCGCCGCCGTGTTGGGGCTCGTCTCCGTGGCCAGACAGATGGAGACGCTGCTGCAAAACGAGGAGTTGGAAGGCTCCCCCGACGACGATCTCGGACTGGTCGAACTCGGCGCCGTAGTGGCCGATCCTTACCTGGCTGAGCTCCTGGTGGAGGAAGCCCTCGTCTATCGGTGCATGGAACCGGCAGCACTGGGGATGCTCGCCGACACGTTAGCCCCGCTGGTCCCGCACCCCGCTCGGGTGGGCTGTCAATGGCTGCGTGCGGTGGCGCTTGAGCGAGCGGGCGCCGTCCAGGATGCCGAGCGCGAATACCTGACGGCCGAGTCGATGGACGTCGATTGGCAGCCCACTCTGCTGGACCTGGCGCGCTTCGCCTCCGACCGCGGTGACGCCGAACGTGGCGTGGCGCTACTACGCCGCGCCGATGCGTTGCCGGAGCACCCATTGCTCACACTGCTACAGGAATTCCTGCCGCAGCAGCGACCCGATATCGGGCGCAATGAGCCGTGTTGGTGTGGCTCCGGACGCAAATACAAGAAATGCCACTTGGGTAACGAGCAACTCCCCCTCGACACCCGGGCGGGATGGCTGTATCTCAAAGCAACCCAACATGTTCTGCTCACCGATTGGAGTGATCTGCTCGACGAGGTGACCTTCGAACGCCTTCGATACGACGACGATCCAGAGGCGGAAGGCGATCCGCTGATGATGGATGCGGTGTTGTTCGAAGGTGGCGCCTTCGGGGACTTCCTGGACCGCCGGGGGTACCTGCTGCCCGACGATGAGCGTCTGCTGGCGCAGCAGTGGATGTTGGTGCAGCGGTCGATTTTCGAAGTCGAGGAGGCAAAGCCCGGCGACGGATTGACGTTGCGGGACATCCGAACCGGCGACATCGTTACCGTCCACGACCGCGTCGCAAGCCGGCAACTCAAACCCGGACACCTGGTGTGCACCCGCCTATACCCCGCCGGTGATCAGATGCGATTCCTGGGTGGTCTGGAGCCGGTGCGGCTGCGCGATCGTGATGATCTGATCGAGCTGCTCGACGCCGAGCCGGACCCGGATGAGCTGGTGGCCTTTCTCAGCGGGAGGTTCGCGCCGCCGGTCCTCACCAACACCGAGGGGCACCTCATGGTGCTGTGCGAGGTCACCGTGAGGACCAGTGATCCGGTCCAGTTTTCCGCGGCTTTGGACGCCGCGTATGAACGGGCCGAGGCCAACCAGTGGCTCGAACCGGTGACAACCGATGGCGGCCAACGGATTCGGGCGTCTTACACGCTCGACGGCGAAGTGTTGAGGATCGAGACGAATAGCAACGAACGGATGGATGACGCGCTGGAGGCGCTGCGCCGGCTTGATCCCGCGATGGTCGTGGTGGACGAGAATCGAGTGCCAGCCAGCGATGCGCGGGCTCTCGCCGGACACACACCATCCGACCCCACTCTTGATCCCGAGGATCCCGAGATCGCAGCGGTACTCGATGACGTTGTGCGTACGTATGAAGCGAGTTGGCTCGAGCAGTCGATTCCTGCGCTCAACGGTGTGACACCACGCCAAGCCGCCGACGACCCGACCCGCCGCGGCGACCTGACCAAGCTGCTGGACTCCTTCCCCACTGGGGGTCCCGGCACGATGAATGTAGATCGGTTGCGGGCCGCACTGGGGTTGGAACGCTGAGGAAAGGTGCTCGGAACGCTGGCGGATCGGCCAAACAACGTCGAAAAAGGTTCGTTTAGTGACATGAAGGCCAAACAATGTCACTCAAGTGCTCATTGACTGACATCGTGCGCGAATCCATGTTCTTAAACGAACACTCCGGATCCCTCAGCGTCTTCGGGAGCGCACCGAGCCACGCCTACCTGACACCGAGCGCTCTGGTCGGCACCCGAGTAATCGTTCGACATCTTTGGCGAAGGTAGTGGTTCGACAACTTTCTGCACTTCAGACAGGCTCTCGCGCATACTGCCCGTGCACTCACCGCGGGCCGCAACTGCTCATGCCGCTGCTGCCCTTCGCGTTGCTGGGCCGCCTTCAGCGCCCAGAATCCGCCGCCGGCCAAGAGACCCAGCACCGCGAAAACGATAAGCAGCCAAGAATGTTGGCCGACAACGCCCAGGAGAACGAAGCCACCCATCACCACTCCCGCCACCAGCGGGCGACGGTTGGTGGTGCGCACGATCCCGCCCGAACCCGCGACGGCCACCGCGGAGGACGAGCCGCCGCTGAAGATGGCAGCGATGACCCAGATCGGCAGCCACAGCCCGCACGACAAGACCGTCAGCACCAGATGCAGTCCGTGGCTGGTTCCGCCGCCGTTGGATACCGCGACGGCTACAGCGGGTGCCGGCATGGCAGGGGGATTGGTGTGAAGTGCCGAGTCCAGCGCCGGCTGTCGTGGTAGCGCTGGCCGGGTTGGCCAGTCGGGTCCGGATACCAGCCGGGAGTAGTCATCGGGATGTCCCTTCGTCGTCTTCTGCGCTCAGGCGAGCCGGCCAGAATGACAGGAGCCACCGACAAGTTCAATGGGCCCGCCGATTCGGCGGTACTCCGCTCCGAAAGCCTGGGCGACCGGGCGAGCAGCGCAGGTCACCAGTATGCGGCGGTTCGCAAACAGACGACCGAGGGATGGTGGTAACAAGAGCACATGGTGGAGCCGGCCGATCCCCTGCTGTTAGGGCAGCGGGTGGTCGCGATTCTGGAAACAGGCGTGCGAGTGGCCACGTACAAGTTGGCCACCTTTATGGCACTTATAGATCACTGCATCGAGAATCTCCCGGACGACCCAGTAGCCTTGCTGACGGTGCCGATCCCTGATCTCGCGCAGCGGGTGCTGGAGCTGTACTGGCGACAGGTCCGCCCATTCGAAGGCCAAGAGTTGCGTCAGTCGACGGGTGAACGCGCCAGAATTCCTCGCGCTGTCAACGCTTTACGAGCTGCTTCACGGGCTTCGTCGCTGAGTGTCGCCATGACGACCTCGCCTTCCGCCCACCGTGAGGCTGTCGACGAAATCGGCCTCTGCCCGGCGCAGCAGCCGCTGTATCGTCTGCAGCGACTGCCCGGCAGCGACGTCAGTGATCGGTTCCTGTACGACGACGCATTCCTCCATTCCAACGTGTCGCGCGGAACGCTGCGCGCACACGGAGACGCGGTGGTGCTGTTGCCGGGTGTGGCGATGGGCTTGGCTCGCCTGGCAGGTCTACTCAAGCCGGCTCTGGAGATCATGTGGGTCGACGATGTGCGGCGGATGAACAAGTTCCTCGAAGCCGGCGTCCCCGATATCGCCGGGCACCTGTTCGGCCGGGACCGCGCCGCGCTCGCCGCGGTGCGCGGGCCGTTCCGGAAAGCGTTCACCCCGACGTGCTTCTACTGCAGTGCGGCGTTGCCCGCCAACAACCCGATCGATCACGTATTGCCATGGTCACTGGTCGGCATCGACGGCCTCGCCAATCTGGTGCTGGCGTGTGTGCGCTGCAACACCGACAAGCGCAACGCACTGCCGGCGCCGGACATCATAGAACGGGTACTGGGCCGCGACCGCAAGATTCTGGAGCAAATCGCCGACGAAATCCGTTGGCCCACCGAATACAACCGTGTGGCCGCCGCGGCGCGGGGCATCTATCGAGGGCAGCCGCCAGGCGTCGCGACGTGGTCGGGATACAAGGCGAGCGTGCGCCTCGACGTCGGATACGCGCCGGGATGGACGAGCTGATTGTGGGTCAGCCGTAACAATCCAGGGAGACTGCGTGAGAAAGGCGCTTCTCGTGCCGATCGACTTGTCGGTGGCCCGCCCTCATGCTGGTCGGGTTGCACGAGATTCCATGTCGAGCAGACAGGAATAGTCATGACTGTGCGGATCGCCACCCTGAATATCCACCACGGCGAGAGCAAGGCTGCCGACGCGCTAGGCGCCCGGCTCGTCGAATACGACACTATATGGCGGCAATCCCGCGGCTGAATTTCGGGCGTCCGGTGGCGAAGAATCCCGCGCACCTGTCGCGTGCCGTGCAGCCGTCGCATTCCGACACGTAGGCGTTTTTCCAGTCCGAGATCGATTGCACCGCGTACGGTCGCACTCGGGGTTCGAGGACGCAGTGCGGCAGGTTGTACACCGACACATTGACTCCGGCGGTCGAGAGCACATCGACGCCGGCGGCGAGTTGCTCTTGATAGTCGAGCGGATCGATCCACAGTTTGTCGTCGTTGGCGATCGCGAAGCCGGTGTTCTCCAATCCCATCAGGGCCACGTGGTCGACGAACGGGAGGTTGCGCGCGATCCACGTGCACGTCTCACGCAGCCGGGGGGCGGTGATGGCGTGCAGGACAACGCGGATTTCGACGCGCTGCCCGCGATCTTTGAGGCGCAGCACTCCCAGGACGGTCTCGTCGAACGCACCGCGTGCCTGCACAACGTAGTCGTGGATGTGGTCCACGGCCGCGTAGATCGGGATCCCGGCCGACAGGTTGGGATGTTCGATGCCTGCCCAGGCGTGCGCGACGTCCGGTGTGGCGAAGGCGCGGCCGTTGGTCAGCACGTGCACGGCGGTGTCCGGCAACAGATCACGGGTGAGTTCGAGCAGTCCGAGGAAGCGTCGCCACTCGGTGAGCGGTTCACCGCCGGTGAACGTCAGAGCTGGTGTCGCCGGGTCGATGAGCGGGAGGGCTTGGGCGATCTCGTCGATCAGCCAGCCGTCGTCGACTTTTTTGGGTGGCTGGGAGCACATCAGGCAGTAATTGTTGCAGCGCTCGGTCACGAGGAAGAAGTTGTGCCGAGACTCCCGCCGGTAGAGCACCCGCACCCGACCCGACTGCGGGTAGATGCTCACCACATCACCATCGCCCAACTCGGCGAATCCCGCCGGTAATCGCAGATAGTTCAACGGCGAATGGTCGGGCCGCGTACCACGAGCTATAGCGATGGTGAAGCCGTGGGCCTGTGCAGCTGGCCAGTCACTGTCGTCGGCGATGAGGGCCGCGTCACGCACATCTGCGGGAGCCCTATCGGGGGTTCGCAGCCGCACGATCCGCCGCTCAGTCCCCAGCCCCGCCATGTCGACACTGGGTGAACGGCCGACCAGGACAAGCGGTTTCACGCCGCCCACCGCCGCAGGACAGCGGCATCCTCGGGCGAGTGTTCCAGCAGCTCGAAGAGGTGGGTGATGACACCTTTCTGCCGGGCGCAGAACTCGGAGAGCGGCTTGATGCCCAGGACGTCGTTTTGGGTGGCGTGGTGATAGACCGGTTCGGCGCCGCAGTTGGGCTCAAAGACACAGCCTGAGCATTGTGGTGCGGTCTGGGTCAACGAGTCCGCCACCGCGGATACCAAGGTGTCCGACAGCACCAGGTCGCGGTAGCGGTGATCGCGGACGTTACCCAGTTCGAAGGTGCGGTCACCCATTTCGGCGAGCATTCGGGCTTCATCGGAGGCGAAGACGGTGCCGTCGTAGTTGTAGACCAACGCGCCCAAACCGATCCCGGCCGGGCTTCTCAGATCGACGTACCCGATAGGTTCATCGCTGAGCATCCGGCGCAGCATGAGTGCTGCGTAGAACTCGGGAAAGTGACGACCGGACTTGTTGATGTCCAGGATGTAGCGCAGACCACGCTTCCAGAAGCTCAGCCACTCCTGCGCGTCGTACTTGTGGAACTGCCTCGTCTTGATCGCAAAACCATAGGGGGACAACGGCCGAAGGAAAATGCCGTCCAGATCGTGGCGAAGGTATTCATCGACGATATCCTCGACCCGATCCAAACTGGCCTGGGTGGTAGTCATGAGCGCACCGACCTTATCGCGGCCGAGACGTTTCTTGATGCGGGCGATGCCGGCCACCGCGAGTTCGTAGCTGTTTTGCCCGCGGCGCGGCCGGTTCGCGTTGTGCAGGTCACGCGGCCCGTCCAGTGAGGTGCTGAGCAGTACGTTGTGTTGCGCGCAGAAGTCGAGCACCGCGTCGTCAAGAAGCGCCAGATTGGTGGCGATCACGAACTGCAACTGCTTACCCAGCGGGGCGGCGCGCTGTTCGGCGGTGACGACGATCCACCGGATGAGGTCGAAGTTGAGCAGCGGTTCCCCGCCTTGGAACTCGATTTTGATCAGCGGCGCGGGGGCGGCTAGCGCGATATCCAATGCGTGGGAGGCGGTGTCGCGGTCCATGTCGTAACGCACGCGGTCTTTGCTCTGGCGCGAGACTTGGCAGTAGGGGCATGAGTGCTCGCAGCGCAGCGTGACGACGAAGATGTGCAACGGTGTGGCGGCGCGGAGGAAACTCAGGCGGCTGCGCAGCCGCAGCGCCAGCAGCTGCTGAGCGGCGTGCTGCCCGGTGGAACTGATGAACATCTTCTCGAACGCTCGCTCATAGAGGCCATCGCCTGGCGTGAGGTCCAGCGCGCAGAGCCGGTCCAGTTCGGCGGCTGTCATCTCGGCCATATCGCCGACCATATTTCCGACCAGGAAGTGATCGGTGTCGAGGCGTTCGAACCGGATCGGGAGCAATTGCAGCACCGATGGCGCGGGCGCGAACGTGTCTGCGGGAGCGAAGCCGGCCACTGCGTCAGTGTTCCTGGGCCAGCGACCCGAAGGCCAACGCGACGATGACATCACGGAGCCGATCGGTCTCCCCATGCACCTTCTCGCGAAGGTTCTCATCGGTCACCAAAGTGAGAAACTGCGAACGCAGTTCGGCACCATGGGACTGCTGGGACGGGGACAGCCGGCACACCCACCGACCATCTGCCTCGTCGATATGACAGGTGGCGGTCCCGATCAGTCGGTAGGCGGCCTCCTGCAACGCTCCCAGCGACTGGATTGCGGCGCTGAACTCGACGACGACTTCCTCACCCTCGACGGCATCCCGTTGTGGGACGGAGGTGCGTGGTCGCCGTGCCTGCAGTGCGGGTGCGGGGTGGATGTCAATCACCGTGGTAGGCGTCGCAGAAGTGGCCCCCACCGAGGACCGCGGTCAAGGCCTGGGTGGCGATATTGGTCGCCTCACCGACCGAGAGGCCATAACCCTGCAGCTCGGCTGAGATGTCGTTGACGCCATATCCGTTGCGGGCGCGGGTGCAGGCGATATAGGCGACGTCGACACCCTGGGCAGGCGCGGGTTCCGTTGTCGGCGTAGGGGATGCCGGTGGCAACACCGCCGGTGCGACCGCCGCAGGTGGCACGTACACCGGCGGTACATATGGGGTTGGTACGTACGGGTTCGGTATGTACGGGCTCGGCGCATCGGGAAGGCCGAACCCGGGGCTCGACGAGGCATGCGAAGCATGGGAGGCGTGCGACGAATGCGAAGAGTGTGAACTGTGCTGCGGGAACATCATTCCCTCGCTGCTCTGATGCACAGTGAACGCCATCAACTCCGCATCACCGAGGAACCTCACCTCCGCCTCAGCCCGGATCGCGTCGGTGTCTGGCGACGCGATCCCCGCCGGCCCGGCATCTGCCGGTTCGTCGATGATCGGCTTTGCACCTGCCGGAACTGCTAGTGCCGCCAATGCGGTTGCCAGGCTCACTACCTTCGGCGCCTCACGCACGGACATCACCGAATGCACGCTGCGTACGCATGCAGGAGGGCACTCCTCCGACTGCCACCGTCATTGCTGTCCTCCGTCGCCGAGATGTCAAAACGCTGCGAGCCCGCTGCGGGAATTTATAACAGTACGGCGCAAACTTCACGTTATCTGGTTGCGAAATTCCGCATTCACCCGAACAGAGGACAGTCCGCAGAAGGGTTATCGTTTGCCGCCGATTGCACGGCTGCAGCCGCATCAGAATTTGCCCAGACCAGAAGCAAAGTATGCCGGTATTGCCCAGTAGCGCGCGCTGCCGCAGTCCGCACGCACACTTGTTGTTTCCAGTTCACGCTTCCAACCGAATAGCTGTCGTAGCTAGCAAACAACGTTGTGCATCTAATTTCGAGGCGGCACAGGAGTTCCCGCCGTGCTTCGGAGTTGTAGACTTCACCCCTCACGAGGACATTCAATGCCGGGTTGCGGCGGACGGCCGTACTGGAGTGAGTTTAGGATTCCGCCGTGCTCACCGAAGGCGATCTGTTCGCCGGCTACCGCATCGTGCGGCTGCTGGGCGCGGGCGGAATGGGCGAGCTCTAGCTCGCCGGGCATCCACGGCTGGCGAGACGCGGCGCAGTCAAGAGCCGGCCGGCCGCGTTCATCGACAACGCCGGCTTCGGCAAAACGCTTCCGCCGCGAAGCCGATTTCACCGCCGTTCTGTGGCATCTCCATATTGTTGGCGTCCACGACCGCGGCGAGTGCGACGGCCGGTTCTGGATTTCGATGGGCTTCGTCGCCGGTTCCGACGTCGCATGACTGCTGGCCGATCATCCACGCGGACTCCCCGCCGCCGACGTCGCCGACATCGGCGCGGCCATCGCCGACGCGCTGGATTTCGCGCACCAACGCGGCCTGCAGCACCGCGACGTGAAACCGGCCAACATCGTGCTCACCACCGGGGCCAGGCCGAGGCGAATCCTGATCGCGGACTTCGGCATCGGCCGCGAGATCGCAACCGCCGGCGGACGTACCGCGACCAACATGACGGTCGGTACTCTCGACTACGCCGCACCTTAATCCGAAGGGGCACAAAGCACTACACCCGACCGCTCGTCGCATTCTGTGTAACTGAGCCGGGTACATGTGTAGACCGAGCGAGTCGGCCTACTCCAATAAGGCAACGAGCCATGGCACACTCACGGCATGGAGAGCGAGGTCGAGCTGCAGCTTCGAAGGATGATCTTTGAGCGGCTCGCTGAGATACGCGCCGAACGCGGTGTCGCAACTAGAGCCGATTTAGAAGCGCTCCAACTAAGCACAGGCGAAGTTCGCCGAGTAATCGATCAAAGCGGAGGAATCTGGAACCCGAATGACCTCAACGCGACCCTCTCGGTGGTATCCAGCCCCGACGGTCCCTACGACGATAGCGCCATCGGGGACGCGTTACTCGCCTATGACTACCGAGTCGGCAGCACTGACGGCAGTAACCGTAAACTCCGGCGGGCCTATGAGCTCGGCTTGCCGATAATTCTTCTACGCAAGATAAAAACTGCGGTCTTCGTACCGATCTTCCCGGTGTATGTTGTCGCCGATGACATCGCGAGCCGTCAGTTCATACTCGCTCTAGACGAGAGCCTCCGGTTCTTGGCAGATCCGCTCCACCTGAAGCCTGACGAACGTGAGTATGCCGAACGTGTCGCAAAGCTGAGGCTCCATCAACCCGAGTTCCGAGGCAGAGTTCTGATTGCCTACGAACAACGTTGCGCAGTCTGCACTTTGAGACACGGAAAACTGTTGGATGCTGCGCATATTATCGGTGACAACAAGCCACACGGGCTGCCCGTTGTCCAAAACGGCTTGAGTCTCTGCAAAATCCACCACGCGGCCTACGATGCAAATCTCCTCGGAATCTCACCCAACTATGTCGTCAGCATCAACAGTGAGGTCATGCAGGAAATCGATGGCCCCATGCTGAGACATGGACTCCAGGAGATGGACGGTCGTCTGCTGGCTCTGCCCGCACGACCAATCGACCGCCCATCGAAGGAACGTCTCGCTGAGCGATTTGAAGAATTTCTATCTGCGGGCTGACGATCAGACTGGGGTCGGCTCGTGTCTGCGCACCGTGACCACGAGTACGTCTGGGCGCACGAACATCGAAGACCAGTCCCTACCTTGGCAACCGCGCCAACCGGTCGGAGTTCCTTTCTGTCAAACAGCAGAGTCGGCACTCCATTATGCGGTCACCACCACCCCAATTCGACAATGAGGATCCGTCGGCCCTGACCGTGCTGAAGTCCACACGCGGCGTTGTTCCGCAGACGGCCTGCGCTGGAGTGGGAGGCGGTTCCGGCCTCCCGACGCATCGTCGAAAAGTCAAGTCGCGAGTCCTCCTGGCGACGACCCCGCCCAACGCTCACCACCGAGTCCGGAATTGCCAACCTTTGAATAAGCCGCTGCGTCCGGAAGAGCTGGCGCGGAAGGGAAGCTGAGTTGTACGGCAGGTCGTACTTCTCGCACAGCTCCCGCACCCGAACACTGATCTCCGGGAGGCGGTTGCTCGGCAGGTCAGGGAACAGGTGGTGCTCGATCTGGTAGCACAGATGACCACCCGAGATCGCCAGCGGCCGACTCGCGCGGAAGTTCGCCGTCCCAAGCATCTGCCGCAGATACCACTCGCCGCGAGTCTCATCCTTGACCACCACCGGATCGAACGTCTCGGCACCGCCCGGGATATGCCCGCAGATGATGTTCACGTACACCCACAGATTGCGGAGCGTGTTCGCGGTGAGGTTGGCCGCGAAGGTCCGGCGCCACCGGCGCAGGCTCAGCGCGGGCAGGAACACGTAGTCCTTGGCCAACTGGCGGGCGGCCTTACCGAAGAACTTCCGCTTCTCGACAGCAACAGCGTCCGACGAGTCGTGCCGCAGACGCTCCGAGTGCAGGCCGTGCAGGGCGATGCCCCACTCGAACATCGACGCCAGCACCAGGTTTCGCAGCGGCGTCGCCAGGTGGACCCAGCGCCACGGCTGGTCCTCGGTCACCCGCAGCAGCCGGTAGCCGATGTCCTCATCCATACCGAGCACATTGCTGTACACGTGATGCCGGTAGTTGTGCGAATACCGCCACTGCGCCGAATGCCCCACCATGTCCCACTCCCAGGTGTTGGAGTGGATTTCGGGGAGATGTTGTGGCCGAGCTCCATGTTCTCGATCGACTTCGCGTACGCCAGCGCGCCCGTACCCAGCAGCCAGCCCTTCTTGGACCGGCTGCCGGCGATCAACAGCCGCGCCGAGATATCCAATGCCCGCTGAAAATAGATCACCCGCCGGATGTAAGCCGCGTCCTTCGCCCCCAGCGACTCCTCGACGTCCCGGCGGATCGTGTCGAGTTCGTCGGCGATTGCCTCCACGTCCTCACTGCTGAGATGCAGGTACGTAGGGACATGGTCGATCGCCATCAAGGTGTCCTCGGTGGATGCGGCGTGAGAGCGGCGCAGTCCGGGCCACCGTCATGGTCAGCCCGCAGCCGAGAGCTTGAACGGCCGGAAATCGCGACGAGCCGACCAGGAAATAATCTCGCCCTACGGCCGCACCCGCCAGTGGCGATGTCTGCGCTTCGCTCGTCCTCGCCGGTCAAGTGAGTAGAGCTGGCGCACCACACCGCGTCGGGAGCCCGTGCCGATCACGCCCCGTACTTCGGCACCAGCCTCCCCGACGCATGGTCAACCCGGTATCCGACACTCGGATCCAGCGCGTCCGCCGTCACGTGCAGCACATGCAGATCCGGGTCGGCGCCGGCCACCGACCGAATGTAGGACTGCACGGCCTCCTTGGCCATCGCGTCCTCGTTGGGGGTCCGTCCGCCTTCGAGGGTGACGACGATGTGGGTGTGCTGGATCTCGCCGGTCGCGGCGCTGTAGACCACACACGACAGCACCGATTCGACCGGGACCGTCGAGCCCGTAGGCGCTGCCCACGCGAGTGCTCTGTTCATCGTGCTCCCATCCCCTACCGCCAGAACCGTGTTGGGAACGATCAGACCATCGCGACCACAACTGGGCCCGAGTAGTCGCGTACTCATTCGCCGGCGCAGAAGGCAATCGCGAAAAAAGTGTCACGAACCTGCGGCCCCGTCGCTCCTACCTATGAACGCGGCACACACGGACCGCGCCCAACCGCAGGGAGCCACCATGAACGCCACCATCCGCACTCTCGCCGCCTCCGCCCTGACCGCGGGCGCCCTCGCCGGCGCTCTGGCCATGAGCACCGCCGCCGAGGCCAAGCCGCTGCACACCGCCACCTCCATCCAGCCCACCTGCGAACAGCACCCCGAGCTGTACGCCACCGGAGCGGTGCGCGGCGTCTACTCCACCGCGCGCCGCGGCAATGACCGCGACCAGATCTGCAAGGTCTACGACGCCGCGAACAAGCTGCTCGGCACCTACAACACCACCGACTACGGCTACTACACCCTGCAGGCGCCCCAGGTTCCGCCGGTGGCCAGCAGCAGGGCGTGACCTCAGCCGGCCTGGCGGGCGTAGACGGCCGCCGCGAGCGCCAGGATCTCCTGGCGGTCGGCGGCGAGCAGGAACCCCGCACCGATCGCGGTGTCCAGCGACGCACCGAATCGGCGAAGGTACTCGTCGGCTCCACCCGGATACAGGGCCGCCAGCTTCTCCGCGGCGAACGGCTCCCCGCACCCGAACAGCAGTCCCATCACGTCCTCCGCGTCGGCCAGCCCCGAGGTCCACGCCACGGGTACGTCCACCCACGGGGTGCGCACCCCGCCCGTCGCCAGCCCATGGACATCGCACACAAGCCTCGGCACTGCGTCGTCGCTGAGATCGAGGGGCGGTGCGCTGGGCGGCGCCTCGCCACCGGCGACCCACTCGACGAGCCGCGCGAGCGCCGCCTGTAGGACATAGTGGTGCTGGGGACCGAAGTTGATGAAGTACGGAAGATCCTTGCCCATCAACGAATTCGTCGGCGCATACCCCGCTACCAGAGCGTCCAGCGGGGCCAGTCCCGAGTCGATGAAACCCACCTTGTTGGTGTAGTTGTCCGCATGGGCGGTGCCGGGAATCTCCCAGGTACGCAACAGCTCTGTGTCCGGCTGGCGGGCCGCGTGATACCCCGACCGCACCTTGCCGACCAGATCGGTCTCGGTGATCACCGTCAGCACCGAAACGCGAAGTTGCCGGATGAACGGCACGGGTTCGTCGGACTCGCCCAGGAACGATCCGCCGTCCAGCGACGCGGCGCCGCCGAATCGCGAATGCACCAGGAACCCGTCGTACACCGCCGCAGACCGGTCGACGGCATTGATGTAGGTCGTGAGAAACGCGGCCGACTGCGACTCCCCGACCGCCAGCACCGTTTTCGGTTCCGCCCCGCCGAGCAGCACACTCGACCGCTGCCGCACCAACCGGCCGGCGTGAGAGTACATGTCGAACGAGAACGCGTCGCCAGGGTGGTGCAGCGCCGAATAGCGTTCGGCATTCTGCGTTTTCAGCGACAAGTCCATGCCGAGGCTGTCGCCGCCTTCGACGCCCACCCGCTGGGCCGACACCACGACGTACCCGTGGCCCGCGCGGATCACCTCCCGATGGGCCATGAACCACACCGCCGGCGCGTCGATACCGCCGCTGACGTTGAGCCATTCGACGACGACGGTGCCGCTGAACCGGCCCGGGTCCGTCGGCATCAGGGACGCGATGCGCGTGGTGTAGTCGGCCGTCTCCGTCGGCCCGGCGAAACTGGTCGCCGTGCCCGAGACGAAGAACTCCTCGACGCGATAGCCCACATCGGCGAGGTCGTAGGTGCCCAACAGCAGGTTCGGCTTGCCCGGTACGGGTGTGACGGTGGGGTTGAGCACTGGTCATGCCTCCATCTCGAGCCGCTGACACCCGTCAGTGTGCCTCGAGATACGTCGGATGACGCAAGGCTGAGCCCTAGCTGCGCCGACCAACAGGTGGGAACTCATCCGGGACCGCCAACCCGTGAATGATTCGTTGCGTCCGGAAGAATTGCAGTGCAAGCGTTCCCGTGTTGTACGGCAGGTCGTACTTCTCGCACAAGGCCCGCACGCGGACACTGATTTCCGGCAGGCGCCTACTCGGCAGGTCAGGAAATAGGTGGTGCTCGATCTGGTAGCACAGGTGCCCACCCGAGATCGCCAGCGGCCGGCTCGCGCGGAAGTTCGCCGTCCCAAGCATCTGCCGCAAGTACCACTCGCCGCGCGTCTCGTCCTTGACCACCACCGGATCGAACGTCTCGGCACCGCCCGGGATATGCCCGCAGATGATGTTCACGTACACCCACAGATTGCGGAGCGTATTCGCCGCCAGGTTGGCCGCGAAGGTCCGCCGCCACCGGCGCAGGCTCAGCGCCGGCAGGAATACGTAGTCCTTGGCCAACTGATGGGCGGCCTTACCGAAGAACTTCCGCTTCTCGACAGCAACAGCGTCCGACGAGTCGTGCCGCAGACGCTCCGAGTGCAGGCCGTGCAGGGCGATGCCCCACTCGAACATCGACGCCAACACCAGGTTTCGTAGCGGGGTGGCCAGATACCACCAGCGCCACGGCTGGTCCTCGGTCACCCGCAGCAGCCGGTAGCCGATGTCCTCATCCATACCGAGGACATTGCTGTACACGTGATGCCGGTAGTTGTGCGAATACCGCCACTGCGCCGAATGCCCCACCATGTCCCACTCCCACGTATTGGAGTGGATTTCGGGATCGTTCATCCAATCCCACTGGCCGTGGGAGATGTTGTGGCCGAGCTCCATGTTCTCGATCGACTTCGCGTAGGCCAACGCGCACGTACCCGCCAACCATCCGGCCTTCGACCGTGAGCCGGCGATCAGCAGCCGCGCCGAGATATCCAATGCCCGCTGAAAATAGATCACCCGCCGGATGTAAGCCGCGTCCTTCGCCCCCAACGACTCCTCGACATCCCGACGGATCGCGTCGAGTTCGTCGGCGATTGCCTCGACGTCCTCACTACTGAGATGCAGGTACGTAGGGACATGGTCGATCGCCATCAAGGTGTCCTCGGTGGATGCGGCGTGAGAGCGGCGCAGTCCAGGCCACCGTCATGGTCAGCCCGCAGTTTAAGGCCTCAGGCTTAACGGCTGGTAATCGAGGATCTCCGTGCAAGCGAAATGACTGCGCACCCCGACCGCGGGTACGACTCGCGATACGGCGCCGACCCAAGAATCCCCCAAGCTGTCCGGCGCACGCTGTGGTCACCAACCAAGGAAAGGTCAGAACATGAACCGACGAATCGCAGCACTGACAGCCGTCGCGTTGGCCACCGGCGGTGTGGCGCTGGCAGCTCCTGCCCAGGCTGGACCCCTACCGCCGCATACCTGGTGCCCCGGCAATGCCATGACCTACTCCCGCTACGACATGTCATCAGGACCCGGCGTTGCCTACCAATGGGACATGAATATCTGCCACACGTGGTACTTCGTCCAGCACTCGGCCGGCAACGTTCCCTACAAAGGCGAGCTGCCGTCCGACATCTGGGACGGCGACAACCCGCCCCCCGTCAAAATGGATTCCTGCGACTTCTGCTCGTAGGCAACTGACGGGCAGAGCCCAGCCAAACCCCTACCCCGGCAACCGCGCCAACCAGTCCGACTCCCCATCCAGCGGCTCCCCGTTGATCACCACCGTCGGCACCCCGGGCTCCGGGAACGTGTGCAGCACGGCCAGGTTCGACGCCGCGATCGACGCAGGGTCATACCCCAGGAACACCCCAGCCCGAATGAGATCCACCGCCGGCGAAGGCGCCCCCGCCGAAGCCGCCAACTCAGCCAGCTGATCGTTGGAAAGGTCCGAAGAACCGCCCTCATGCGGCTGGTTCTCGGCGGAAAAGATCTTCTCCACGAACGCCCAGACCACCGAGCTGGACCCGGATTGCCCGGCCACCACAAACGCCGAACCAATCGCACGGAAGTCGTAAGTGCCTGAAGCCGAATACTTCTCAAGGAAATTCACGAACCGCAGGTTCACCCGCAGCGACCCATCCTCGATCCGCCGGCCGATCTCCGCGCCCTGCGCGCGAACCATCTTCCCGCTGTAGGGGCACAGCGGATCCACATAGAGGTCGATCTGCCCCAGCGCATCGGGGTCACCGATGGACACCGCGTCGCCGGCGGGCGCCGCCACCGAGGCCGATGCCACCCCGGGAAACAGCATCAACAGAGTCAGGATCAGACCGACGACAACGCGCAGCTTCATACCCCCATCATGCAGCCATCGCCCACCCCGTCAGTTCCCCGTGTGACTTCTGTGACTCAGCCGTACAATTCGGACGACAATCAAAGAACGAGGAGCCTCCCCCATGTCCGACCTCACCAAGCGCGCGCTGGCCGCCGCTTTCGCCCTGGCTGCCCTCGGCGCCCCGGCCGCACTGATCACCCTGAATCCGGCGACCGCGAATGCGGCCTGTAGCAGCGGTGAAGAAGAAGACCAGTACACCACCCAGTGCACGCCGTTCATGGTGCCGAACTCGCCGAATTCGTCGGGCTTCACCACCACCGCCGCCAACCCGGACATGCCCGAGATCGACGGCATCCCCTGCACCGGCGCCGACAGCGGTGCCTGCATCGGCCTGTCCGAAGATCAGGTCCCGCAGGTCACCCCGCACGTCACCATCAGCTCCAGCCCGTAGTCACGGGACGGCCGGGGCCGCACGGCCCCGGCTTACCGGGCCTCGACCGGCTCGACCCCCGCCGCCGCCAGCCGCCGGTCCGAATGCGCCGGCCGCACGATCTTCGGCCACCAGAACCACTTGCCCAGCAGCGCCGCGATGGCCGGCGTCATGAACGACCGCACCACCAGCGTGTCGAACAACAAGCCCAGCGCGATTGTCGTACCGACCTGCGCCATCACCTTCAGATCGCTGAACGCGAACGTCGCCATGGTCGCGGCGAACACCATGCCCGCCGAGGTGACCACCGACCCGGTGCCCGCCATCGCGCGGATGATCCCGGTCTTGAGCCCACCATCGAGCTCCTCCTTGAACCGCGACACCAGCAACAGGTTGTAATCCGAGCCCACGGCCAGCAGCAGGATCACCGCCATGGGCAGCACCATCCAGTGCAGTTCCAGCCCAAGGATGTGCTGCCACAACAGAACTGACATGCCGAACGACGCACCGAGCGACAGCAGCACGGTGCCGACGATGACCGCGGCGGCCACCAACGACCGGGTGATCAGCAGCATGATCATGAAAATCAGTGAGGCCGCGGCGATCCCGGCGATCAGCAGGTCGTAGAACGCGCCGTCGTGCATGTCCTTATAGGTGGCCGCGGTCCCGGACAGGAAGATCTTCGAGCCTTCCAGCGGCGTGCCCTTGATGGCTTCGCGCGCGGCCTGCTTGACCGGCTCCACATTCGAAATACCTTCGGGGGTGGCCGGATCCACGTCGTGACTGATGATGAACCGCACGGACTTGCCGTCCGGTGAGATGAAGTTGCTCATCCCGCGCTTGAAGTCCTTGTTGTTGAAGGCTTCCGGCGGCAGGTAGAAGGTGTCGTCGTTCAGCGCGTCGTCGAAGGCCTGCCCCATCGCATTGTTCTGATCGCCCGCGGCCGACTGCTGATCCTGGATGCCCTTCTGGGTCTGGTACATGGTCAGCATCTGGTTGCGCATGTTCTTCATGACCCGGATGTTCTCGGGCATGAGCACCACCATTTGCGGCAGCAAGGTGTCCATGTGCTTGAGGTCGGGCAGCAATTGCTGGATGTCGTCGGTCATGGTGTCGATGCCGTCCAGGGCGTCGAACACCGCCCGGATCGACTGGCAGGCCGGGATGTCGAAGCAGTGCGGTTCCCAGTAAAGGTAGTTGCGGATCGGCCGCAGGAAGTCGTCGAAATCGGCGATGTGGTCCCGCAATTCGGCGATGTCGATGGTCATGTCCGTGGTGCGCTGCACCATCGAATGCATCGTGGCAGCCATCTGCTCGGTGACCGACGACATCTTCTCCATGGTCTCGACGTTCTTCTGCATGTCGTCGGCCTGCTGGAGCATCTGGGCGAAATTGTCCTGCTGGTACTTCTCGTTCATCTTCTGCGTCGCGCCCTGCTGGCCGAGCATGAACGGAATGGTGGTGTGCTCGATCGGCTTGCCGTTGGGCCGGGTGATGGTCTGCACCTTGCCGATACCGGGCACCGCGAGTATGGCCTTGGCGATCTTGTTGATCACCAGGAAGTCCGCCGAGTTGCGTAGGTCGTGGTCGCTCTCGACCATCAGCAGATCGGGATTCATCCGGGCGGCGCTGAAATGCCGCTCCGCCGCCGCGTATCCGACGTTGGCGCTGATATCGGTCGGCAGGTACTTGCGGGCGTCGTAGTTGGTCTTATAGCCGGGCAGGGTGACCAACCCGATCAGCGCCAGCGCCAGGGTTGCCACCAGGACCGGGCCGGGCCAGCGCACCACGGTGATGCCGACGCGCCGCCAGCCGCGGGACTTGATGGCGCGCTTGGGATCGAAAAGCCCGAACCGGCTGCCGATGGTGATGACCGCGGGCCCCAGTGTCAGCGCCGCGACGACGGCCACGAACGTGCCGATGGCACATGGCACACCCATGGTCTGGAAGTACGGCAACCGGGTGAACGACAGGCACAGCATGGCGCCGGCGATCGTCAGACCCGACCCGAGCACCACGTGCGCGGTGCCACCGAACATCGTGTAGTACGCGGTCTCCCGCTCGTCGCCGGCGCCGCGGGCTTCCTGATAGCGGCCGATCGCGAAGATCGCATAGTCCGTCCCCGCGGCGATCACCAACAACGTCAGCAGGTTCACGGCGAAGGTCGAGAGCCCGATGATGTCGGCGTTGGCCAGGAAGGCGACCACGCCACGGGCGGCGCCCAGCTCCATGAACACCATGAGCAGCGTCAGGATCATCGTCACGACGGAGCGGTAGACGATCAGCAGCATCAGCGCGATCACGCCGAGGGTGATCATCGTGACCAGGGCGATGCTCTTGTCGCCGGCGTGGTGCTGATCGGAGATCAGCGGAGCACCGCCGGTGACGAATACCTGCAGACCGGGCGGCGGCGGGTTCTTGGCGATGATGTCACGCACCGCGGCAACCGAGTCGTTGGCGATCGTCTCGCCCTGATTGCCCTTCAGGTACAGCTGGACGTAGGCGGCCTTGCCGTCCTCACTCTGCGCACCGGCCGCGGTCAGGGGGTCACCCCAGAAGTCGGCCACATGCTCGACATGAGCCGGGTCGGCACGGAAATCGGCGATCAAGCCGTCGTAGTAGTGGTGCGCGTCGGCCCCGAGCGGTTGATCGCCCTCCAGCACGATCATCGCGTTGCTGTCGGAGTCGAACTCCTGGAAGTTCGAGCCGATGCGCTTCATCGAGATCATGGCCGGCGCATTCTGAGAGCTCAGCCCGACGGTATGCGCCTCGCCGACCTTTTCCAGCGACGGGACGAGCACGTTGGTGGCGACGTTGAGCAGGATCCAGCCGATGACGATCGGTACCGACAGCACCCGGATGAGGCGCGCGATCTTGGATCGTCCCGTGGTCGTGGAAGACATCGATACTCCGATCAGGCCCCGGCCCGTGGGGAGCTCGTCGGCATTACAGCTGCGCTATCGTGCGTAATATACCTAGCTCGTCAAACCTTTGCCTGTCAACTGCACTTTCGCTCCGCAGCTGACAGGAAGCTCACAGGTTTCTATCGCTGACTACCCACCGTCGCCGCCTGATCGCGCCCCCCTGGCCGCGGATAGCGATATCGCATGCGATATCGCTATCCAGACTCGAGTGCCCCGGCTGCTTCTCCTCGATCGGCCGCGCCTTCTAGACCTTGGGTGTCCGCTGCCATGGTTTGCGCAACTTCTTGGGGGCGGGCTCATCGGCTTTGGTGGGCGTTTCGGCGGACCCGGATGCCACCTCAGAGTCGGGGTCAACCTTGTCGATGACGGGCGCCGCCGCCTTCTTGACCTTGGGCGTCCGGTGCCACGGCTTGCGAACCTTCTTCGGCGCGGGCTGCTCGGCCTTGTCCGATGTCTGGGCTTTCGGCGTTTCGGCGGCGGGCGTGTCGTCGTCGGGCTTCACCGGGGTGGGCGCCTTCGCCGTCTTCACCGGAGCCTCGGCGACGTCGGCCTTCGCCTTCGTCACAGCCGGGACCCGAGCGGCACCAGGCGTCAGACGGTCGACGACGAAGTCGACCTGCGCCCGACCCCAGTCCGCGAAAGCCTTGGCCGACGCGCTGAGCCGCTTCTTGATGGACGCGACCGTGGTGTTGAGGGCATTGACCGTCGCGGTGATCAGCCCACCGCCCCTGACCGTGTCGTGGACGAACTGGTTGCCGGCGTTGATCATGTCGTGGGCGAAGCCGGTGAGCTGGTCCCCGCCGGTGGCGATCAGCTTCCACCCTTCGGTCAGCTCGAAGTTGATCAGCGGGACGAACGGCACCCGGGAGATCTGGTCCAGCACGCCACTGACCCACTCGACGCCGGTGGTGATGCCGTTCTTGATGGGCTCCCAGACGTTCCAGATGCCGTTGGAGATCCGGGCCACCGCTGCGGACAGGTCGACGAGGACGTCGCCGAACAGGCCCTCGGGCAGGTTGAAATACGGTGCGCGCGGCGGATAGTTGATGGGCGGCAACGGAACCCACGCCCCTGCTTCGTCGATGGCCAGCCACACCAGGGACAGGCCGAGATCGGCGACCCAGTCGGCCAGGTTCTTGGCGAAGCTGCCTTCCCCGCGCATCCAGTCGGTGACGTTGAAGACGCCGCTGTTCACCAGGGCTTCGACGAAGTTGTAGACCACGTGGATCTGGTCGTCGATGATCCAGCCGATGTAGGGCACCCAGGACACCGCGTAGGCGACCAGGTCGAACGCGTACCGCACCCACGGCTCGATCGCGTTGTAGGCGTTGTCGATGGCGGTCGCGAGGTTGATCAGCCCCGGGGTGGTGATCAGGTTCGGCGTGACCGCGGCGGTGCGCAGCGTCTGGTGAACGGAGAGCACCTGCGCCGGGGTCAGCGTGGCGATCCCCGGCGGCATCGGCTTGACCGCAGCCGCCAACTGGACATGCGCGCAGGACACCATGGGCGCGATTCGGGCCACGGGCGCCTCGGGCGTCGGCGTCACCACCGCGCTGAACAGGACGGCACTGGCGCTGGCAGCGACGAGACCGGACGTGAGCACTGGGCGAAACGACACAGCCATGGCAAATATCCTCCCTCGTCAATTCCCTGTGTGCCGGTTTTCTGCAATGTTTCGGACGTTCAACCGACGACGGGCACGGCATACTCACAACCGTGGCGCCAAGAAAAGTGCGGGACACATCACCGAAGCCGGAATGGCTGACGCCCAAACAGCAGCGGGCCTGGGTCGCGTACATGCGCGTGCAGCTGCGGATGAGCTACGAGATGAACCGCCAGCTGCAGGCGGAGTCGGGTTTGTCGCTGGCCGACTATGACGTGCTGGTCGCACTCAGCGGAAACCGCGACGAGGGCATGCGGGTGAGCGATCTGGCCGCGCAGATCGGCTGGGAACGCAGTCGCCTGTCACATCAGTTGCGCCGCATGGAGGATCGCGGACTGACCGAGCGCCGGCCCAGCGCCGAGGACGGGCGCACCACCAACGTGGTGCTGACCGCTGCGGGGCGGGAGGCGATCAACGAGGCCGCGCCGGGACACGTCGACCTGGTGCGGCGCCTCTTCTTCGATCCCCTGCCCGAGAATCTGCTCGCCCCGTTCACCGCCGCGCTGGAACATATTCATGTGAACCTCAACCACAACAGCTCGCTGCCGCCCGCACCGAGCTAGAGTTGAGTGAAACATCACCTAACTGAGGAGCTCGCGTGAGCGATGTCATCACCCGACTGATGGAAGCCAACCTGCTGAGCGTGTTCGACCAGCGCGACCCGCAGCGTCGCGCCGCGGCCATCGCCGAAACCTATGCGGCCGCCGTGCAGTGGATCGACGACGAGGGCGTCGCCACCGGCCACGAAGAATTGGACGCCAAGGCCGCTGAGCTGCAGGAAAAGCTGCCCGGGCTGCACTTCGTGAAGGCAGGCCCGGTGCGCCAGACCCGCGGCCTGGGATTCCTGGCCTGGGAGGTGCACACCCCGGACGGCACCGCGGTGGCGTCGGGCTTCGATGTCGCCGAGATCATCGATGACCGCATCGCCAAAATGTGGACGGTACTCAACGCACCGGAATAGGTGATGTATCACCTATGTTGTGGCGGGCGGACCACACAAGCACAGACAGGACAACGATCATGGGACAACTCGACGGCAAGACAGCACTGGTCACGGGCGGCACCTCGGGCATCGGCCTGGCCACCGCCAAGCGCCTCGCCGATGAAGGCGCCTACGTCTTCATCACCGGACGCGACCGCGCCCGCCTCGATAAGGCCGCCGCCTCCATCGGCGCCCACGGTGTCCAGAGCGACATCAGCAAGCCCGAAGAACTCGACATCCTGGCCGCCGACATCGAGAAACACGGAAAGGGCCTCGACATCGTCTTCGCCAACGCCGGCGGCGGCGACTTCGCCACCCTCGCCGACGTGACCATCGAGCACTACCGGGACAACTTCGACCGCAACGTCGCCGGCACCGTGTTCACCGTGCAGAAGACGCTGCCGCTGCTCAACGACGGTGCCTCGATCGTGCTCGCCGGATCGACCGCCGCCTCCGAAGGCGTACCGGCATTCGGGCTGTACGCCGCCTCCAAGGCGGCCATCCGCTCGCTCGGGCGCACTTGGGCCGCCGAACTGGCCGACCGCAACATCCGGGTCAACACCATCGTGCCCGGACCGATCGAAACCCCCGGACTGACCGGCCTGGCCCCCGCCGACCAGAAGCAGGACCTGCTCGACGGGATGGCCGCGCAGGTACCGATGAAGCGACTGGGACGCCCCGAGGAAATCGCCTCGGCCGTCCTGTTCCTGGCCTCGGATCAGAGCAGCTTCATGACCGGTGCGGAACTGCCCGTCGACGGCGGTCAGATCCAGCTCTGATCACGTTCGGGTAGCCGACTACTCTAGGCACCCCCTCGCCCGTCGGAGACTCTCAGTTCGGGCCCGGTCATCGGGCCCGAACGGGGAGGGGACGCGATGCCGCGGGACCGGCGGACCAAGGCCATCGAGTGGACCCGCCGCTACCTGCCCCTGGAACTCGCGGGCTGGGTCGGCGAACTGGGGTCGGCCTGGATCGCCTACGCGCTCACCGGCTCACTGGCCGTCGCGGCGGTGGTGGCGACCGTCGGCTCGGCGGTGTCCTATTACATCCCCGCCTACGTCAATGCCGTCCGGTGGAGCTGGCCGACCCTGCCCCCGGGCAGCCGGCGCGCCAAGCTGGCGATGAGCAATCTCCTTGCCGTCCGCAGCATCACCGTCGAATTCGGCGCCGCCGAAGCGCTCGACAGCGTCTTCCTGCGTCCGGTGTTGTATTACGCCGCACCGGTATTGCTCGGCAACGTGTGGCTGGGCTGGGTTGTCGGCGGGTTCGCGGCCGACGCCATCTTCTACCTGTGCACCATCTTCTGCTACGAGCGATTCGGCCGGTGGCTCGCTCGCCCCGGCGCCGTCAATGAGCCCGAACCTGTGCTGCCGTGAGACAGCTCAGCCGACCTCGTCGGTCCACACCCGAAAGCCCGTCAAGGTGTTGGCGCCGAACGCATTGCTGAGCGCAACGTCCGCGGCGTCGCGGCCACGGGCGATCAGTACCCGGCCGATGCGCGGCGTGTTGTTGCGCGCATCGAAGGTATGCCACTGCCCGTCGAGGAACACCTCGAACCAGGCGGCGAAATCCATCGGACCGTACGGCGGCGGCATTCCGATATCGCCCAGATAGCCGGTGCAGTAGCGGGTCGGGATGTTCATGCACCGGCAGAACGTGACGGCCAGATGCGTGAAATCCCGGCACACCCCGACCCGTCCGTTGAACGCCTCCAACGCGGTGCGGGTGTTGTCCGCCTGCTCGTAGTCGAAGGTGATGTGCCGGTGGACGTAGTCACAGATCGCCTGCACGCGGTCCCAGCCGGTGGGGGTCTGCCCGAACAGATCCCAGGCCGTCTGGGACAGCCGGTCGGTATCGCAGTAGCGGCTGCCGAGCAGGAAGATCAACGTCTCGTCGGGCAGATCCTCCACCGCCATTTGACGTGCCGCGGGAACCAGCACGTCGGGCAGACCGCTGTCGGAGACGGTCGCATCGGCGCTGACCACCGTGCGCCCGGTCGGGGCGACGATGCGAGTGCACCAATTGCCGAAGTCGTCGCGGTAGGCCTTCATCGGCACCGGCGGGTCAGCGATCAGGACGTCACGGCCGATGAGATCCGACACGCGGGTGTAGTGCACGTTGAGGTTGAAGATCATCGGGGTGGGTTTGGGGCACTCGAAGATCATCTCGAAACCGACGTTGATTTTCATGATTGTCTCGCTATCTCTGACTTTGGTTCTCGCAAAGGGATTCGATCAACACGCGGCGCAGCGCCGACCAGGGCCGGCCGCCGGCGAGGACGAAGCGCTGATTCACTTCCACTTCGATGCCGGCATACACGTTGGGCGGGAAGCATTGCCGCAGATGCGACGTGAGCCCGTCGGCCTTCCCGGCATACGGGTAGTTGCGGCGCACACGCAACGCCGGATTCCGGGAGGCCAACGTTTTCTTCCACCGCGCGCTGGTCTCGACCTCCAGATGCCGGCGGGGATCGTAGAGCAGACCGACGTCCGCGGCGCGCACCACGCCGTCCAGTTCGGGGGTGAAACTGTGCGACGCAACGTGAATGACCCGCTGCCCGCGGGAAACGGCGTGCTCGACAAGGCGTTCCACTTCGTCACGGTGCGGTCGGTAGTGCTCGGCGATGATCTGCGCCTTGGTCGCCGCGGGCAGCTCGCGGGTCACCGTTGAGAACACCTGCGAATGACCGATCGAACGATTGAGATCGATGAGTAGCCGACTGGTGGTGGAGGCGACCAGGGGCGCCTGGTACGCGGTGGCCAACGCCTCGGCCACCGCCAAGGCGCCGGGATCCCACCCGCGGTGTGTCTGCAACAGGGCCCGGTGCGCGCGGAACAATCCCCGAAACGGTGCAGGGATGCGGTTTCCCCCGTGCTCACAGGTGATCAGGACGAACTCCGTCATCGCCACTCACTCCCAACGAAGCTCGGGCAGCTTGCTGAAGACCGCCCGGGTGCCTTCACCCCATGCCTCACCGACGGCCGTGAAGTACGGGTCTCCGTCGTCGAAACGCCGCCGCCGCACCACCAGGCTGTCCCGCTCGTAGCTGATGAAGTCGATCGGCATGCCCACGGACAGATTGCTACGCATGGTCGAATCGAAAGACACCAGAACGCATTTCGTGGCATCGGACAGGGAGGTGTCCGGCGCGAGGACGCGGTCGAGGATCGGCTTGCCGTACTTGGTCTCGCCGGTCTGCAAGAACAACGTGTCCGCACCGGCCTCGATGAAGTTGCCTTCGGCGTAGATGCGAAACAGCCGCATCGGTTCACCGGCCAGCTGCCCGCCGACGATGAACGACGCGTTGAATCCGGTCGCGTTGCCGTTCAGGTACTTCGCGTCGCGGTTCTCGGTCTCGCGCATCGCATCCGAGACCAGCCGGACCACATCGAACATCGTGGCGGCGCCGTGCAGATTGCCGGCCGACGCGCCGTCGGCGCAGCGCTGGGTCAAGATGCTGATGACGGCCTGAGTGCCGGCCAGATTGCCGGAGCTGAGCAGCACGATGACGCGGTTTCCGGGGTTCTCGAACACCGTCATCTTGCAGAACTTGGCGACATTGTCCACGCCCGCATTGGTGCGGGAATCAGCGGCGAAGATGAGCCCGTCGGTGAGCATGACGCCGATGCAGTAGGTCACCAGAGACACCTGCTGCGCATGCCGATTCCCCGCTTCGTAAGAACGGGTTGATCTGACTCGTGGCAGACGCAGGCGTGAACCCGACGAGGTGTTGCCCCGCCCGAACGCCCTTGATGCCTCGACTGTACGCCGAACCCCGAGCACGCGCCTGTCAGACGTCGACGGCGTAGATCCGTGCATCCCAGGCCGACAGCTCGACTGCCGTGGATGTCAGCTTCGGCGGCGTGCCGGCTACGTTGGCGAGCAGCAGTTCAGCGGATGCCCACGCGGGGCCGATATCGATCGTCCGTGGGGTACGTCCGCAGTTGGCTATCACCAGCAGCTTCTGATCCACGGTGGCCCGGGTGTACGCCCAGATCTGCGGGTCGTCGTCCATCAGTGGGGTGAAGTCACCGTCGACCAATACGCGCAGTTCGTGGCGGAGCCGGATGAGGCTGCGGTAGTGCGCGAGCACCGAATCGGTTGCGGCCGTTTGCGCGGCGACGTTGAGCCAGTCGTGGTTCGGGTTGATCGGCAGCCACGGCACCCCGGAGGTGAAGCCGGCGTGGGGTCCGGCATCCCATTGCATCGGGGTGCGCGCGTTGTCGCGACTCATCTTCGCCAACCCGGGTCCTGGGTCGGCGTGGTCCTTGAGGTAGTTCACCGATTCGATATCGGCGTACTCCTGTGGAAACCGGAACGGGTAGTTGGTCATTCCGATTTCTTCGCCTTGGTAGACGAACGGGGTACCGCGCATCCCGTGCAGCACGGTGGCCAGCGCCGTGGCCGATGCGGCCCAGTAATCGGGGTGGTCATCCCCGAACCGGCTGACGACGCGCGGCTGGTCATGGTTGTTCCAATACAGGCTGTTCCACCCGGTATCCGCCAGCGCGGCCTGCCACCGGTGCATGATCTGCTTCAGGGCAACCAGGTCGAGCCCGGTATCGTCGAACTTGTCCGTCGGGTTCTGGTCGACGGCCATGTGCTCGAACTGGAACACCATGTCCAGCTCACCCCGCGCCGGGTCGGTGTAGAGCCGCGCCTCATCGGTTGTCACGCCGGGCATTTCGCCGATGGTGAGGAAGTCGCCGGCGCGACCGCCGAAGACCGCCTCGGTCAGCTCGGACAAGTATTCGTGTACGTGCGGCCCGGCAACGAAATTGTGTGGGGCGAAGGCGTCCGGCAGCCCGTCCGCTTTGGAGACGAAGTTGATGACGTCCATCCGGAATCCGTCCACACCGCGGTCCAGCCACCACATCATCATGTCCTGCAAAGCTTTTCGTACCTGCGGATTCGCCCAGTTGAGGTCGGGCTGCTTACGGTCGAACAGGTGCAGGTAGTACTGCTCGCTGACCGCGTCCCACTGCCAGGCCGGCCCGGAGAAGAAGGACTGCCAGTTGTTCGGTACCCCACCGTCACGCGCGTCGCGCCAGATGTACCAATCCCGCTTGGGGTTGTCCCGCGCCGACCGCGATTCCCGGAACCACGGGTGCTCGTCGGAGGTGTGATTGACCACCAGGTCCATCACCAGCCTCATCCCGAGGGTATGCACCTTGCCGATCAGCGCGTCGAAGTCGGCGAGGGTGCCGAACGACGGGTCGACATCGCGGTAATCGCTGATGTCGTAACCGTTGTCGGCTTGCGGTGACCGGTAGATCGGGGACAACCAGAGGACATCGACGCCGAGGGCGTGCAGATGATCCAACCGTTCGATGATCCCGACCAGATCACCGATCCCGTCAACGTTGGAATCGGCGAAGCTGCGGGGGTAGATCTGATACACGACAGCGGTTTTCCACCACGCTTCGGTCATGCCGAGCGGCCGATGACATCACGGTAGACGTCGACGTACTTGTCGACCATCGCCGGCACCGAGAAGCGGGCCGAGGCGTGGGCGGCAATGGTGGGGCGGTCGAGGCCGCCTGCCGCTGCGACGGCCGCCACCGCGGCATCGGTGTCGGTGACGAGGAAGCCGGTATGGCCGTGTTCGATCAGTTCGCCCATCGACCCTCTGTCGTGTGCGATCACCGGCGTGCCGCAGGCCATGGATTCGACGACGCTGTAGCCGAACGGCTCGTCGAAGTCGATCAGGTGCAGCAGGGCATGCGCGCCGCCCAGGACGTCGGCACGCCTGGCGGCGTCCACCGGACCGAGGTAGCGCACCTGGTCACCGTCGAGGTGCGGTGCCACCGCATCACGAAAATAGTTCTCGTCCTGGATGATTCCGGCGATGTCGAGCCGGCGACCACAGCGGCGGGCCACCTCGATGGCGTGCGCGGTGCCCTTGTCCGGATGGATCCGGCCGAAGAACAACAAGTGCTCACCCGGGCTCGGGTGCACCGCGAACTGGGCGATATCGATGCCGTGGTGAATGGTGGCGGCATAGTGCAGTGCCGGATGCCGGTCGGCATCACTGATCGACACGTACGCGCCGGCGCTGTCATAGCGTTCGTAGACGGGGACGATCTTTTCCGACGAGAACCCGTGAATGGTCGTGACGACCGGCGTACGGACCAGATTGCTGTAGGTGAGCGGCAGGAAGTCGAATCCGTTGTGGATGATGTCGAATTCCTCGGCACGTTCGAAGACCGACGCGATGTGCAGGCATTCGGCGACCTTGGCGTCGATGGTGGTGTCCTCCGACCAGCCGGTCGGAGCCGTCGCGTGCAACTGCGCGGCGGTGATCGAGTCGGCTGTCGCGAACAACGTCACCTGATGCCCGGCGGCCACCAATCCCTCGGTGAGCAACGACGCGAACTGCTCCCATGGCCCGTAGTGCCGCGGTGGGGTCCGCCAGGCGATCGGCGACAGCACGGCGACGCGGAGATGCTCGCCGCTCTCGGAAGTGGTGATGGTCTGAGCCTACGCCCGCCGTCACACCTCGGCTGGGATCGCCCGGACGGCTCCTCTGTCGGCCGAGGTGGCCAGCAGCGCGTAGGCGCGCAGTGCCACCGAGACGGGCCTGTTCCGGTCCCGCGGCCGGAACCGCCCGTCGAGTTCGGTGCGCCGACGGTCGAGCTCGTCGTGCGTCACGTCGAGAGTGATTGCCCGCGAGGCGATGTCGATGACGATCCGGTCGCCTTCGCGGACCAGCGCGATGGGCCCACCGGCCGCCGCCTCCGGCGACACGTGCCCGATCGACAGACCGGAGCTGCCACCGGAGAACCGGCCGTCGGTGACCAGCGCACACACCTTGCCCAGGCCCCGTCCTTTCAGGAAGGACGTGGGATAGAGCATTTCCTGCATACCCGGTCCACCCCGCGGGCCTTCGTACCGGACCACCAGCACGTCGCCCGCGGCGACGCGGCCGCCGAGGATCGCGTCGACCGCCTGCTCCTGCGATTCGACCACCACCGCGGGACCTTCGAAGGTGAGTGCGCCGGGGTCCACGCCGGCGGTCTTGACGACGGCACCGTCGGGCGCGAGGTTCCCGGTGAGCACGGCCAACCCGCCGTCAGGCGAATAGGCATGGGCGACATCACGAATGCAGCCGTGTGCGGCGTCGACGTCCAGGCTTTCCCAGCGTTCGGACTGCGAGAACGCGGTCGCGCTGCGACGTCCACCCGGTGCGGCGTGGAACAGTTCGACAGCTTCCGCACACGCACCGGGACCCCGAATGTCCCAGTGGTGCAACCAATCGTCGAGATTTCCCGAATGCACAGCGTGAACATCTTTGGCCAGCAGCCCGCCGCGGTGCAGTTCGCCGAGGATCGCGGGGATGCCGCCGGCCCGGTGCACGTCCTCCATCAGGTAAGGCCCGTTGGGCGCCACCTTGCACAGACACGGCACCCGGCGGGAGATCTCGTCGATCTCGCCGAGCACGAAGTCCAGCTCGGCCTCGTGCGCGGCGGCCATCAGGTGCAGCACCGTATTGGTGGACCCGCCCATCGCGACGTCCATGGCCATCGCGTTCTCGAACGCCGCGCGCGACGCGATGGCCCGCGGCAGCACCGACACGTCACCGTGGTCGTAGTACCGGGTGGTGATGTCGACGACGGCGGTACCGGCCTTCTCGTACAGGGCTCGGCGCGCTGTGTGGGTGGCGAGCACCGAGCCGTTGCCGGGCAGCGCCAGGCCGAGCGCCTCGACCAGACAGTTCATCGAGTTGGCGGTGAACATGCCCGAGCACGACCCGCACGTCGGGCACGCGGCTTCCTCGATCCGGGACAGGTCCTCATCCGAGATCGACGGGTCGGCGGCACCGGCCATCGGGTCGATCAGGTGCAGGCCGGTCCGCACCCGGCCGTCGACCAGGGTGGCGCGGCCGCCCTCCATCGGACCGCCGGAGACGAACACCGTCGGGACGTTCAGCCGCAGCGCGGCCATCAGCATGCCCGGAGTGATCTTGTCGCAGTTGGAGATACACACCAGCGCATCGGCCTTGTGCGCCTCGACCATGTACTCGACCGAGTCGGCGATCAGATCGCGCGACGGCAGCGAGTACAGCATGCCGCTGTGCCCCATGGCGATTCCGTCGTCGACGGCGATGGTGTTGAACTCACGCGGGATACCACCCGCCTGCTTGATCGCCTCGGACACAATGCGCCCGACCGGTTGCAGGTGCGTGTGCCCGGGGACGAACTCGGTGAAGCTGTTGGCCACCGCCACGATGGGCTTGCCGAAGTCCTCGCGGGCGACGCCGGCCGCGCGCAGCAGGGCGCGGGCTCCGGCCATGTTGCGGCCATGGGTGACGGTGCGGGAACGCAGCGGGATCATGCTTCCACTGTCGGGCCTGGGCCGCACGCTGGGAAGACGCCGCCAACACTAGTAGTGGCAGTACTAGTCTTGAGCGCGTGCCCACCGACGAGGACCGTCGCGCCGAACTGGGCGCGTTCCTGCGTTCCAGTCGCGAACGCCTGGTCCGCGCCGACTTCGGCCTGCCACCGGCCGGGCGCGGCCGCACCGTCGGATTGCGGCGCGAGGAGGTCTCCTACCTGTCCGGGGTGAGCGTCACCTGGTACACCTGGCTGGAACAGGGCCGCGACATCAACCCGTCGCGCCAGGTGCTCGACGCCGTCAGCCGCACACTGCGACTCGGGGTGCCCGAGCACCGCTACGTCCTGGGCTTGGCGGGGTTCGCTCCCCTGCCCGCCGCTGCCGCCGACGACGTTACGACGGTGCCGCCGCACGTGCAACGCTTCCTCGACGCGATCGGCGACAATCCCGCCTACGCGCTGACCCCGGAGTGGGGCATCGCCGGCTGGAACACGGCCTACCAACGGCTCTATCCCAATGTCGGGACCACGCCACCTGCCGAACGCAACCTGTTGTGGGTGGTGTTCACCGACCCCGCGGTCCGAGACCTGCTCGACGACTGGCAGGTCACCAGTCAGCGCTTCCTCGCCGAGTTCCGCGCCGAAAGTGGTTCGCGCCTAGGCGATCCCGCGTTGTTGGATCTGGTGTCACGCCTTTCGGAGGTCAGCCCGGAGTTTCGCGCCGGGTGGGAACGCCACGACATCGGCGGGTTCGAGTCCCGCGAGCGGATCTTTCACCACCCCGAATTCGGCACGGTGCGTTACGAACACCATCAGCTGCGGCCCTCGGATCAGCCCGAGTTCCAGATCGTCGTCTACACGCCCTTGTGAGCGCGTCACCCGAGCGGCGGCACCGTCGCCCCCGGACCCAACAGGTCGGCGGCTGAATTCGACGACGTCGTGCGCCACCGCCCATACAAGGGCAGCTCGCTTCCTACCGTGGACCATCGTCGCGCCAGGTACCGGACGACCGTCCGGATGTAGCGGGTGGTCTCGGCATACCAGCGCCACTCATACAGCCGACCGGTGTCGAGCACCAAGGCAAGTGCCTCGGACTCGACGCCCTGCAGGTACGGCCGCACCCACGTCACCATCACCCACGCCCGCTGGCCGCCAGGCACCGTCCATTCGATCGGGGCGTCGCCGGCGGTCATCGTGTGCCGCAACGCGGGCGCTGGCGGTCCGTCCGCGCCGAACAACTGCACCGTCACGTTGTGGAAGATGCCGGGTCCGCCCACTTCGAACCGAACTCGGTAGACGTCACCGTCCCGGTCGGCGGTGAACGCCACCAACCCGCCGACGGCGACGTAGCGCGAGAAGGCCAACTGGCTGCCCGCCATCACGAACCGGCGCACGGCGAGCAGCACAGTGAACGTCGCGACGGTCACCGCGACGACGCTCCACATCAGGTCCACGTGGACAGCGTGGCAGAGCGGGACCGGAACGTCAGGCGCTCCGGCACAGCCACTTCACAGCACACTCTCCGCCCGACAGCGGGGGTCCGCGTCCCAACTTTGGGTTAACAGCGTCAGCAACGACGATTCACAGGTTGCGGCCGCCGAGGAACGGGTATTTCAGCAAGTCTGGCTCGACCGAGGGAGCCCCGTGACCATGCAACTCTGTCCAGATTCTCAGGGTTCTGACCCATCCGCGGCACCGTTGAACTCGAATCTCTTCTTTGACGTGAGTTTTACGAATGCTCAGTAGCTTCCGCAGCCGAAAATCGGGGGGGAACCATGGAAAGCGATCTTGAAGAGTTCGCGGAGACCGGTGACATCGCGCAGGATGTGGGGCAACGAATCGAGTTGTTGCGCCATTTCGACTCGACCGGCCAACTCCCGTTTTTCCAGCAAATCGACGCGGTCGACACCCCGCTGGTCGAGGTCGGCGGGCACGAATGCGTGCTGCTGGGCTCCAACTCCTATATCGGCTTGTCGACCCATCCGGACGTCATCGCCGCATCGGTGGCGGCCACCCAGGAGTTCGGGACCGGCACCACCGGCAGCCGTCTGCTCAACGGCACGTACAGCCTGCACGTGGCGCTCGAACAGCAGATCGCCGCATGGCTCGGCAAGGAAGAGGCGCTGGTCTTTACCACTGGCTATCAGACCAACGTCGGCACCATCCAGGCACTGCTCGGCAGCGACTGCCTGGCGGTGGTCGATTCACTGGCCCACGCCTCCATCCGCGACGGCGTCCGGCTGAGTCAGGCCGTGGAAGCCAAGTTCGAGCACAACGACGCCGAGTCGCTGGCCGCGATTCTGCGCAGCCAGGCGGGCACCGACTACCGGCGCATCCTGGTCATCGTCGACTCGCTGTATTCGATGGAAGGCTCGACCGCTCCGCTGGAGCGGATCATCGACATCTGCAAGAGCGCCGGCGCCATTCTCATGGTCGACGAAGCCCACGGAATAGGGGTGTTCGGACCCACCGGCGGCGGTTTGACGCAACGCAACAACGTCTCCCAGGACGTCGACATCGTGATGGGCTCATTGTCGAAGGCGATCGGCGGGCTCGGCGGGTTCATCACCGCATCACGCGATTTCATCGACGAGATCCGGCTCAGTGCGCGGTCGTTCTGGTTCAGTACGTCTGCCACCCCTGGTGCGATGGCCGCCGCCTCGGCCGCGGTCAAGATCATTCGCAGCACCGAGGGCGGCGAGCGGCGCAGCCGGCTGGAGCGCAACTCACGCCTGATGCGCGAGGCGCTCACGCCCTTGGACGTGGCCCTGCACCAGCCCGACGAGCACAGCCCGGACTGGTCACCGATCATCCCCATCCGACTGTTCGACGAGATGCGAACCGTGTTGAGCTGGAACCAACTTCGCGATGAAGGGGTGTTCGTCACCCCGGCGATCTATCCGGCGGTTCCGGTGGGTAACCCGATCCTGCGTGTCTGCATGACCTCCGAACTGAGCGAGGACGACGTCTTGCGGTCTGCCGAACTACTGAACAAGGAACTGTCCTGGGCCCTGGCGGCTGCATGAGTGGGGGCCTCCGCCTCGCCATCACCGGAGCCACCGGCGACTTCGGACGGTCCATGCTGCAGTGGGCCGTCGACAACGATGACATCAAAGAGATCACCGTTCTCGGTCGCCGACAGCCCCAGACGAAACACCCCAAGGTCCACGAAGCGTTCCTCGACCTGAGCAACCATGTCGACCTGGAATCGGTCGCCGGGTATGACGCGCTCATCCATCTGGCCTATTGCGTGGAGGAGCCCAGAAACAAGCGCCAAGCCTTCCAGGTCAACGTGCTGGCCACCCAAACCCTGCTCGAGGAAGCCAACCGGGTGGGTATCGGACACCTGATTCTCACCTCGAGTGCCAACGCACTCGGCGTGGCGGCGTGCGGCACCGGAATACAGTTGCCGGAGAACAGCTATCCGGCCGGCGATCAGAACCCCGACCACTACTACTTCTATCACAAGGCGCTCTTGGAGCACCTGGCCAACTGGTACTGGTCGCACGGTGAGCCGGGCGGCACCCAGGTGGCCGTCGCGCGGCCCTGCTACATCGTCGGCGAGCACTTCGAGAACTCGGGTCTGCAGGCATTCCTGGCCAAAACGGTGGTCTACCCGGATCCGGGACGCTCCTATTACCAATTCCTCTGGGACACAGACCTGGTGGCTGCTTACGCCACCATTCTCGACGAGGGTTTGACCGGCATTTACAACATCGCCCCGACCGATCAGACCAGCGTTGCGCAGATCGCCTCGATAACCCAGGCACGCTTGATCTCCGGGCCACTGCGCCTACTGAAAACCGGCGCCGATCTGGCGTTTCGGTTGCACGCGTCGCCGTTCTCGGGGCACTGGGTGACTCGTGGCGACCCGCTGCTGGACTCGCAATTATTGCGCTCCACAACTGACTGGACGCCCGCCACCGGTTCCGCAGACGCACTGCGGCGCTACATCACTCGACGCTGAACGGGAAGGACATTCCGATGGACCACACCGGACTGGAGGAACGACTGTCGCACGTGGCAGCCGTCCGCAAGCACCTACCGAAACTCGCTGACACGCTGGAGGACCTCGGGCTGACGGCCGCCGAGGACCCGGCCACCGACGTCGTCACGCTCTGGAAGGAGCACGACGGCCCCCGACTGACCGCGCCCATCGACCTCGGCGGCCTGGGCGCGACCTGCGTGGAAACCCTTGAGCTGCAACGCGGCGTCGGCTACCTGAGCCCGTCGCTGGCCGCGGCGACCACCATGCACTACCTGTCGGTGGCGGGCCTGGCCGACTTCGCGGAGTCCACCGACGAGGAGACCGTCGGCCTGATCAAAACGCTGATCGAACAGCGCACCGTCTTCGCGTCCGGGTTCTCGGAGGGCAAGATCAACGGCAGCGTCTTCCGGCCCACCATGCAGGCAGCCCCCGCCGACGGCGGGTACACGCTGACCGGCAGCAAGAAACCGTGCAGCCTCGCCGACAGCATGGACTGTGTGATGGCCAGTGTGGTGCTCGACGACACCGGACAGCGGGCGATCACCTTGATCTTCAACGGAAGTCCCGGCGTCACCGTCACTCCACTGTGGACCAGCGCGCCGCTTTCCGGCGCACAGACCCACGCGGTGGACTTCGAGAACGTCTTCGTGCCCAACGATCTGATGATGGTCAGCGACGTCGAAGATCCCGACGGCCGCAACGAGAAATCGGGCTACGTGCTGTTCGGCCTGATCATCACGGCCGGCTATGTCGGCGCCGCGACCAGGTTGGCGCTCAAACTCGCCACCCGCGACGACGTCACACCAGCCGACTTCGTGGAGATGTTCTCCCCCGTCGAAGGTGCGTGGCGCAGCCTGCGAATGATCGCCGCCCGCTACGACACCGGCGACCGCAGCGACGACCTCTTCGCCGACCTCTTGTGGATCCGGCTCGCCCTGCGCGACCACCTGCAGACCAGCGTCGCTCGCATGGTCTCGAAGGTGGGCGGCGTGGCGTTCGCCACCGATCCCGAAATCTCTTACCTGGCTTCGTGTATCTCGGCCTACTCGTTCCATCCGCCGAACCTGCGTGAGGCGGGCACCTTCCTGCTCGACCACGAATTGGCCGGGGAGATCAGCCTGACTCGCTGATCCCGATCTTGGCGTGCAGCTTCGCCAGCGGCGCGGGAGCCCACCAGTTCCACGTGCCTGCGAGCTTCATGACCGCCGGTACCAACACCATGCGCACCAGGGTGGCGTCGACGACGACGGCCAGCGCCAGACCGACGCCGACCATTCGCATGAAGGCGACCTGGCCGCTGCTCAGCGCGGCGAAGACGATCACCATCAGCAGCGCGGCCGCCGTGATGACCCGGCCCGCACCGGCAATCCCGAGCGCCACCGCCTCGTCGTTGTTCCCCGTCGCGAGCCAGTGCTCCCTGATCCGTGACAGCAGGAACACCTCATAGTCCATCGACAGGCCGAACGCCGTCGCGAACAGGAACACCAACACGTCGGCGACCAGAGTCCCGGTCGGTGTGGTGCCCAGGCCGCCCAGATGCCCCTCCTGGAACACCCACACCAGCGCGCCGAGCGTCGCCGACAGCGACAACGTGTTGAGCACCAACGCCTTCAGCGGCAGAACCAGGCTTCCGGTGAGCAGGAAGATCAGCACGAACGTCGTCAACGCGATAAGGATCAGCACCACCGGCAGCAGGCGGACGATCTCATCCACCGAGTCCTGGTTGAGCTGATTCGCGCCGGTGAACAGGGCTTCCGCGTTGTGCGGCACCGGGACCGCGCGCAGCCGGTCGAGCTCGGCCCGCGATAGTGAGTCCGACGACGGGTGCTCGATCGCGACCGAGAGCCACACGCTGCCGTCCTTGACCGCGGCGGGCAGCAGCGGCGGCCCGACCGCCCGCCCGTCGACGTAGGAGCCGACCGGGGCCGAGACCGTCACCGCGCCAGGCACATTCGACAAGGCTGTGGCGTACCCGGCGATGTCGCGCTTGGTCAGCGTGCCGGCGTCAGGGATGACGATCGAGGTGGCCGACGCGGCATTGTCCGGGAATTCCGCGCGCAACGTGTCCCCCACCTGACGCGACTGCGCGCTGGCGGGCAGCACCCGGTCGTCGGGTAGGCCGAACCGCGCGCTGAGGAACGGGCCACCGAGGATCAGCAGCAGCGCGACCACCACCAGCGCGCACGGAATAGCGTGCCGCATCACGAAAGTCGCGGTGCGGTAGAGGCGGCTCTGCGTGATGTCGGTTTCCTGCGGCGTGCGCCGCAGGGTGAAGGATTCGATCCGGTCGCCGAGAAGTTTGACGACCGCCGGTGCGACCACGACGGCGTAGAGGCCGGCCAGGGCGACCACACCGCATCCGGCATAGGCCATCGACCGCAGGAAGTACATCGGGAACACCGCGAGCGCGCCGACGGCGAGGAACACGGTGCACGCCGAGAACAGGATGGTGCGACCGGCTTTCGCGACCGCCAGGTGCAGGGCTTCGTCGCGGTCGCCGACCCGTTGATATTCCTCGCGGTAGCGGCTGATCAGGAGCAAGGTGTAGTCGATCGCCAGCGCGAGACCCATGGCGGTGGTGAGGTCCAGCGCGAAGATCGACACGTCCGTGAAAAGCGTGATCCCGCGCAGTAATCCGAGGGTGCCGACGATGGCCAGCCCGCCGACCACCAGCGGGAGCAGCGCGGCGAACACCCCGCCGAACACCCAGATGAGCACGATGAGCGAGAGCGGCAGCGCGATCGCCTCGGCGATGAGCAGGTCCTTCTCGGACTGCTCGTTGATCTCCGCTGCGACCATCGCCGAGCCGCCGGCCCGCACGGTGAGACCGTCGCGCTCACCGGTGACCGTGTCGGCGGCTTCCTTGCCGTGTTTGGGGGCGTCGTTCTCGCCGCCGGTGATCTGCGCGATGACCACCGCCGTCCGGCGGTCGGCGCTGATCGCTCCCGGGGGGCCATCCCAGGGTGACTGGACCCCGCTGACGTGCGGGGCGCGTCGAAGGTCCTCGACGAGTTTGCGGCCCGCCGCCGCAGCGGCCGGGGCCCGCATGTCGCCGGCACCCTGCACCACGAACGTCACATCCATGTCGCCCTGGCCGAAGGTCTCGGTGAGCACCTTCGTGCCACGCGCCGACTCGGAGTTCGGGTCCTGGAAGCCGGCCGCGCCGAGGTGCTCGGTGACCGTGGCGCCGAAGATCCCGGCCAACAGGGTCAGCAGCCCGACTACCAGCAGTACTCGTTTGGGGGCTGCGATGGCGACGCGAGCCAGCTGGGCGAGCAAACGCGTCATGCCACCACACATACCGCATTTCCGGGCCGCCTAACCCCGTTACGCCACGGGTAGGCGTCGCGCGCAAGTGTCGCCGTGCCGCAAGCGACTGCTCTCGGCCCACAGGCCCAGGTTCCACGCCAGCGTGCACGTCGCCTTCCGATCCCCCGCCGGTGCCACGCGCACGACCGTCGACCTGATCAGGCCCCACAGCACCGCCTGCATCATGGCCACGACGGTGACCGCCGCGAGCAGTTGGGGCCGGTGCTTGCGTAGCAGGCGGGCCTCGCCGCGGCCGAAGTTGAAGTGCTGCTGGAACGCATCGCCGAGGTCGGCGTGCTGCGTCTTGGACACCACAGCGTCGGGCACCAACTCGAGGGTGTACCCGGCGTCGGCAATACGCCAGAAGAACTCGACCTCGTCCGCACCGCCCCTGAACGACTCGTCGAACCCGCCGACCGCGTCGAACACCTCGCGGGTGAAGGCGCAGTTCGTACCGTTCGCAAAACGGATACCGCCGACCAGCACTTTGTACAGCTGCCTGTTGCGCTCCAGCACCCGGCCGTCGGCCAGGACGCGGTCCAGTCCACCGCCGGCGACCTGCGTGCCGTCGCGGAACGCCGTCGCGTACGCGTCGATCCAGCCTTCATGGACGAAATCGTCGGCGTCGGTCAGCAGGATCACGTCACCGCGAGCCGCAGCAACGCCTTCATTGCGTCCGACGTTGACGCCTGGCGACCGTCCGGCGTCGACGAGATGCACCCGCGGATCGGCATAGGAACGGACGATGTCGGCGGTGTCGTCGGTAGAGCCGTTATCGGCGACGATCACCTCGAAATCGGCGTCAGTCCGTTGTGCCAGAAGCGCGTCCAATTGCTTACGGATGAACGGAGAACCGTTCCGGCAGGGAATGACGACGCTGATCTCGAGGCCCCCCGGCCGACGGGTGATGGTGTCGGTCATATTCGCAAACTAGCAGCGGCCGCGCCGCCGCAGCCTCATCCGAACCCATCCCACAGCAAAGAATCAGGCGAGTCAGGGGCATAGTACGCGACCGGGGTGGGGGAACCTGAGAATGAGCTCAGCCCTCCTCGTTTGGGGGCTGCGATGGCGACGCGAGCCCGCTGGGAGAGCGCAGCGGCGATGTTACGGGCTCACCCTGATCACCCCGGTCGTTTGCTCGGCGACGAGCAGGCTCAGAGGCGGCCAAGCAGTTCGGCTTTCTTCACGGAGAACTCCTCATCCGAAAGGATGCCGCGCTCGCGCAGGCCGGCGAGCGACTCGATGGCGGCGATGATGGCCGCTGAATCCCCGGAGACGCCGGAGGTCTGCGCGGGTGCCGGTGGCTGAGGAGTGAACTGGGGTGCGGGTTCGGGTTGGTACTCCGGTACAGGCGCCGCCACCGGCGTCTCGGCCACCTGCTGTGCTCCGAGTTCACGCAGGCTCGATACGTCGAAGGTGCCGAACTGGCTGGTGAAACTGGCCGTTCCGTAGCCGCTGCCCTGTTGCTGCTGAACGCCTCCGATCCGGTGTTCGCCGGTGTCGAAGATCCGTGTCACACCGTTGATCTGGATGGCCAGCCGCTGGGTGTTGGGGAAGATGGCGTAGCGCGAGTCGTTCTGGCCGCCCGATGAACTCGGGAAGCCCAGGTCGCCGGGCCACCAGTTGCCCGAGGCGTACCCGGGAGCGGAGTTCGTGACGGCGGGGAACACCGTGGTGGTGGCCAACAATTGGGACAACTCGGCGCACAGTCCGTCGACGCGCGCCTTGAGCCCGTTGTCGAACATGTTGCCGACCATCGTCATGCCACCCCGCATCCACTGCCCGGACCCACCGAGTTCGGGGATGGAGAACTGGGCCATGGTGCCTCCGCCGGAATTGACGGCAATCAGCATGGCCAGTACCGCCTCGCGCGAGAGGCCGTAACGCTGGGCGATGTCGGCGACAGCGCTTTCGGCTTCGGGGGTGAGTGCTCCCGCCATGGGTGAGTCCTTCGTCGTGGGTACCGGTTAGAGATTACGCAACTCTGCGGCCGGCGCAGACTTCGTCGGCCACGCTCCGGGCGCGGCAGGGAAGCGGGTTTGCCGGATTGGTTTCGCCTTTCGCCCTCGCCAGTGCTGAGCGATCGCTTAGCATGGGGCACGCCCACCGCCCTGAGGGAGTTACCCCATGCCGCACACGACGACGCATCCTGCGATCTGCCGGATCTGTTCCGCGCACTGCGGCGTCCTCGCCACGGTCACCGACGGGCGACTCACCAAGGTCGCCGGCGATCCCGACAACCCTCTGTTCAAGGGCTATACCTGCGCCAAGGGTCGCGCGTTGCCGGCCATCCACAATAATCCGCAGCGCCTGCTGGTCAGCCAGAAGCGTGCCGCCGACGGCACCTACGCGGCCGTCGAGGCCGGCCAAGCGATGGATGAGATCGCCGCGAAGCTGACCGCCCTGATCGAGGAGCACGGCCCCCGCTCGGTGGCCCTGTATCTGGGTACCAACGGTTTGCCGTATCCGGCGTCGGCGTTGATGGCCAATGCGTTCATCCGCGCCATCGAGTCGCCGATGTTCTTCACCGCGAACACGATCGATCAGCCGGGCAAGCAGATCGCGCTGGCCGCGCACGGGCATTGGCTGGGCGGTGACGTCAGCTTCGACGAGGCCGACAGCTGGTTGCTGGTGGGCACGAACCCGGTGGTGTCCAAGGCGATTGGCATTCCCGGCCAGAATCCGTCCCAACACCTCAAAGCCGCCGTCGCACGCGGGATGCAGTTGATCGTGGTGGATCCGCGGCAGTCGCAGACCGCGGCGCGCGCCGCGATCCACATCCAGCCGCGCCCGGGCGAGGACGTGTCGATCCTCGCGGCGTTCATCAACCTGATCATCACCGAGGGCTTGTGCGACACGGAGTTCCTGGCCGAGCACGTCGACGGGTTCGACGCACTCACCGCCGCGGTATCGGGGTTCACCCCCGAATACGCGGCGACGCGCGCCGACGTGCCGGTGTCCCAGATCGTCGACGCCGCACGCCTTTTCGCCACCCATGGCACGCGGGGTGGCATGGTCAACGCCGGCACCGGCCCCAACATGGGCCGCGACGGCAGTCTGCTGGAGTATTTGTGCATGTGCCTGACGACGATCTGCGGGCGCTGGGCGCGCGCCGGGGACAAAGTGTTGCGGCCCAACACCTTGTTGCCGGCCTTCACCGCCAAAGCCCAGGCGCACGCCCCGTATGAGGGGTGGGGGTACGGCGAAAGGCTCCGGGTGCGCGGCCTGACCGACACGGTCGCCGGAATGCCCACTGCCGCACTGGCCGACGAGATTCTGCTCGACGGTGATGGGCAGGTGCGTGCGTTGATCTGCATCGGCGGCAACCCGATGGCCGCGTGGCCGGATCAGCGCAAGACCGAGCAGGCGTTGGAGAGCCTGGAACTGTTGGTCACCCTCGACACCGAGATGTCGGGCACCTCGCGGATGGCCGACTACGTGATCGCGCCGATGATGCAGATGGAGACGCCGGCGATGACGGCCGGCAGCGAGCTGATCAAGTACTACACCAGCGGCACCGGCATTCCCGCGCCGTATGCGCAGTACGCCCCGCGGCTCATCGACCCGCCTGAGGGCTCGGACCTCACCGAGGAATGGCAGTTCTTCCTCGGCCTGGCCAAGCGGATGGAGCTGGAGTTGTGGTTCGTCAACTTCTTCGGAAGCGGCGGAGGACGTTTCATGGAGGCACCGCCGATCATCGTGAAGTTCGACGGCGAGAGCGAACTGAGCACCGAGGAGTTGTTCGAGCAGATGTGTTCGACGTCGCGCATCCTTCTCGACGAGGTGCGCAGCCATCCGCACGGCGGCCTCTTCGCCGTCGACGCGGTGGTCGAGAAACGCGATGCCGACTGCACGGCGCGCCTGGACGTCGGGAATGAGGTGCTGCTGGCCGGCCTCGCCGTGGTGTTGGCCGAGGACTTCCGGGGCACCCAGGACGACCCCGAGTTCCCGATGCGGCTGATCCCGCGCCGGCACCCGAATTTCATGAACTCCTCGGGCATCACGCTGTCGGCCCTCAACCGCGGTAAGCCCTACAACCCGGCGTACGTGCATCCCGACACGCTGGCGGCGCTGGGTCTGGAGTCCGGTGCGGCGGCGACGGTCGCGTCACGTCATGCCGACATCGCGTGCGTGGTCGAGGCCGACGACACCATGCGCCGCGACGTGATCTCCATGCACCACGCGTTCGGCGGGTTCCCCACCCAGGACCGGGCCTACTCAGATCACGGCAGCAATGTCGGTCGGCTGGTGCCCACCGACGCCGAATACGACCCGATCACCGGGATGCCGCGGCAGGCGAACATCCCGGTGCGTATCGTCGCCGGTTCGTGAACCCCATCCCAGTCAACCCCTGGAGCGTCAAGTGACCAATCCCCCGATTCGCCTGGTGCAGTGGACAACCGGGAACATCTCCCGCGAGGCGGTCAAGGGCATCCTCGAACGACCCGGTCTGGAACTCGTCGGTGTCTTCGCCTACAGCGATGACAAGGTCGGCAAAGACCTCGGCGAATTGTGTGGTCTGGACCGCACACTCGGCGTCACGGCCACCAACGACATCGAGCAGATCATCGCGCTGAAGCCAGACTGCGTCGTGTACATGCCGTTGCATCCTGACATCGACCACCTGGAGACGCTGCTGCGAGCGGGCATCAATGTCGCGACGACTGCGCACTTCATGACCGGCCGCGCCTACGGCGAGGAGGCTCGTGCGCGGATCGAGGCCGCCGCCGTCGAGGGTGGTGTCAGCATGTTCGGCAGCGGCGTGAACCCTGGCTATGTGCAGTATCTGGCGTCGGTCGCCACCAACGTGTGCCGTACCGCCAACTACGTCAGCATCCTCGAATCCTTCGACATCGGGCCGTGGGCAGGCGACGCGAACCAGGACGAACTGGGCTGGGGGCGTCCGGCGGGTGACGCGAACCACGCAGCCGACATCGAGCACGCCACCATCCCGTTCGGCGACACCTGCGAGGCACTGGCAGCGTTGCTCGGCCTGTCCCTCGACGGAATCCGGTGCGATGTCGAGTTCTCCTACGCAGCAAAAGATCTCGACATCCCCGGACGCGACGTTCGCAAAGGCACCGTCGCCGGTGTCTACGCACGCTGGATCGGCTCGGTCGGCGGGCTCGACGTCCTCGAGACAGCCGTGAAGTGGACGATCACACCGGACCTCAGCCCAGCCTGGGACATCGCGATGGCCTACCAGATCGAGATCCGCGGCCATCCGAACGTGACGCTGAAAGCCGGGGTGCTGCCCGAGTTCGGCTCGATGACCATGGACGAGATGATCGGTATCGGGTCGGTCATCACGGCCATGCCCGTCGTCAACGCCATCCCGGGCGTCGTCGCTGCGCGGCCCGGCATCGTCGGCTACTCCGATCTTCCCGCCGTCGGGACCCGGCTGGTACCGGCACCGCCGCCCGCACCAGCGGCTGAGGTCCCCGCACCGTCACGTCCGCACTTCACGCGCCAGTCGACCCTTCAGGAACTCACCGCCTCGCGGGTCGGGAGGCTCCTGCGCCGCGTCGTCGCCGGGCAGGCCAAGAAGACAGCCGCCAGCGACAGCGAGGCGGCGATGTTCGTCGGCATGGCCGCCTACCAGAGTCTTGAGCAGATGGTCACCATGAGCGACGGCAAGCTGTCCTGGCCGGTGGCAGATTCGATCATCGATCTGGCGAACGGTCAGCCGCATCGGATCGGCGGACGGGCCGTCGCCGCCGCCCGGAAACGCTGGCAGCACCGCGCCACGAGGTGACGAAACGAAAGAAGGCCAGGGCTTGTGTGCCCTGGCCTTCTCTTGTGGAGCTGCCGGGAATTGAACCCGGGTCCTACGGCATTCCCTCAAGGCTTCTCCGTGCGCAGTCCGCTATGTCTCTACTTGGATCTCCCGGTCACGTGGACAAGCCGAGATGACGATCCCAGTCGCTGTTTGATGTCCCCACGGGTCCCGCGACCGAACCCGTGGGTGGGTCCCTCTAGCTGATGCCAGGGTCCGGGCCGAGGGCGCTCCCGGTCTGACAGACACGCAGTCGCTACTTAGGCAGCGAGGGCGTAGTCGCGCTGATTGGAATCGGCGCTTAATTGGTTGCAACGACGCTTACGGTGGTCATTTGCCTGCACCGGCACGCTTCCCTTGATTCGATGCGCGAAGTCGAAACCGTTCAGCCCCTCGCACCCCTGCCGACGTTCAGCAGGAAGGTCAACTATACCCGCACGTCCGACAAGCTCCCACTGATTAGCGAGGAGGCGGGTTTGTGCGGTCTACTCCGCTGGGCCCGGCGCGTCGCGGACGACATCGCACAAACGGGTCAGCTGGCGAACAGCGACTGACGAGTGTGGGCCTTATGCACGCCCCACAGCGCAATTGCGTGCACAGGGGCCGAGGTCAGATCACGAACGCCAGGTTCTCGACGAGACGCGTCCCCACCTCGCGGTCACCTTCGTATTCCACCTCGCCTGACCGCGTCATCGCCAGCGGCCTGCCGCCGCAGCGTCGGGTGAACTGCAGGCCGTCCATCCGGAGCATCGTCGTCGGCTCCCCGTCGAACGCTTCGACGACCGCGGCGCGCTCATCGACAGCCACCCGGATCTCGCGGGCCAGCGGCCCGGTCAACGACAGCAGCACCCTCGACCCGGCGGGCGCCTGCCCCTGCTTGCCGACAACGCGCGCCATCCCCGCCGCGATCTCGTCCAGCGCCATCGCCGCCCCGGCGCAGGAAAGATCCTCATCGGTCGACGGCCGGCCCAGGCCGTCCCGAATGTCCTCCTCGTGCATCCAGCAGTCGAAGATCCGCACCCGCATGAAACGGCCGTAGGTCTCCGGACCGACCGGCGTCGGCATCACCGCGTTCCAGCCGTCGGCCGGCATCGCCTCAAGCTCTTCGCGCCGTTTCGCCGTCACCTCGCGGAACCGCGTCAGCAAGGCGTCGGGGGAAAGCTCCCCGAGGTGCTGCACCCAGGCCTCGTTCATCTCACCGATCGGATTTCGCACATGCGTCAGCCCGGACATATCGGCGGGCGGCGCCACCTCCCCTTGCAGAATCAGCTCGGTGCCCAGGACGTAGGCAACCACGTCGCGCACCCGCCAGGCGGGCAGCGGCACCGGCGCCTCCCACCGCCCGTCGGGCAGTCCGGCCAGCAGTCGATCGATATCGCTCCAGACCCCGAAAAGGGCGGGCAACACGTCATCTTTGGACAGCACGGTGACAGGGCGGCTCACGCTGCAGACGCTACGACGACATACGGAAATCTGCACCAAGAATCCGCCAAGCGCTGGACCGCACGCTCTACCCACAGACCCACGAAAGGAACGCCATGAACAGCATCAAGCAAGCCGTCATCGCCACCGCCCTCGCGATCGCCAGCCTGGCCATCGCATCCGGGACCGCCTCGGCGTTCAACCCCCAGCCCGAGCCGCCCACCATGCCGTCCCGCGTCACCCCGGCCGAGGCACACGGCTTCAACCCGCAGCCCGATCCCCCGGGACGGCCGGTCGTCAAGGTGAACATCAACGTCAATCAGCACTGAACCGTTTATCGTGAAGCGGTGGAGGGCACGCCCTTTGGCCGCTATCAGCTGATCGAACTGTTGGGCCGCGGCGGCATGGGTGAAGTCTGGCGGGCGCACGACACCGAGATCGGCCGGGTCGTGGCCCTGAAAATGCTGCTGCCGCAGTTGACCCAGGACCCGGAATTCGAGCAGCGGTTCCGCCGCGAAGCCCGCGCCGCCGCGCGCCTCGACGACCCCAACATCGTCCCCGTCTTCGACGTCGGTGAGATCGACGGCCGGCTCTACGTGACCATGCGCCTCATCGACGGTGTCGACCTACAGCACCTGCTCGACAACGGCCCGCTGGAGCCGGCCCGCGCCGCCCACATCATCGGGCAGATCGCCTCGGCGCTGCACAGCGCGCATGCGGCCGGCCTGGTGCATCGCGACGTCAAACCCTCCAATATCCTATTGGCGCACAACGACTTCGCCTACCTCATCGACTTCGGCATCGCGCGTGCCACGACGGACACCGCACTGACCGCTGCAGACTCGACGGTCGGCACGATGGCCTACATGGCGCCCGAGCGATTCCAGACCGGGGACAGCGGACCCGCCTCGGACACGTATGCGCTGACGTGCGTGCTCTATCAGTGCCTCACCGGACAGTTGCCGTTCCCCGGAACCAACCTCGAACAGGTCGCCGTCAGCCACCTGGTGATGCCACCGCCGCGACCCTCCACCGAACTGGCCACTGTTCCGCAGGCCATGGACGACGTGATCGCCACCGGTCTGGCCAAGCAGCCCGAAGACCGCTACTCCGACATCCGCGACCTCGCCGTCGCCGCCCGGCAGGCACTGACCCTGCCCCACACCGTCAGCCAGCCACCGCCACCCGCGCCTCCCCCAAAACCTCCTCGCCGGCCCAACAGGCTGGTCATCGGTGTGATCGCCGCAGTCATGCTGCTCATCGCCGGCGGCACCGTCGCAGCCCTGACTCTCGGTGGTCACGACCGCCCGGCAGCCGCACCGAACACCGGGCCGTTCACCGGTCTGTACCGCGCGGACTTCGGTCCGACAGCCGAACCCGGGGCCGGCCCGGTGACGGCCACCTATGCCCTGCGCTCGGCTTGCCGCCCCATCGGTTGCGTCGCGACCGCGGCCCGACTCGGCGGCGACGACGGCTTCGCACCGAGCGTGCAGTTCGACGAGGTCGACGGGAAATGGCTGGCGGTCACGCTGGCCTCCGAACAATGCCGCGACGCAGCAGCCGCCGAGAGCTGGCAGGTCTTCAGACTGGCGCCGCAACCGGACGGGTCGCTGGCCGGCGACTACACCGGCACGGCCGCCAACCTGTGCGCCGTCCAACGTTCGGTGAAATTCACCCGTACCGGCGATCTCGGCGACCAGGCCGTGCCCGACCCGGCTGACCTCCCGCCGCGGGTGACCTCCCCCGCCGAGGCCCTGCACGGCCGGTACCGCCAGACACAGAAGAACGCACCCGGCGACTCACACCAAGCAGAACTCAGCGTGGTCACCGACTGCCTGCGCACCGGCGAGCGATGCATCAGCTATTTCCACGACCCCTCTACCGTCGCGGTGCCGCTGGTGTTCGCCGACGGCGCATGGACATTGAGCATCGACATTCAAGAGAAATGCACCGATACCGATCTGATCCGGGTGACGAAACAGGCTCAGTTCCCGCTACCGCAACCGCTGCAGAACCCGATCACCACACTCACCGGTCACGGGGTGCAGACTCAGGCGGCACCGTGTGCCGCCACGGTGGAGTTCGACGAAACATTCACGCGCATCGGCGATTAGCACCCCCCACCACACGCTATCGTGAGCCGATGGAGGGGACGGCCTTTGGTCGCTACCAGCTGATCGAACTGATCGGCCGGGGCGGCATGGGCGAGGTATGGCGCGCGCACGACACCGCCATCGACCGGGTGGTGGCGCTGAAAATGCTGCTGCCCCACTACGCCGCGGACCCCGACTTCGAGCAGCGGTTCCGTCGCGAGGCACGGGCCGCCGCCCGGGTCGACGACCCACACATCGTGCCCATCTTCGATGTCGGACAGGTCGACGACAGGCTCTACGTGACGATGCGCCTGATCGACGGCGTCGACTTGCAGACGCTACTGAAGCAGGGTCCGCTGGAACCCGCACGCGCCGTGCACATCATCGAACAGATCGCCTCCGCGCTGAACACCGCACACCAGGCCGGACTGGTGCACCGGGACGTCAAACCGTCGAATATTCTGTTGGCGCACAATGACTTCGCCTACCTCATCGACTTCGGCATCGCACGCTCCACCGGAGACAGCGCGCTCACCTCCGCCAACTCCACCGTCGGCACCTGGGCCTACATGGCCCCCGAGCGGTTCCGCACCGGCGAAAGCGCTCCGGCGTCGGACATCTACGCGCTGGCGTGTGTGTTCTACCAATGCCTCACCGGCCACCCGCCGTTCCCCGGTGCCGCCCTGGAACACGTCGCGCTGAGCCACCTCATGTCGCCGCCGCCCAAACCCTCCGCGGATCTCGACACCATCCCGACCGCCATCGACGATGTCATCGCCGTCGGGCTGGCGAAACAACCCACCGACCGCTACCCCAACGCTCTCGCGATGGCCACTGCCGCCCGGCGGGCGCTCACCGACCCCGCCGCCACCCAACCCTGGGTCAAGACGCCCACCCGTCCCAGATCCCGGCGCGCCCTGGTGCTCGGCGCGATCACCGCAACGGTGCTGCTGGTCGCGGGCGGTGTGGTCGCGGCGGTGACGCTGAACGGCCACGACGACAAGGCGGCTCCCGTCGCATCCGACACCGGGCCGTTCACCGGCCTCTACCGAGCAGAATTCGGCCGCGCCACCCAGCTCGACGGTGTCGGCAATCCAGGTTCACAACCCCTCACGGCCACCTACGGCATCCGTTCGGTGTGCCGCCGCAGCGGCTGCGTCGCCACCGCCGCCCGTAATTCGGGCGACAACTCGTTCGCGCCGATCATGGTGTTCGACCAGATCGGTCCGAGTTGGGTGGCGGTCGCCGTGGCCCCGAGCCCCTGCCCCAACGGGAAAGTCGACGGCTGGCAGGTGATCACCCTGCAACCGCAGCCCGACGGCACCCTGACCGGTGCGAACATCAGAACCACCCGCAACCGGTGCCAGGAGAAACGGTCGGTGACGTTCACCCGGGTCGGCGACCTCGACGCCGGCTCCGCCGCGGCCGCCGACCCTGGCGATCTCGCGCCCCGGGTGGCCTCACCCGCCGAGGGCCTGCACGGTCGATACAGCGTCGTCCGTACCTTCAGCGGCAGAGCACCTCAATCGCTGGGCGAATCCGCCGTCACCACCTACTGCCTGCGTACCGGGGACCGCTGCATGAGCTACGTCCCGTTGGCGTCCGGTGACCTGCCGATGGAATTCAGCACCGGCACCTGGGCCTGGCGTGACGATTCCGATGGCCTTTGTCCGGGAGGCACGCCGTCGCATCTGAAGGCGATGGCACAGTACGCGTTGCCTCAGCCGACGACCGATCCCATCCCCACGCTGCGCGGTCGCGGCACCTGGGTGCAGACCGGATCGTGCCCGGTGGACACCGGTTTCGACGAGACCTTCACCCGCACCGGCGACTAGGTCTCAGACCGCAAGAATCCGCCAAGCACCTGGCCGCAACCTATTCGTGACCACAAGACCCGTCACGAAAGGAGCCAGCCATGAACCAGCATGTGCCTTCCCCGCAGCGACGCCGCATGGCCGGCCTCTACGCGTTGAAGCCGTGGTTCACCGCCCGCCTCGCCCCCATCCTCGATACCGCAGTCGCCCATCACATTTCGCCCGATGTCTTCACCGCGGCAGGCATGCTTGCCGCCGCGGGAGCCGGGGTGTTCATCGCCCTGGGCTGGTGGCATCTGGCCGCAGTGTTCCTGGTGCTGCGCCTGGCCGGTGCCAACCTCGACGGAGCCGTCGCCCGCGCCCGCGGTGTCAGCCGGCCCTGGGGCTTCGTCCTCAACGAGATCGGTGACCGCACTTCGGATCTGCTGACCTTCGGCGGACTCGCGGTCTGGGCCGCCCGCCAGGACGGCCCCGGGATGCACTGGTTGTCCTGGACCGTGCTGCAGGTGGTACTGGCCGCACTGGCGTCGACGCTGCCCACCTTCGCCTCACTGGCCGCGGCGGGCGCCGGCGCCACCCGCATCAACGGCGGGCCGCTCGGCAAGACCGAGCGCTGCGTCTTCACGGTGCTGGCCACCGCGTTCCCCGGACTCATGCCGATCCTGTTGGCCCAACTGGTCAACGGCTCGCTGATCACCACCGCGCTGCGGCTGCGCAGCGCGCACCGTGAACTCAAGCAGGCCGCCGACGACGCGGTGACCGTGCCGATGCGGCGACCCGTCACCAACCTGGTGACCCGGCCGATGCGGGCGGTGGCGGCGTGAGCGCGCTGCGGCACTGGCTGTGGCGCACCGTCTGCGGCGCGTCGGGCGGTGTTACCGTCACCGGACGCTGGCAGGTCAGCGGCGGCGCCGTGGTCGTCGCCAACCACTCCTCACACGCCGACAGTGCGGTCCTGCTGGCCGCACTGCCCTCGTCTGCGAAGGCGAAGTTCGGTGCCGCCGCGGACTATTGGTTCGACGTCCCGATCCGCAGGATGATCGCCAGCTCGCTGGTCGGCGTGCTGCCGCTGCGTCGCTCGGGCGACGGTGGCTACACCGCCCTTCTGGAGGCCGCCGGCCCACTGCTGCGGCAAGGCCACACCATCGTCATCTACCCCGAAGGCACCCGGTCCATGGACGGTAGCATCGCCGAGTTCCGTTCCGGCGCAGTACGCCTGGCGCAGGACTGCGGGGTGCCGATCATCCCCGTCGCACTGCTGGGCACCGCCGCGGTGCTGCCGAAGGGCGGCAAGTTCACCCCCGGCTCCCCGATGCAGGTGCGCATCGGCAACCCCGTCGACCCGCGGCACACCACGGCCGCTCAGCTGCGCGCCGAAGTTGTCGCATTGCAGACGGGGGCGCGCCATGCCCTCGCTGCTTGAGACCGTGCGCTTCGACCGGGGCCCCTGGTTCCTGCCGATCCTGACCGTCGCCATCCTCGCCGTCGCCGGCATCGCGGTGCTGATCTCACGCAAACCCGAACTGATCCGCAAATGGCGCACCTGGGTGCTGATCGCCCCCGCCGTCGGTATCCCGACCCTCCTCGGAACCGGCACCACCGCCGCATTCGCCGCGGCGCTGGCGGTGGTGGCCGTCCTCGAATACGCGCGCCTGGTCCGCCTGGGCCGCGCCGACACCGTCATCCTGATCGCACTGGCCGTGGCCTACCCCGCGGCGGCCTGGTTGCGCCCGTCGCTGCTGGGCCTGACCCCGCTGCTGATCCTGCTCTGCGCGGCACCGTCGGTGTTGTCCGGCGACATCGAAAATGGTTCGCGGCGAACCGCTTTCACCGCCTTCGGCTCCATCTGGATCTGCTGGGCGCTGGCGCACCTGGTCCTGCTGTGGCCGGACGCCTTCCTGGTGTGTTTCGCGGTCGCTGCCACCGACGTCGCCGCCTGGTGCGGCGGGAAAGGCCTGCGGTTCATGGCCTGGGCCCGCCGGCCCATCTCCCCGCTGAGCCCGAACAAGACCCTTGGCGGCGTGGTCGGCGCGATTCTCGGCGCCACCGCGGTGCTGTTCCTGCTCGGTACCGTCTCGGTCGGACTGGTGCTCGCCGTCTCGCTCGGCGGCCTGTTCGGCGATCTGCTCGAATCGATGCTCAAGCGTCAGGCCCAGGTCAAGGACGCCGGCGACTGGCTGCCCGGATTCGGTGGCCTGCTCGACCGCATCGACTCACTCCTACTGGCCCTCCCCCTGGTGTATGTACTGACATGACAACGCAATTGACCGACCTCAGCCTCGACGTCTACGACGTCACCCTCGATACCCGCCTGGACTCGGTGTCGTTCACGGCCCGACCCGGCACTCTGACCGCGCTCATCGGTCCGTCCGGCGCAGGCAAGTCCACCCTGGCCGGCGTGCTGGCCGGGGCGACACAGCCCGATTCGGGGACCGTGCGCTTCGACGGCAGCATCGGCATGGTCCCCCAAGACGACATCGTGCACGGAAAGCTCACCGTCGCAAAAGCTTTGCACTATGCGGCCGAGTTGCGGGGCGCCAGCCCGCGCGTCATCGCCGACGTGCTCGCCGAACTGGAGATGACGGCGCACACCGGCACCCGCATCGACAAACTGTCCGGCGGACAACGCAAACGGGTGTCGGTCGCCATCGAACTGCTGACCGACCCGGCGCTGCTGATCCTCGACGAACCGACCACCGGCCTGGATCCCGCGCTGGACCGCCAGGTGATGACCATGCTGCGCGCGCTGGCCGACGCAGGCCGGATCGTCATCGTCGTGACGCACTCGCTGGCGTTCATCGACGTCTGCGATCAGGTACTGCTGCTGGCCCCCGGCGGGAAGATCGCCTACTGCGGCACCCCGACCGACCTCGGGCCGGTCATGGGCAGCACCGACTGGGCCGAGATCTTCGCCGGCCTGTGCACCGATCCCGAAGGGGCCCAACGCCGTTACCTTGAACGGCGGTGGGCGCCCAGCGCGCCGCCACGGCTGCGGCTGATCAAGCTCGCGCCGACACCGCCCCTGCACCGGGTGACCCGGTGGGATCAGTTCCTCATCCTGGCGCGCCGCCAGGTCCGGCTGCTGCTGGCCGACCGTGGGCATGTCGCGTTTCTGGCCGTCCTGCCGCTGCTCGTCGGGATTCTGCCGCTGACGGTGTCCGGGCACGCCGGGCTCCTCACCGCGGCGGCGTCGGCGCCGTTCGAAGCCAAGCAGGTGATCGCGCTGACCAACTTCGCCGCCATCCTGATGGGCGTCACCCTCACGGTGCGCGACCTGACGGGCGAGCGCGCACTGTTCCGCCGCGAGCAGGCCGCCGGGCTGTCGGCAGGGGCCTACCTGTCGGCCAAGATCGCGGTGTTCGGCGCGGTCGCCGTGCTGCAGTCGGTGCTGCTGGTGCTCATCGTCAACTTCGGTAAGCCGGGACCGGCGCACGCGGCGGCGCTGGGCAGCCCACGGCTCGAACTCGTCGTCGGTGTCGCCGCCTCCGGTCTGGTGGCCGCGATCCTCGGCCTGGCCATCTCGGCCGTGGCCCGCACCGCCGATCAGGTGATGCCGCTCCTCGCGGTGACCCTGACCGCGCAACTGGTGCTGGCCGGCGGATTCATCCCGGTGACGGGCCGCCCGGCGCTGTCGGCGATCGCGTCGTTCACGCCGGCCCGGTGGGGTTTCTCGGCGACCGCGTCGACGGCGGATCTGAGCAACCTCGTGGTCGGCGTCGCGCAGGACGGGCACTGGCAGCACACGGCCAGCGCGTGGCTGTTCGACATGGTGATGCTCGGGGTGCTGGCGGTCGGGTTCGCGGGCATCGCCCGATGGCAGTTGCGTCGCAGTCGCTAGCCGCGAGGGTGCGCAGAAAGCCACGAAACACGGCGGGTCACTGTGCAGACCCGCACGCTCGCCGGCAGTTAGGTAGCGATCATGGCGACCGCGGCCAGGGCGGCAACCATGCCGACCACCTGCCAGCGGGTGACCTTCTCCTTGAGCACCAGCAGCGCCAGCGCCACCGTGCCCGCCGGGTAGAGCGAGATCAGCACCCCGGTCAGCGACAGCAGCGAGTTCTGCAGCGCCAACAACATGGCCACGTTGGCGACGGTGTCCAGCACACCCGCCGATATCGCGAGCCGCAGCGGCACCCCGGTCGGCACCTTCAACTGCCGGGCGGCAAGCGCGATCAGCACCACCATCACCGACGCGGCGACGCGGGCGAACACCAGCGGCCACAGTCCGGCCTCGTGCGGGGCCTGATCGATCACCACGAAGTTCAGCCCGAACGCCAGCCCGGACCCGAGCGTCAGCCAGGCGACCTTGGTGGTGAACCGGTGCTCGGTGACGTCTTCATCGGAGACACCCCGGGAGACGAGCACCACCGCGACCAGCGCTACCGCGATACCGGCCAGGGCCACCGGTCCGGGCCGTTCGCCCATCAGCACGCCGAAGCCGACGGGGACGCCGGCCACCAGGATCGCGGTCAGCGGCGACACCACCGAGATGGGACCCGAACCCAGGGCGGCGTAGAACCACCACACCCCGAACGCCTGGCAGAACCCGCACAGCAGGCCCCACCACACCGCGGGCCCGGTGACATGCCCGCCGACGAAGAACGCCAGCACGGTCAGCAGCAGCAAGGCCACCGGGTAGGAGACGATCACCACGCGCAGCGCGGCGACCCGGCGCGAGGCGATACCGCCGACGAAATCGCTCACCCCGTAGCCCGCAGCGGACACCAGCGCGAGGATGACCCCGATCAGCGCATGCCCTTGTTGCGCCGGCCCATCTCGCGGATGATCTCGCGGTCCGCATCACGCTTGGCGAGGTCCTGGCGCTTGTCGTGGGCTTCTTTACCGCGGGCCAGCGCCAACTCGACCTTGACCTTGCCGTCGGTGAAGTACAGCGACAACGGCACCAAGGTCAGGTTGCCGTCGCGGATCTTTCCGACCAGGTTGTCGATCTCGCGCCGGTGCATCAGCAGCTTGCGGTTGCGTCGCGGCGCATGGTTGGTCCAGGTGCCGTGGTGATATTCGGCGATGTGCAGGTTGCGCAGCCAGATCTCGCCGTCGTCGACGGTGGCGAACGCGTCGACCAGCGAGGCCTGACCTTCGCGCAGGCTCTTCACCTCGGTGCCCACCAGCACCACGCCGGCCTCGTACACATCCAGGATCGAATAGTTGTGCCGGGCTTTGCGATTGGTCGCGACGACCTGGTTGTTGGCCTTGTCGGGCTTGGCGGGTTTCTTGGACATCTCTATCTTCGGACGTACAGACGCAACGTGACATAGGCGGTGACACCCGCCATCGCCACGCCCACGAACAGCAGGGCGGGGGTGATGTAGAAAATGTCAGCGTAGTCGATGGGCGCAATCAAATTAGCCTGCGTGAACTGGCTGAGCGCCTTGTCCAGGAACAATGCCCGCACCACGACCAGGCCGAGGATGGCCAGCACCACACCGATCAGCGCGGCCAGCATCGCCTCCACGAGGAACGGCAACTGGGTGTACCAGCGGGTCGCGCCGACCAATCGCATGATGCCGATCTCGTTGCGCCGCGTGTACGCCGCGACCTGCACCATGTTCGCGATCAGCAACACCGCACCGATCGCCTGCACCAGCGCGACCGCGAACGCGACGCTGCTGATCCCGTCGAGCACGGCGAACAACCGGTCGATCAGGTCCTTCTGGTTGAGCACGTTGAGCACCCCGGGCTGGCCCTGCATGGCCTGGTCGAAGTCCTTGTGCTGCTCGGGATTGTCGAGCTTGACGATGAACGACGCCGGGAACGCTTCCTTGCCCGCGACGTCCTTGTACTGCGGGAACTTCGTCACCGCGTCGTCGTAGGCCTGGTCGCGGTTGAGGAAACGGACGGACTTCACGTCATCGCGGGACTCGATCTGGGCGCGCAGCGCCTTGCACTGATCGGAGTCGCACGTGAGGTCGTTGGCCGACACGTCGTTGGTCAGGAAGACCTGGCTCTCCACCCGGTCCAGATAGATGGTCTTGGAGTGGTCGGCCAGCAGCACCACCAGCAGACCACCGCCGAACAAGCCGATCGAGATGGCCGTCGTCAGGATCATCGCCACCGTCATGGTGACGTTCCGACGAAAACCGGTCAAAACCTCATTGATGAGGAAGCCAAAACGCACTTAGCGATCCATTCCGTAGACGCCGCGCTGTTCGTCGCGGATGAGCCGGCCCAGTTCGAGCTCGATGACGCGCTGACGCATGGAGTCCACGATGTGGTGGTCGTGCGTCGCCATCAGCACGGTGGTGCCGGTGCGGTTGATCCGCTCGAGCAGATCCATGATGTCTTTACTGGTCTCGGGGTCCAGGTTGCCGGTGGGCTCGTCGGCGATCAGCAGCAGCGGCCGGTTCACGAACGCCCGCGCGATGGCCACCCGTTGCTGCTCGCCACCGGAGAGCTCGTGCGGCAGCCGGTTCGCCTTGCCCGACAGCCCGACCATCTCCAGCACGTCGGGCACCACCCGGTTGATGACGTCGCCGCGCTTGCCGATGACCTCGAGGGCGAAGGCCACGTTGTCGAAGACCGACTTCTGCTGCAACAGCCGGAAATCCTGGAACACGCAACCGATGACCTGGCGCAACTGCGGGATGTGCCGGCCGGAGAGCTTGTTGACGTGGAATTTCGAGACGCGGATATCGCCCTTGGTCGGGTGTTCGGCCGCCAGCAGCAGCCGCATGAACGTCGACTTTCCCGACCCGGAGGGGCCGATCAGGAAGACGAATTCACCCTTGTCGATCTTGAGCGACACGTCATCGAGCGCGGGCCGCGCCGAGGATTTGTACTGCTTGCTCACTTTGTCGAGGGTGATCATCACGGCACGCCAGTGTAGCCGGAAGGTGACGCGTGTCAGGTCGCGCTGCGTGCGGGCAGCGGTGGTGTCGCCGGCGCCAGGCCGGGATCGATCGTCGTCTGCGTCGTCACCGGCGGCGCCGCGCCCGGCAGGACGGGCAAGGTCAGCGGCGGAATCGGGCCGGGGCCGTCCGGGTCGATCACCGTCGTCGTCGGCGCCGACCCGGGTGCCGTCGCGGAGGGCACAGTAGTGGTCGGTGGCACACCCGGAAGGGTCGTCGTGGTCGTGGTGTCCGTCGGCTCGGGCGACTCCGTCGTCGTCGGGGTCGTCGTCGTCGTGGTGGTCCGCGTCGTGGTGGTGCGCGGGGCTTCGACGTTGGTGCGCGGCACCCAGGTGTAGTCCGGGTCGGGTACGAAACCGGGCGGCACCACCTGCTGGGCCGGGACCGCGGGCGCCGGGGCGGGCGGTTGGTAGGTGTTGTACACCCAGGACGTGACGAAGAAGGCGAGGATCAGCCCCGCCGTCGACGTCCGCATCCGGCCCCAGAACAGATAGGCCGGCCACTGCCGGCTCTCGCCTTCGCGGCGCAGGGTGAACTTCACGGTTTGGGCTCCTGCGCCACGGCGGGTGCCAGGGTCGAGCTCTCGGCGGGCGAGGCGATGCCCGCGCCGGCCAGGGACGCGATGACCAGCAGCCGCAGCCGCCGGCCCACCTCGAACTGCTTACCGGGCAGGGTGCGGGCCACCATCTGCAGGTTCACGGTGTCGACCTGGATGCTCTCCACACCCATCACCTGCGGCTTGTCCAGCAGCAGCTCGCGCATGTGCGGATCGTTCATCGCGGATTCGCAGACGCCGTTGAGCAAGTCGTTGACGGTGTGCAGGTCGGCCGTCTTCGGCACCGGGATGTCCACCACCGCGCGCGCCCAGTCCTTGGACAGGTTGACCGTCTTGACGATCTGGCCGTTCGGGATGGTCAGCATCTCTCCTTCGGAAGAGCGCAGCTTGGTGACCCGCAGCGTCACGTCGGTGACGGTGCCCTCGGCGGGCAGCGCGATACCGGAGACCGTGAGCGCGACCAGGTCACCGAAGCCGTACTGCTTCTCGGTGATGATGAAGAACCCCGACAGCAGGTCCTGCACCAGCCGCTGCGCGCCGAAACCGAGGGCGGCACCGATGACCGCGGCGGGTGCCACCAGGGAAGCGATCGGGATCTCGACGATGTCGGTGAATTCGACGAAGACGATGACCACGAGCATCGCGATGGTCACCCAGGAGATCACCGATGCGACGGCCTGGCGGTGCTTGGCGGTCTCCGATCGGACCAGCGCGTCACTCTCGCGGAAGTCCGCGTCGATGCGCTGGGTGAACTTCTGCGCGATCCAGTTGACGAACCGGGCCGCCAGCATCGCGGCGAGCACCAGCAGGACTATGCGCAACCCGCGGGTGAGAACCCATTCGCCGATCTCGCCCCGCCAGAAATCGTGCCAGTGCTGCGACCACCAGTTCACGGGCTACTCGTCATCTTTGCGGTTGCGCCAACGGATCCCGGCCTCCAGGAAGCCGTCGATGTCGCCGTCGAGAACCGCCGCCGGGCTCCCGACCTCGAATTCGGTGCGTAGGTCTTTGACCATTTGATACGGGTGTAGCACGTAGGAGCGCATCTGGTTGCCCCACGAACTTCCGCTGTCGCTCTTGAGGGCGTCCATCTCGGCGCGTTCCTCCTGACGCTTGCGCTCCATCAGCTTGGCCTGCAGCACGCGCATGGCCGAGACCTTGTTCTGCAGCTGCGACTTCTCGTTCTGGCAGGTGACGACGATGCCGGTGGGGATGTGCGTCAGGCGCACCGCCGAGTCGGTGGTGTTGACCGACTGACCGCCCGGGCCGCTGGAGCGGTAGACGTCGACCCGGATGTCGCCTTCCGGGATCTCGATGTGGTCGGTGGTCTCGACGACGGGCAGCACCTCGACCTCGGCGAACGACGTCTGGCGGCGGCCCTGGTTGTCGAACGGGCTGATGCGGACCAGCCGGTGGGTGCCCTGCTCGACCGACAGGGTGCCGTAGGCGTACGGCGCGTGCACGGCGAAGGTGGCGCTCTTGATGCCGGCCTCTTCGGCGTAGGACGTGTCGAACACCTCGACGGGGTACTTGTGCGCTTCGGCCCAGCGGATGTACATCCGCATCAGCATCTCGGCCCAGTCCGCGGCGTCGACGCCCCCGGCGCCGGAGCGGATGTTGACCAGCGCCTCACGCTCGTCGTACTCCCCCGACAGCAGGGTCCGGACTTCCAGCGCCTCCAGGTCCTCGCGCAGCTGGGCGCGTTCGGCGTCGGCTTCGGCCCTGGCGTCCTCGCCGCCTTCTTCTTGGGCCAGTTCGTAGAGCACCGGCAGATCGTCGATGCGCTGTCGCAGTTCCTCGACGCGGCGCAGCTCGCTCTGCGCGTGGGACAGGCTGCTGGTCACCTTCTGCGCATTGGCCTGGTCGTTCCACAGGTTCGGATCGGTGGCCTCGGCCTCCAGCGTGGCGATGCGCGCGCGCAGACCGTCGACATCGAGCACCCGCTCCACGGTGGTGAGCGTTCCGTCGAGTGCGGCGATATCTGCAAGTAGGTCTGGATCCACGAAAATTGAGCGTACCGGCCGCTTATCCAGACTCGGCCCTCGATCGGCGCGGCGCGGCTAGCATCGGCCTGGTAAATGGTCCGGCGACGTCGCGACAGCCCCTTGCGCGCCACCGGTCAGCCTCACGAAAAGGCTTTGCGCATGCGCCCGTACCACGTGGCGATCGTCGGCTCGGGACCCTCCGGGTTCTTCGCCGCCGCCTCGCTGTTGAAATCAGATCACGACTTTCGCGTCGACATGTTGGAGATGTTGCCGACCCCCTGGGGCCTGGTGCGGTCGGGGGTGGCGCCTGATCATCCGAAGATCAAATCGATCAGTGCGCAGTTCGTGAAGACGTCGGACGACCCGCGGTTCCGTTTCTTCGGCAACGTGAAGATCGGCGAACACGTGCAGGCGTCGGAGTTGGCGGAGCGCTACGACGCGGTGGTCTACGCCGTCGGCGCCCAGTCCGACCGCGCCCTGGGGATCCCCGGCGAGGAACTGCCCGGCAGCGTCGCCGCCGTCGACTTCGTCGGCTGGTACAACGCCCATCCGCACTTCGGGGAGGTGACTCCGGACCTCAGCGCCGACCGCGCGGTGGTGATCGGCAACGGCAATGTGGCGCTGGACGTCGCGCGCATCCTGATCAGCGACCCGGAGATCCTGGCGCAGACCGACATCGCCGACCACGCGCTGGACCTGCTGGGTCCGCGCGGGGTCCGGGAAGTCATCGTGGTGGGCCGGCGCGGTCCGCTGCAGGCTCCGTTCACCACGCTGGAACTGCGCGAGCTCGGACACATGGAGCAGATGGCCGAAGTGGACATCGTGGTGGACCACGCCGACTTCGACGCGATCACCGACGAGGAGCTCGAGGCGGCCGGTAAGGGCGTCAAGCAGAACGTGAAGGTGCTGCGCGAGTACGCCGAAATGGTTCCGGAAGGTGCCCAGCGGCGCGTGGTGTTCAAGTTCGCCACCTCCCCCATCGAGATCCGCGGCGACGGCCGGGTCGAGTCAATAGTGCTGGGCCGCAACGAACTTGTGAACGAGGGCGGCAGGGTGGTCGCCAAGGACACCGGCGAGCGCGAGGAGATCCCGGTGCAGCTGGTGGTCCGCGCCGTCGGCTACCGCGGGGTGCCGCTGGCCGGGCTGCCGTTCGACGACCGTGCGGGCACCATCCCGCATACCGACGGACTCATCGAGGGTTCACGCAACGAGTACGTCGTCGGCTGGATCAAGCGCGGGCCGTCGGGCGTGATCGGGTCGAACAAGAAGGACTCGGCGGACACCATCGACACGCTGCTGGGCGGGCTGGGCGAACCCGGTTTCGGCGAGGAGCACGCCGCGGAGTTGATGCAGTGGCTGGTGGAGCGGCAGCCGAAGGTCGTCACCGACGATCATTGGCAGCGCATCGACGCCCACGAACGCGCCACCGGGGAGGCCCAGCACCGGCCGCGGGTGAAGTTGGTCAGCCTGGCCGACATGCTGGGCATCGCGCACGGCTGATCATTCCCCCGGCGGGTTGAGCACCTTGTCGGCTTCGATGGTGACGATCAGCCTTGTCTCATCAGGGTTTCCGCTGAAGTTCGGGTACGGGACGCCCAGGTACTTGTGGGAGATCTCGTCGATGCTCTCCCGGCCGCCTTCCGTCGTGACATCGACGACCCGGCCGCGGACGGCGTAGAACCGGCGGATGTCGTCGGGGTCTGCGATGTTCACGGCGACTCGCGGGTCGCGGGCGATGTTGCGCGCCTTCTGGTGGCCGTCGACGATGTTGATGACGACGTGCTCGCCGTCGGTGTGCACCCACGTCTCGGTGAGTTGCGGTGAGCCGTCGGGCATCAGCGTCGCCACGAAGCACGGGCTGGGCTTGGCGAGGAGGTCGAGCAGGCCTGCGGGGAGTGGTTGTGCCATGGGGTCGAGGGTAGGCGCGGCCACGCCCCGCCACCGCGAAGCTGTAGTTACGGCGACACCTACTCGCACTTTCACGCCATAACTACAGGCTCGCGAGCGGTTGTCGGTACCCGGCGCCACCATGCGTTCATGCGAAAGCTCATCGTCGGCACCCAGGCATTGGCAGCCGGGATGACGCGCCATGAGCTACGCGGGCCACGGACTTCAACCCCGACGAGATACTCACCCTGATCGAGCGCTACCGCGGGGCCCGTGGGCTCAAGCACCTGCGCACCCTGCTTCCCTTGGTGGACGGTGGCGCCGCCTCACCCCAGGAGAGCCGACTTCGACTGTTGTTCCTCGATATGGGCTTCCCGACGCCAGTCACCCAGATCCCGGTGCGCGATGGCGGGCAGGTGGTGCGCACCGTCGACATGGGCTGGGAGAAGTTCAAGGTCGTCGTCGAGTACGACGGAGATCAGCACCGGACCAACCGGATTCAGTACGTGAAGGACCTGCGCGTCATGCCCCGTATCGAGCAACTCGGCTGGACCGTCATCCGGGTGATCAAGGAAGACGTCGACTGGGTAATCGTCGAGCGGACCTACGACGCGTTGGTCGCGCGCGGTTGGGACGGCAAACTCGGCCCCGCGCATCCGTCCCGGGCCGGACTCGCCGCGAAGCTGCGGTTCTTGCGCTCGCCACTCGCCAGCTAGGTCAAGTCGCCGGGATGGTCGGGCACCTGCGGTTCGGGCGCGAAACCCCAGCGGTCCGGGTTCTTCGGCGAGTACACGACGGGGATGATCTGCCCGATGGTCGGCCACTGGTCAACGTCGACCGCCAGCTGCTGGTACACCACGTGCTCGCCGACGGTCGGTCCGTTGATCACCCCGGTGATGGTGACGAGCTGCTGACCCGTGGCGTCGGGGCGCGGGCTCACACCGGTGACGAGCAGGTTCCCCGACTGCCAATCACCGGGCGTGCCGCGCCTGTTGCGCAGGCGTGGCACGACGATGAGGACGAGCGCTCCGACCAACAGCAACAGCACGACGAATTCCCACATGCCCACATGGTAGGACTGCAGCCATGAGTCCAGATCTCGCTCTCGCCCTGCAACTCGCCGATCAGGCTGACGCGCTCACCATGGAGCGCTTCGGCGCGCTGGATCTGCGGGTCGAGACCAAACCCGATCTGACCCCGGTGACCGACGCCGACCAGGGCGCCGAGCGGACATTGCGCACCGCTCTGTCCCAGGCCCGCCCCGACGACGCCGTGTTCGGCGAAGAGTTCGGCGGCACAACGACTTCCGAGACGACAGCGGGCCGCATCTGGATCATCGACCCGATCGACGGCACCAAGAACTTCGTGCGCGGGGTGCCGGTGTGGTGCACCCTGATCGCACTGGTCGACGACGGCGTGCCGGTGGTCGGCGTCGTCAGCGCACCGGCGCTGGGCCGACGGTGGTGGGCGGCCGCGGGCGAGGGCGCGCACGCGTCGTTCAACGGCACCACCCGCCGCCTTCAGGTCTCCGGCGTGGGCGACCTCGGGGCGGCCAGCGTGTCGTATTCGGATCTCACCACCGGGTGGGAGGACCGTCGCGAGAAGTTCGTCGCCCTCACCGACGAGGTGTGGCGCGTGCGGGCCTACGGCGACTTCTGGTCGTACTGCATGGTCGCCGAGGGTGCGGTCGACATTGCCTGCGAACCCGAAGTCAAGGTGTGGGACATCGCGCCATTGGACATTCTCATCAGGGAGGCCGGGGGCAGGTTCACGAGCGTGGACGGCAAACCCGGTCCGCACGGCGGAAGTGCGCTGGCCACCAACGGGCTGCTGCATGACCAGGTACTGCAACACCTGGTGTGAAGTTGGTAACAGCCTTCGTCGATCTTACTCGGGAGTAAGATACGGTCATCGCACACCGCACCTACTAGCTGAGGCTGCACATGACCCAGATCGAATCCCGACCGAAGCGCACCGGATCGGAGAGCGCCGTCGGGCTGCAGAAGCACAAGCGGACGGCCACGGACATCGGTATCGCGCTGCTCACGCCGCTGATCGGCCAGGAATTCCTCGACCGCTACGGCCTGCGCGACCCGCTCAACCGGAGCCTGCGCTACGGCGTGAAGACGGCGTTCTCCGCTGCCGGCGCCTCGACCCGGCAGATCAAGCGCATCCAGGGCATCGGCAAGCCGGCCACCCGGCTCAAGCCGAGCGGTTCGGACTACTTCGACCTGACCCCCGACGAGGATCAGAAGCTGATCGTCGAGACGGTCCAGGAGTTCGCCGCCGAGATCCTGCGTCCCGCCGCGCACGACGCCGACGACGTCGCCACCTATCCCGCCGACCTGATCGCCAAGGCCGCCGAACTCGGCATCACCGCGATCAACGTCCCCGAGGATTTCGACGGGATCGCCGCGCATCGCTCCACCGTCACCACCGCGCTGGTCGCCGAGGCCCTGGCCTACGGCGACATGGGCCTGGCCCTGCCGATCCTGGCGCCCGGCGGCGTCGCCTCGGCCCTGACCCACTGGGGCAGCGCCGACCAGCAGGCCACCTACCTGCCCGAGTTCTCCGGCGAGAACGTGCCGCAGGCCTGCGTCGCCATCGCCGAGCCGCACGCACTGTTCGACCCGACCGCGCTGAAGACCACCGCGGTGCGCACCCCCAGCGGCTACCGGCTCTCCGGCGTCAAGTCGCTGGTGCCCGCCGCTGCCGACGCCGAACTGTTCATCATCGGTGCGCAACTCAACGGCAAGCCCGCGCTGTTCATCGTCGAGTCGTCGTCGGAGGGCCTGACCGTCAAGGCCGACCCGAGCATGGGCATCCGCGCCGCCGCGCTGGGCAAGATCGAGCTCGACAACGTCGCTGTCCCGTTGCACAACCGCCTCGGGGATCAAGAGGACCCCGACACCGACTACGCTCGGGATTATTCTGAAGCCGTCGCCTTATCCCGATTGGGTTGGGCCGCACTGGCGGTCGGCACCTCGCACGCGGTGCTCGACTACGTCATCCCCTACATCAAGGAACGCGAGGCGTTCGGCGAGCCCGTCGCGCACCGTCAGTCGGTCGCATTCATGGCCGCCAACATCGCCATCGAACTCGACGGGCTGCGGCTGATCACCTGGCGCGGGGCTTCCCGTGCCGAACAAGGCCTTTCGTTCATCCGCGAGGCCGCGCTGGCACACAAGTTCGGTGCCGACAAGGGCATGCAGATCGGCCTGGACGGGGTCCAGCTGCTCGGCGGTCACGGTTACACCAAGGAACACCCGGTCGAACGCTGGTACCGCGATCTGCGGGCAATCGGTGTCGCCGAAGGTGTTGTGGTCCTCTAGAAAGGCTTGTGAATCATGGCTATCAATCTGGAAATGCCGAAGAAGTTGCAGGCCGTCATCGAGAAGGGCCATCAGGGCGCCGCCGAGATGCTGCGGCCGATCTCGCGCAAATACGACAAGGCCGAGCACGCCTACCCGGTCGAGCTGGACACCCTGGCCACCCTGTTCGAAGGGATCTCGGAGGCCAAGACCATCTCCTTCGCCGGGGCCGACGCGTTCACCGCCGGTGAGGGCTCGGAGAAGAATGTCAACGGCGCCAACATGTCCGCGCTGCTGAACGCGCTGGAGGTCAGCTGGGGTGACGTCGCCCTGCTGCTGTCGGTGCCGTACCAGGGCCTTGGCAACGCGTCCATCTCCAGCGTCGCCAGCAAGGAGCAGCTGGGGCGCCTCGGCAAGGTGTGGGCCGCCATGGCCATCACCGAGCCGTCCTTCGGTTCGGACTCGGCCGCGGTGTCGACGACGGCCACCCTCGACGGCGACGAGTACGTCATCAACGGCGAGAAGATCTTCGTGACGGCCGGTTCACGGGCCACCCACATCGTGGTGTGGGCGACGGTGGACAAGTCGCTGGGGCGGGCGGCGATCAAGTCGTTCATCGTGCCGCGTGAGCATCCGGGTGTGACGGTGGAGCGCCTGGAGCACAAGCTCGGCATCAAGGCCTCCGACACCGCGGTGATCCGCTTCGAGAACGCCCGCATCCCCAAGGACAACCTGCTCGGTGATCGGGAAGTCAAGACGGACAAGGGTTTCGGTGGGGTCATGGAGACCTTCGACAACACCCGGCCCATCGTGGCAGCCATGGCCGTCGGCGTCGCCCGCGCGGCCCTGGAGGAACTGCGCACCATCCTCACCGAGGCCGGGATCGAGATCTCCTACGACAAGCCCGCCCACTCACAGAGTGCCGCAGCCGCGGAATTCCTGCGGATGGAGGCCGACTGGGAAGCCGGTTATCTGCTGACGGTGCGCTCGGCGTGGCAGGCCGACAACAAGATCCCGAACTCCAAGGAAGCCTCGATGGGCAAGGCCAAGGCCGCCCGGGTGGGTACCGACATCACCCTCAAGACCGTCGAGATGGCCGGTACCGCAGGCTATTCCGAGGAGGCGCTGCTGGAGAAGTGGGCGCGCGACTCCAAGATCCTGGACATCTTCGAAGGCACCCAGCAGATTCAGCAGCTGGTGGTCGCGCGGCGTCTGCTGGGGTTGTCCTCGGCACAGCTGAAGTAGGTTCATCCGTACCGTCCGCACCGAGCTGGTGCGGGCGCCGTCGACATTCGAGTACCGATCTACTCTATGCCGCGCTCACCTGCGGACCGAGACTCCAGAAATGGCTAACCTCGGTGAACACGCGGTGGTGTTGGGCGGCAGTATCGGCGGTCTGCTGGCGGCCCGGGTGCTCTCCGAGCACTATCACCGCGTCACCGTCGTCGAACGCGATGTGCTGACCGACGAGCCGGTCCCCCGCCGCGGTGTCCCGCAGGGCCGGCACGGGCACCTGCTGCTGGCGCGCGGCTCACGGATTCTCGACGAACTGTTCCCCGGTTTTCGCGACGAACTCGCCGCCGATGGTGCACCCATCATGGCGGGCGGTGCCCTGTCCAAAGTCGTATTCTCCGTTGGCGGTCACGAGCTCTTCCACGCCCACGACACCACACTCAATGACGCCGAGTACCTCTACGGTGCCAGCCGCCCGCTACTGGAGCGCAACATCCGCAGGCGGGTGCGCGGCATCGACAACGTGACGTTGCTGGACGGCCATGACGTGGTCGGGCTGGTCTGCACCGCCGACGCAGGACGCGTCACCGGAGCACGAATCGTCCGACAGGGCGGCGACGATCCGCGGTTGATCAATGCCGCCCTCGTGGTCGATGCGACCGGTCGGGGTTCGCGGGCGCCGCTCTTCCTCCAGGAGATGGGCTACAGCCACCCACCCACGGACGAGCTCGTCGTCAAACTCGCCTATGCCAGCCAACTGCTGCGCCTGCCGCCCGGGGCCCTGGCCGAGCAGCTGATCGGGTACTTCCCCGCGCCCGGCCGCCCAACGACATGGACGATCGTCAGCCACGAGAACGACACGTGGATGATGACCCTGGGGTCGATGGCCGGCCACCAGGCACCTGCCAACCGGGCCGAGATGCTCACCTGGGGTGAAGGTTTCGCAGCCCCGCACGCGTTGGCGGCGGTCCGTGCCGCCACACCGCTGAGCGAGGTCGAGCACTATCGCGTCCCATCGAGTCGGTGGCGGCGCTACGACAAGATGAAGCAGTTCCCGCAGGGCCTGCTGGTATTCGGCGACGCGATCTGCAGCTTCAATCCCGTCTACGGCCAGGGCATGACGATGGCTGCCATCGAGTCGACCATCCTGCGGGACTGCCTGCGCCAGGGGGACAAAGACCTGGCTCGGCGGTTCTTCCGGGCCAGCGCCCGGAAGCTGCGGGTGGCCTGGCAGACCGCGGTGGGGTCCGACCTGTCACTGCCCGAGGTCGAAGGCCCGCGCCCGCTGGCGATGCGGCTGTCGAACGCCTATCTGAACTGGGTGATGCGCGCCGCCGAGACCGACGTCGACACGACGGCCCAACTGGCACGGGTGACGGGCATGTTGGATTCCCCGCTGCGGTTGTTCCGTCCCGGATTCGTCGCCCACGTCGCACGGGTCAACCGCCGCAAGCATCAGCCGCCGGCCCCGCTGCACGCGGTGCCCGCTCCCGCCCGCGAATCGGCATAAAAGAAATCCCCGGGACCAGACGGTCCCGGGGATTTCTTTGTTGCTTCAGATCAGCCGAGCACGCGCTGCATGTCGGGGATCATCGCCTGCAGCTCGCGGCCCCAGTACGCCCAGTTGTGCGTGCCGTTGTCCGGGAAGTTGAAGACACCGTTCTTGCCGCCCGCGGCCAGGTAGTTGTCGCGGAAGGTGATGTTGGTCTTGATGGTCAGACCCTCGAGGAAGGTGGCGGGCAGATCGCCGCCGCCGAGTTCGTCGGGCTGGCCGTTACCGCAGTAGACCCAGATGCGGGTGCCGTTCGCAACGAGGCGGTCGATGTTGACCATCGGGTCGTTGCGCTTCCAGCCGCTGTTGGGATCCTCGGTCTTGCCCCACATGTCGTCGGCCTTGAAGCCACCGGCGTCACCCATGGAGATGTTGATCAGGAAGGGCCACCAGCCCTCGGAGGGGTTCAGGAAGCCCGACAGCGAGCCGGCGTAGACGAACTGCTCGGGATGCCAGATCGACAGGGTCAGCGATGCGGAACCGGCCATCGACAGACCGACGGCGGCGCTACCGGTGGGCTTGACGCTCCGGTTGGCCTGCAGCCACTGCGGGAGCTCCTGGGTGAGGAAGGTCTCCCACTTGTACGTGAGCGGCGGCCCGGCCTTGTTACGGGCGGGGGCGTACCAGTCGGCGTAGAAGCTGGACTGGCCACCGACCGGCATGATCGCCGACAGGCCGCTGTTCTGGAACCACTCGAACGCCGGGGTGTTGATGTCCCAGCCGTTGAAGTCGTCCTGGGCACGCAGGCCGTCGAGCAGGTATACGGCCGGCGAGCCTTCGCCGCCGCTCTGGAACTGGATCTTGATGTCTCGACCCATCGACGGTGACGGCACCATGAGGTACTCCACCGGCAAGCCCGGGCGGGAGAAGGCACCTGCGGGTGCGGTCTCGCCGGTCATGGCCACCGCACCGGGTATCACCAGGGCAGCCGCGGCCGCGGCGCCGATCCGGCGCATCCACCGACCTACAACGTTCTGCATAAATCCATCCCAACTCAGATTGTTCACGGTCACGCTCGCCCCTGGGCGATGACGGCACCACCCAGTGATAACCGCTTGCCTCGTTGCATGGCGGTATCACGCGTCCGCTCGACCTGACGTTCGGGCAGCAGAGCGGACCGAGAAATTCAGTTGTCGCAGGTTGCAGTAAAACACGGTGCCAGCGGGTTCAGAAAGTCCGGGGTCGCGGCGTGCCGCCGTACGCTTCGAATCATGGCGGCTGAGCGAACGTCTTCCAGCAATCGTCTGTCGGTCGATGACTGGCTACAGGCCGGGTACGCAATCCTGGCCGCCGAAGGGATAAAAGCCCTGAAAATCGACCGTTTATGCCGCCACCTCGGGGTCACCAAAGGCAGCTTTTATTGGCATTTCGACGGCATGCCGAGCTATCGCACAGCTCTCATTCAGGGTTGGGGTGAGCTTCGCGACGAGGATCGGCGCTCAATAGAAGAGATCGGATCGTTGCCGCCCCGCGACCGACTACGCCACATGATGGCGTCGCTGATCAGTCCCGGGCATTGGACGCTGGAGCGGGCGATGCGCGAATGGGCCCGCACCGACGCCGCTGTGGCAGAAAGCGTGCGGGCTGCCGATCGCCGGGTGCGGGCCGCGGTGCGCAACGCATTCGTCGACTTCGGTTTCGACATCGACGAGGCCGAACTGCGGGCCGATGCGACGTTTGCCGTCGGGGTGGGGCTCCTGCATCTGTCGGGACCCGTCCCCCACCCTCGCCAGGCGGCCCGCAGCGAACGTTTTCTGGACCTCATGCTGGCCACCTGAGGCTTCCATACTAAAAGGTATGGTACGGTTCGGCCATGCTGACCACGCAGCCCCAGATCACCGACGCGTTCGTCACCGCTCTCGCCGATCGCGCGCCCGAGGCGGAGACACTGCGCCGCCTGCCCGACGCCACCGTCGAGGACTTGGTGAGCTCGGGTTTCACCGATCTCCTGGTTCCCGCCCGCTACGGAGGTCAGCAGGCCCCCTTCCCCGCGCTTCTCGACCCGGTCCGCCGACTGGCCCACGGCTGCACGTCGAGCGCGTGGACCATCGGCTTCTTCACGTTGCACAACTGGATGCTGGCGTTGTTCGGTGAGCAGGCCCAAGAGGAGGCATTCGGCTCCCGGCCGTTTCTCGCACCCGCTCCTCTCGCGCCAACCGGCCGCGGCGTGCCGGTCGACGGCGGCATCCGGCTGACCGGACGGTGGTCCTGGTCGACCGGGGTGATGCACGGCAACTGGATCATCGTGTCCGCGCTCTGCGGGCCCGACGACGGCATCTACCCAGCGTTGGCGCTGCTGCCGATGAGTGAGGTCACCGTCGCCGACGTCTGGCACACCGACGGCATGCGGGCCACCGGATCCAACGACGCCGTCATCACCGACGCCTTCGTGCCCGAGCACCGACTGGTGAAGGTGACCGACATCTACGCGGGCACCGCGCCGGGGGCCGGGTTGCACGACGCGGCCACCTACCGCTGGCCGATGGTGCCCGCGCTGGCGCTGCTGGCGTCGATGCCCGCGCTGGGCAGTGCCGAGCGGGTGACCGAGATCTACGCCGAACGACTCGCCGAGCGGGTGCTGCCGTACGAGGGCGTGATGCAGAAGGACAAGCCGATCGCTCAGGCGCACCTCGCGGGAGCCCAGGTGCGGTTACGCGCACTGCGCGGACTGCTCGCCGACACCGTCGGGGAGATCGAGTCCATCGTGGTGGCCGGCGACACCGTCGAGAAGCCGGTCCGCGCCCAGGCCAGACTGGCCGCGGCGCACATCGTCGCCGAATCACGCTCGGTCATCGGCGAATTGCTGGGTGCGGGCGGGGCGAGCATCCACTTCTTGTCCAGTCCGTTGCAGCGCTTCAAACGCGACGTCGACGTGCTCGCCGGGCATGTGGTGTTCGACTACGACACCAGCCGGGAGCTGGCCGGTGCACTGACACTGGGCCTGCGTATCCCGCGAACCTCGATGATCTGATGCGGACGCTGTGGGTCGAGGCCAGCCCCAAGGGCGATGACGCTTTGTCCTCGCAACTGGCCATGGCCTATCTGGAAGGCCAAGACTACGAGCGGTTCTCGGTGTGGGGCGACGACGTGCTCCGGTTCGGACGGGATGCTGCCATCGCGAAATTCGCCGGGCTGTTCGGCGAGCCGACCACCGCGGACCAGGATGCGCAATGGCAGCGGGTGATCGACGAGATCGAGCGGGTCCGTGGCTTCGACCGGCTGGTGGTGTCCTCGCCGATGTGGAATTGGCATGTCCCGCATGCCCTCAAGGCATGGATCGACATCATCGTGCAGCCCATCGCCAGCTTCACCCTCAACGAGCGGGGCGAGCATGTGGGCACCCTGGGCGCCGGAAAGCCGTTGCAGCTGTTGCTGACTCGCAGTAGCGCATACGACGGCCGCCATCCCGAGTTGCAGGACTTCCAGAAGCCGTACCTGGAGTATGTGTTCGGCATGCTCGGCTACACCGTGGACACCCTGGTCGTCGAGCCCACCACACGGTGGACCCCGGCCGAGCGAGCGCAGCTGCGCGCCGAGGCGATCGAACGTGCCCGCGCGGCAGGACGATAGGGCGACCCCTTCGGACTGCCGCGTGGGCGTAGGCTGCCCGCATGTCGACCGCCCGCCGCCTCGCCGTGGACGATTGGATACAGGCCGGGTACTCGCTGCTGGCCGACGACGGGTTGCCCGCCCTGAAGATCGATCGGCTGTGCACCCGGCTGGGCGTCACCAAGGGCAGCTTCTATTGGCACTTCACCGATCTGGCTGCCTATCGCGCCGCCCTGATCGAGTCCTGGGGCACCCAGCGCGGTGACGAGCACAAGGTCTACCACGACATCGAGGATCAACCCCCGCGCGAGCGGTTGTCGATGATGATCGCCGGCCTGGTCAACCCGCGGCACTGGAAGCTGGAACGCACCATGCGGGAGTGGGCCCGTACCGATGCCGCCGTCGCCTCCGGGGTCGACGCGTCCGACCGGAAGGTGCACCGCGCGGTGCGGCAGGCCTATCTCGATCTCGGGTTCCCCGCCGAACAGGCCGAGTTGCGCGCGGGCCTCACCTTCGCCGCGGGCATCGGCTTTCTGCATATGGCGGGCGCAAAACCCAGCCCGCTCAGCGCCTCTCAGCGCGAGCAGTTCCTGGAGTTCATGCTGCGGCCATGATGTCCGCGGCGACCCCTCAGAACACCGCGGAGACACGACGCACATGTGCTCACCAAACAGCTCCATACCATACCGTCCGGTACGGAATGGTGCGCCGTTTTCGCAACTTGCCGGGCTGACGATGCCTATTGTTGGTTCCATGCGGTCAGGTCACCTGCTCACGTTCACAGCACTCCTCGTCGGGGCAGGCATCGCTGCGCCGACGGCCATGGCTGCCGACACTCCGGACCAGGTCGCGCTGACCACCCTGGACGAGATCGTCCGGGGCGACTACCCCGCCGCGGCCGCCGAATTCAACCCGACCATGCAGAAGCTGCTCCCCGTGAAGGCGCTGCAGGAATCGTGGGACATGTATCAGCGGACGTTCGGGGCCTTCCAGTCCCACGGCGCCCCCGAGAGCATCCCCCGCGACAATCTCACGATCGTCAACGTGCCACTGCAGATGCAACAGCGCCCCGGACAGTTCCGGCTGGCGGTTCAGCCCGACGGCACCATCTCCAGCCTGAAGTTGCTCAAAGAGGGCGTGCCCGTCCCCTGAGCGCCGGGTTCCCGGTCAGATACCCGCTGCGATGTTCCGACGAGATTGCTTTCAGGGTTGTTGTTCGCCGCGCCTGGACCTTTTTCACGACCCTCAGCGCAATCTCGTCGGAGGAGCCAAATCGGCATGCCGCGCCCTTGTGGTCTCGCGAAACAAAAAGTAAAGTCACTTTCAGTTTTGCATCGCCCGATCACCGAGGAGCGAGATGGAATCCTTCGTTCACCTGCGCAAAGGCAAGACGCCCAAGCGTGTGCATGCCGACCTCGACGGCCTCAAGGACGACGAGCTCGGCCGCGGCGGCTTCGTCGGCCGCACCGCCAACATGTACCGGCGTAACGACCCGACCGCTTATCGCACCATCGGCCCCCTGCGGCCCACCGATGTGCTGTCCTCGGAGCTCAAGCCCAGCGACGCCGCCGACGCGCACGGCGGTCCGCTGCTGATGTTCTCCAACGACGACTGCCAGGTGCTGCTGAGCCGGCGTAGCGAGGAGATGCCGTTCTTCGTCCGCTACGTCGACGGCGACCTGTTGCTGTTCGTACACAAGGGCGCCGGGCTACTGGAGACCGAGTTCGGCCCACTGCCCTACCGCGAGGGCGACTGGGTGTACATCCCGAAGGCATGCACATTCCGCCAGCTCCCGGACTCCGAATCGACCTGGCTGATGATCCAGGCCACCGACGACTTCCGGGTACCGCCGGCAGGCATCCTGGGCCGGCATTTCCCGTTCGATCCGGCGCAGGTCACCATCCCCGAACCTGCCCCGATCGATGATGACGGCCGGGATGAGTACGAGGTGCGCCTCATTCACGAGGGTGGCCCGACTTCGCTTATCTACCAACATAATCCGCTGGACGTTGAGGGCTGGCGCGGGGACAACTTCCCGTTCACGTTCAACATCGAGGATTACACCGTCATCACCTCCGAGAGCGTGCATCTGCCGCCGACGGTGCACCTGTTCATGCAGGCGACCGGGGTTTACGTGATGAACTTCCTGCCCAAGCCCGCCGAGAGTGTGCCCGGCACCGAACGCACCCCGTGGTATCACCGCAACGTCGATTTCGACGAGATCGCGTTCTTCCACTCCGGGTCGCTGTACGGCATCCCGATGCCACCCGGGCTGGTTTCGCATGCGCCGCAAGGAGTTCACCACGGCGCACCCGAAAAGGCGCGCGAACGGGCCCGCCGCAAGTTCGACGACTACGACCGGGTGGACTGGTCGGTGATCGCCATCGACACCCGGCGCCGGCTCATTCCGTCCGCCGACATCCTCGCCAACGATCTGGGGCAGCACTGATGACCGTCACTGAACAGCCCGTCAAATTCGAGTACGAGCGCATCCCGTATCTGGTTGCCTACCAGAACACGTCGTCGGTACGCGATGTGTACGGCGGCGTGGCCGAGTTGGTGGTGCTGGAGAGCTACCTGCTGAAACCGAAGACCAAAGAGTCCGACACCGTGCTGGTGTTCATGCACCCGATCGGCGGCGGCGCCTACCTGCCGATGATCAACGCGCTGGCCCGCGCCGGTCACCATGTCATCTACTGCAACAGCCGGTTCCGCGGCACCGACTCCGCGCTGCTGATGGAGAAGGTGGTCGAAGATCTGGGCGAATGCATCAAGGACGCCAAGAACCGGCTGGGCTACGACAAGGTGGTGCTGGCCGGCTGGAGCGGCGGTGGCTCGCTGTCGGTGTTCTACCAACAGCAGGCTCAGCATCCGACGGTCACGGCCAGCCCGTCCGGCGACGGCCCCGACCTGACCAAGCTCGGCCTGCTGCCCGCCGACGGCATCATGCTGCTGGCCGCACACATCAGCAGGCACGGCACCATGACCGAATGGATGGACGCCTCCATCCTCGATGAGAACGACCCGTCCCAGCGTGATCCGGAACTGGATCTGTACGACCCGGACAACCCGAACCAGCCGCCGTACACCCCGGAATTCCTGGAGCGCTACCACGAGGCGCAGATCGCCCGAAATCGACGGATCACCAAGTGGGTCAAGGAAAAGTTGGCCGAGCTCAGGGCCGCGGGCCGACCCGATGACGAATACGCGTTCGTCGTACACGGCACCATGGCCGACCCGCGCTGGCTGGACCCGGCCGTCGACCCCAACGACCGCATGCCCGGCCAGTGCTATCTGGGCGACCCACAGGTGGTCAACAACTCCCCCGTCGGGCTGGCCCGATACAACACCCTGCGCAGCTGGCTGTCACAGTGGAGCTATGACGACGCCAACGGCGACGCCGTGAAGGCCGGCCCCGACATCGCGGTGCCGGCGCTGGTGATCGGCAACCTCGCCGACGACGCGTGCACCCCCAGCCACACCCGCCGGTTGTACGAGGCGATCGGGCATCCGGACAAGGAGATGCACGAAATCCCCGGCGCCAATCACTACTACTCAGGGCCGGATCAGCGCGGGACGCTGCGTCAGGCCGTCGGGATCTGCACGGATTGGCTGCACCGGCACGGATTCTCGGTATGACCACCGGCGCGCTGGACGGCATCAGGGTGCTCGAACTGGGCACCCTGATCTCCGGCCCGTTCGCCGGCCGGCTACTCGGCGACATGGGCGCCGAAGTGCTCAAGATCGAGCTGCCCACCACGCCGGACCCACTGCGCACCTGGGGCCAGGCCGAACTGGACGGCCATCATTTCTTCTGGACCGTGCATGCCCGCAACAAGAAGGCCGTCACGCTCGACCTGCGCACCCCACGCGGCCGAGACTTGTTCCTGGAGTTGGTCGACCGCTCCGACGTGATCGTGGAGAACTTCCGGCCCGGCACCCTGGAGAAGTGGAACCTCGGCTACGACGTGCTGCGCGAACGCAACAAGGGCATCATCCTGGTGCGGGTGTCCGGGTACGGGCAGACCGGTCCGGATGCCGGCAAGGCCGGGTACGCCTCGGTCGCCGAAGCCGCCAGCGGACTGCGCCACATGAACGGTTTCCCCGGCGGCCCTCCCCCGCGACTGGCGCTCTCGCTCGGCGACAGCCTGGCCGGAATGTTCGCGGCCCAGGGCGCGCTGGCCGCCCTGTATCGGCGCAGCGTCACCGGCGAGGGACAGGTGGTCGACACCGCGCTCACCGAATCCTGCTTGGCCATCCAGGAATCCACCATCCCCGACTACGACATCGGCGGTGTGGTGCGTGGGCCCTCGGGCACCCGACTGGAGGGCATCGCGCCGTCCAACATCTACCAGAGTGCCAACGGCAGCTGGGTGGTGATCGCCGCCAACCAGGACACCGTGTTCCGCCGGCTGTGCGAGGCGATGGGCCGTCCCGACCTGGCCACTGATGACCGTTTCGTCAATCATGTTGCGCGGGGACGCAATCAGGACGAGATCGACAAGATCATCGGCGCGTGGGCGGCCGAACGCCAGCCCGCCGAGATCATCGAGACACTGTCGAAAGCCGGGGTGATCTCCGGCCCGATCAACACCGTCGCCGAGGTGGTGCAGGATCCGCAACTGCAGGCGCGCAACATGATCGCCGATCACTGGGATGAACGGATCGAACGCAACGTCAAGGGGCCCGGCGTCGTTCCGGTGCTGTCGGAGTCGCCCGGCTCGGTGCGCAACGCCGGCTCGGCGCACCCCGGCCAGCACAACGACGAGGTGTACTCCGGGCTGCTCGGCCTGTCCGCCGACGAGGTCGATTCCTTGCGAGAGGAGAGGGTCCTGTGAAAGTCGACATCCGCGAAGTGTGCCTGCGCGACGGTCTACAGATCGAGGCACCGATTCCGTTGGCGGCCAAGGTCGCACTGCTCGAAGCCATCGTGGCGACCGGGGTACGCGAGGTCGAGGCGACGGCGTTCGTCTCCCCGTCCAAGGTGCCCGCACTCGCGGATGCCGCGGAGTTGGCCGCCGAGCTGTACCGCTTCCCGGACGTCGAGTTCTCCGCCCTGGTGGCCAGCCCCAACGGCGCCACCCGCGCCATCGCATCCGGGCTGCGGTCCATCGAATACGTGGTGTCGGCGTCGGATGCCCACAGTGTGGCCAACGTCGGCCGCTCCAGCAGCGAGGCCACCGCGGCGATCGCCGACGTGGCACGCATCGCCCACGACAACGGCGCCACCGTCGAGGTCATCATCGCCACCGCCTGGGACTGCCCGTTCGACGGCCCGACACCGGCCCGACACGTCCTCGACATCGCCATGGCGGCAGTCGAACTCGGCGTCGACCGGATCGCCATCGCCGACACCATCGGCACCACCACCCCGCGGCGCGTCAGTGCACTGATCGGCAAGGTGAAGCCGCTGATCGGTGACGTCCCGCTCGGTGCGCACTTCCACAACACCCGTGGAGCGGGGCTGGCCAGCGCCTACGCGGCGGTGCAGGCCGGGGTGACCCGCCTGGATGCCTCCGTCGGCGGCCTGGGTGGTTGCCCGTTCGCGCCGGGCGCCTCGGGCAACATCGCCACCGAGGACCTGGTGTACCTGTTGCGCGACAGTGATATCGACGTCGACGTCGACCTGGACCTCGCGATCGATGCCGCCAGGGTGGCCCAAGATGCCGTCGGCCACGAACTGCCCAGCGCGCTGCTGCGCGCGGGCGATCGCATCCTGGCCTGAGATGACACCCGCCGAATCGCTGACCGCCAAAGGCCGCCAGACCCGTGAGGCCATCGAACTGGCGGCCAGAAAGCTGTTCGCCGAACGCGGCTTTCACGGCACCACCCTGGCGGACATCACCTCGGCGGCGGGCAAGTCCTCGGCGGTGTTCTACCGCTACTTCGACGATAAGGAAGACCTCCTGGCCTCACTGGCCGAGTCCTTCCTGCACGACATCGTCGAGCCCTCCGGCATGCGGGTACCACTGCCTGATTCCCCCGAGGACACCGAGTATTTCGCCATGGTGGTGACGGGGTACTGGAATCTCTTCAAGCAGAACATCGGCATCATGATCGCCGTCGCCCAACTGGGCGCCACCCAGCCACGGTTCGCCAAGGTGCAGCACGAGTTCCGCCGGTTCGGTATGGACATGGTGGGTGATTCGGTGCGCCGGGCCCGCGAGCAGGGGTACGCGCAGGATCTGCAGACCGAGCACATCGCCGCCGCGATCGCCCTGCTGTTCGAGAACTTCACCGTCGTCGTGGTCGGCAATCCCGGCTCGGAACTGCAGATCAGCGATGCGGATGCCATCAAGACCCTGTCGACGATCTGGAAGAAAACCCTGTACGGCTTCTAAAGGACGAAAGAGAGATCAGAGTGGATTTCGCTTTACCCGAACACCTTCCGGGGCTGCTCGACGAGATGGATGCGTTCATCGAGGCGGAGATCAAACCGCTGGAACGCGAGAACATGCAGTACTTCGACCGCCGGCGCGAATTCGCCCGCACCGACCTGGAGAACGGCGGGGTGCCGACCCGGGAATGGGAGGACCTGCTCGACGAGATGCGCAGGCGCGCCGACGCGGCGGGCTGGCTGCGCTACGGGCTGCCGAAAGAGTTCGGCGGCCGCGGCGGCAGCAACCTCGACATGGCGGTCATCCGGGAACATCTGGCGCACAAGGGTCTTGGCCTGCACAACGATCTGCAGGACGAGTCGTCGATCGTCGGGAACTTCCCTCAGGTCATCATGATGAGCCGGTTCGGCACCGACGCGCAGAAGGCCGAGTGGGTCGAGGCCATGCTCACCGGCAAGCGTTCCATGGCCTTCGGGCTGACCGAACCCAACCACGGCAGCGACGCCACCTGGATGGAGACCACCGCGGTGCGCGACGGCGACGACTGGGTGATCAACGGCGCCAAACGCTGGAACACCGGGGTGCACCGCGCCACTCACGACCTGATCTTCGCCCGCACCTCCGGCCAAGACGGATCGGCCACCGGCATCACCGCCTTCCTGGTGCCCACCGACACACCGGGTTTCACCGTCCCCTACTACTGGTGGACGTTCAACATGCCCAGTGACCACGGCGAGGTCGAACTCGAAGACGTCCGGGTGCCCGCTGACGCCGTGCTCGGTGAGGTCGACCACGGCCTGGAGGTCGGCCAGACGTTCCTGCACGAGAACAGGATCCGGCAGGCCGCCAGCAGCCTGGGCGCGGCGCAGTACTGTATCGACCGCGCTGCGCAATACGCCGGCGACCGCATCGTCTTCGGCAAGCCGCTGTCGGTGAATCAGGCCGTGCAATGGCCGCTGGCCGAATTGCAGACCGAAGCCCAGATGGTGCGCCTGCTGGTGTATTACGCCGCCTGGCACCTGGACCGCGACCACCACATGGAGGTTTCGGACAAGGTGTCGATGGCCAACTACCGGGCCAACAGGCTGGTGTGCGAGGCGGCCGACCGTGCCATGCAGATCCACGGTGGCGTCGGCTACAGCCGGCACGAGCCGTTCGAGCACATCTACCGGCACCATCGGCGATACCGGATCACCGAAGGGGCCGAGGAGATCCAGATCCGCCGCGTCGCGCAGCGGATGCTGAAGTTCGGCCGCAAGTGATCGATCCGGAGGCACTGGCGGGGGTGCTGGGTGCGACGCGCATCGAGGACTTGCGGGTGCTCACCGGCGGGGCCAGCCGCGCCACCTGGGCCTTCACCGCCGACGACCGGCCCCTCATCCTGCGCACCGGCCCACCCGACGAGATTCACGCCGGGATGGAGCTGGAGGCCGCGGCGCTGCGCCGGGCGGCGGACACCGGCGCGCCGGTTCCGGGCATCGTCACTGCGTCCAATTCTGTTGAGGCCCTCGGTAATCCCTACCTGGTCTGCGATTTCATCGCCGGTGAGACGATTGTCCGCAAGATCGCCCGCACCTTGGACGACACGTCGCGGTCCGCGCTGCTGACCCAGTGCGCGCAGGCGCTGGCTCAGATCCACCGCGCTGATCCCGACGGCATCGGACTGGCCGTCTCCGATCCCCTGCAGGACTGGCGGCGCGAACTCGACGAAATGGGTGATACCACCGCCCCATTCGAGTACGCGTTCCGGTGGCTGGAACGCCACCGCCCGGCCCCTACCGCAGCCGTCCTGGCGCACGGCGACTTCCGGATGGGCAACCTCATCGTCGCCGATGGTCAACTGGCCGCCGTCCTGGATTGGGAGCTGACCCACATCGGCGAGGCCGCCGACGACCTGGCGTGGTTCTGCATCCGGGCCTGGCGGTTCGGCGCTCCCAAGGAACTCGGTGCGGGCGGCCTGGGCAGCATCGAGGATTTCGTCACCGCGTACGAAACCGCCGGTGGCGCAACGATCGACCGGGACGCCTTGCACTGGTGGCTGGTGCTGGCGACCCTGCGGTGGGGCGTCATCTGCCGCTACCAGTACGAGCGGCACCGCTGCGGGCAGACCCGCTCGGTGGAGCTGGCCGCGATCGGTCGACGGGTCTGCGAGACTGAACATGATCTGCTGACGCTGCTGGAGGCCCCGTGAGCCTGCACTACAAGCCGACCGCGGCCGAACTCGTCGCAGCCGTCGCGGAATTCCTGGAAACCGACGTACGCGACGGCACGAGTGGGGCGCTGAACTTCCACGCCCGCGTCGCGGCCAATGCACTGCGCACCGTCGAACGCGAACTGCTCGACGACACCGCGGACATCCCTCGCCAAGCGCTGGGCGCACTCGGCTTCCCGGACGAGGCCGCATTGGCCGCGGCCATCCGCGCCGGCGACACCGGCGATGAGGTGCTGGCCGCCCTGCACGCACTGGTGCGCCACCGGCTGGCCGTCGCACATCCGGGTTACGAGGAGGAACGATGACCATTGACGTGGCGAACCAGTTGTTCGGTGCCATCGAACGCGGCGACTACGCGAGCGTCGAGCAGCTGTGGGCCGACGATGTCACGGTGTGGCACAGCGGTGACACCCACGACAACGACCGGCGGCGCGCGCTGAAGGTGATCCAGTGGTTCCTCGGGGTCAGCACCACCCGCCGCTACGAGATCCTGGACCGGCAGTTCTTCGAGGGTGGATTCGTGCAGCAACATGTCCTGCACGCGGATGCGACCAACGGCGCCTCGATCGCCTTGCGTGTCTGCATCGTCATCAAGGTCGGGGCTGATGGGCTGATCACCCGGATCGACGAGTATTTCGATCCGGCCGATATGGCACCGTTGATGTCATGAGCGAAATGAGCACCGATTGGATCGGCGAGTGGCGGCTCGATCCCGAGCGCACGACGCTGGAGTTTCACAGCCCCACCTTCTGGGGACTGGCACACGTCAAAGGCACCTTCGCCGGGGTCAGCGGGTCCGCCCGGGCCGCCGCCGCCGATGAGGGTATCGACGTCACCGGGCACCTGGAGATCGACGCGGCCTCGGTGCACACCGGCATCCGCAAACGCGACACGCACCTGATGTCGCCGGATTTCTTCGACGTACAGGCGTTTCCCAGTATCGCCGTCGTCGTCGAGTCCGGCGAGGTCACCGGGACGGGCTGGGTCCTGCTGCACGCACAACTATCGGTGAAGGGCGTGCAGCGCGACGTCGAGCTGGCCACCCACGTGCGGGCCGCCGGCGATGGTGCGCTGCGCCTGCAGACCACCACGACCCTGAACCGGCTGCACTACGGCGTGGACGGCAACCTGATGGGCATGATGGGCGAAGCGGTGAACATCGAAGCCACCGCGGTCTTCGTCCGGCAGTCGTAACATCCCAGGAGTGGCCGACACCGATGCGCAGGTCCGGATCCTCGTATACAGCTCCAACCCCCGCACCCGCGACGCTGTGCGTTCGGCACTCGGCCGCCGTGTGCACCCCGATCTGCCCGAGCTGAGCTATCTGGATGTCGCGACCGCGCCGATGGTGGTCCAGCAGATCGAAGGCGGCGGGTTCGATCTGGCAATTCTCGACGGTGAGGCCGCCCCGGCCGGCGGGTTGGGCCTGGCCAAGCAGCTCAAGGACGAAATCACCGACTGCCCGCCCATCCTGGTGCTGACCGGACGCCCCGATGACGCCTGGCTGGCGACCTGGTCGCGGGCGGAGGCAGCGGTATCTCATCCGATCGACCCGATCGCACTCGGCGAAGCCGTGGCTGCGGTACTGCGCGGGGACGCACTCTAAGCAGCACGAAAAGCGCTGTGGCCGTTAATTCTTCACGTCGTCGTCGGTGAGGACGTGGTAACCCAGCTGTCATTTTCATCCTAGCCAAAATGCGCCGGTCCGACCGGTAGCGTGACTAAGCTGTGTTCTAGCTCACATCGAAAGCCCAACGAGGGAGCTATGAACATCTACCTACCCATCCTCGTTCTCGGGGGTATCGCGGCAGCGTTCGCGGTCGGCTCGGTCGGCATCGCCGTGCTGATCGGACCGCGCCGGTACAACCGAGCCAAACTCGAGGCCTACGAGTGCGGCATCGAACCACTGCTGCCCGCGGAGGACGCCAAGCTGGCGACGGGCCAAAGATTTCCGATCAAGTACTACCTGACGGCGATGTTGTTCATCGTCTTCGACATCGAGATCGTCTTCCTCTACCCGTGGGCGGTGTCGTTCGACTCGCTCGGGATGTTCGCGCTGGTGGAGATGATCCTGTTCATGCTCACAGTGTTCGTTGCCTACGCCTACGTGTGGCGACGGGGAGGTCTGTCATGGGATTAGAAGAACAACTGCCAGGCGGCATCCTGCTCTCGACGGTGGAGAAGGTGGCCGGCTACGTCCGCAAAGGATCGTTGTGGCCGGCGACATTCGGGCTGGCGTGCTGCGCCATCGAGATGATGGCCACCGCCGGCCCGCGGTTCGACATCGCTCGGTTCGGCATGGAGCGGTTCTCGGCCACGCCGCGCCAGGCCGATCTGATGATCGTGGCCGGCCGGGTCAGCCAGAAGATGGCCCCGGTACTGCGCCAGGTCTACGACCAGATGGCCGAGCCCAAATGGGTACTGGCCATGGGGGTGTGCGCCTCCTCGGGCGGGATGTTCAACAACTACGCGGTGGTGCAGGGCGTCGACCACATCGTGCCGGTGGACATCTACCTCCCGGGCTGTCCCCCGCGTCCCGAGATGTTGCTCAACGCAATCCTCAAGCTGCACGCCAAGATTGCCGAGATGCCGCTCGGGGTGAACCGGGCCGAGGCCATCGCCGCCGCCGAAGAGGCCGCGCTGGCGTCGCGGCCGACGATCGAGCTGACGGGGCTGCTGCGATGACCGACAAGCCTGATGTGGAGGTCATCGGTGAGCGCCGCGGCATGTTCGGCGTGCACGGCACCGGCGACACCTCCGGATACGGCCGCCTGGTCCGCGAAGTCGCCCTGCCCGGCAGTTCCCCGCGGCCCTACGGCGGATACTTCGACGAGGTGGTCGACCGACTTTCCGAAGCGCTGGGCCCCGACGTGTTCGAGGCGGCCATGGAACGCGTCGTGGTGTTCCGCGACGAGCTGACCCTGGAGGTGCGCCGCGCTCACCTGATGGCAGTGGCACAGACTCTGCGCGACGACCCGGCCCTGCGATTCGAGTTGTGCCTCGGGGTATCTGGGGTGCACTACCCCGATGAGCCCGATCGGGAACTACACGCGGTCTATCCGCTGATGTCGATCACCCACAACCGCCGGATCCGCGTCGAGGTCGCCATACCGGACGCCGATCCTCATGTGCCGTCGCTCTTTTCGGTGTACCCGACCACCGACTGGCACGAGCGCGAGACCTACGACTTCTTCGGCATCATCTTCGACGGCCATCCCGCACTGGCCCGGATCGAGATGCCCGACGACTGGGTGGGACATCCGCAGCGCAAGGACTACCCGCTGGGCGGAATCCCGGTGGAGTACCACGGCGCCGAGATCCCGCCGCCCGATCAGCGGAGGTCGTACAACTGATGACACTGCAGAGCGAACCGCCCGTCGTCGTGGTCGGCGGACAGGACTGGGACGCCGTCGTCGCGGCCGCCCGGGAGCACGCCGGGGAACGCATCGTCGTCAACATGGGTCCGCAGCACCCGTCGACGCACGGGGTGCTGCGGCTGATCCTGGAGATCGAGGGCGAGACCATCACCGAGGCCCGGTGCGGAATCGGTTATCTGCACACCGGTATCGAGAAGAACCTCGAATACCGCACCTGGACTCAAGGCGTCACCTTCGTGACCCGGATGGACTACCTGTCCCCGTTCTTCAACGAAACCGCCTACTGCCTCGGCGTGGAAAAACTGCTCGACGTCACCGACGACATCCCGGAGCGCGCCAGCGTCATCCGGGTGTTGCTGATGGAACTCAACCGCATCTCCAGTCATCTGGTGGCGCTGGCCACCGGCGGCATGGAACTTGGCGCCATGTCGGCGATGTTCTTCGGATTCCGCGGACGGGAATCGATTCTGTCCATGTTCGAGACCATCACCGGTCTGCGGATGAACAACGCCTACATCCGGCCCGGCGGCTTGGCGTCAGACCTGCCCGATGAGGCCATGCCGCAGCTGCGTGAACTGGTGAAGGCGCTGCCGGGACAGCTCCGCGACATGGAGAAACTGCTGCGCGACAACTACATCTGGAAAGCCCGCACCGAGGGTATCGGCTACCTCGACCTCACGGGATGTATGGCCCTGGGGATCACCGGGCCGGTGCTGCGATCCACCGGACTGCCCCACGATCTGCGCAAGGCGCAGCCCTACTGCGGCTACGAGACCTATGAATTCGACGTCTGCACGGCCGACGGCTGTGATGCGTTCGGCCGCTATCTGATCCGGGTCGACGAGATGAAGGAATCGCTCAGGATCGTCGAGCAGTGCATCGATCGGCTCAAGCCGGGACCGGTGATGCTGACCGACAAGAAACTGGCCTGGCCGGCCGACCTGAAGATCGGTCCCGACGGGCTGGGCAACTCGCCCGACCACATCGCCAAGATCATGGGCACCTCGATGGAAGCGCTGATCCACCACTTCAAATTGGTCACCGAGGGCATCCGGGTACCTGCGGGGCAGGTGTACGTGGCGGTCGAATCACCGCGTGGGGAACTCGGTGTCCACATCGTCAGCGATGGCGGCACCCGGCCGTATCGGGTGCATTACCGCGACCCGTCGTTCACGAATCTGCAAGCGGTGGCGGCGATGTGCGAAGGCGGCATGGTGGCCGACGCGATCTCTGCGGTGGCGTCGTTGGATCCGGTCATGGGAGGCGTGGACAGGTGACGGCGATCGAGCTCCGGTTGGGGCAGCGGCCCGACGAGGCCGGGCCCCCGATATCTGCTGGACCGCAATCCTACTCGCCCGAGGTGACGGCAGAGCTGACCTCCGACGCCGAGCAGATCATCGCCCGCTACCCGCAATCCCGCTCGGCGCTGCTGCCACTGCTGCACCTGGTTCAGGCGCAGGACGGCTATCTGACGCCGGCCGGCGTCCGGTTCTGCGCGGCTCAACTGGATCTGAGCCCCGCCGAGGTGACCGCCGTGGCTACCTTCTATTCGATGTACCGGCGCACCCCCACCGGCGACTATCTGGTCGGCGTGTGCACCAACACGCTGTGTGCCATCATGGGCGGCGACGCGCTGCTGGAGATCCTGCAAGAGCACCTCGGTGTGCACGCCGGCGAGACGACGCCCGACGGCTCCGTCACCTTGGAACACATCGAATGCAATGCCGCCTGCGACTTCGCGCCGGTGGTCATGGTGAACTGGGAGTTCTTCGACAACCAAACCCCCTCCTCGGTAAGAGAACTCGTCGATGATCTGCGCGCCGGGCAACCGGTACAGCCCAGCCGCGGCGCCACGCTGTGCACGTTCCGGCACACCGCCCGGATCCTGGCCGGTGTGGAAAGCGGTTCGCCTGATCTTTCCCCGCCGGGCCCGGCGACGTTGGCCGGGCTGCGGGTCGCCAGGGGTGAGCAATGACCGAACTTGCACCGGTGCTCAGCAGTTACTGGGACGCACCGCACTCCTGGACGCTGTCCACGTATCTGCACCACGACGGCTATCAGGCGCTGGATGCGGCCCTGGACATGGATCCCGATGCCGTCATCGCACTGGTGAAGGATTCCGGGTTGCGCGGGCGCGGTGGTGCGGGCTTCCCGACCGGCCAGAAATGGTCGTTCATCAACCAGTCGGACCCGAAACCGCACTATCTGGTGATCAACGCCGACGAGTCCGAACCCGGTACGTGCAAGGACATTCCGCTGATGATGGCCACCCCGCACGTGCTGGTCGAGGGAGCGATCATCGCCTCCTATGCCATCAGGGCCCGGCACGCCTTCATCTATGTGCGCGGTGAGGTGGTACCGGTACTGCGCCGGCTGCGTGCGGCCGTGGCCGAGGCGTACGAGGCCGGCTATCTGGGCCGCGACATCCTGGGCTCCGGTTTCGATCTGGACCTGGTGGTGCACGCCGGCGCCGGTGCCTACATCTGCGGTGAGGAGACCGCGTTGCTGGACTCCCTGGAGGGCCGTCGCGGCCAGCCCCGGCTGCGGCCGCCGTTCCCCGCGGTGGCCGGGCTGTACGCCTGCCCAACGGTGGTCAACAACGTCGAATCCATTGCCAGCGTGCCGCCGATCGTGCGCCGCGGGGTGGACTGGTTCAAGTCGATGGGCTCGGAGAAATCGCCCGGGTTCACGCTGTACTCACTGTCCGGCCACGTCACCCGCCCCGGGCAATACGAGGCGCCGCTGGGCATCACGCTGCGCGAACTGCTCGACTACGCGGGCGGGGTCCGGGCCGGTCATCAGCTGAAGTTCTGGACCCCGGGCGGGTCCTCGACGCCGATGCTGACGCCCGAACACCTCGACGTGCCACTGGATTACGAAGGCGTGGGCGGCGCCGGGTCGATGCTGGGAACCAAGGCCCTGCAGATCTTCGACGAGACCACCTGCGTGGTGCGGGCGGTGCGGCGCTGGACCCAGTTCTACGCCCACGAATCCTGCGGTAAATGCACGCCGTGTCGCGAGGGCACCTACTGGCTGGCGCAGATCTTCGAACGGCTGGAGACCGGCACCGGCGAGCAGGGCGACATCGAGAAGCTGCTCGACATCTCCGATGCGATCCTCGGTAAGTCGTTCTGCGCTCTCGGTGACGGCGCGGCGAGCCCCATCATCTCGTCGATCAAGTATTTCCGCGACGAGTACGAGGCGCACCTGGGCGTCGGCTGCCCGTTCGATCCGCAGGCGTCCACGGTGTTCGCGACGGAGGGGGCGCAGGCATGACATTGGCTGAATCGCCACGGCCTCGTGGGGACACCACGCCCGTCGAGATGGTGACGTTGACCATCGACGAGCACGAGATCAGTGTTCCCAAGGGCACGTTGGTGATCCGCGCGGCCGAGCTGATGGGCATCCAGATCCCGCGGTTCTGCGACCACCCGCTGCTGGATCCGGTGGGCGCCTGCCGGCAATGCCTGGTCGAGGTCGAAGGCCAACGCAAGCCGCTGGCATCGTGCACCACCACCTGCACCCCCGACATGGTGGTGCGCACGCAACTGACCTCCCCCACCGCCGACAAGGCCCAGCACGGGGTGATGGAACTGCTGCTGATCAACCATCCGCTGGACTGCCCCGTCTGCGACAAAGGTGGCGAATGCCCGCTGCAGAACCAGGCAATGTCCAACGGCCGCAGCGAGACACGGTTCACCGATGTCAAACGCACCTACCCCAAGCCGATCAACCTGTCCGCGCAGGTACTGCTGGACCGCGAACGCTGCGTGCTGTGCGCCCGCTGCACGCGGTTCTCCGAACAGATCGCCGGTGACCCGTTCATCGAGTTGCTGGAGCGCGGTGCGCTGCAACAGGTGGGCATCGCGGACGAGACCCCGTTCGACTCATATTTCTCCGGCAACACCGTGCAGATCTGCCCGGTCGGCGCGCTGACCGGCACCGCCTACCGGTTCCGGGCCCGGCCGTTCGACCTGGTCTCCTCGCCGAGCGCCTGTGAACACTGCGCCTCCGGTTGCGCTCAGCGCACCGACCACCGGCGCGGGAAGGTGTTGCGCCGCTTGGCCGGTGACGATCCCGAGGTCAACGAGGAATGGAACTGCGACAAGGGCAGGTGGGCGTTCGCCTACGCCACCCAGGGCGACCGGATCACCACCCCGTTACTGCGCGATCCCGACGGCTCCCAACGGCCGGCCTCGTGGTCGGAGGCGGTCGCGGTGGCCCTGCGCGGGCTGACCTCCGGCAAGGCCGGGGTGCTGACCGGGGGGCGACTCACCCTCGAAGACGCGTACGGCTACGCGAAGTTCGCGCGAATCATGCTCGCCACCAACGACATCGACTTCCGAGCCCGGGCGGGCTCGGATGAGGAGCTGCAGTTCCTGGCCCACGCAGTGGCCGGCCGACCGTTCGCGGTGACCTACGCCGACCTGGAAGCCGCCCCCGCCGTCGTCCTCGCCGGGCTGGAACCCGAAGAGGAATCCCCCATCGTGTTCCTGCGCCTGCGCAAGGCATTCCGCAAGCGCGGGCTGCCGGTGCTCGCCATAGCTCCGTTCGCCACCCGGGGCCTGACGAAGATGGGCGGCCGGCTCGTCGGCGCGGCGCCCGGCGGTGAGGCGGCGGCACTGGACGGGCTGCGCGACGACCTGCCCGCCGGCAGCATCATCCTGGTCGGTGAGCGACTGGCGTGCGCACCCGGTGCCTGCTCGGCGGCCGTCCGGCTGGCGGAGACGACGGGCGCCCGGATCGGCTGGGTGCCGCGGCGTGCCGGTGATCGTGGGGCGCTGGAAGCCGGTGCGGCACCGAACCTGTTGCCCGGCGGCCGGCTGATCGCAGATCCGGTCGCGCGCGCGGAAGTCGCCGCCGGGTGGAATGTCGATCGGCTGCCGGACCGACCCGGCCGCGACACCGCGGGCATCCTGGCCGCGGCGGCCGGCGGCGAGTTGGCCGCCCTGCTGATCGGCGGGGTGGACCTCGACGATCTGCCCGACCCCGCGACCGCACTCGCCGCCGTCGAGGCAACCGGATTCGTGGTCAGCCTCGAATTGCGGCACAGCGCGATCACCGAACGCGCCGACGTGGTGTTCCCCGTCGCACCGGTGACCGAGAAGAGCGGCGCCTTCGTCAACTGGGAGGGCCGCCCGCGCGCCTTCGACGGCGCCCTGCCGCCCTCGGCGACCTCCGACATGCGGGTGTTGGCCGCCCTGGCCGACGAGGTGGGCGTCGACCTGGGCCTCACCGACGCCACCCGGGTGCGCGCCGACATCGCCCGCCTCGGCGTGTGGCAGGGCGCTCCCGCACCCGCACCGGACGTCGCTGCCGAACAGGTCCAGCCGGGGCCGGGTGAGGCCGTGCTCGCCTCCTGGCGGATGTTGCTGGACGCCGGCCGGCTGCAGGACGGGGAACCGTACCTGGCCGGCACCGCCCGTCCCGTCGTGGCCCGGTTGTCCGCGGGCACCGCGGCCGACATCGGTTGCACCGACGGAATTCGGGTCAGCACCGACCGCGGGTCGGTCACCCTCGCACTGGAGATCACCGACATGCCGGACCGGGTGGTGTGGCTGCCGCTGAACTCGGCCGGTTCGGCGGTGCACGCCGGCCTCGGCGCGCAGATCGGCGACGTCGTGCGGATCGAGGCGCCATGACCTACCCCGATCTGACGTCGTTCGGCCACGACCCGTGGTGGCTGATGCTGGCGAAAGCCCTGGGCATCTTCGTCTTCCTGCTGCTCACCGTGCTGGTGGCCATCCTGGTCGAACGAAAAGTGCTGGGCCGCATGCAGATGCGTTTCGGACCCAACCGGGTCGGCCCGTTCGGCCTGCTACAGAGCCTCGCCGACGGCGTCAAACTCGCCCTCAAAGAGGGACTCATCCCGGCCGGCGTCGACAAACCGATCTACCTGCTGGCACCCGTCCTCGCGGTGATCCCGGCGATCATGGCGTTCGCCGTCATCCCGATGGGCGGCAACGTGTCGGTGGTCGGGCACACCACGCCGCTGCAACTGACCGACATGCCCGTGGCGGTGCTCTACGTGCTGGCGGTCACCTCCATCGGGGTGTACGGAATCGTGTTGGCCGGCTGGGCCTCCGGCTCGACGTACCCGCTGCTGGGTGGGCTGCGCTCCAGCGCGCAGGTGATCTCCTACGAGATCGCGATGGCGCTGTCGTTCGCGGCGGTGTTCCTCTACGCGGGCACCATGTCGACCTCCGGCATCGTCGCCGCCCAGCACGACACCTGGTATGTGTTCCTGCTGCTGCCGTCCTTCGTGGTGTACGTGACCTCGATGGTCGGCGAGACCAACCGGGCACCGTTCGACCTGCCCGAAGCCGAAGGTGAACTGGTGGGCGGCTTCCACACCGAGTACTCGTCGCTGAAGTTCGCGATGTTCATGCTCGCCGAATACGTCAACATGACCACGGTGTCGGCGCTGGCCACCACGATGTTCCTCGGCGGCTGGCACGCCCCGTTCCCGTTCAACCTGATCGACGGCGCGAATTCCGGTTGGTGGCCGCTGCTGTGGTTCGTCGCGAAGGTGTGGACGTTCCTGTTCCTCTTCATCTGGCTGCGCGCCACCCTTCCCAGGCTGCGCTATGACCAGTTCATGGCCCTGGGCTGGAAAATCCTGATCCCGCTGTCGCTGGGCTGGATCGTCGTCGTCGCCGTCACCCACGAACTGCGGGCGCAGGGCTCCCCCTCATGGATGACCGCACTGGTCAGCATCGGGGTCATCGCGGCCGCCGTCCTGCTCTTGATGGTCTGGAATGCGGTGCGGCACAACACCGCAGTGCCGCCACCACCGCCTGACGCCGGGGCTTTCCCGGTGCCGCCGCTGCCCAACAAGGAGGCCGCAGATGTCTAAGGTCGGCGATGCACTCGCCGGGTTCGGTGTCACCTTCAAGACGATGTTCAAGAAGCCGATCACCGAGCAGTACCCGGAACAGCCCGGCCCCGTGGCCCCGCGCTATCACGGCCGTCACCAACTCAACCGGTACGCCGATGGGCTGGAGAAGTGCATCGGCTGCGAACTGTGCGCCTGGGCCTGCCCCGCCGACGCGATTTTCGTCGAAGGCGCGGACAACACCGAGGGGCAACGGTTCTCACCCGGCGAGCGGTACGGCCGGGTCTACCAGATCAACTATCTGCGGTGCATCGGCTGCGGGCTGTGTATCGAGGCCTGCCCCACCCGGGCGCTGACCATGACCAACGACTACGAGATGGCCGACGACAACCGCGCCGACCTGATCTACGGCAAGGACAAGCTGCTGGCACCGCTGACACCGGAGATGACCGCACCGCCGCACGAGATGGCTTCTGGCAGTAGCGATGAGGACTACTACCGCGGCCACATCACCACCGGTGGCCTGCGGGACCTCGGCATTCCGACGGTACCGGCCCGATGACCTCCACCGCGGAAGCCGTCACCTTCTGGATCGTGGGCACCCTGGCCGTCCTCGGCGCGATCGGGGTGGTGACGGGCACCAAAGCGGTGTACTCGGCGTTGTTCCTGGCGATCACGATGATCAACCTCGCGGTGCTCTACATCGCCCAGGATGCGCTGTTCCTCGGCATCGTCCAGGTGGTGGTCTACACCGGCGCGGTGATGATGCTCTTCCTGTTCGTCCTCATGCTGATCGGCGTCGACACCTCGGAGTCTCTGGTGGAAACGATTCGCGGCCAACGGGTTGCGGCCATCGTCGCCGCCGTCGGGTTCGGGGTACTGCTGATCGGCGGGATCGGCAACGTCTCGGTGAACGGCTTCACCGGGCTCGAGGCGGCCAACGCCGACGGGAACGTCGAGGGTCTGGCGGTGTTGATCTTCACCCGCTATGTCTGGGCCTTCGAACTGACCAGTGCGCTGCTGATCACCGCCACCCTGGGCGCGATGGTGCTGGCGCACCGGGAGCGGTTCGACCGCCGCAAGACCCAGCGCGAACTGGCGATCGAGCGATTCGGCCCGGGCGGCTATCCGACCACCCTGCCCAATCCCGGTGTGTACGCGCGGCACAACGCCGTCGACGTGCCCGCCCGGTTGCCCGACGGCACCGCGGCACGGACTTCGGTCAGCACGATCCTCATTCCGCGTGACGGGAGGAAATGATGAATCCCGCCAACTACCTCTACCTGTCGGCGCTGCTGTTCACCATCGGTGCGGCCGGGGTCCTGTTGCGCCGCAACGCCATCGTGATGTTCATGTGCGTCGAGCTGATGCTCAACGCGGCCAACCTGGCCTTTGTCACCTTCTCCCGGATGCACGGTCATCTCGACGGGCAGGTGGTCGCGTTCTTCACCATGGTGGTCGCCGCGTGCGAGGTGGTGGTGGGTCTGGCCATCATCATGACCATCTTCCGGGCGCGACGATCCGCGTCGGTGGACGCGGCCAGTCTGCTGAGGAACTGAATTGATGAGCCCGTGGCTGCTGATCGCGCTGCCCCTCGCCGGAGCCGTCATCCTGCTCCTCGGCGGCCGGGCCACCGACGCGTGGGGTCACCTGCTGGGTTGCGCAACGGCGCTGGCCTCTTTCGTGGTGGGCGCGGTGTTGTTCGCCGATCTGCTGGGCCGCGGCGCCGAGGACCGGGAGATCCATCAGACGCTGTTCTCCTGGGTACCGGTCGGCGCCCTGCACGTCGATTTCGGGCTGCAGGTGGACGCGCTCTCCATCTGCTTCGTGCTGCTGATCACCGGGGTCGGGTCGCTGATCCACCTCTACTCCATCGGCTACATGCGTGAGGACGCCGCTCGCCGACGGTTCTTTGCCTATCTCAACCTGTTCGTCGCGGCCATGCTTCTGCTGGTGCTCGCCGACAACTACCTCGGCCTGTACATGGGCTGGGAGGGCGTCGGCCTGGCGTCCTACCTGCTCATCGGGTTCTGGTCGCACAAACCGTCAGCGGCCACCGCGGCCAAGAAGGCGTTCATCGTCAACCGGGTCGGCGACATGGGACTGGCGCTGGCGCTGATGGTGATGTTCAGTACGGCCGGAACCGTCTCCTACGCCGGGCTTTTCGATGCGGCGCCGGGACTGTCCGAGGGCTCACTCAACGCGATCGGGTTGCTGTTGCTGCTCGCCGCCTGCGGCAAGTCCGCGCAGGTGCCGCTGCAGTCCTGGCTGGGTGACGCCATGGAAGGTCCGACACCGGTGTCGGCGCTCATCCACGCCGCCACCATGGTCACCGCCGGGGTGTATCTGATCGTGCGGTCCGGGCCGGTGTTCAATCTCGCCCCCGACGCGCAACTGGCCGTCACCGTGGTCGGCGCGGTCACCCTGCTGTTCGGCGCCGTCATCGGTTGTGCGAAGGACGACATCAAGAAAGCCCTTGCCGCGTCTACCATGTCGCAGATCGGCTACATGGTGCTGGCCGCCGGGCTGGGGCCGGCCGGCTACGCGGTGGCGATCATGCACCTGCTGACCCACGGCTTCTTCAAGGCCGGACTGTTCCTGGGCGCCGGGTCCGTGATGCACGGCATGAACGACGAAACCGATATGCGCCGCTACGGCGGTCTGCGCGCGTACATGCCGGTGACGTTCGTGACGTTCGGGCTGGGTTACCTGGCCATCATCGGGGTGCCGCCGTTCGCCGGCTTCTTCTCCAAGGACGCCATCATCGAGACCGCGTTCGCCGCCGGTGGTGCCCGCGGCTGGCTGCTGGGTGGGGCGGCGCTGCTGGGCGCCGGGATCACCGCGTTCTACATGACGCGGGTGATGCTGATGACGTTCTTCGGTGAAAAGCGTTGGGCTCCTGAGTCAAAGCCCCATGAGTCACCCGGCATCATGACCGCCCCGATGATCGTGCTGGCGATCGGCTCCGTCGGCGCCGGTGCGCTGCTGGCCATCGGTGGCACGCTGACGCATTGGCTCGAACCGGTCGTCGGCAGCCACGAAGCCCACGGCAGCGTGCCGGTTTGGGTGATGACGGTGGTGACCCTGTCGGTGGTGGCGATCGGGGTCGGCGTCGCGTACCGGATGTACGCGCTACGGCCCATCCCCGAAACCGCCCCCCAAGGTTCGGCACTGACGACCGCCGCGCGCGCCGACCTGTACGGCGACCGGTTCAACGAGAACACGTTCATGCGGCCGGGCCGGCAACTCACCGAAGGCCTGGTCGAAATCGACGACGACGCCGTCGACGGCGCCACCCGCGGCTTGGCCGCCCTGATCGGCGGCGCGTCGCAGCGGATGCGGTCCTGGCAGACCGGATTCGCCCGGTCCTACGCCCTGTCGATGCTCGGCGGGGCCGCCCTGGTGATCGGAGCGTTCCTGGTGGTGAGGGTCTGGTGAACGGCATCGGCTTGCTGAGTGCGTTGTGGGCCGTGCCGATGGTCGGTGCCGCGGTGGTGATCCTGTTGCCCGCCAAGCAGTTCGCCCGTTACCTGGCGCTGGCGGTGTCGCTGGCGGTGCTGGCCATCGCGATCGTGCTGGCCGTGCGATTCCAGCCCGGCGGTGAGCAGTTCCAGTTCGTCGAGAACCACGAGTGGATCCCGTCGTTCGGCACCGGCTACATCCTCGGGGTGGACGGGATCGCGCTGGCGCTGGTGGTGCTGACCGCGGTGCTGGTGCCGCTGCTGCTGATCGCGGGCTGGAATGACGGTTCGGATGATTCGCGGTTCGGTGCGCGTTCCACGCAGAGCTACCTCGCGCTGACGTTGGCCGTCCAGGGCATGGTGCTCATCTCCCTGGTGGCCCTGGACGTGTTGCTGTTCTACGTGTTCTTCGAGGCGATGCTCATCCCGATGTACTTCCTGATCGGCGGCTTCGGCGGCGCCAACAGGAGCGCGGCCGCGGTGAAGTTTTTGCTGTACAACCTGTTCGGCGGCCTCATCATGCTGGCCGCGGTGATCGGGCTGTACGTGGTGACCACCGATTCCCTCGGCGGGACGTTCGACTTCCGGGCCATCGTCGCGGCGGTCTCGGCAGGCGAACTCGGCGCCAGCCCGGCCGTGCTGAATGCGTTGTTCTTGGGGTTCATGTTCGCGTTCGCGGTGAAGGCCCCGCTGTGGCCGTTCCATCGCTGGCTGCCGGACGCTGCCGTGGAGTCCACCCCGACCACGGCGGTGCTGATGATGGCCGTCGTCGACAAGGTCGGCACGTTCGGGATGCTGCGGTACTGCCTGCAACTGTTCCCCGATGCGTCGATGACGTTCCGCCCGTTGATCATCACCCTGGCGGTGATCGGCATCGTCTACGGCGCCATCGTGGCCATCGGCCAGACCGATGTGATGCGCCTGATCGCCTACACCTCGATCTCGCACTTCGGGTTCATCATCCTGGGCATCTTCGTGATGACCAGTCAGGGCCAGTCCGGGTCCACGCTCTACATGGTCAACCACGGCATCTCGACCGCAGCCCTGTTCCTGATCGCCGGATTCCTGGTGTCGCGCCGCGGTTCTCGTCTCATCGCCGATTTCGGCGGCGTGCAGAAGGTAGCCCCGGTGCTCGCCGGCACCTTCCTGATCGCCGGCCTGGCCACCCTGTCACTGCCCGGGCTGGCCCCGTTCATCTCCGAATTCCTGGTCCTCATCGGCACGTTCACCCGGTACCCGGCGATCGCCGTGTTCGCGGTCAGCGCACTGGTGCTCTCGGCGATCTACATTCTGTGGGCCTATCAGCGGATGATGACGGGCCCGGTGAAGGACGGCAACGAACGGCTGCGTGACCTGGTGCCGCGGGAACTGATCGTGGTCACACCGCTGATCGCGCTGCTGCTCGTGCTGGGTGTCTACCCCAAGCCTGCGCTGGACGTCATCAACCCAGCCGTGGACCACACGCTGCGCACCATCAATCAGCAAGACCCCGTCCCCACTGCGGAAGGGCCCGTCAAATGACTATCCAGGCGCCCTCCATCGAATACTTCCAACTCTCACCGGTTCTCATCGTCCTCGGGGTCGCGGTGGCCGGCGTTCTGATAGAGGCGTTCCTGCCGCGCGGAGTCCGGTACGGCGCTCAGCTGGCGCTCGCGGTCGGTGGTCAGATCGCTGCGCTGGCGGCCGTGGTGCTGGTGGCGTTCGCGTTGCAGGGGACGGGCGCACCCGCCGCGGTCGGCGCCGTTGCCGTGGACCGGCCCGCACTGTTCCTGCAGGGCACCCTTCTTCTGATCGGCATCCTGGGTACCCTGCTGATCGCCGAGCGCCGGGTACCCGCCCCCGACGAAGCGGCCGGCCGGGGTCTGGATGGGTTCACCCCGCAGGCCGCCGCGGTCCCGGGCAGCGTCGCGGAGAAGATCGCCGCGAAAGCCGTTGTGGCGCAGACCGAGGTGTTCCCGCTGACCATGTTCGCCGTCGCGGGGATGATGCTGTTCCCGGCCGCCGATGATCTGCTGACGATGTTCGTCGCCCTCGAGGTGTTCTCGCTGCCGCTGTACCTGATGTGCGGGCTGGCCCGCAGGCGCCGGTTGCTGTCCCAGGAAGCCGCGCTGAAATACTTTCTGCTGGGCGCGTTCTCGTCGGCCTTCTTCCTGTACGGGATCGCGATGCTCTACGGGTTCTCCGGGGTCTTCAGCCTCAGCGGTATCGCGGCCGCGGTGACCACCGGCGGGGACACCTCGATGGCGGTGGTGGGCGTCGCACTGATTTCGGTCGGGGTGCTGTTCAAAGTCGGCGCCGTGCCGTTTCATTCGTGGATTCCCGACGTGTATCAGGGCGCCCCGACGCCGGTCACGGCGTTCATGGCTGCCGCCACGAAGATCGCGGCGTTCGGGGCCATGCTGCGCATCTTCTACGTGGCGCTACCCGGCCTGGCCGATGACTGGCGTCCGGTGCTGTGGGTGATCGCCATCCTCACCATGGCCGTCGGCACCCTCACCGCGGTGTCGCAGAGCGATGTCAAGCGAATGCTGGCGTATTCGTCGGTGGCCCACGCGGGTTTCATCCTCACCGGGGTGATCGCGCTCAATGGCGCCGGTCTGTCCGCGACGCTGTTCTACCTGTTCGCCTACGGTTTCAGCACGCTGGGCGCGTTCGCGTTGGCGGGTCTGGTACGCAACGCCGATGGCGACGAGGTGAGCTCGCTCGCGGAGTGGGCCGGGCTGGGCCGGCGTTATCCGCTGGTGGGCGTGGTGTTTTCGCTGTTTCTGCTGGCTTTTGCGGGTATCCCACTGACCAGTGGTTTCGTCAGCAAGTTCGCGGTGTTCAAGGCTGCGGCCGAGGGCGGCGCCGCGCCCCTGGTGATCGTCGGTGTGGTGGCCAGTGCCGTGGCGGCCTACTTCTACGTCCGGGTGATCGTGTTGATGTTCTTCACCGATCCACCCGAGAATCCGCCCACCGTCGTGGTGCCGAGCATCCTGAGCACCGCAACCGTGACCGTTACCGCCGCCGTCACCTTCGCCCTCGGCGCACTGCCGCAACCGCTGCTGGATCTGGTCAACGGCCTGCAGTTCACCGGCTGACGGCGTGGCCCACCTGCCGGGCGATCAACTCATACATGCCGCGGGTGACCTCGGTGGCATCACTCATGATGTTGTAGCCGTGATCGACGGCGGGCACCTCGACGTAGTCGGCGAGCGCGGCGACAGCATCCAGGCTCTTGGCGTACGCGGCGGCCTCGTCACGCAACCGGTCGTATTCGCACGCGATCACCAAAGCCGGTGCGATCCCGGCAATCTCGTCGGCATTGTCGCCCCACGCCGGTGAGGCCAGCGGGTCGCGGCGCCTCTTGTGGTCCGGAATATAGGCGGTGTCGAACACCTCGCCCATCCACGGTTTCATGACGGCCTTGCCGCCCCGCGGTGACCGTTTGCGATCCGTTGCCGTCACCAGATCCAAAGGTGCATAGTGCAGCACCTGCAGCGCGATCGGTGGACCGTTGTGCGTCAGCGCCATCCGCGCGACGGCCGCGGACAGATTGCCGCCCGCGCTCTGGCCGCCCACGCAGAGCCGCTCATCGGGCCAGTTACCGGCCGCCCACAGCACCACGTCGTACAGCTGCTCGACGGGCGTCGGGAATCGGTGGTCGGGGGCCAGCAGATAGTCGGTGTTGACCACGGTGACGCCGGCGCGGGCCGCCAGGTAGCGGCACCACGGGTCGTCCTGCTCGCGGTGCCCGACGACGAAGCCACCCCCGTGGATGTTGACGTACACCCCGGACGATGGGCCCTCGGGGTGGTAGACGGTCGCCGGCGTGTCACCGTGGCGGGTCGGAATGGTGATCTCCGTGGTCGCGGCGACCAATTCAGGGAAACGCACCCCGGGTTTCGGGCTGGGGTTGACGATCCGGGAGAAGACTCGGGCCAGGTTGTCGGCAAGGATGGGCGTCGATAACACGGACACGCCTTCGACCATACGCATAGGTTCGACCGATGACCCCCGCGGTGACCACCGTCCTGACCTCCGATCACGGCGCCGTGCGGCTGCTGACCCTGAACAGGCCGGAGGCCAGGAACGCGCTGAACCGGGAATTGATCCGCGCGTTGTACGCGGCGCTCACCGAAGCCGACGCCGACGAGGCGGTACGCGCGGTGGTGCTCACCGGGACCGATCCCGCGTTCTGCGCGGGTGTCGACCTCAAGGAAGCCGCACGGGATGGCCTGAAGTATTTCGAGGAGTTCCGGTCGCAGAGTTGCATCACCGCGGTGCGCGAGATGCGGACCCCGATCATCGGGGCGATCAACGGCGCCACGTTCACCGGCGGCCTGGAGATCGCGCTCGGCTGCGATTTCCTGGTGGCCTCGCAGCGTGCGGTGTTCGCCGACACCCATGCCCGGGTGGGGATCCTGCCGGGCGGCGGGATGACCGCGCGACTGCCTCAGGTGGTCGGTCTGGCGATGGCGCGCCGGCTCTCGATGACGGGCGAGGTGATCGATGCGGCGCGCGCCGAACGCATCGGGTTGGTGACCGAGGTGGTCGAGCCCTCGCAGTTACTGGGCCGCGCGCTGCAGTTGGCGGGCGAGATCGCCGAGGTGCCGGGTCCGATCATGCTGGGGCTCAAGCAGATCTACACCGAAGGTGCGGCAGCCATGATCGATCCCGCGCTGGATGCCGAAGCCCGGATCGCGTACGCGCAGCACCGCGATTTCGACAGTCTGGGCGACCAGTTCCGCGCGGTGTCCGAACGCAACAAGAGTCAGATCCACTAGCCGACGATGTCAGCGGACGACGCCATGCACCACGATCGCGGCGGTCTGGTCCACCCACTCGTCGTCGATCTCCCACCCGGGGACGAGCAGCATGCGCAGCAGGTTCGCCCCGCCGATCACCTCGATGAGGCGGTCCGGGTCGATGTCGGCATGCACCTCGCCTCGTTCGACGGCGTGCACCAGCCGGTCGCGGACGACCTCGAACAGTCCGGTGAATCGGCTCATCACCCGGTGACTCAGATCGGGATCGGCAGCCATGTCGGCGATCACCCCGGGTAGCGCGGCGCGGACCACCGGGCTGGTGAACACCGCGCCGGCCGCGGCGATCATGGCCCGGACATCGGTGGCGATGTCGCCCTCCGGCATGCCGAGTGCGGTCGGTGCGACGGGAAACGCTGCCTCGTGCACCAGTTCGGCTTTGCTCGACCAGCGGCGGTACAGCGCGGTCTTGGTGGTGCCGGCCCGCTCGGCGACGGCGGCCATCGTCAGATTCGAATAACCGATCTCCACAAGCAGATCCGCGGTGGCGCCGAGTATGGCAGCGTCGATACGAGGATCCCGGGGCCGCCCGGCCCCCTTGTCAACCGAGGGTGAGTCTGCTTTCATATCGCTACCAATAGTAGCGTAATTGGTATTGGAAGGAACATCGTGTCGAACGAACCGGCCGTCGAAGACGTCAGCCGCCTCCAGCACTCCAGTCGAGATGTCAGCACCGTGCCCGCCGCGATCGCGCAGTGGCTCGCGACGCAGCGGCCCGGCAATGGCACCCCCACCGTCACCGTCGAAAGCGGCGTGGACGCGAACGGGATGTCGTCGGAGACCATTCTGTTGACCGTCGATTGGGACGGCACCGAGCAGCGTCTGGTCGCCCGGGTGGCGCCCACCGATGCGGACGTTCCGGTGTTCTCCTCCTACCGGCTGGACCACCAGTTCGAACTCATGCGCCAGGTCGGCGAACTCACCGACGTGCCGGTCCCCCGCGTTCGCTGGATCGATACCACCGGTGACGTGCTGGGCACCCCGTTCTTCCTGATGGACCGCGTCGACGGCATCGTCCCGCCCGACGTCATGCCGTACACGTTCGGCGACAACTGGTTCGCCGACGCACCCGAGCACCGTCAGCGCGAACTGCAGGACTCCACCGTCGAGGTGCTGGCCAAACTGCACTCGATTCCCGATGCGGCGCAACGGTTTGCCTTCCTGTCCGAGTCCGACCCGGCCGGGGACACCCCACTACGCCGGCATTTCGGCTGGCTCAAGGACTGGTATGAGTTCTCGGTGCCCGACATCGGGCGCTCCGAACTGGTCGAGCGGGCACTGGGCTGGCTGGAGGACAACTTCCCGGCCGACGTCGCCGCGACGGCGCCGGTGCTGGCGTGGGGCGACTCGCGCATCGGGAACGTCCTGTACGAGGACTTCCGGCCCGCCGCGGTGCTGGACTGGGAGATGGCCACCGTCGGCCCCCGCGAACTCGATGTGTCGTGGATCATCTTCGCGCACATGGTGTTCCAGGAGTTGTCCGGCCTGGCCGGGCTGCCAGGCCTGCCCGAGGTGCTGCGCGAGCAAGATGTGCGCGCCACCTACGAGCGGCTGACCGGCACCACCCTGGGCGACCTGCGCTGGTTCTACATATATTCCGGGGTGATCTGGTGTTGCGTGTTCATGCGCACCACCGCCCGGCGGGTGCACTTCGGTGAGATGGACAAGCCCGAGGACGTGGAGTCCACCTTCTACCACGCCTCACTGCTGCGGCGACTTCTCGAGGAGGCGTAATGCTCGGCCCGATGGATGAATTCCCGGTACACCAGATCCCGAAACCCATTGCCTGGCCGGGATCTTCGGACCGCAACTTCTATGACCGGTCCTACTTCAACGCACACGACCGCACCGGCGACATCTTCCTCGTCACCGGCATCGGCTACTACCCCAATCTCGGGGTGAAGGACGCTTTCCTCCTGGTCCGGCGCGGGGACACCCAGACCGCGGTACACCTGTCGGATGCCATCGACCAGGATCGCCTCAACCAGCACGTGCTCGGCTACCGGGTCGACGTGCAGGATCCGCTGCGCACACTGCGAATCACCCTCGACGAGACCGACGGGATCGCCGCCGACCTCACCTGGAACGGTTTGTTCGACGTGGTGCAGGAACAGCCCCACATCATGCGCACCGGCAACCGCGTCACGCTGGATGCTCAGCGGTTCGCCCAACTCGGTTCGTGGAGCGGCTCTTTGGAGATCGACGGCGAGCGCATCACGGTGGATCCCGACGTGTGGATCGGCTCCCGGGACCGGTCCTGGGGCATCCGCCCGATCGGTGAAGCCGAGCCTGCCGGCCGGCCCGCCGATCCGCCGTTCGAGGGCATGTGGTGGCTCTACGTGCCGATGGCGTTCGACGACTTCTCCATTGTCGTGATCCTGCAGGAGGAGCCCAACGGATTCCGGTCCCTCAACGACTGCACCCGCATCTGGAAGGACGGACGCGTCGAGCAGCTCGGCTGGCCCCGGGTGAAGATCCACTACCGCTCCGGGACCCGCATCCCCACCGGGGCCACCATCGACGCCACCGCGCAGGACGGTTCACCGGTGCGGTTCGACGTGGAATCCAAACTGCCCGTGCCGATTCACGTCGGCGGCGGCTACGGCGGCGACTCCGACTGGACGCACGGAGTGTGGCGCGGCGAGAAGTTCACCGAGCGGCTGACCTATGACATGACCGACCCCGCGATCGTCGGGCGGTCCGGGTTCGGGGTCATCGATCACGTCGGCCGCGCGGTGTGCACCGAGGGTGACAACGCCCCCGCCGAAGGGTGGGGCCTGTTCGAGCACGGCGCACTCGGGCGCCACGACCCGTCCGGGTTCGCCGACTGGCTGACCGTCGCGCCCTAGGAAGACTCCGCTCTCGCTGCTCTGACGAGATTGCGTCCAGGGTCGTGCCTCCGGGCTGTTCGACGCCAATCAACAACCCTGGACGCAATCTCGTCGGAGCACGGGAAAAGCAGTCAGTAGGCAGACCAGAACAGCACCGCCGCGGCCGCCGCCTCGACCAGGCAGTAGAACCAGTTGGGGTAGAACGGCGTCCGCTCCCCGAATATCGACAGCAGCCGTCCCATCGCCATCCCTGCCAGCGCGGCGCCGACGGTGACGAGCACACCGGTGCGTACCTCCGGCACGCGTGACGCGTAAACCAGCACGGCGGCGACGGCCAGCCCGAAACCGCCGTACACGGCGCGCACCTCGGAGCGTGCGGTCGCGTTGCCCAGGGTGACGCCGAACGGGCGCAGCATGGCGGCCGGGGCGGCGAGGGCGTAGATCCCCATGCCGACGAAGAACACCGCGACGACGAGTTCGACCACGTCAACCCTCCTGCTTCAGCGCAGCGCGCAACTCACCGTAGGACTCGACCAGACCGTCGAGGGTGAAGTTCCGGTTCAGCCCGCTCGGATTGGGCAGCACCCACGCCTGCGCGCCCGCGACGGCGGCGGCGTCGGGCTGCCGTCCCCAGTCCAGATCGGGTCGGGACGCCATGGCCGCCAGCGCCCGCTTGCCGAGGAACGCCACCACCCGGGGTGCGTACCGCTGGATCTTGGCCTCGAACGCCGTTGCCGCCCGGCGGAATTCGTCGGCGGTGACATCGGATGCCCGCGGGGTCGGGCGGGTCACCACCGCGGTGATGCCGCAGCCGTACGTCAGCAGCCTGCGCTCCTCGTCGGGTCGCAGACGGACATCGGTGTACCCGGCCTGATGCAGCACGGCCCAGAATCGGTTGCTCGGGCTGGAGAAGTTGTGGCCGTCGGCTGCCGCGGTCGACGCGGGGTTGATGCCACAGAACACGACGTCCAGTCCGGTGGCCAGGATGTCCGGCGAGTAGCCGCTCAGATGGCGATCTTCGACGTGACAGGCGACTTCTCGGGCTTCTCGGCGACGACGGGGGCCCGGCCGAACACCATCGACTCCCCGATCTTGTCGAACCGGTGCTCCAGCACGTCGAGGCCGTAGTTGTGCCGCACTGTCCAAGGCCGGTGCATACCGGATTTCGGCAACGCATGCGGGGCTCGCTGCACATAGCCGGCGTTGATGTCCCAGGCCGGCTTCTCTTCCATCGCCACCCCGCCCAGATGAGGATAGGCATGGGTGTAGCCATGGGAATCCATGTACGCCAGCAGCTTTGCCACCGATTTCGCGGTCATGTCGGCACGCAGTGTCCACGAGGCATTGGTGTAGCCGACGCACCACGCCATGTTCGGCACCTCTTCGAGCAGATGCTCTTTGTAGACGAACCGGTCGGTCGGTTCGATACGCACGCCGTCGATGCTCAACCCGATGCCGCCGAGTGCCTGCAACTGCAAACCCGTCGCGGTCACGATGATGTCGGCGTCCAGGCGGGCACCGGAGGCGAGCACGATGCCGGTGGCGTCGATGTGGTCGATGTGGTCGGTGACGATGTCGGCCCGCCCGGCGCTGATGTCCTCGTACAGATCACCGTCGAGCACCAGACACATCCGCTGATCCCACGGCTTGTACTTCGGCTTGAAGTGGACGTCGACGGGATAGCCCTGCGGCAGCCGCGCGATGGTGCGGTTGCGGATCAGCCACCGCCCGCGCTTGGGGGCCTTGCGGAAGAACCAGAACATCGCGTAGTGCATCCACGCGTTCCTGAACCGGATGAACCGGTGGGCGAGCTTGCGCGGCAACACCTTCCGTACCGTCTGCATCGCCATCGGAACGGCAGGCATCGGCATCATGTACGTGGGTGAGCGCTGCAGCATGGTGACGTGGGCGGCCTGCTCGGCCAACGCGGGCACCAGGCTGATGGCCGTCGCGCCGCTACCGATCACCACCACGTTCTTGCCCGCGTAGTCCAGGGACTCCGGCCAGAACTGCGGGTGCACCACCTCGCCGCCGAAGTCGTCCATCCCGGCGATCTGCGGGGTGTGCGGCTGGTCGTAGTTGTAGTAGCCGGTGCCGAAGAACAGAAAGCGGGCTCGTCGGGTCTGCTGCACCCCACCGGTTTCGGTGCGCACCGACCAGGTGTCGGCGGCCGAGTCCCAATCCGCGGAGATCACCTTGGTATCGAAGACGATGTGCCGGTCGATGCCGTACTTGCGGGCCGCATCGGTCAGGTACTGGCGGATATCCGCTCCATCGGCGACATGTTCCTCGCGGGTCCACGGCTCGTACGGGAAGCTGAGGGTAAAGATGTCGCTGTCGGATCGAATACCCGGGTAGCGGAACAGGTCCCAGGTGCCGCCGATGCGTTCGCGCCGTTCCAGGATGGTGTAGGTCAGCCGCGGGTTCTGTTCATGGATGCGGTAAGCGGCGTTGATCCCGGAGATACCGGCCCCGATGATCAGCACATCAGAGAACTCGGCCTGCTGCTCGCCCATGGACGACCTCCTTGTGGTCCCGCGCCGTACCACCACCATAGGTGCTCAGGTGCGCAGTGCGTCAACGATCTGGGCCAGCGAATCCACCGCGATCGGTCCGGGCTGGTAGATGCAGATCCGGTCGGACACGCCGGCCACCCTGTCTTTGATGTGGCCGGCGATGTCGGCCGGGGTGCCGCACGCGGCGATGGTGTGCAGCACCTCGTCGTCGATCAGCGCCCCCATCTCCGACCATCGCCCCTGCTTGGACAGGGCGTGCAGGTCGGGCTGCAGGTCCCCCCAGCCGTGCGTCTCCAGCACCGGCCGGTACGCCGGGGTCGAACCGTAGAAGGCCAGCAGCTGGCGCGTCGCCGCATGCCCGGGATTGCTGTCCGACTCGACGGACACGATGATCTCCGGCACCACAGCAAGGTCTTCGCGACTGCGCCCCGACGCCGCCAGCCCGGCGTCGACACCGGCCATCGTCACCTCGTGCAGGAAACGCTTGGACCCGAACGGCATCACCAGCAACCCATCGGCGTGTTCGGCCACCGCCCGGGTGAGGCGCGGTCCCAGCGCCCCGACATAGATCGGCGGCGGCCCGTAATCGTTGCCGCGCGGGGTGAACGTCGGTGTCATCAGGGTGTGCCGGTAGTAGTCGCCCCGAAAGTCGAGTCGCTCCCCCGTCGACCACGTCGCGAAGATGGCGCGCAGCGCCGCGACCAGTTCGGTCATCCGCGCCACCGGCCGGTCGAAATCAGCGCCGAACCGCTTCTCGATCTGCGTGCGGATCTGGGTGCCCAGTCCCAGGGTGAACCGGCCGCCGGTGAGGATCTGATGGTCGATCGCCTGATGCGCCAGGTGAATCGGGTTGCGCGGGAACGCGATCGCCACGTTGGTCATCAGGTCCAGGCCGCCGACGGTGGACGCCAGCGTCAGCGGGGTGAAGACGTCATGCGGACCCTCGAAGGTGAACACCCCACTGGCACCGGCATCGCGCAAGGCGCGCGCCCGGTCGATGGCATCGGTGGGCCCGTACAACGCTGTCATGACCTTCACAGCGGCTCACCTTAATGCGCCCGGGCCATGCTTCGGGGCAGACTGGGGCCGTGGGCGATGTGATCGTGGTGGGAGCAGGGTTCGCGGGGCTGTCGGCGGCACGGGAACTGACCAAATTCGGGCACGACGTCGTGGTGTTGGAGGGCCGGGACCGTGTCGGCGGCCGGTCGTACACGACGACGATCGCCGGCGTCCCGGTGGACCTGGGCGGCACCTTCGTCGGTCCCACCCAGGACGCGGTGCTCAAGCTGGCCGCCGAACTGGGCTGCGACACCGTGCCCACCCACAGCCGCGGTAAGAACCTGATCGACTGGCACGGCCGGGTGCGCTCCTACCGCAGCACCATCCCCAAGCTGTCGATGATCGAACTGTTCGACGTGTCCCGCATCCAGTGGCGCTTCGAGCGGTTGTCCCGGCTGATCCCGGTCACCGACCCCTGGTCGGCCCCGGCCGCCGAGCGCCTGGACAGGCGCAGCCTGGACAGCTGGTTGCGCTCGGTGCACGCGAACGCTTCCACCCGCAACCTGATGGCGATCATGTCCCGGGTGACCTGGGGCTGTGAACCCGACGAGGTCTCCATGCTGCACGCGGTGCGTTACGTGAAGGCCGCCGGCGGACTGGGCCCGATGCTCGACGTCGAGGGCGGCGCGCAGCAGGAACGCTTCCCTGCCGGGACCCAGCAGATCGCGGAGCGGATGGCCGACGACCTGACGGTGCACCTGAGCACCGCGGTCCGCCGCGTCGCCCGCGAGGGTGCCGGGTATCGCGTGGACTCTGATACCGGGTCCTGGACGGCGGCGGCGGTGATCGTCGCGATCCCGCCCGCACATCGCGCCGCGATCACCTTCGAGCCGGCCCTGTCCGAGGACCATCGCGAGCTGATCGCCCATTGGCCGCAGGGCAATCTGAGCAAGGCCTACGTCGCCTACGAGAAGCCGTTCTGGCGCGCCGCCGGGTTCTCCGGGGAGGCGCTGTCCGACGAGGGACCGGTGTTCATCACCTTCGACGTCAGCCCCGGCGATAACGGACCCGGTGTCCTGCTGGGCTTCACCGATGCCCGCACCTTCGACCCGCTGCCCCCGCAACAGCGCCGCGAACGGGCGGTGCGCAACTTCACCGCACTGTTCGGCGCCGCCGCCGCCGAACCCATCGACTACGTCGACCACTGTTGGGGCGCAGAGCCGTTCGCGCCGGGCGGGCCCACCGCCGCGGTGCCGCCGGGGTCGTGGAGCAGTTATGGGCACGTGTTGCGCGCTCCGGTGGAGGGCGTGTTCTGGGCCGGTACCGAGACCGCCGACGAGTGGACCGGATTCCTGGACGGTGCGGTCCGGTCCGGACAGCGGGCCGCCACCGAGACGATCGGTTACCTCACGAGCTGAGGCGTTGCCGCGCCACCGATTCGGCCAGTGCGCGCAGCTGCTGGTTCACCTCGGCGGGCCGTTCCAGAATGGCGCAGTGACCGCCGGACAGCTCGACGAACGCCGCCAGATTCGGCGCGTGCTCGGCGATGTGGCGGGACGCGATGATCGGCAATAGCCGGTCCTTGCGGCTGCCGATGACCAGTGTCGGCACCGTCAGGTTGTGCAGCGAAATATGTTTGGGCCCAAGGTTGTCCACCAGCACCCTCGCCCAGCCTCCGCGCCCGGCCGGCGGGGTGGCGGCGAACTGCCGGTAGATCAGGTCCGCCACCTCGGGGGCGGCGTCGCGGCCGACTGCCAGGTACTGGACGAAGCGTTTGTTGGGGCCACCGGCCAGACCCGGGATCGGGGTGGCGCCGAACGTCTTCAAGAAGGTCCCGGCAGCGCGGATGCGGGCCTGGGTCAGCGGGGCGGGCACCGGCGCGAGCCGCACATCCCGCAGCAGGTCCCCGGTCGTGGTGTTGATCAGCGCGACGCCGTCGGCGCAGGACGTCACGCGGTCCGGGTAGCGCTGCGACCACGACGAGATGGCGATGCCGCCCATCGAATGCCCCGCGATGACGGCCCGCTCACCGGACGCCAACGTCGCGTCCAGCACGGCGTCCAGATCGGCGGCCAGATGGTCGAGGCTGTAGCCACGCCGCTGCCGGGGCGTCTCACTGCGGCCGTGGCCGCGGTGGTCGTAGGCGATGACGCGGTAGTCGCCGACCAGGTCCGCGATCTGGTGGGCCCACACCTCCAGGGCGCAGGTGATGCCGTGCGCCAGCACGATCGGGTAGCCGTTCTCCGGGCCGAACACCCGGGCGTGCAAGCGTGTCCCGTCAGCCGAGCGGACCGTCATGGTGCGGCCCGCAGGTAGCGGTGGAAGCGTCATGGGCTGCTCCGTTCGTCTCGGCCTCTTTGCCGGGACCCGCCAGCTTACGCCGTGACGAGCACCGGTTTGATCACCTCGGCGGCCTTCGCCGCGGTCCACACCCGACCGAAATCGTCGAATGGGAAAGTGGTGATCAGCTTGTCCAGCGGCAGCTCACCGCGGACGTAGAGGTCGGCCAGGTACGGGATGAAGACGTGCGGGTCGCTGTCGCCCTCGACGACACCGCGCACGCTGATCCCCTTTGCCATGATGAGCGCCACCGGTAGCTCGGCCGTGGGTGCACCCAAACCGAGCAGCGCCAGTGTGCCGCGGGAGCGCAGCAGCCCGACCGCCGCGGCGATGACGTCGGGGCGGGCGGTGGTGTCGATGACACCCGCGGCCCCGCCGGTCAGCTCCAGTACCCCGGCCGCGACGTCGGCGCCTGCCGGGTCGAACGTGTGGGTGGCCCCCAGCTCGGCGGCCACGTCGCGGCGCGCGGCGATCGGATCGACGGCGATGATCGTGCGGCAGCGGGCGATGCGCGCACCCATCACCGCCGAGAGCCCCACCGCGCCCGCACCGAAGACCACGACAGCGTCATCGGCGGCCGGGGTCAGCACGTTGAGCACCGCGCCGGCACCGGTCTGCACGCTGCAGCCCAGCGGTGCGGCCAGCGCCGGGTCGATGCCGTCGGGCACCGTGACGGCGTTGCGGCTGCGGGCGATGGCGTAGGTGGCGAAGCTGGACTGGCCGAAGAATCCACTCGTGATGGGCTGCCCGTCGAGGCGTAGCGCGCTGGTGTCGTCGCGGCGGCTGCCCCGCATGTTCAGGTGGGCCGACTGGTCGCAGTAGGCCGGCCGGTCGGAGGCGCAGTTCGCGCACGCACCGCAGCTGGCGAAGGTGAGCACCACCCGCGCCCCGATGCGGTCCTGCGCGCGGGGTCCCGCGGCGACGACGGTGCCCGCGCCTTCGTGCCCGAACACCATGGGCACCTTGGCGAACCAGGACGCGACGCTGATGTCGGTGTGGCAGATGCCCACGGCGTCGATGCGGACGAGGACCTCGTCGGCCACCGGATCGCGCAATTCGACCTCGGTCAGCTGCGGGTCCTGCCCTGCTTCGCGGAGTACCGCGGCACGTGCCTTGATCACGCCGGGATGTTAAATGGTGCTTCATGCGCGCCATACACATACCCCGGTTGGACGGTCCGTCGGTCGCGGAGTTGGTGGAGATCGAGGAGCCGGGCACCGACGGCGTGGTGATCGAGGTGCACGCGGCCGGGGTCGCGTTCCCCGATGCCCTACAGACCCGGGGGCTCTATCAGTACAAGGCACCCCTGCCGTACATCCCGGGTGCCGAGGTCGCCGGTGTGGTCCGCAGCGCGCCTGCCGGTGCGCACGTCGCCGCGGGCGACCGGGTGGCGGCGCTGACCCTGTTGACCGGCGGGATGGCCGAGGTGGTGACGCTGCCCGCGGAGCGGGTGTTCGCCCTGCCCGACTCGGTGTCCTTCGAGGCCGGCGCGGGCGTGTTGTTCAACGACCTGACGGTGCACTTCGCGCTGCGCACCCGCGGCCGGCTGGCCGACGGCGAGACGGTGCTGGTGCACGGGGCCGCGGGCGGCATCGGCACGTCGACGCTGCGGCTGGCCCCGGCGTTCGGCGCGTCCCGGGTGATCGCGGTGGTGAGCACCGAGGCCAAGGGTGAGATCGCGCGCGCCGCGGGAGCCACCGATGTGGTGCTCGCCGAAGGATTCAAGGACAAGGTCGCCGAGCTGACCGGTGGCCGCGGTGTGGACATCGTGCTGGATCCGGTCGGCGGGGACCGGTTCACCGATTCGCTGCGCTCCCTGTCCCCCGGTGGGCGGCTCCTGGTGGTCGGTTTCACCGGCGGCGACATCCCCACCGTCAAGGTGAATCGGTTGCTGCTCAACAACGTCGACGCCATCGGGGTCGGTTGGGGCGCCTGGACCATGACCCACCCGGGCTACCTGGCGCAGCAGTGGGAGGAGCTGGCCCCGCTGCTGGCGTCGGGTGCGATCAGCGCGCCCGAACCCGTCGTCTACCCGTTCGAGCGGGCCGGTGCGGCCATCGAGTCGCTGGAAAACCGCAGTGCCACCGGCAAAGTCGTGCTGAAGGTGCGTTAGGCGCGCACGACCGGTAGCAGCAGCCGCGAGCCGGCGCCGATCTCGTGGGTGGACGGCACCATATGGGTTGCCGTCCATATGGATTCGCCGGTGCCGGGATTGCGCGCATAGTGCGGATGCGACCCGCCGGCGATCATCAACCTGACCCGGGATCCCGCGGCGAACCGGTGGGCGATCGGGTCGAGGTCCAGATGCAGCACCGGTTCGGCGCCGGGTTCGCGTCGCACATAGCCGTCGCAGACGTTGTGTGACCGGCCGTCGGCGCCGACCTCGCTGATCCGCACCCAGACGTCGGCCCATCCGATGTCGGTGCGGTGCGCGAGTTCGACCCGCGGAACGCCGATGACCTCGAGTGCTTGGTCGAGCGGCGCGCTGGCGAACGTCACGACGTCGGGACGCGCTGCCAGCGCACTGTCCTCTTGATAACCGTTGGGCGAGAACAGGAGCCGGCCGCCGAGCGACGGGGTCGGGTCGGCCGGATCGAACACGAACCCGGCGATGGTGCCCGCCTCGGCGGGCGGGCTGTCGGCGAGCGCGGCCCGCGGGTGAAGATAGAGCACTGTGTCGTCGGCCGGCGGTGGCCAGGCGTCCAACTCCCGCCACGTGTCACGCCCCCTGACGTGGATCCGCACCCCGCTCCAGCGCGGCCCGGTCAACCAGGCCATCGTCTCCCGGAGCACCTCACCGCCGCCGTCGCTGTGCGTCCAGGGCCCGACGATTAGTGCCGGCTCGACACCCCGGGCGGCCAACTGGGCGTACTCCCGGAACGCCGACGTGACGAGGATGTCCTGCCACCCGGCGATCAGCAGGACCGGCGTGTCGGCCCGTTGCAGGGCAACCGAGCGCCGGGCGGGCTCCCAGTACGGGTCGGCCGGATCCTGATGGCGCACCCAGGATTCGAACCATGGCGTGGCACCGGCGAGAAGCTGATCGGCGGCGTCGCGCAGCGGCACCGTGTACAGCGGTCCACGTACCTTGCGCGACGTGGTGAGCGAGCGCACCAGGCCCCGCAGCGCGCCGTCGCTTTCCTGGTGCGCCAGATGATAGGTCCAGGTGAGCAGGTCGGCCAGCGGGAAAGACCCTGCGCCCCAGGCATATTGCCCGTAATCGTGGGTCGCCATGGCGATCACCGAGGTTTCCAGTTCCGGCGGCGGATCGGACAGCAGGGCCCACTGGGTGAACCCGAGATAGGACGAGCCCAGGGTGGCGAACCGTCCCTCGAACCACGGCTGGGCGCGCAGCCAGGCAACCGTGTCGGCCCCGTCCTCGGTTTCGTTGCGAACCGGGTCGAAGGTGCCGGTAGAGCCGAAAGTTCCACGCGTGCTCTGCACGACGACGCGATAACCACGTCCGGCGAACAAGCCGGCGACGATGGTGGCCATCAGCGCGGAACGGCCGTACGGGGTGCGGAGCAACAAGGTGCTCACCGTCGCCGACGCCGGGGTGTAGACATCGGTGCGCAGTCGCTGCCCGTCCCGCGTGGGGACCTCGACATCGCGGGTCACGCCGTAGCCCGTCGTCGGCCGGCCCAGGCCGAGCCGCGCCGCGGCGGCCCGCAGCGCGAGATGGGTCAGCGCACGTTTGGCCGGCGTGAAGGCAGACATGTGTGCCCAGAGTAGCTAACGGTCCTCCAGACCGCGCCGGACTTCGAGGCGCCGCAGCTTGCCCGACGAGGTCCTGGGCAGCGTGCCGGGCTTGACGAAGATGACATCAGCGGGCATGACACCGCATCCCGACGCGACCTGCGCCATCACCTGGGCGCGGGCCCCGGCCTCGTCAGGTCCACGGAATTCGGCGGTCACCACCAGGGCGGGCCGTATCGACCCCTCGCCGATCCCGACGGCCACCACCGCACCTTCGCGCACCCCGGGCACCTGCGCAGCCAGCTGCTCGACCTCGGTCGGGAAGATGTTGCGCCCGGCGACGGTGATGATCTCCTTGGCCCGGCCGCACACCACCAGCCCGCCCTCGGTGAAGTAGCCGAGATCGCCGGTGCGGAACCAGGATCCGTCACCCAGCGGATCGTCCCCGAGGTAGCCGGACATCATCGACGTGCCCCGGATGGCGATCTCCCCGGCCTCGCCGTCGTGTTCTTCGATCCGCACCTCCATGCCGGCGATCGGCTCACCGAGCACGGCATGTGTACGGGTCGCGGTCTCGACGGCGCGCAGACCCACCCCGGGCACCGGAACCGTGACCGCGCAATTGGCTTCGGCCAGACCGTAGGACGGCGACAACGCGCCGGCGTCGAAACCGAACCGCGCCATCTCCGTGGCGAAGCGTCCGGTGAGTTCGCAGTCGACGGGCTCGCCGCCGTTGAGCGCGAACCGCAGCGCGGACAGGTCCACATCGGTGACCCGGCGGGAGTACTTGCCGATCATCCCGTAGGCCATGTTGGGTCCGGCCGTGATGGTGGCGCGGCTTTCACTGAGCCAGTTCAGCCAGCGGAACGGCGACGCCTGGAACGCCGACGTCGGGGCCTGCCACACATCGGTGCCGCCCACGGCCCCCGACAGCAGGAAGCTCAGGCCCATGTCGTGGTACAGCGGCAGCCACGAACATCCGACGTCGCTCGGGTCGACGCCGATTCGCTCGTTGAGGCCGTTGAGATTGGCCAGCACCGCGGCGGGGGACATCGCCACCGTGCGGGGAGTCCCCGTCGATCCGGCGGTGCCCTGCAAGACGGCGATCGGGGCGTCGGCGTCGGGCAGCGCGAGGGTGGCCGATCGCTGCGCGTGTGCGACGGCGGTGAGTGCGCCGACCGCGGGCGACTGCGCGGCGAGGAGCTCCAGGTAGCTGCCCTGGCTCAGCACCCGCTCGCTGCCGATCGTGTCGAACCGCGCCAGCGTGCCCCGAGCCCACTGCGCGGGATCGGCGCCGCGGATGGGTCCGGGCAGGATCGAGACCGCGGCACCGGCCAGGAAGGCGCCGATGACGGCGGCGACGAACTCGGCCGTCGGCTCGCCGACGAGCCCGACGCGGGTGATGCCGGCATCGGCCACCCACTCGGCGACATTCTCGGCCCGCGCATAGATTTCCGGCCACGGGTGCCGGACCCAGACTCCGTCTTCCAGCAGCACCAGATGATTGGCGCTGACCGACAGCCGGTCGCTGAGGGCGGCGGCGAGCGGGTTCACCACGACGGCGCGATTCTGGCAATGGTCGTGGGCGTGCCGAGCGTCATGGGAGGAAATTACAGCAAAGGCGCGGCACGCGGACGCGCACCTTGACGACAGCGTCAACCCAGCCGTCAGGCCCGTTTCACGAGGGTCAACCGACCGCACGGATGGGTGCTGCCGGTGAACCGTTCGCGCAGCGTCGATTCGGTGTACTCCCGGCGGAACAGCCCCCGCGCCCGCAGGATGGGCACCACCTCGTCGACGAAGACCTCCAGCCCGTCGGGGAACACGTCGGGCATCAGGTTGAACCCGTCGGCCGCACCGGCCCGGAACCACGCCTCGATGGTGTCGGCCACCTCGACGGGCGTTCCGACGACGACGCGATGACCCGCCCCGCTGAACTCGCGGACGGCCTCGCGCAGGGTCAGCGACCGGCTCTCGATGAGCCGCACCACCGATTCCCGGAAGCCCAGCGATGCGGCGAACGCGGCCGGGTCGCTGACCTCGCCGAGGAGATGGCCCGGTACCGGGGCGTCGAGGTCGTGATCGGACAGGTCCTCGCCGAGCACCTGCGACAGCCGCTCCAGATCCTGCCCCGGTGGCAGCAGCGCGTTCTGCTCCTCGAATCGACGGTCGGCCTCGGCGCGGGTACTGCCGATGGTGGTGATCAGGCCCGGCAGGATCTTCACATCGTGCCGGCGCCGGCCGTGGGCCACCGCGACGTCCTTGACGTACCGGTAGTGGTCGATTCCGGCGTCCACGTCGAGTTCGGCGCTGAACACCGCGTCGGCGACCCGGCCGGCCAGGTCCCGGCCCTGTGGGGACCCGCCCGCCTGCACCAGCAACGGGTATCCCTGGGCCGACGGGCCCTGTGGCAGCGATCCGACCACGGTGAAGAACTCGCCTTGATGGGAGATGCCGCGCCGGCCGAGGTCCGCGGCGTCGCGCCAGAGCGCACGGACCACGTCCACGAACTCGGCGGCGCGCCGGTACCGGGTGTGCCGGTCCGGGTAGTCGGCCACCCCGAAGTTGGCGCCGGCGGGCAGCGAGTAGGTGGTGACGACATTCCAGGCGAAGCGGCCGCCCGAGAGTTCGTCGAGGGCAAGCAGCCGGTGCGCGAGTTCCACCGGGTCGTTGAAGGTGGACGACAGCGTGCCGATGATGCCGAGATACTCGGTCTCGGCGGCCACCGCCGCGAGGATGACGCTGGGTTCCAGTGCCTGTGAAGGCCGCAGCGCCGGGTGGTCACGCAGTGCGGGACCGTCGGCCAGGAACAGCGCGTCGAGGGTGCCGCGTTCGGCGATGCGCGCCATCCGTACGTAGTAGCCGGGGTCGGCGAATGCCGTCGGCGGTTCGCTGGTGCGCTGCCAGGATCCGGTGTGGATGCCGGTGTTGAGCACGTTGACGTTGAGAATCAACTGTCCGGCGGTCACAAGCGTCCTCCTGGGTTGGGTGCGGAAGCGAAGGCCAGCGCATGGCCGGCCAGATCGGGTTGCCGGGGCACCGGGAGATGCAGCCGCTGCCGCAGGGATGCGGATCGCGTGCCGGAGGCGACGAAGCCCCGCCGCCTCGCCTCAGGCAGTGCCCCGTCCAGGAACGGTATCAGCGCATGCGGGGCGAGGCGCACCACGATTCCGGCTGCATTTCCGTTGGCCGACAACCGTTCCAGAACCGAACCGATGCGCTGGATGGAACGCACCCGCACCACCGCCGGCCGGCCCGCGGGCACGGGCGAGCCCTCCTCGACGACGACGATGTCGGCCCCACTGACGGACGCATCGATGCCGGAGATCGCCTGCCGCCACACGGGCAGGTCCCCCTGCACGGAACCGGGTACGTTCAACGGCCCGGCGATCCGGTAGCCGAGTGCCACGTCGGCGCGACGGATCTGAGCGGTATCGGCGAAGACGCCGGTGGCACGGTCCCCCACCACAGATTTCAGGGGCCAAGTGCGCCACAGTGTGCGCACCGCGGCCACCGCGTCGGCGGTGTGGGCGGGCCCGAGCTCATCGCCGAGCCAGGTGTCGGTCGCGGCGTTGAGCGCGGTGCCGTGGTCGAAGTCCAGCGCCAGCCAGCCGACCCGGCCCCGGGCGGCATGATCGACCGAAAGGAGACGCCTGGCCAGGTTGTACGGGTGATCTCGGTGCGCAGCGGCGGCGACCACCAGGCCCAGCGCCGAGGTGTGGCGGGCGGCGACGGTGGCGAGCAGGGACGGGTCGAGGGTCACGTGCGTGGCGTCGCTGCGCTCACCGCGTTCGGCACCGATGATCCAGTAGCCGACACCCGCCGCCTCGAGGCGCTGCGCCAGCGACGCGACGTCCCGCACCGGACTTGGCGTGCCGCCGAGTTCCCCCACTCCGTCGCCGACCACTTCGACCCCCACCGACAGTGCGACAGTCATGTTCCTGACGTTAGCCAACGTGACGGGAGGCGCTACGGTTGCGATCACGGCAATCCAATTGCCAACGCGTGCAACCCTTAAGTTCAGGTGAACTATCGGCTTAAAATTCCTTAAGGGCGCAATCGTTGCCGGGGGCATCGGTCGTCCATAGCGTTACCACTCGTGCTGGGTTTCACGCTGCGGCGTATCGGACAGTCGATCATCGTGATCGTACTCGCTTACACGGCAGTCTTTTTCGTGCTCAACGTGCTTCCGGGCGACCCGATCGAGACGCAGATCTCCAACCCGGAGAATCCGATCTCAGATGAGGACGCGAAGGTACTGCGGGACTACTACCGGCTCAGCGAACCCGCGGTCGTGCAGTTCGGCGTCTCGGTCAAGCGGCTGTTCACCGGCGATCTCGGTTACTCCCTGAACAGTGGTCAGGAGGTGTCCCGGTTGCTGGGCCACGCCCTGCCCTCGACTGCCGCGCTGGCCGGGGTCGCCTTCCTGATCGCGGCCGTCCTGGGTCTGGGCATCGCCCTGACCGCGGTGTTCGCCCGCCGGCCCGCGCTCCGCGAACTGGCCCGGTCGCTGCCTCCGGCATTCTTGTCCGTGCCCGTATTCGTCACGGGATTGATTGCGCTGCAGCTCATCTCGTTCAAGTTGGGGTGGGTGTCCGCCGTTCGGGACGAGGGACTACGCTCGACCGTGCTGGCCGCCATCCCGCTGGCGTTGCCCGTGGCCGCCCCCATCGCCCAGGTGCTCATCCAGGGATTGAGCAACGCGTCGGGGCAACCGTACGTCGAGGTGCTGCGCGCCAAGGGGCTCAGCGAGAACCGCATCATCTTCGGGCACCTGCTGAAGAACGGCTCGATCCCGACCGTCACCATCGTGGCCATCACCGTCGGTGAACTGCTGGCCGGCTCGGTCATCACCGAGACGATCTTCAACCGCACCGGGATCGGCTATCTGACCGAGACGGCCGTGCGCAACCAGGACACTCCGATCATCCAGGCGGTGGTCATCACCGTCTCGGTGACCTTCGTGGTCATCAACCTGGCCGTCGACCTGCTCTACCCGCTGATCGACCCCCGCATCGACCGCGCGGCGACGTCCCCCACCCCGCAGAAAGTAGAGGCGGTTCCCGCATGACCCTGGTCGAGGCTCCGCCGACGCCACCGGCTGCCGCCGCTGCACCCCGGCGCAGGTGGCGCGCCAACCCGTGGGACTTTCCGCCGCTGGCCTTCCTGGCACTCGTCACGGCGATGATCATCGCTCCCGGATTGATCGCCCCGTACGACCCGCTGCAGGAGGATCCGGCCCTACCGCTGGCCGGGCCCACCCTGGCCCACCCCTTCGGCACCGACTACATCGGGCGCGACCTGCTGAGCAGGGTCATCGCCGGCACCACCGCCACCATCGCCGGATCGTTCATCGCGGTGATCATCGGGCTGCTGATCGGCACCGTCCTGGGCTTGTTTGCCGCCTACTTCGGCCGGGCCACCGACAGCATCATCAGCCGCATCGTCGATGTGCTGCTGTCCATTCCGACGCTGCTGCTGTCGATCACGATCATCGTGGCGCTGGGATTCGGCACCGTGAACGCCGCCATCGCCGTCGGGGTGTCCTCCATCGCGGTGTTCGCCCGGCTGGCCCGATCCGAGGTGCTGGCCATCCGCAACCTGCCGTTCGTCGAGGCCAGCGAGCACCTCGGTGCCCGCCACACCACCCTGCTGTTCCGCCACGTGCTGCCCAACTCCTACTCCGCGGTGCTGTCCCTGGCCGCCCTGCAGTTCGGTACCGCAATCCTGGCGATCGCCTCGCTGAGCTTCCTCGGCTACGGCGCGCAGCCACCGGAACCCGAATGGGGACTGTTGATCTCGGAGGGCCGCAACTACATCAACTCCGCGCCGGGGCTGGTCTACTTCCCGTCGGTGGCCATCGTGCTGACCGTGATGAGCCTGTCCCGCCTCGCCCACATCGTCCGAAAGAAGGTCGGTTGACATGAATTCACCAACGCTGCTGTCGGTCTCGGGTCTGACGGTTCAGTACGGTGGTGGACCCGTCGTACGCGATGTGTCCTTCGACGTCCGAGCCGGGCAGATCGTCGCGGTCGTCGGGCAATCCGGATCGGGCAAGTCCACCATCGCCCGCACGGTGCAGGGCCTGCTGCCCGACACCGGGGCGGTCACCGCCGGGCAGATCAGCCTGGAAGGTACAGACGTGACGGCGCTGACCCAGCGAGAGTGGCGCGAACTACGTGGCACCCGAGTGGGTTTCGTGCCGCAGGATCCGCTCGGCTCGCTGGACCCGTTCAAACGGGTCGGCGACCAGATCGCCGAGGTGCTGATCGTGCACCGGATCGCCGGCCGCGCCGATGCCCGCAAGCGGGCAGTCGAACTACTCGAGCGGGTACACATCGCCGACCCGCAGCGACGGGCCCGCGACTATCCGCACCAACTCTCCGGCGGTCAACTGCAACGTGTCCTGATCGCCATCGCGATCGCCGGCGATCCCAGCCTGCTGATCGCCGACGAACCGACCTCCGCGCTCGATGTCACGGTGCAGCAACGCATCCTGGAGCTGCTCGACGAACTGCGCCGCGACCGTGGTCTCGGTGTCATCTTCATCACCCACGACCTGGCCCTGGCTGAACACCACAGCGATCACGTGGTGGTGCTGAGGGACGGGCAGGTGCGCGAGTCCGGGTTGACCGCGCGGGTGCTGGCCGGCCCGGCCGACGACTACACCCGTCAGTTGATCGCCGACGCACCCGCGCTCTCGCCGGACAAGTACGCCCGGCACAACGCACCCACCGACTCCGAAACGATTCTGGTCGTGCGCGATCTGATCAAACGCTTCGCCGGCGCCTCCGCGCTGGATCGGGTGTCCTTCGAGGTCCGCACCGGGTCCATCCACGCCCTGGTGGGCGAGTCAGGTTCGGGAAAGACCACCGCGGCGCGCATCCTGGCCGGGCTGACCGACTTCGACGCCGGTGAAGTGCACGTCGACGGTGTCGTCCGCCAGGCAGGCAGCCGCTTCGGACCGGCCCAGCAGCGGACGCAGGCACGGACCTTACAGATGGTGCATCAGAACCCGCTGGCCGCGCTGGATCCCCGCTTCACCATCGGTGAAGCCATCGCCGAACCCTTACGCATCAACAAGATCGGATCCCGCGCACAGCGCCGCGCCGAGGTGGCCGGGGCGCTGGACCGGGTCGGACTGCCCGCCACGCTGGCCGAGCGCAGACCACAAGAGATCTCCGGCGGTCAACGACAACGGGTGGTGCTTGCCCGGGCCCTGGTGCTGCACCCGCCGGTACTCGTGCTCGACGAGCCCACCTCGGCACTGGACGTCACGGTGCAGGCGCAGGTGGTGGACCTGCTGATCGAACTGCAGCGGGAGCTGACGCTGACCTACCTGTTCATCTCCCACGATCTGAGCCTGGTCCGGCAGATCGCCGACGATGTGAGCGTGCTGGAGCGCGGCCGCCTGGTGGAGACCGGTTCGGTGGCAACGGTGTTCGCGAACCCGGCGGCGACGTACACACAGCGGCTGCTCGACGCGGTGCCCGGCGCACCGGCACGCGCGGCATGAGGCTCACCCGGCGGCTCGCGGTCGCACTCGCCCCCGTCCTGCTGCTCGCCGGTTGCGGCAGCGAGCCCGCCACCCAGGCGACCGGACAGACTCAGCAGCGCGGTGGGCACTTCACCTACCTGGACGCCGAAGCGCCCGCGTCCCTGCAGATCCAGGTGAGCTACTGGCAGAACAGTCTGCTCAAGGACCAGATGCTGGACCGGCTGGTGTATCAGGATCCCAAGACCTTCGGTTTCGTGCCGTGGATCGCTGAGAAGTGGACGGTCGACGATTCGAAAAAGGTGTACGAGTTCACCGTCCGCGACGGCGTCACCTACAGCAACGGCCAGCAGCTGGACGCGGAGTCGGTGCGGCGAAATCTGCAGTGGGAGGCCAACGGCGACAAGCCCAAAGGCATCACCCGCAATCCCTACTTCCCGAAGGTCGAATCCGTCACTGCCGACAACGCGCGGCGCACCGTCCGGGTCACGCTGACCGAACCGTACGCCCCGTTCATCGCCGTGTTGTCGCTGAACACGTCGGGTCTGGTGGCCGACGCCACCATCGACGCCACCAAGGAGCAGCAGTCGGTGGTGACCAACCTCATCGGGTCCGGGCCGTTCTACGCCGAATCCGAGGTGCCCGACAAGAAGATCGTGCTGGCCAAACGCCGCGGGTACAACTGGGCCCCCTACACCGCGCCGCATCAGGGTGAGGCCTACTTGGACACCGTCACCGTCATCCCGGTCACCGAGGACAGTGTGCGGGTGGGTGCGCTACGGGCGCACCAGGCCGACGCCATCCGCTACGCCCAGCCGCCCGACGAGCGGCTGCTGACCCGCGAAGGCTTCGACGTCCGGGGCCTGCGCACCCCCGGACTGGCCAACACCCTGGACATCCGCCAGACGGCCCCGTTCATGCGGGACGTCAATGTGCGCAAGGCAATCGGCTTCGGCATCGACCGCCGGGAGATCCTGAGCACGCTGTACACCGACAACTGGAAGCCCGCGCAGAACATCGTCACCAAGAACTTCCCCGGCTATACCGATCGTAGTGACGCGGTGCGCTACGACCAGGCCGAGGCAGTCCGGCTGCTGGAGGCGTCGGGCTGGACGCATCTGAACGCCGAGGGCTACCGGGTGAAGGACGGCCAGGAGTTGGCCGCGCTGATCTACGTCGACGTCTACGACCACACCGCCAAGCCGATGTACGAGTTGATCCAGCGTCAGCTCAAGCTGATCGGCATCCGGCTGAACATCCGACAGACCGACTTCGCGAACTACCCCACCGCCAGTATCGACCCGTCCGTCGGCCTGCGCCGCAACGGCTGGCCCACCTCCGACCCGGTTCGGCTGTGGCAGAACTACGGCAGCAAGCTCGGCGACCTCTACGCACTGAAGGGGTCCGATCCCAAGATCGACCAACTGCTCACCGCGCAGATCGGGGCCACCGATCCCGCGCAGCGGCTGGCGATCCTGCAGCAGTACAACAACTACGTCATCGACAACGCCTACACGATCCCGTTGCTCGAGGACACCCAGATCTTCGCGGTCGCCCCTCGGGTGCAGGGGTTCGCCAACGCCGCGAACTCGGTGCCGTGGTTCTACGACACCTGGATCGATGACATCCATCAGGGAGGGACTGACCATGACCGCTGACACGATTGAGCGCGAAACCGACACCGACGTACAAGGAGTGCTGGCCCTGATCGCCGCGGATTACCGGCGGCGCCTGGACGCCGGCGGGCTGCAGCCTCCCGCGGAGGGACTGCGGCTGGTCCGCGAGCACCGACTGGGGGCGGTGCGGCTGGCCCGTGAGTTCGGCGGCGCAGGCTACAGCGTCGGCGAGTTCTTCGAGTTCGCGATCGCCCTGGCCGAGGCCGACCCGGACCTGACTCACATTCTGCGCGTACACTTCTCGTTGGTCGAGGAGTTGCAGCGGGCTCCCCACAAGCCGGGCGCCGACCACTGGATCGAGCAGGTTGCGCGGGGTCTGCTGATCGGCGGGACCAGCTCGGAGCAGAGCAGCCGCGCGGTCGGGGCCCAGGCCTATGACACGAAGCTGGTGGCCACCGACGGTGGATTCCGGTTGCGCGGTCGCAAGTTCTACAGCACGGGCGCGCAGTTCTCCGACTTCATCAGGGTCAGCGCCGAAGACGAGGACGGTCGGCCGGTGGCGGCGGTGATCCCGGCCGACCGTGCCGGGGTGGTGCACGCCGACGACTGGGACGGTATCGGCCAGCGGCACACCGGCAGTGGCACCACCATCCTCGACGACGTGGCCGTCGAGGCCGACGAGGTGATCCGGTTGGGCACCACCGTGGGTGTGGACCGGGCCCGGGGCGCGCTGGTGCAGCTGTACCTGCACGCCATCGCCGCGGGCATCCTGCGCGCGCTGACCGCCGATGCGGCCGCGCTGGTACGGGGCAGGCACCGCACGTACACGTTCGCCACCGCCGATACCCCGGCCGCCGATCCGCAGCTACTCGAAGTCGTGGGTGAGATCGACGCGGTGGCCTACACCGCTGCGGCACTGGTGCGCAGCGCCGCTGCCGAACTCGCACCCGCCCTGGACTCCGCACGGGTCACCGGGATCGACGCCGAGCTCGAGGCGAACGGATCGATCGCGGCCGCCCGGGTGAAGGTGGCGATCGAGGAGCCTGCGCTGCGGGCGGCATCACGCATCTTCGACATCGGTGGAGCGTCGTCCGTCCGCGCCTCCACACACCTGGACCGGCACTGGCGCAACCTGCGGACTCTGTTCTCGCACAATCCAACCGTGTACAAAGCGCGGGTGCTCGGCGACATCGCCGTCAACGGCGCCCCACTGCCGCCGTCCAGCTTCTACTGATCAGTGATTTGTGGAGCCGCACCCGTACTCATTACGGTTGCGGCTCCACAAATCACGGTCCTAACGGGAGGGTAGGCCCAGGCGCTCGAGCTGTTCGCGCAGCCGGTGCCTGCCGGACAGCGACTGCGGACCGGCCAACCGGTCCAGCACCCGAGCACTCCAGTTGCCGGGCAGACCGAACCGGCCGTTGTAGGCGGCCAGCCGCTCGTCATAGGTGGGGACATGGGCGTCGGCGGTGGCCACGTCATAGCGTTCGCGATGCAGCACGGCGTGCAACGGTAACCGGGGTTTGATGCCGGCGTTCTCCGTGGGATCCGGCACCCCGACGGCCAGGCCGAAGGTCGCCACCGCATGCGGCGGCAGGCCCAGTTCGGCGGCGACCTCTTCGGGGTGGTTGCGGATAGCTCCCACGAACACCGTTCCCAGACCGAGGGATTCAGCGGCGACGACAGCGTTCTGCGCGGCCAGCGCGGTGTCCACGAAGCCGATCACCGTCGTCTCCAGATAGTCGGCGCCGTCCAGCGGCACACCCTCCCGCACCGCCAGGCGCCGCGCCCGGCTGAGGTCGGCGATCCAGACCAGGAACAACGGCGCCTCATCGATGAACTTCTGGTTGTTGGCCAGCACCGCCAACCGGGCCTTGTGTTCCGTGTCGCGGACCGCGATCACACTCCACGGTTGCAGGTTCGATGAAGTAGCAGCTGACTGCGCGGCGGCGACGATCGCCGCCAACTGGCCTTCGGTGACGGGATCCGCGCGGAACTTGCGCACGGAGCGATGTGCCAATTGCAACGCCAGCGTCTCATTGTGAACCTCCAGTGCCGCTTCGGTATCCCCGTAGCGGCTGATGACCGTCACGAGGACGCGCCGACGAGCGGAGCTTCCGTGCCCAGATTCTCCGGCCGGATCGACCGGTGCCCGGCAACCTGGCCGGCGATGGCGTCCAGTCGTGCGAGCTGGTCAGCGGTCAGCGTCACCGTGGCGGCACCGACGTTCTCCCGCACGTACTCCGGATGCCGGGTGCCGGGGATCGGCACGACGTCCTCGCCGCGGGACAGTACCCATGCCAGGGCCACTTGCCCGGCCTGCACACCGAGTTCGCCGGCCAGCGCGGTCACCTGGGCGGCCAGTTCCCGGTTGCGCTCGAAGGCTTCCTGCGCGAACCGCGGATGCTGACGGTGGGTGCCGCTGACGTCGTCGGCGGAGTTGATCCGTCCGGACAACCAGCCACGCCCCAGTGGCGAATACGGCACGATGCCGATGCCCAGTTCACGCGCCAGTGGTACGGTCTCGTCTTCGATATCCCTGGTGAACACGGACCATTCGTTCTGGATCGCGGTGACGGGATGCACGGCATGCGCACGGCGCAACGTCTGCAAGCCCGGCTCGGACAGCCCGATGTAGCGCACCTTGCCCGCTTCGACGAGTTCTTTGAGCGCGCCGACGGTGTCCTCGATGGGCACCTCGGGGTCGACCCGGTGCTGGTAGTACAGGTCGACGTGGTCGATTCCGAGCCGGCGCAGCGAATCCTCGATGGCGGTACGCACGTATTCTGGCCGACCGTCCAGCGCACGGGGGTTGGTGTCGCGGTCCAGGGTGTTACCGAACTTCGTGGCAATGGTCAGCGAATCCCGTCTGCCCTTGATGGCGCGGCCGAGCAGGATTTCACTGACCTCGGGCCCGTAGATGTCGGCGGTGTCGATGAAGGTGATGCCCGCGTCGATGGCGGCGTCGACGACCTCGCGGGCGTTGCGTTCGTCGTCGGCGCCGGCCGTGGTGCGAAAGCTCATGAATCCCAGGCCGATCGAGGACACCTCGAGGCCGTCGGTGCCGAGCTTGCGCAGTGGGAGTGTCATACGTATCCGTTCTGTGTGGTCGATGGGTTGATCAGGATCCGAGGAACTGCTCCCCGGAGATGAGCTCGGACTCCCGCCCGTCGACGCCTCTGGGGATGTCGCCTTCCAGGGTCACCCGGTAGAGCACGCGATCGTGGTCCAGGTGGGACGCGTCGGCGATCGCCAGATGCGCGGTCGCCCGGTTGTCCCAGAACGCCACGCTGCCCGGCGCCCACCGGAAGCGCACGGTGTACTCGGTCCGGGTTGCCTCCTCCCACAGCAGGTTCAGCAGGCGCTCACTCTGGGTCGGGGTGAAGCCACGGATCTCCCGGGGCCCACGGGTGAACCCCGGGCTGACGAACAGGGCGCGCTCCCCCGTCACCGGATGCACCCGCACGGCGGGATGGTAGGCGGCCAGATTCGCCTCCCGGACCTTGCGGTCACGCTGGCTGCCCGCTGCCGCCTTGGCGTTGAACTGATGCTTGATATCGAGGGTGTCGACGAAGTCACGCAGGTCCCGGGGCAGGTTCTCGTACGCGGCAACCAGATTCGTCCAGCTGGTGTCACCACCGTACGGCGGCAGGATGTCCGCGCGCAGAATCGACGCTGCAGGCGGGTTCACCAGCGCGGTGACATCGGTGTGCCAGCTGTGATCGTAGGACGTGCGCTTGCGGCCGAGGCTGGTCTCATACCGTCTGCTGTCGATGGGCAGGATCTCCGGGAAACCCTCGGGCGGATTCTCCTCATGGGGGTGCGCCGGGGTCACCTTGCCGAACAACCGCGCGAAGGCGACCTGCTCTGCGTGCCCGATCTGCTGGTCGCGGAAGAACACCACTTTGTACCGGTGCAGTGCGGCACGGACCTCCTCGACGACGCTGGGCGAGAGTGCTTCCCGCAGATCGACTCCGCTGATCTCGGCGCCGATGTACCCGGCGGCCGGCACCACATCGAGGCGTAATGCGCTGTCCTGCAGATCTGTCATGGGCTGACTCCCTTGTCGTCGCAATGTGGTGCCTGTCAGCGTCAGGGCCGGACGCGCCACGAACAACGGTGTTGTGCTACCAGAACCTTTCAGCGGTTCTTAACTGCTCACAGCGGGACTGCGTAGTTTTGGTTCACCGAATCGGTAGCCGGCGCCTGTGGTTCACCCGAGCCCCGGCGGACCACAATCGGTGCCGACACGACAGCGAGGAGTACACGGTGGGTGAGCTGGAATTGCGCCGGCTGGGCCGGGACGGGCCCGAGGTCACGGTGCTGGGATTCGGCGCGATGGAACTGCGCGGGACGCCGCACCGCAATCCGCGCCCTCTCGACGAGGAGGTGGCCGGCGCCGTGCTGAACACGGTGCTGGACGAGGGCATCACCTTCATCGACACCTCGATCGACTATGCGCTCAGTGAGGAGCGGATCGGCAGGCATATCGGTTCGCGGCGCGACGAATACGTGCTGGCCTCCAAGGCCGGCTGTCCGCTGGACTTCGCACCGGACGCGACGCCGGGCCGGCCGCTGCCCCATGACTATTCACCGGCCAACATCCGCGCCGGAGTGGAACAGAGTCTGTGGCGGTTGCGGACCGACCGCCTCGATCTGGTGCAACTGCACATCAGCCCGTCCCTGGAGGTGTTGCGCCGTGATCACGCTGTGGAGACGCTGAGCGCGCTGCGTGACGAGGGCAAGATCCTGGCGTTCGGCGTGTCCTCGACACTTCCGGATATCGACGACCATCTGGACATCGACGACTTCGCGGCCTTCCAGGTGCCCTACTCGGCGCTGGAACGCCAACTGGAGAGCAGGATCGAACTCGCCGGCACCCGCGGGTTCGGCATCATCGTGCGCGGTGGCGTGGCCCAGGGCGGCAAGCGGGAGAAGACGACCGTGGACGGACGCCCCGTGACCTGGGCGGACACCGGGCTCGACGGACTGCTCGACGGCGACTCCCGGCACGGCTTCCTGCTGCGGTTCGCGATCAGCACCCCGGGCGTCACGACAGTGATCGCCGGCACCGCCGACCCGGACCACGTACGGGCCAACGCCGCCGCCGCGCGGCGCGGCGCATTGCCCGCCGACGTGTACGGCGAGGCTCGCCGGCGTCTGGATGACGCGGGAATTACATCCGCGGTGATTGCTGCCGTCCGATAGCACGTAAGCCCAGTTGAGAGGGCCCAGCGACGGCAGCGGCCGGCAGGTGCACGGGTGTGCCCGGCGCCGTACTGTGCCAGGCTGGTCCGATGCTCGATCTGCGCCGCATGATGTTGCTGTGCGACCTGGCTGACCTAGGTTCGGTGACAGCTGTGGCCGAGAGGCGCAGCATCACCAGTTCCGCTGTGTCACAACAACTCCGGGTTCTTGAAGACGAAGCGGGCGCCATCCTGTTCCGCCGGGAGGGACGGACGCTGGGCCTGACCCGCAGCGGGCACGTGCTCGTCGAGCATGTGCGCCGGGTGCTGACCGCCGTGGACGAGGCGATGAGCGCGGTCGCCGCCACCCGCGACCACGTCTCCGGACAGGTCGCCATCGCCGCGTTCAACATGGGCATCCCGACGCTTGCCGCACCGATGATGGCGCGCCTGAGTGCCGCCGAGCCGAACCTGCGTGTGCTGGTCCAGCAGGAGACCAGCGCGGTCGCCCTGCGACTGCTGCGTCAGGGTGAGGTGGACGTGGCCATCACCTGCCGGTACGACTTCGGCGGCGAGGAACCCCTGGGCGGTCTGGCCGCCGAGCCGTTGATGCACGAGCCGCTGGTCCTGCTGGCGCCCAAGGAATTGCATCTGCGCATCGCCAAGCAGGGCCTGGCGGCATTGGCCGACGGTCCCTGGGTGACGGGACCGCAGAACTCCGGCCTGGAATCAGCGGTCCTGCGCGCGGGCGAGCACGCCGGGTTCACCCCGCAGGTCAAGCACCGGCTCATCGGCGCGCAGAACATCTGCGACCTGGCCGCCACCGAGGTCGCCTCGGCGGTGGTGCCCCGGCTGTCCGTGCCGACAAGGCTGGAATCGCTCATCGTGCCCGAGGTCAACGTCGGTGGCCGTACCATCAGCGCCGTGGTCCGGGCCGGCCGCCAGCGTGACCCGAACCTCGCCCTCATCCTGCGCACCTTGCGGACCATCGCAGCCGAAGCCCTGCCCGAGCAACTCAGCGTCGCATCCTGACACCCGATCCTGCTACACATTTCGCGTAGCGAAAAGGTACGGATTCTTCGCCCGCCGCCGGATACGTTCGGATAGAACGGAATTGGAAGCGTGGAGAGGGCGGTTGTTCTGATGCGTGGGCGTCAACTACATCTGAACGTGTTCCTGATGACCACCGGCCACCACGAGGCGTCGTGGCGGCTGCCGGAGTCCGATCCGCATGCCGCGACCGACGTGGCGCACTACATCAAGTTGGCCCAGCTCGCCGAACGCGGCACCTTCGATTCCCTGTTCCTGGCCGACAGCCCGCAACTGAACGGCGATATCGGCCGCCGGCCGCTGGGCATCCTGGAACCGCTGACACTGTTGACGGTGCTGGCCGGCGTGACCGAGCGGATCGGGCTGATCGCCACCGCGTCGACGACGTACAACTCGCCGTACAACCTGGCGCGCCGGTTCGCGTCGCTGGATCATGTGAGCAACGGCCGGGCCGGCTGGAACGTCGTCACCACAGCGACCGTCGAGGCGGCCCGCAACTTCGGCCTGGATCAGCTGCCCGAACACGGCAGCCGCTACGCCCGGGCAGGCGAGTTCATCGATGTCGCCAAGAAGCTCTGGGACAGCTGGGAAGACGATGCGATCCTGGCCGACAAGGCCTCCGGCACGTGGGGTGATCACGACAAGGTGCACCCGCCGCACCACCGGGGTGAGCATTTCTCCGTCCAGGGCGCGCTGAACATCCCGCGCTCCCCGCAGGGCTACCCGCTGCTGGTGCAGGCCGGGTCGTCCGAGGACGGCAAGCAACTGGCGGCACGCTACGCCGAGGCGGTGTTCACCGCACAACAGACCACCGCGGAGGCCCGCGCGTTCTATGCCGACCTCAAAGCCCGGGCCGCCGGGTTCGGCCGCGACCCCGACACCGTGAAGATCCTGCCCGGCATCGTGCCCGTCATCGGCAGCACCGAGGCCGAAGCGCGGGCGAAGGACCGCGAACTCGACGAAGCCATCGTGCCACTGCATGCACAGCGTCAATTGGCCGATACCTTGCGCGTCCCCGTCGAACGGCTACCGCTGGACGAACAGCTGCCCGACGATCTGCCCGACGAAACCGAGATCCAGGGCGCCAAGAGCAGATTCACCCTGATCGTGGAACTGGCCCGCCGCGATCGGCTGACGGTGCGGGAACTGATCGGCCGGCTCGGTGGCGGGCGCGGGCACCGGACGTTCACCGGCACCCCCGAACAGGTCGCCGACGCGATCGAGGAATGGTTCACCGGCGGCGCCGCAGACGGATTCAACATCATGCCCGCCGTGCTGCCATCGGGCCTGGAGATCTTCGTCGACCAGGTGATACCGATCTTGCGCAGGCGCGGGCTGTTCCGGACCGAGTACTCGGCGGCCACGCTGCGTGGCCACTACGGGCTGGCCCGCCCCGCCAACGCGAACCTGCCTGCACCGGTGAGCGTATGACGAACGGGCGGCCTGCTGCTCCCAGTATGTCGACAGTCGGGCTCGGTACCGTGAACCTGTGGTGACCCGAAGCAGTCCGTTCGTGGTGGTGTACGGCGCCGGTGCCATCGGCGGGGTCATCGCAGCACGGCTGGCGCTGGCCGGCACCACCGTGGTGGCAGTCGCCCGTGGGGAGCACCTGAACAGGATCCGCGACGACGGACTGACAGTGGTGACCCAGACCGGCAGCGAGCGCGTCCCGCTGCCGACGGCCGCCGACGCCGGTGAGATCGATTGGGCCGCCTCACCCGCTGTCGTGCTGGCGGTCAAGAGTCACCAAACTGCTTCGGCGCTCGATGATCTGGCCGCGCATGCCCCCGCCGGGACGCCCCTGTTCATCGCCCAGAACGGGGTGGCCAACGAGTCGGCGGCACTCCGGCGGTTCGCCAACGTGTACGGGGTCGCCGTCATGCTGCCGGCCGGCCATCTCGAGCCGGGCGTGGTGGTCCAGCAGAGCCATCCCGTGGCCGGCATTCTCGACCTCGGCCGCTATCCGGGCGGACATGACGAGCACGCGGCGAGGGTGTCCTCGGCACTACGTGGGGCGCAGTTCGTCTCCGAGGTCCGCGACGACATCATGGCGTGGAAATACCGCAAACTCATCGCCAACCTCGCCAACGGGGTGATCGCGGCGTTCCGCCCCGGGCCCGGGGCCGACGAACTCGTCCGACTCGCCCGTGCCGAAGCAGAGCAGGTGCTGCGCGAGGCCGGAATCGCCGTCGTCACCGCCGAACAGGATCAGCACCGTCGCGGTGCCATCCTGGCCGGCCGGGCCCGTACCGATCAGCACGGGTCCACCTGGCAGAGCGTCACCCGCGGCCACACCCAAGTCGAAACCGATTGGTTCAACGGCGAAATCGTGCTGCTGGCCCGCCTGCACGGCACCACCGCGCCTGCCAACGAGCTGATCCAGCGGGTCACCGCCGAACACGCACGCCTGGGCCGGCCGCCACGCTCGCTGGATGCCGGGGCGAGTCTCGCGCAACTGGGCTCCTGACCACCTGCCGCCGACCGGCCTTTTGCGCAGTTCAAGGAAAACGGTTGAGCGTGAACAATTCTCGCCATAACCTGCTCGATTGGCCGAGTTAAACGCTGCGCCAGCACAATCCGCACCATCAGGAGTGAGAACGTGACCCGTCCCAGACTGATCCTCAATGCCTTCACCATGAACACCGCCACCCACGTCTCGTACGGGACCTGGCGGAACCCCGACACGCGCAGCGTCGAATTCGACCAGCTCGACCCGTGGATCGAACTCGTCAAACTCCTGGAGCGGGGCACCTTCGACTCGGTGTTCTTCGCCGATGTCGTCGGACTGTACGACGACTACCGCGGCGGCTGGGACACCTATCTGCGCGAAGGGCTGCAGATACCCAATCACGATCCGTCGGCCATCGTGTCGGCGCTGGCGTTGGTGACCGAACACCTCGGGCTGGTCATCACCAGCTCGGTGCTGCAGGATCATCCGTTTTCCTTCGCCCGCAAGATCTCCACCCTCGATCACGCGTCGAACGGGCGGATCGGCTGGAACGTGGTCACCAGCGCCCTGCGCAACTCGGCCCGCAACTTCGGCCTGCCCGAGCGGGAGGAACACGATGCGCGCTACGAGTGGGCCGAGGAGTACACCGAAGTGGTGTACAAGCTGTGGGAGGGATCCTGGGAGGACGGCGCGCTGGTGCGGGACCGGGCACGGGGCGTGCATGCCGACCCCGACCGCGTGCACAAGATCAACCATGTGGGTGCGCGGTACCGCGTCGAGGGCCCGCACCTGAGCTTCCCGTCACCGCAACGCACCCCGGTGCTCTTCCAGGCCGGTACCTCCAGTGCGGGCCGCGCCTTCGCGGCCCGGCACGCGGAAGGCGTGTTCATCAACGCGGCCTCCCCTGCGGGCGCCCGCAAGGTGATCGAGGACACCCGGGCCACGGCGGCAGCCGCCGGCCGGCTCGGTACCGACATCAAGTTCTTCCAAGGCCTGTCGTTCGTCGTCGGATCGACCGAGGCCGAGGCGCGCGCCAAAGCGGCCGAACTCGACGAGTACCTCAGCGTGGACGGGCTGATCGCGCACCGCAGCGGTGGGATCGGCATCGACCTCGGCGGGCTGGCCCACGACACCCCGATCGGCGATCTGGCCGCCCAGGTTCAGGGCACGCGCAGCACCATCGAGGCACTCGTCAACGCCGCCCCGCCCGGGACCAACCCCACGATCGCCGACCTGATCCGTCAGCAGCAGGAAGCGACCCGGGTGGTCGGCACTCCGGAGCAGATCGCCGACGCCCTGGAGAAGCGGCAGGACGCGGGCGTCGACGGCCTCAACATCCGCTACATCACCACGCCGGGCTCGTTCGCCGAATTCATCGACCATGTGGTGCCGGAGTTGCGCCGACGTGGCCTGGCCCAGTCCGAATACCGGCCGGGAACGTTGCGGGAGAAATTGTTCGGCGCCGACGCCCAGCTGCCGCAGCGCCACCCCGCCCGGCACTGGCGGGACCGGTTCGGGGCCCCCGCCGCGGCGGCGGGGTGAGCGTTACTTCCCGTGCGAGGTCAGCAGCTTGGCGCGGTCGCGAGCTGACAGCGCACCCCACACACCGTGGGTTTCGCGCGTCGCCAGCGCATGATCACGGCACAGCGCGAGGACGGGGCAGGCGCGGCAGATCTGCTTGGCCCGCTCCTCGCGGGCCCGCAGCCCGGAGCGGCCAGAATCCTCGGGGAAGAAGACCTCCGGGGCGAGCTGCCTGCAGGTTCCCATCGTTTGCCAGGTCCAGTCCTCGGCCAGTGGCCGCACCGTTCGCCACTCGCCATCGCTCAGTACCGTCATCTCCCGACAACGCCTCCTGTCCCGGTCACTCGTTTGCTGCCAGTGTCGCGGGCAGGGCGACCGGAGGCCAGAGATCGACTCGCCGTGAACCGAGGCCCGTGGTGCTAGCGTTCTGCAGCGATCGATCGAGACGAAAGGACGCGCCGTGATCCCTGCCGCGGTCTGGGTTCTCGGTGCAGCGATCTTCGCGCAGGGTACGAGCGAACTCATGCTGGCCGGCCTGCTGCCTGAGCTGTCTGCCGACCTCTCGGTGACGGTCCCGCAGGCCGGGCTGCTGGTGTCGGTGTTCGCCCTCGGCATGCTGATCGGCGCCCCGGTGCTGGCTGTCCTCACTCTGCGCTGGCCGCGCCGCCGCGCCATGCTGATGTTCCTCGGCGTCTTCATCGCCGCGCACGTCGCCGGCGCACTGACATCGAGTTACTTTGTGCTGCTGGCCGTTCGCTACATCTCAGCCTTCGTCTACGCCGGGTTCTGGGCGGTCGGCGCAGGCACCGCCATATCCCTGGTCACCCCGGACCGGCGAGGCCGGGCCATGAGCGTGGTGGCCGGCGGTCTCACCGTCGCCACCGTGATCGGCCTGCCTGCAGGCACCTGGATCGGGCAGCACCTGGGCTGGCGCGGCGCGTTCTGGGCGGTCGCCGTTCTGACCGCGGTCGCCACCGTCGCCGTGCTGCTGGCGGTGCCTGACACCCGCCCGAACCCCGCGCCCCGGCTCGCCGACGAACTGCGCACCCTGGCCACACCTCGATTGTGGTTGTCCTACACCATGACCGCGGTGTCCGTTTCCGCGCTGGTCGGTCCGTTCACCTATTTGAGTGCACTGTTGATCACGACGAGCGGGCTCGAGGCGCGGTGGGTGCCGATGGTGCTGGCGGGCTACGGGGCGGGCGCGGTGGCCGGGATGGCGATCGGCGGGCAGACGGCCGACCGCCGGCCCCGCGCCACCCTGGCGGTCGGCTTCACCGCGCTGATCGTCATCCTGGTGCTGATGGCCCTGAGCACACACCACATCGCGTTGTTCACCATCCTGACCGTGCTACTCGGACTGGCCGGCTTCGGCGTCAATCCCGCCCTGAACGCCAGGGTGTTCAGCCTGGCACCGTCGGCCCCGACGCTCACCGCGGCCGGTACCACCGCGGCCTTCAACGTGGGCATCGGTGTCGGACCGTGGCTGGCCGGTATCGCGCTCACCGCCGGCTTCGGCTACCCGATCGTGATGTGGATCGGCGCGGCGCTGGGGGTGGCGGCCCTCGGCCTGCTGGCGATCGATGTCACCGTGGACCGAGGGCGGACCACCCCCGCACCGGAATCCGCCGAACTGTGCAGTAGCTAGACCAGCTGCTCGCGGAAAGCCCTGGCGGCCAACATCAATTCTTCGACCCGCTTCTGATCGGCCCGGTTCTCGAACACGCCGCCTTCCTTGAAGTACGTTCCCACCACGGCCCCGTCGGCGATCGCGAGTTGGGTTGCGACGTTCTCGGCCTTCACCCCGGTGTTCACGAACACCGGCACATCGCCGGCCGCGGACTTCACCACCCGTAGCGCTTCGGCATCGGTCGGTGCGCCTGCGGTGGCGCCCGAGACGCAGATCGCGTCCGGCAGCGTGGCGAAGACCGTGGTGCGGGTGATCGACGCGAGGTCGCGGGCGGCCAGGTAGGTGGCCGACTCGGGCACGATGTTGAACAGCAGCTTCACCCCTGACCCACCGACACGAGCCCGGTGCCGGGCCACCTCGCCGACGTTGGTGTCCCACAGGCCGAAATCGCTGGCGTACACACCGGTGAAGATCTCCCGGACGAACTTCGCACCGGTGGCGACCGCCAGGTCGATGGAGGCCCGGCCGTCCCACAGCACATTGACCCCGTACGGCAGGAAGAGGTCGGGGAGCAGCTCACCGATGATCCGCGCCATCGTGATCGCGGTGATGGGCTCGGTCTTCGTCAGGTACGGCAGGCTGAACTCATTGCTGATCATCACGCCGTCCACTCCCCCGGACTGCAGTGCATCGAGCTCGGCACGAGCCCGGTCGACGACCGCGGCGATACCGCCGGCGGAGTCGTAGCCGGGATCTCCGGGCAGTGCGCTCAGGTGGAGCATGGCGATGACGGGCTTCCGTACTCCGAAGACCTCGTCGAGCCAGGTGGTGGTCACTGATATGCCTTTCTGGTTGATATACAAGCGTTTCGGGGGTGGACGGCTAGTCCATGTAGGCGCCGCCGTTGACGGCCAGCGCCTCACCGGTGACGAATCGGGCGTCTTCGGACAGCAGGAACGCCACCACGCGGGCGACGTCGTCGGGCTGTTCGAGGCGGCCCAGCGGGGTGTCGGCGATCATCATGGTGCGCACCCCGTCCCCGCTCATGCCGCGCAGCTTCGCCTCCCACTCCAGTTCCCTTGTCTGCATGGGTGTCTCGACGTAGCCGGGACACACGCAGTTGACAGTGATGCCGTGTTCACCGAGCTCGTAGGCCATGGCCTGGGTGAGACCGACGACACCGAACTTGGAGGCCACGTAATCCGAGAGAAAAGGCACCCGGCCCTGCTTGCCGGCCATGGAGGCGGTGTTGACGATGCTGCCTGCGATGCCGCTACGCACCATGGCCCGGGCCGCTGCCTGGCCGCAAACGAACACACCTTTGAGGTTCACGTCCATGGTCTGGTCGTAGGCGGCCACCGGCGCATCGAGAAACGTGTGCATGAAGGAGATTCCGGCGTTGCTCACCCATGCGTCGAGACCGAGGCGGTCGGCGATGCCGTAGGCGACCGACGCGGCGTCCTCGGGTGCGCTGACGTTGAGCACCGCCGATTCGTGCCCGACATCCGGGTTGGGCAGCGCGGCGGCGACCTCGCGGGCGGCGTCCCCGTTGATATCGGTCACGACGACGCGCCAATCACGTTGTGCGAGTGTGGTGGCGATGGCCCGTCCGATGCCGGATCCGGCGCCGGTCACCACGACTGTCTTGGTCATATCTGTGCTTTTTCCTCTACTTATCGGGTTGCGCCGGCCAGGCGCAGGTGAGTCTGTGCGTCGAAGGCGTGGGCGGCTCCGGGCCGGACGGACAGCGCCACCGGGGCGCCCTCGGTGATGCCGGTGAGCCGGGACGTCTCCACCACGCTGGTCAATTCGGTCCCGAGGGCGTCGATGGTGACGATGGCGCGCGGGCCCAGCAGTTCGATCAGGGTCACCCGGGCCGTCGCATCGTCGGCCGCCACCGGCACCAGGTCGTCGGGACGCACCCCGAGCGTGATCGGGCCGGCGGCATCGACGCCATCGACATCGACGGTGAAACCGGTTGGCAGGGTGAAGGTCCGGCCGGCCAAATCACCGTCGACCAGGTTCATCTTGGGGCTGCCGACGAAGGACGCGACGAAGGTGTCCACCGGGGTGTTGTACACCTCCAGCGGAGTGCCCTCCTGCGCGATGCGCCCGTCCCGCAGCACCACCATGCGGTCCGAGAGCGTCATCGCCTCTTCCTGATCGTGCGTGACGTACACCGAGGTGATGCCCAACCTGCGCTGGATCTGCAGCAGTTCGGTGCGCGTCTCGACCCGCAGCTTCGCGTCCAGGTTGGACAATGGCTCGTCGAACAGGAACACCGACGGCTCCCGGATGATGGCGCGGCCGATGGCCACCCGCTGCTGTTGACCACCGCTGAGATCCTTGGGCTTGCGGTCCAACAACTTTCCCAGGCCCAGCGACTCGGCCACCTCGTCGGCGCGGCGTCCGGCCTCTGCGCGCGGCGTCTTGGACGCCCGCAGCGGGAAGGCGATGTTCTCCCGCACCGTCAGATGCGGATAGAGCGCATAGTTCTGGAACACCATGGCGATATCGCGGTCTCGTGGCTGCAGGTTGGTGACGTCGCGCTCACCGATGGTGACGGTGCCCGAGGTGACGGTCTCCAGCCCCGCGAGCATGCGCAGTGAGGTCGACTTGCCACACCCGGACGGTCCGACCAGCACGGTGAAGGAACCGTCGGGCAGTTCCAGGTTCAGGTCGGTGACGATGGACGTGGACCCGTAGGACTTGTTGACGCCGGAGAAGCGGACTGTTGCCATGAAGCTGTGCTCACCAATCGTTAGAACTTGACCGCGCCGCCGCTGATGCCCTGGACGAGCCGGCGCTGGATGAAGAAGCTGGCGATGACGACCGGCACCACGGCAATGAGGATCGCCGCGCTCATCGAGCCGATCTGCACACCACGGAAGGTGTTGAAGCCGGCGATCGCCACCGGCAGGATGGCGGCCTTGCCCGGCGCCAGGATGAGGCCGTAGAACAAGTCGTTCCACGACAAGGTGAAGCCGAAGATGGCCGCGGCGCCGATGCCGGGGAACACCTGGGGCAGCACCACGATCCGGAACGCCTGGAAACGGGTGAAGCCGTCGACCTGGGCCTGTTCCTCCAGCGAGCGGGGTACCGCCTCGAAGAACCCGATGAGGAACCAGGTGACCACGGGCAGAACGAAACTCAGGTGCGCGAAGATGACAGGGACGACGGTGTCGTTGAGGCGCAGCGCGTAGGCCATGGTGAGGAACGGGAACACCAGCACCGCGGGGGGCAGCACCTGGGCAGCGAGCATGCCGAACCGGGTGGCGGTGCCGCCGGCCCGGAACCGGGCGATGGCGTAGGCGCCCATGCTGCCCACCACCACACTGATGCCGACGGTGACGGACGCGACCAGCGCACTGCGGCCGGCGGCGCCCAGGATGTCCGAGGACAGCACGTTGCGCCAGCTGTCCAGCACCGGGGTGAAGCTCAGCAGGAACGGATCATTGAGCTGCTGTGCGGTTTTCACACTGGCCAGTGCCACCCACAACAGCGGGAACAGGACAGTGATCGCGGCCGCCCACAGCAGGGCGATCCGGCAGATGGTCAGGACACGGGAGTTCTTCATGACTGTTTGGCCTTCTCCATCCGGCGGAAGGCGATCACGATGACCGTCAGCACCAGTAGCAGCACCACGAATGCCATCGACGAGGCGGACCCGAGACGGAAGAACTGGATCCCGGTCTGATAGATGAAGTACTGCAGCGTCTCGGTTTCGGTCCCCGGCCCACCGCGGGTGGTGGCGAAGACGTACTCGAATACCTTCATGGCGTCCAGGGAGCGCAGCATGATGGCCACCACCAGCACCGGGCCCAGCAGCGGGAGCGTCACGCGCCGCAGCACGTACCAGCCGTTCGCGCCGTCCACCCGGGCCGCTTCCAGCGGTTGGCGCGGAATGGATTCCAGCCCGGCCAGCAGCAGTAGCACCATGAACGGCGTCCATTGCCAGACATCGATGAACGCCATGGTGAACAGGGCCCGGCCGGGTCCGAAGAAGTCGTAGTCGATGCCGATGGCGCGCAACAGGTGTGGGATGGCGCCGAGCTGATCGTTGAGCAGGAAGCGGAAGATCAGGCCCACGGCGATGGGAGTGATGAACATCGGCGCCAGCAGCATCGAGCGGGTGAGATCCCTTGCCCAGCGCTGCTTCTGCAAGGAGAGCGCAATCGCGAGCCCGATGATCAGCTCCAGCCCGACCGCGACCAGAACGTAGAGCGCGGTGGTGCCGAAGGCGTGCCAGAACTCACCGTTGCCGAAGGTGTCGACGTAGTTGTCGGCGCCCACCAGATTCGGTGCGCCGTGGTTGGTCAGCTTGTAGTCGGTGATGCTCAGGTAGAACGCGTAGGCCAGCGGGAAACCGACCACCCCGACGAAAAGTGCAACGAGGGGGGCGACCATGCCGTGTTTGAACTGCACCATGGTCCGTGCTCCTTTCGCGGGGTGGTCGGTTTCTTCGTAGGGCTCGCTCCCCGGGGGGTGGAGCTAGCCCTGGATCTTCTCGGCGGCGGCCTGCGCGGCGGCCAGTGCGTCATCGACGCTCTTGGTGCCTGCGACGGCCTCGTTGAGTTCGGTGCCGACGGCCTGGATCATCTCTTCGCCGCTGGGACCCTGGCTCAGTGGCGCCGAGTCGGCGAGCAGCTTTTCCACGGTCTGGTAGTAGTCGGCGCCGAATTGTCCGTTGAGCACGGCCGGATCCTTCAGCGTGCTCTGCCGGATGGCCGCGCCACCCTTCTCGGTGCGGGTGACGTCATGCGGCTTGGCCGTGATCCAGGATGCGAAGGCCCACGCGGCATCCGAGGCACCGGAGTTGGCCGGGATGGCCCAGCTCCACGAGCCCAGCACCTGCTTGCCACCGGGGATGGTCGCCAGCTTGAACTTGCCTGCGGCCGGCCCGGATCCGGGCTCGTTGACAGCCGGCAGCTGCCAGTTGTAGTTGATCATCGACGCGGACTGACCGGCGGCCAGCGAGCGCTGGGCCTCATCCATGCTCCAGTTGAGGCTGTTCGCCGGCGCGGCGTTCTTGTACGTGTCGATATAGGCGGCCAACGCGCGCTTGGCTTCCGGCGTGTTCAGCGTGGGCTTGCCGTCGGCGCCGTAGATGGAGCCGCCCGCGGCGAACAGCCAGTTGCCCCACTCTTCGAAGATCTTGTAACCACGCTGCGGCTGCATCGCGATACCGGCGCGGTCCCCGGACTTGAGCGCCTTGGAGGTGCTGACCAACTGGTCCAGGGTGGTGGGCACGGTCTGCTTGGCCTGCGCGAGATCGTCTGTGTTGTACAGGTAGCCGAGCGCGTAGTTGTAGAACGGCACACCGTAGCGCACGCCGTCGACGGTGGTGATGTCGGTCAGCGGCTTGAAGAAGTCACCCGCGTCGTAGTCGGGCGTGCTGTCGATCCGGGCGTCCAGCGGCTGGAGGAACTTCGCGTTGGCGAAGTCAACCATCCATGGGTTGTCCACCACGATCAGGTCGTAGTTGGGGGTGCTGGACTGGAAGGACGAGACCAGCTTGTCGCGCATCTGGTCGTAGGTCAACTGCTCGATATCGACCTTGACGTCCGGGTAGTCCTTGTTGAAGTCGGCCACCATCGATTTCACGATGTCGCTGTCGGGGACGTTCTCCATCAGGATCCGCACGTTGCCCGCGGTGTTCTTCGGGACCTCACCGGTGCCGGTCGATTGCGTCTGCTCCGGACCGCCGCTGCCGGCACAGGAGCTCAGCAGCAGCGCGATCGCGGACACCAGGGCGACCAAGGCCGCCACGAAGAACGGGCGCCTCCGACCGGGTGTCGGGGTGGTGGTGATTCTCATTGCAGCACTGTTCCTTTCGTGTTCTGTACTCATCGGGCGGCGCGAGCCAATCGGTGCGAGATGGGTGTCATCGCCGTGCCGAGTTCACGCCACGTCGCGTAGGCGTCGTCGTAGGCCGCGGCACGGGTCGGGTCGGGGACGTACGGTTCGTCCAGGGCTATGAAGCGGGCGGCATCGGACCAGTCGTCCAGCGCGCCGATGCCGATGGCGGCGATCACCGCTGCGCCCAGCGAGGCGCCGGGATGACCGCGGACGGGGAGCATCTGCAGGCCGAGCACGTCGGCGTGGATCTGTTTCCACAGTGTGGATTTCGAGCCGCCGTTGGTGATCATCACCCGGTTCAACGGGATGCCGATATCGGTGAAGACGTCGACGTGGTGGCGGAACCCGAAGGCGATCGCCTCGAGCACCGAGCGATACAGGTCCGCCCGGGTGTGGCCGAGGTGCAACCCGGCGAACGTGCCGCGCAGATCGGGGTCGTGCAGCGGGCTCTTCTCGCCGAGGAAGTACGGCAGGCACAGCACCTCTGCCGGCGCCCGCTGCGCCGCTTCGTCGTCGAGGGTGGTCAGCTCGGCCCCGCCGACGAGTGCCTGGAACCAGCGGATCAGGCTGCCGCTGGTCGCCATGCACCCGTTGGGCAGCCAGTGCCCGGGCACCGGGTGCGCGTCCAGATAAAGTCGTTCGTCGACGACCGGGGTGTCGCTGGCGACCAGGATGTCGCCCGCACCACCGAGTTTCACCAGCGCATCACCGGGATGGTTGACACCCGCCGCGTAGGCGGACAGCACGTGGTCTGCTCCCCCGACCACCAGCGCGGTGCCGGGCCGCAGACCGGTCAGCTCGGCGGCCTGCGCACTGAGCTCGCCGACCCGGCTGCCCGGGCGGTGCACCGGCGCAAGGGTTTCCGGGTCGAGGTCGGCGGCGGCGAGCACCGGGGCGGCGATCTGGCCGTCGATGCTGAACAGTCCGGATTCCAGCGCCCAGTTCTGTTCGACGTGACACGGCGCGCCCAGCGCCGTGAGCACCCAGTCATAGGAGCCGACCCAGTGCGCGGTGCGTGCGTAGACGTCGGGTTCATGCTCGCGCAGCCAGGCGGTGGTCGGCGCCACCGACTGCTGGGTGAGTGCCGACCCGGTCAGCGTCACCAGGTCGACGCCGGACAACTCGGCGGCCAGGGTGCCGACCTCGCGGTGCGCCCTGGCGTCGTTCTGAAGGATGGCCCGCCGCAGTGGCTTTCCCTGCCGGTCCACCGGTATGACCGCCGGCACCATGCCGGAGGTGGCCACCGCGCCGACGGCATCGGCGGAAACCGCACCGGCGGCGAGGACTTCGCGGATCGACTCGACGACGTTGTTGTGCCACTGGGCGGTATCGGCTTCGGCGATCCCGGGGCCGGTCGAATGCAGGACGGTCTCGCGGGTCGCGGTCGCGACGATGCCTCGCTCGGTGTGCAACAGCACCGTCTTGGTGCCGGTGGTGCCGATGTCGACGCCGATGGTGTACTCGCTCATGAAGCGCCGTCCTCGTGCCCGGCGACGCAGATGACCTCGACCCCGGCGCCGCGGGCGGCGACCAGCGCGGGATGGTCGACCTCACCGTCGGTGACGATGACGCCGACATCGGCCAAAGCGGCGATGCTGACAAAGGTGACGCGACCCAGCTTGCTCTTGTCGGCCGCGACGATGACCCGGTCCGCACGGCGCGTCGCCGCTCTTTTCACCCGGCTCTCGCCGTGGTGGTAGTCGGAGATTCCGCGGTCGACGTCGATGCCGGCGACGCCCATGACGAAGGTGTCGCAGTTGTACTGGGCCAGCGTGTCCTCGGCAGTGGGGCCGATCAGGCTCAGCTCGCCGGGACGGACCTCACCGCCGGTGAGGACGACGGTGGTGTCCGGTTCGTCGACCAGTTCCAGCGCCACCAGGATGCTCGGTGTCACGACGGTCAGACCGAGCCGGCGGCCGCGCAGCGACCGGGCCACGGCGAGTGCGGTACTGCCGGAGTCCAGGATCAGCGTCTCTCCTGGGCTGACCAGATCGGCGACGGCGTCAGCGATATGCCGTTTCTCCTCGGCCGCGTCGGCGACGCGCGTCGCGAAGGACGGTTCGGCGTCCTTGCCCTTGACGGCGATCGCCCCACCGACTACCCGGCGCACCACGCCGAGGGTCTCGAGTGCTTCGACGTCCCGGCGGATGGTCATCTCGGAGACGGCGAATTCGGCGGCCAATTCTGCGTAGCCGACTTCGAAGTCGGTTCGGACGCGCTGCTCGATGCGGTCGCGGCGAGTCCGTGCGTCCACGCTCACGCCCGACCCCACTGTGTAAAATTCACATAAACAGTGACCGTTATTGGTTTCACCGCAGCCGATTCATTCATTGAATGTGAATCTATGACACGAAGTGTGAGCTGTCCACACGAAAGTGAGATTTTTTCTCACCGGCAGTCTCATGCCCTGGTGGGGCCCGACCTACTACCACGGTCGCAGATCAAGATCGGTCCTCGGCACGATGTGCCGGGGCCCGCCGCTTCGTAGCGTCGAGGTATGACATCAGAAGAAGCCAAAGTTCATGGCTAGCAACACAAGTCCGAGACGCCCCGGCCTGTGCACCGGCGCGCTCGGGTTCCTGTTGGTCGCGCACACCGTGCAGCCGAGCATCAGTGTCGCTCCCCCGTTCGCGCGGGGGGCCGTCAAGAGACGGTTCGCCGCGCTGGTCGCGGCCGTGCGCGCCGCGACGCGCAGCACGCCGGCCGAGAAGAACGAGCCCTACTACCCACCGCAGCGGACCGCATTCGTCGAGGAAGCGGCCATGGCGCGCGAGATGTACCGGCTCTAGCTCCTACCGCAGTAGTACAACCCGAGCATGACGTGAATGACGGCCGATCGAATTAGCATGAAACGATGCTGGAGGCGGCCACACGGTACCTACAGGCCTGGGCGCGCACGCAGGAGTCGCGCATCCCGGGCGGATTCAGCTGGCCTTTCGTCCTGACCGTCGACGTCACCATGGTGGTCATCGGCGTCATCGCCACCCTGCAGCGGCCGATGTCGGACTGGCCCGCGGCGGTGCTCGCCAACGCCATCGCGATCATTCCGTGGGCGATGTTCTTCCTGTTCAAGAATCACGGCTGCGAGGGGCCCGCGCTGTGGGCAGCGTGGACGGCCGGGTCGGCGATCCTGATCTTCGGTACCTCGACACCCATCCACGGCGACTTCGCACCGCTGCTGTTGCAGTTGACCGTCGGCGTGGTCGGCGCCATCACCTCGCTGCGCGGCGGCATCCTGGCCGCCGCATCAGCGGCCGTGTTGCTGGGCATCGCCGCCGCCACCCACCGCATCGAAACTCCGGCGCTGTACCTCACCTTCATCGGGATTGCCTGGCTGATCGGCTATCTGGTACGCGGCCAACAGATTCTGCTGGTGCAGCAGCGCGAAGCCCAGGCCCAGTTGGCCGCTCATGCCGCTGCCGACGAGCGGCGCCGGATCGCCCGCGAAGTCCACGACGTCATCGCGCATTCGCTGAGCATCACGCTGCTGCACCTCACCGGTGCGCGCCACGCGCTCCAGCACGACGGGGACGAGATCGAAGCCGTCAGCGCCCTGCAGCAGGCCGAACGCCTGGGCCGCCAGGCCATGGACGACATCCGCCATACCGTCGGGTTGCTCGCGGGCGATGCGGTTCCGGTGACACCGGAACCCGGGGTGGCCGACATCAGCACTCTGGCTGAGGATTTCGCCCGGGCCGGCCTGGACGTCACGATAGACATCAGCGGCAGGCTCGAACACGTCTCCGCCGCCGCGGGTCTGGCGCTGTACCGGATCGCGCAGGAGTCGCTGTCCAACATCGCCAAGCATGCGCCGGGTGCACCGGCCGTGCTGACGCTGTCGGTGTCGCGCACCGCGGCGACGCTGGTGGTCATGAACGAGTTGCCCCGCGCCGCCGTCGTCGCGAACTCCGCGCCGGGCCGCGGCATCCGCGGCATGCGCCAACGCATCGAACTGCTCGGCGGCACGGTGGACATCGGCGCAGGGCCGGTCGCGTGGTCCGTACAGACAACCGTCCCGTCCTACGCCGCGAATGCGGATCTCCCGGCCCGGGTGCGCGCGTCGTGACCGCCGCCGCGCCGGTCACCGCGCTCATCGTCGACGATCAGGAACTCGTGCGGTCCGGCCTGTCACTCATCCTGCGGGAGAAGCACGGCGTCGTGATTGTCGGCGAATGTTCCGACGGTGACGAGGTTCCTGACGCGGTCGCCAGACATCGCCCGGATGTCGTGGTGATGGATCTGCGGATGAAACGAATCGACGGCGTCGAGGCGACCCGACGGCTCACCGCCGCGGGCGGACCGCCCGTGCTCGCGCTCACCACCTTCAACGATGACGAGCTGCTGTCGGGTGTCTTGCGTGCCGGTGCGGCCGGATTCGTACTCAAGGATTCGCCGGCTGAGGAATTGATTCGCGCCGTCCGCGCCGTCGGCAGTGCCCAGAGTTATCTCGACACGGCCGTGACGGCACGCGTCCTCACGACGTATCGGAGCTCCAGCGCACCGCCCGCCGATGTCTCCGCGCTGGACGAGCTCACACCGCGCGAACGCGACGTACTCACCCTGATCGCCAAGGGGCACACCAACAGCGAGATCGCCGAGGAGCTGTTCATCTCGGAGTTGACGGTGAAAACCCACATCGGCCGGATCTTCACCAAACTCGGTCTGCGCGACCGGGCTTCGGCGATCGTGCTCGCCTACGAGCAGCGCATCGTCACACCCCGGTAGTACCTACTTGCAGAGCTCCTCGACGGCGGCGTTCTGCGTGTCCGCCTCCTTGAGGCGGGCGTCCTGCCCCGGATCGCTCTTGGGTACCTCGGCCATGGCGGCGGCGCCGATATCCATCAACGTGTTCCCGAACTTGCGTACCGCGTCGGTGACGTCGGCGGGTGCAGCCGGTTCGATCCGGGACAGCAGGTACTGACCGCCGCCATAGAGCGCCAGACGGGCATTGGCCGCCACGGCCAGCGCGCCGGTGACGTCCTCCTCGCCCCCGGGCGACTGCAGGGCGCTGCTGTTGGCCACACCGGCCCGCACCAACTCGAACGCGGCGCACATTTTGGTTTTGGCGTCGTTCTTCTCGGTGTCGCTGAAGGTGGGCGCGGCGGCCTCCGTCGGTGCTGCACTGGCCGCTTGCGTGGGATTACGCCACATCCAGGCCGACGCACCGAGGGTGGCTATCGCGACCAGCATCGCGACCGTGGCCAGCACACCGGGACCGAAGTTCGACCCGGACTTGGTCTCCTCTGCGTCCGGTGCGGCTTCCTCGGATATGTTCTCGCCGTCGGGCTCGTTCTCATCGGACACGTTGGCAAGGGTAACAATCGGTCACGCTGGAACCTGATGGTCAGGGTTGGTTCGGCCGTTTGTTCGCCGATCAGCGGCACCCGAGCGGCGCCGGTCGATGGTGAAATCGACGTTTGCCGGCCGACCGGCGAGGACACGATCACGACTAAACGCTTCATAGCGTCAATTCTTTTTGCCCGAGATGGCGAGATACCTCGTGTCACGGCAGGAAAGCTGCGGATATCCGAGAATCGACGTTATTGACGGAATTGCCGCTTCCAACTCGCCGACCCGTGGCGCGACCTACGTCGCGAAGGGACAAGGCGAATAGCTGCGCTGTAACGACTGGTCCACTGTTAGGCGCTGAAAACGCCAACATCGACTTCTCGTCGCCAAAGTTGTCCGTTACCGACGAGAAGTCGACGTTCGCCGGGAAATCTAGTGGGCGGCTTCGAACGCCTCGAGGATCTCGCCCTTGATACGCCCGCGGTCGGAGACCTCGAACCCATTCTTGCGGGCCCACTTGCGGATGGCCGCCAGCTGTTCCTTGGAGCCGCCGCCATTGCCGTTGCCGTTCAGGGAGATCGACTTCACGGCGCGGCGCGAGCGCGTGCCGCGAACCTTCGAAGCTGCCTCGACGAAAGGCTTCAAAGCCTTATCGAGCTTGGCGATGTTGGACGCCGCCAAGTCGATCTGATACTCAACCCCGCGCACCGAGAACTCGACACGCTCACCGCCGCCATCCGAAATCTCAGAACCATCCAGGTCGTCAATTAATTGGCGGACAACTCGTTCGGCCATTGAAAAAGCCCCCATCTGTTCGATTGCCTTCGCAGGCTACCAGCGAGTTCACGCTGCTTCACATATCAACTACCAAACTCTCATGATTTATTAGCGAGTTGACGGGCTTCACTTAGGCGACGAGAAGCTTGAGGTATCTGCGGCGGCAAATATGACATAGCCGGAAACCGTACCGTTCATACGACAGCCCGCCGGTTCCGGCCACGATTTCGGATTTCGGCATCACGTTTATTCAACTAACGAAGACGTTAATTAAAGCCTTCTGCGATACGCCGCCAAAAAATGCTCGCGCTGGGCGCGAGAAATCGACGCGGATACACCGAGTCGGCGCCGATTGCCTGCCGTCGGACACGAGTGGCTCAGTGCCGCAACGTGTTTCCCTGGTACGGGTATATCAGTACTTTTTCGGTGCAGGTTTGCGCGCGGCGATGACTTCTTCGCCGAGTTCATAATCGTCGTCACTGTTGTGGGTCAACACGCCGACGGCGACCCCATTCGACTCGTACCAGACGGTGAATCCATCGCCGCGATCGAGGAACCGACTGTGGTCGTAGCCGTCGCCCCAGGCGTGGTACTTGACGGTCGCTTCACCGATGGTGGTCCAGAACCCCGGGACCGCATCCCATTCGCGTGATCCACCGGCAGCGTTTTCTCCAGCCACCGCACCCTGGCGTTCCTGGACAACGTCACCACCGTGCTGTTGATCGCACCGGTGACCCTGCTGGTGTGCGAGCGCCTTGGCATCAATCCGGTGCCATTTCTGATGGCGGAGGTGTTCGCCTCCAACATCGGCGGTGCGGCCACCCTGGTCGGTGACCCGCCGAACATCATCTTGCCAGCCGAGCAGGCTTGTCCTTCAACGACTTTCTGACGCACATGACTCCCCTGGTGCTCGTCGTCCTGATGGCTTTTGTGCTCATCCTGCCGATCCTGTTCCGCGGGGCGTTCGTCGTTCATCCTGACCGGGTTGCGGACGTGATGGCGCTCAACGAACGCGAGGCCATCCGCGACCCGCGCCTGCTGACGAAGTGCGGTGTGGTGCTGGCACTGGTGTTCACGGCCTTCATCGGCCATTCCGTCATCCACATCGCGCCCTCAATCGTGGCGTTACTGGGTCACCGCGACGATGCTGATCCTCATCGTGTCCGCCGGCCTGTCCGGCATCATCGACAACATCCCGTACGTCGCGACCATGAGCCCCGTCGTCGCCGACCTGACCGCTGCGATCACCGATCCTGTTCAGGCGCAAGCACTCTGGTGGGCGCTGGCGGCGGGCGCCGACTTCGGCGGAAACCTCACCGCGGTGGGCGCCAGCGCCACGTCGTCATGCTGGGTATCGCCCGCGAAGGCCATCCGATCAGCTTCTGGGAGTTCACCCCGTAAAGGCGCCGTCGTCACCATCGTGACGATCGCCCTTGCCGCGCCGTACCTGTGGTTGAGGTATTTCGTCTTCCGTTGACCAAGTCGGGCCCCGTTCCGGAGGCAGCGCGCCCGGTGTGCAGTCGATCCTGTCCCTTGCGCCGCTAGGGTGCAGTGATGGACGGGCGAGAGGAACCGGCCCCCAGCTCGACCGCGGGCACGGGGATCGCCGCGTCCATGCTGGCGAATGTGTCGGGTATGGCCGAGGACATGCTGGAGTATCTGGCCCAGCGCATCCCGGAGGTCGGCGGGGACTCCGAGCTTCGCGGCCTCACCCTGGGATCCTGCTCGTCAAATCTCGAAGCCGCGCTGTCGATGTACCGTCACGGCATCCACGTCGAGGCGGCCCAAGCCCCAGTGACAGCGCTTGAGCATGCACGAGCGATGGCGTCGAGGGGACACAGCGTCGATGTGATGCTGCGGTTCTACCGGCTGGGCCACGAGTACTTCACCGAGCGACTCTCCGAGGCGCTGAGGGACGGCATCGGTGACCCCGCAGTTTCGTTGCGAATCTTCGCCGATCTGGAGCGATTCGGGTTCCGATACATCGACCGCATCTCCAGTCTTGTGGCAGCGGAGTATGTCGCCGAGCTCGATCGACGCCAGAATCAGGCGCGAGCCGAGCGAGACGAAGTCGTCCGGGCACTGCTCGCCGGGGAGCGGATCGACAACGCGCGCGCCGAACGTGTGCTCGGCTACCGGCTCACCGGCCCACAAGTCGGTTTCGTCTGCTGGACCGATGACCGCAGCGTCAACCTCGATCGAGTCGCCAGGCACACCGGCAGACATCTCGGAGCAAGCCACTCACTGGTCGTCGCAGACGGCCCACTTGCAGTGTGGGGATGGGCGGCGCCTACCGCGGACATGCCAACGTCGTCGAAGGGCATGGCGACCGAGCTTTCCGGCGACTACGACAACGTTCACATCGCGCTCGGCTCTGCCCATCCTGGGGCGGCAGGCTTTCGTAGCTCTCACCGCGAAGCCCTCCGTACCCGACGGATCATCGACCTGTCCGAGCGCACGGCACCGTCGATCACGGCGTTCACCGATGTCGCGTTGGTCGACGCCATCTCACGCGACCTTGATGCGGCACGGGAGTTCGTCGCCGCTCAACTCGGCGACCTTGCTCGAGACGATGCCAAGGAGCGCGACGAACGCGCCGCACTGTTGGCGGTGCTCGACGCCCAAGGCAGTCTGGTCGCGGCAGCGCGCACCCTCGGGATCCACCGCAACACGATCCTGCAAAGAGTCCGTCGCGCCGAACAACGCATGGGCCGGCCGGCAACGGCCAGGGTCGTCGACCTGCACGCCGCCCTCGTCGTCTGCGACGTGCTGCGGTCGGCGATGCTGCCGGACCCGTAGCCTGACCGAGATAGCAGTCAGGCCCGCACCCGATGTGCTGACAGCACACCACACAGGGCTGCAAGGGTCTTGATGACCGATATCGATCACCAATAGTTTTCGAGTCACCACATCCCGAGCACGATCGAGGAGTTCGACGGTGACCACGGCGCAACACTCCCAACCCTCGCAGCTGGCCTTGCCTGATCCAGGTGAGCAGGTGCCGACCCTGTCCTGGCCGATTGTCGGGATCTTCACCTTCGCGCTCGTACTCCTCGGTGGGTCGACGTGGGCTGCCCTCACCGACACTTGGCCTGCGATCGCGACCATCGCCGCGAGCGCCGCAGCGATCTTCATCATGTTCACCGTGCTGCACGATGCGTCGCACTACTCGATCAGCTCACATCGTTGGGTCAACGTCGCGTTCGGGCGGGTGGCGATGTTCTTCGTCTCGCCGCTGATCTCTTTCAAGTCGTTTGCGTTCATTCACATCGAGCACCACCGCAACACCAATGACGGTGCGAACGACCCCGATCACTTCGTCAGCGCCGCGCCCTGGTGGCAGCTACCCGTCCGCTTCCCGGCGATGGACCTGCCCTACATCGGCCTCTTGGTCCGCAACATCCGCCGCCGCCCGCGCTCCGAGATTGTGGAAACGGCGGCGTTGATGACTCTCTCGGTGACGGTTATCGTGGGGGCCGCATTCGCCGGACAGCTGTGGACGCTCGCGGTGATCTACCTGATCCCGGAGCGGGTGGCGATGTTCGTGCTGGCGTGGTGGTTCGACTGGCTACCCCACCACGACCTGGAGGACACCCAGCGCGGGAACCGGTACCGGGCGACCCGCAACCGCGTCGGCTCGGAGTGGATCCTGACTCCCCTGCTCCTGTCGCAGAACTATCACCTGGTCCACCACTTGCACCCCTCCATCCCCTTCTACCGTTATGTCGCTGCGTGGCGGCGAAATGAGGCCGCGTACCTCGAACGCGACCCGGCAATGAGCACCGTCTTCGGGCAGCAGCTGGACGCGCCGCAATTCCACGAGTGGAAACGTCTCAATGGGAAACTCGCTGCGCTGCTTCCGATCCGGGTACCTCGGCCTTCTGCGGCGCGGCACTCCAGTACGCACCGGATCCCCGTCAAGAGCGTGCAGCCCCTGACTCCGGGGAGCGTCCAGGTCACCTTCGACGTTCCCGCTCATCTCAGCGACCGGTTCCAATTCCAGGCCGGCCAGCACCTCACCGTCAAAACACGCATCGCCGGCAAGGAAGTACGACGTAACTACTCGATCTGCGCCCCCGCCACATCGGGGAAGCTGGCGATCGGAATACGGCACGTCGACGGTGGGGCGTTTTCGACGTTCGCGGTCGAGACACTCTGCGCCGGTGACGTTCTGGAGTTGATGACCCCCACGGGGAGCTTCGGTGCGCCTCTTGATCCACTGGCTCGGCGCGATTATGTCGCGGTGGCGGCCGGGAGCGGTATCACACCCATCCTGTCGATCATCGGCACCACAATGGCGATCGAGACCGAGAGCCGCTTCACCCTCTTCTACGGCAACCGGACCGCTGAATCGACCATGTTCGCCACCGAACTCGACGAGCTCGAAGCACGCTATGCAGACCGCCTGCGCATCTTCCACGTCCGCTCAGCCCAGGCCCACCATCCAGCGCCCCTTCGCGGCCGCATCGATCTGCCGATGGTTCGACGCCTGCTCGGCGCTGACCTCACGACAATCGACCGCTGGTACCTGTGCGGCCCCAGCGCGCTCGTCACGGTACTGCGCGATGACCTCATCACCGAGGCGGTGCAGGCCGAGAAAATAAATCTCGAACTCTTCCGCGGCACGAACCGACCCGCCCATGTCGACGGCTTTCCCGAAACCGAGGCCACCATCACGCTGTCCGGCGAAGCGCACACCGTGCACGTCGCCGCCGGCGAGACCATTCTCGAATCCGCTTTGAAGAACGACATCGAAGCCCCCTACGCCTGCCTCGGCGGAGCGTGTGGCACGTGCAAAGCCAAGGTCACTGCAGGAGCAGTGTCGATGGAACAAAATTTTGCACTCAACAAAGCAGAGCTGGAAGCCGGCTTCGTCCTGACCTGCCAATCACATCCCACCACGCCCAACGTCGCAGTGGACTACGACAACTGAGCCAGCGCTTATGGGAGTGCTGGCATGTGCGCGCTGATCTGTCGCCTCGACAGTTGCTTCTTGAGGGGTACTCCCACGACTCGTCAGCTTCGCGAATGTTCCCCAGCGTGTTCGCAAAGCCAAAGAAATGGCCCCCGAAGAAGGCTCCGGGGGCCATTTCAACTGGTAGCGGGGACAGGATTCGAACCTGCGACCTCTGGGTTATGAGCTAGCCACCGGGAATTTTTGATACCCCGTCCGGTCCCATAAGTGCAGGTAGTGCGGTGCATAGGTCCGCTCGGTACCGCTGGATCCCACCGATTTGGGGGGTGTTTCGCAGCGTTGTGTTCCCAAAAGTGTTCCCAAAAACGCGTCGCTGCGGAACCGCCCGGAGAGCCTTCCGGCTGACCGTCGCCAACCCTCGACCGGCCGGCCAAGCTGGAAGCTGGAAGCTGCTTCAGACGAACTGTTGCCCGCCATCGATGTCGTAGGTGGCGCCGGTGAGCGCGGTATTGACCATGAGATGCACTCCGAGTGCGGCGACGTCCTCGGCTGTGACGACGCGTCCAATCGGTAGGTTCTGCGCGAGTTCGTCGCGGCGGTGCTCGAGCTGGTCCCCCAGCAGCGCTGCAGATAGTGGTGTGTCTACGAATCCGGCTGCGATGAGGTTGACCCGCACAGGAGCTAGTTCCAGGGCCAGCGCCGCCGTGAACGGCGGAAGGACTGCTGTTGCAGCCGAGACGATTCCGATTCGGTGGTCGATACGGCGACCACCGGTACCACCCATAAGGATGAGTGAACCCGCAGGGCGGACTGCCGTTCGGGCGTGCCGCGCTACGTCGAGGCCGAGTACGGCATGTCCGCTGAGCGCCTCACGAACCTCCGCTCCGGACATCTGCAGCATCGGCTTGTAGCTCGGCCCGCCTGCCGTCACGAGGATGTGGTCGATCCGGCCGGGAAGATCTTGGAAGAACTCGGCGAGCGCATCGGAATCGTTGGCGTCAAAGGCTGCGGTGCTGTGCGCACCCACATCGGCAGAGGCTGCGGCCAGCCGATTCGGATCCCGACCTGTGAGGATCACTGCAGCGCCGGCGGCGCGAGCCCGTCGCGCAGTTGCCAGCCCGATCCCGGCGCTACCACCGATCAGAACGACGGTTTGTCCAGCCAACTCGAGTTCCACGGTCATGACCATCTCCCTAGCACGGCACCGCGCATCCAAGAAGCGATTTGTCACCGTTGGAACGATCATTTCGACGTGTTCACCGGCGTGGGCATTCGCCGCTATTCGTCAGATGACAGTCGCGCTGACCCAATATGAACCTTGTTCGGCGCGTCTCCGACCAGCGCCCCCGAGTACGCCCCGGGGGCATCTCGGCGCTACCAGGGTATGGGCCCGGTATTTACCCCGGCGCGAACGGCATCCGTAGCGGCGATGCTCGAACCATGACCGATCCGGCAGAGACTTACAACGCGGACGACACGGCGCTGCTCATCATCGACCCGTACAACGACTTCATCTCCGAGGGCGGGAAGTTGTGGGACGCCGTCAAAAACGTCGCCGACAGAATCCAGCTGCTCGACCACATGCGCGCCGTCCTCGCCGCCGCCCGCCAGCGCGGCATCCGGGTCTTCATCGTCCCGCATCACCAAACCGCCCCCAACGACTACCGCAGCTGGGATCACCTCTCCCCCACCCAGCGTCGGGTCCTGGAGCGGCAGACGTTCGCTGTCGGCAGCTGGGGCGCCCAATGGCATCCCGACTTCGTCCCCCGCGACGACGAACTGGTGGCCACTCAGCACTGGGCCTCAAGCGGTTTCGCCAACACAGACCTGGACATGCTGCTCAAGCAGCACCGCCTCACCAAGGTGGTCATCATCGGCATGAAAGCCAACACCTGCGTTGACACCACCGCACGCTTCGCGCAAGAACTTGGCTACCACGTCACCCTCATCCGCGACGCCATCGGAGCGTTCAGCTGGGACGAGATGACCGCCACGTTCGACATCAACGCACCCCAGTACGCCCACGCCATCCACACCACCGACGAACTGCTCGCACTCCTCAACCACCGAAAGGCACTCGCATGACCATCGCGCACACCGACCTGTTGCTCGCCCGCTCCGCATTCCAGGCCCGGATCAACGCCCCAGCCGATCGCGTCGACATCGGCGCCTGGCTGCTTAGCATCCCCGATGCCGAGTACCAGCGCTGCGCCCCGCCGGATCACATCGCCGCCGGGTACACCACCACCGACGACGGCCGTCCCATGTCGATCAACGTCGAGAAGGTTGGTGACTCCCTGATCGTTGAGCACTACGTTGGGGAAATCGTCGAGCCCCTGCACGCCAAGATGGTGTCGGTCTCCGACGTATTTACCGAGGACGGCAGCCGCACCACCATCCACGTGACCTGGGAGCTGACCGCCGAACCCGACGGCGACGGGCTGTTGTTCACCAACGAAGTGGTCGTCCGACCCACCGAAGACTTCCTGGCATTCCTCGACGGTGCCGGTCTCACCCTGGAGCAGGCCGCTGCTGCACACACCACCGCGTCGTCCCGCCACAATGCCTTAGAAACTCCCCGGTTTGCGGCGAGCATCGAACGCGCCGCGCTCAGAAACGCTGCACCGGTCGGGCGCTGAGGAAACGCAACCCATGGACCTCAAACTCGAAGTCGTCGTGCTGCCCGTCACCGACGTCGACCGGGCCAAACAGTTCTACGCGTCACTGGGTTGGCGCATTGATGCCGACGTCAGCACCGGCCCGGACTTCCGTGTCATCCAATTCACCCCACCCGGGTCACCGTGCTCGATCATCTTCGGCACCGGTGTCACCGACGCAGATTCCCCGGTCATCGGACTGCATCTGGCCGTAAGCGACATCGACACCGCCAGAACAGAACTCCTCAGCTCCGGAGCAGAGGTGAGCGAGGTGTTCCACGATGCCGGCGGCGTCTTCCACCACGCTGGAGAGACCGCACGGGTCGCAGGGCCGCAACCAGACCGCGGCAGTTATGGCTCGTTTGCCACCTTCACCGATCCCGACGGAAACCGTTGGTGGTTACAAGAAATCACCACCCGACTGCCCGGTCGGGTCGAAGGCATCGCAGCGTTCAGTTCGGCGGACGATCTAGCCGCAGCGCTGCGACGCGCCGCCGACGCTCACGGCGAACACGAAACCCGACTCGGTGCAGAAGACCCCGACTGGCCCGACTGGTACGCCACCTACCTGATCGCCGAACACACCGGCACCCCCCTTCCGAACTGAGGACCACGTGATCACCACCGAAACCCTCGACCTGCGCGTCGACAACCGAGTCCTCTACGCCACCCTGGACGCCCCACCGCTGAACCTGATCGGCCCGGAACTGGTACGCGATCTGGTCAACCTGATCCTCTACCTCGAAGAGCACGACGACATCTCCGTGCTTCTATTCCGCAGTGCCAGCCCTGAATTCTTCAGCGCCCACGTCGACATGCACCGCGCTTCCGAACTGGGCACCGAAGTCGCCCGCCTCGAACCAGGAGCACCGCTGGGCGCACTGTACCGGCGCATCAGCACCCTCAAACAAGTCTCCATCGCCGCCATCACCGGCCGCGTCCGCGGCGCCGGCAGCGAATTCATCCTTGCGTGCGACATGCGCTTCGCCGGTCATCGTGCGATGTTCGGACAACCCGAGATCGGCCTGGGAGCCGTGCCCGGAGCCGGTGCGCTGCAACACCTCACCCGTCTGATGGGGCGAGGGCGGGCATTAGAAGCGCTCATCGGCGCCGAAGACTTTCCCGCCGAACTCGCCGCCCAGTACGGCTGGATTAACCGCTCGCTTCCCGACGACGAGTTACCGGCGTTCACCTCCGCGCTCGCCCACCGGATCGCACGCTTTCCCGCGCGCGGCATCGCCGACGCCAAACGTCGGGTCAACGCCATCGCCCTTCCCGACGTAGATGCGCTGCACGAGGACAGTCAGCTGTTCTTAGCAGGACTGGCCCGCCCGGAAACCAAAGCCCGGATGCAGCAGCTCTTCGCCGCCGGAATGCAGACCGACGGTGCCCTGGAAGCGGGTTTCGGTGCCGGACTGGGTGACCTCGCGTCCGCACCCTAGATGCGCTGCGTTTCTCGGCGCTGCAGCGCCGCGTCGAGCTCACGTCGAGAACCGATTTCGAGCTTGGCGAAGATGTTGTGAAGATGCCACTCAACCGTGCGCGGACTCAAGAACAACTGCGCACCGATCTCGGGATTGGTCCTGCGTCGGCGCGCGAGCTGCGCGATCTGCTCTTCTTGGGCCGTGAGCCCACCCCTGGAAGGTCCGGTGCGTTTGCGCACCTTCTCCCCTGTGGCCTCCAATTCGGCACGGGCCCGCGCCGCGAACCCATGGGCACCCATCCGGGTCAGGTCCTCGAACGCCGAATTCAATTGCACCCGTGCATCGACGCGACGATTCTGGCGGCGTAGCCATTCTCCATAGCTCAGGCGGGTACGGGCCAGCAGGACGGCCATTCTGGTCCGGCCAAATAGCGTAATCGCCTCGCCGTAAAGCCTTTCGGCATCATCGTCATCGGCGAGCATCGCGCGACAACGTGCGTCCATGGCACGGGCATAATCGGTCCCGCTGGCCGCCGCGACTGCTGCCATCTGATCGGAGGCGAACTGGGCGCGTTCACGACGTTCGCAGCGCACGCCGCTCTCGACCATTTCGAACAATGCACGCACGCTATAGCCTGGCTCCGAATCGACTCTCCCGCTGGGATATTCGGCAGAATCGGCTGCTGCCTCATAATCGGCGAGGCCGTTGCACAGCACAGCATTCCCGTACTCAACGTAGGTCAACGCCCAGCCCTCGCCGCGCTCCGTCGCCGCCGCGACGAACATGTCACGTGCGGTGCGGGCCGCGGGAGCGTCGCCTCGCCAAGCTGCGATGAGAAAGGCAATTCGAGGTCCAGCTGTGGCGGCAAGCGTCGGATCTATTCGCTGTACCTCGTCGATCAGCGCCTCTGCCTCGGCGAATCGGCCAGCGTGAACATAGAACTCCGCCAGAGAACCGAGCGCGAGCGGCAGCCAACTCAATGTGCCGGTCTCGCGAGCTAATTCCACTTGACTAAGCACCATGTCGTACCAGACCACGTCGTCGCACATGTGCATGCCCATGATGTTGAAGGCGTAACCCACGATGCCTGGATCGGGCGCTGCGTTGCGGTGGCGCCGCAATGCCTCCTTAAGTGTCGGCGCTGCTGCGACGTACCCGTGCGCCATCCAGGTCGCGATCCCACGCACCAGCAGCTGGATGGCAGGAGTCGGTTCCTGGTCCAACGGTAACTCCAAGGCCCGTCGAGCTATGCGCTGTCGAGCGTCGGGCTCGCCAAGGCGGCCCGCCGATCCCGCAGCAGTCAGCGCCTGCAGGTAGGTCACGCGCGCCAATTCCACGTCCAGTGGCGCTAAGTCGTTGGCCGCCTTCAGCAACAGAGCAGGGGCATCACCACCGGAATACTGCGAAAACGCAATCATCCCGCGGATCAGGGACGCCCTCGCCCGATCAATCTCAGACAACGGACCGCCGTCAGCCTGCGCAATCAGGCGGGCGGCGGCGGCCGCATCGCCGACCGCACACTTAGCCTCGGCAGCAGCGAGCGCACGTGATGCGCGCTTGCCCGGTTCGGGAGTCAATGCCGCCGCGCGCTCAAGGAATGCCGCGGCGGCCGCCGCACCTCCGCGTGCACGAGCGCGACCGGCCGATGCACTGAGTTCCTCGGCTACCTCATCGTCAGGTACTGACGCTCCATAGGCCCGATGCCACGCTCGACGATCCGGATCAAGCGTCTCGTCGGTGGCGTCGGCGAGAGCGCGATGCACCGCTTGCCGTTCCTCGGCGCTGGCGGCGCGGTAGACACCCGAGCGCAGGAGCGGGTGCCGGAACAGGAGAGCACCTCCTTCAGCCAACAAGCCCACGTCCACCGCGGCGTCGGCGGCATCGATACCGATGCCCAGACTGGTGGCCGCGCGGCCGATGAGCGCGACGTCACCTGCTGGATCGGCAGCGGCCAGAAGCAGGAGTTCTCGGGTATCCGGCGGCAGGTCGTGAAAGCGTGCAAGGTATTCGTTCTCGATGCGGACACTCAGGCTCCGGCCGTCGAGTGCTGCGAACCCGCCGGCGAAAGCCGCCGCCGCCATCTTGGAACCGAGTTCGAGCAACGCCAACGGATTGCCTTGTGTCTCATCGATGATCCGACGTCTGACGTCTCGGTCGATAGGCGCGGTGCCTGCTGACCTCAAAAGCTCGTCGGCATGGTTGACGCCAAGACCTTCGACGCGCAACTGCGGCAGGCCAAAGAGTGGGTCCGGCGCCAGGACGGGCGCTCGGGCGGCAAAGACCATTGCGACCGGCTCGGCGAGGAGCCTGCGCGCGACGAAGCCGAGGACTTGCGCCGAAGCTTGATCCAGCCAGTGTGCATCCTCGACGACGCAGAGCAAGGGTCCGTCCTCCGCGGATGCAGCCAGAAGGCCTAACGTTGCGAGGGCCACCAGGAGTCGGTCGGGACTGGCTCCCGACTCCAAGCCGAGCGCGACACTCAGCGCGGCTCGCTGCGGCTCAGGCAGCGAGCCGAAAGTCCCCACCAAGGAAGAACACAATTCGTGCAGGCCCGCGAACGGTAACTCCATCTCCGATTCCACGCCCGCGCACCGCAGAATCGTAACCCCGGAAGCGCTAGCGACAAGATGCCGCAGCAACGCCGTCTTACCGATTCCCGCATCACCCCGCACGACGAGAACACCGCTGCTTCCCCGGCGTATCCGGCCAAGCAGCTCATCGAGCGCCACACACTCACGGTGGCGGCCCAGCAACGACATGTTAATTGACTGAACCTTCCCCTCAGGGCAGTCAGATGCTAATCCTTCCGGACAACCCCTTCAACAGGTCGGTACGTAGCCCGCCCCGCCCTCGAATCGACGAAGTGCACAGGTCTGACGAATCGACGGCGGAGCGCGCTTATCGCCGAAAGTCGCTAGCCCGATTGGTCCGATGCGATCACAGTTCGAGTCCGTAGTCGGCCATGCGTTCTCTACTCCTGGTACGGCGCTGGGTGCATGCTACCTCCCTATCGCGCACGAACGCGTACCGCTGCGACCTCCAAGTCTGAAAGTCCGCTGTGCGCCGCTGCACTGCCTGCACACGGGAAGCTCGTAAGTGACGAACGCTGTTGGGCACCAAGGCGTCTGAAAGCCCCGCGCCATAGTCGTGTGCGGTGGTGACGGGTGTCGTTGGCGATGATGCCGCGCACCAACTCGGCCGCGTCGTGCCCGGTGCCGCGATCGGGTACAGCTGCCAAGGTGGATTGGTGGCTGTATTCGCCTGCCTCGCCAGTAGGTTGATAGATCTGCGCGGTGTTGGTGTGCCGTCCGCGTGTCATCGCAACGTACAGCAGGCGGCGCTCAGCGTTCTCGCTCAGGACAGCGTGGCTGGTGTCGGCGGTGACGCCCTGGGCAGAGTGCACGGTGACGGCGTAACCGTGGCTGATGTGCTCCTGAACGTAACCACCGTTGAACACGCCGACAACGTTGTCCTCCAGCCGGCGGGCACCTAAACGGTTGTTGGCCGGATTGACGACCTCGACCAACCAGCGTTGGCCGTTGCGTACAGGACTCGCTTCCGCGGCGGCGTTCTCCTGGTCGCGAACCGGGATCGAAGCGTCGTTATGTCGAGTCACGGTGAGATCCCCGACACCGATCCGGTAACCGTTTATGCCCGTCACGGTTGGGGCGTGGGCGGCGACCGCTTCGCGGTGCAGACGCCGGTTGAGCGCATCGGCTATCTCCCGGGTGTCGCACAACAACAGCGCATCCCGACCCGCAGCGATGTCCGCTTTATAGGCCGCGAGTGCGTCGGCGGCCATGGTGGCCTCATCCCCGCAGCGCAGCCGGTCGTGGCGGCGGTACCAGTCAACGGCACGGCTCACTTCTTTCTGGTCGCCGTCGCGCAATGCGAGGGAAGCGGCGCGTTCCTCGGAGTCGCGCATCCGCCAGACTTCGGTGAGTTTCTGGGTCCAGGCAGGTCCTCGCACAGTTGGGCGAACATCCCACCCCGGGCTTTCACCGGCGCCAACTGATGCGGATCACCGACAAAGATTGTTTTCGCACCGGCCTGGGTGGTGACGGTCAGCAACTTTCGCAGATCTGAGGTGCGCTTTGCGAATGTTCCCAAAAGTGTTCCCAACGGGCATGAAAATGGCCCCCGGAGAAACTCCGGGGGCCATTTCAACTGGTAGCGGGGACAGGATTCGAACCTGCGACCTCTGGGTTATGAGCCCAGCGAGCTACCGAGCTGCTCCACCCCGCGTTGGTGAATACAACGTTACAGAAGGGGTGCGCGCAGCTCCAAATCGGGTGCTCAGAGGCTGTTTTGAGGCAATTCTGAGCTCGGCATACGCACCACTTGACCGGTCCGCAAGACCCCGTCGGGGTCAAACTTGTCGGCCAGCGCACCCAGCCAGTGCCGGGTGTCCTCGTCGTACACGCGGGCCAGCCGTCCCGGATCTGCGGAGGGCGCGAAATTGGGCATCAGGCCACCGGTCGACCATGGCTCCAGCGCACGAGCCAGCGCGCTCGCCTGAGCCGGCACCAATTCGCCCGTCGGCCCGACAGGCACCCCGATGGTGGTGACCGCGTAGGCGGCGTTGCGGTGGCAGAACGCGCTGCTGTGCTCCGCCTGCCGAGCGAACGCACCGCCGAGCATCCGCACCTCGACGATGGTCTGCACGGACGCCGAACCCGGGCCGGCCGCGGCCAGCAGGATGTCGACCACCTCGGAGGTCAACTCGCGCAACAACGTCTGCTCCTCGTACACCGGCATCGGGTCGACCGGGTCCGCGTGTACCACGGCGATCGCCGCATACGGCCGCACCTCGACGGTGTCCAGCAGCGGAGTCCCCGCGGCCCGCAACGGATCCAGAAGAGCCGCTGCCTCCGTGAAATCGTCGAGGGCGGCATAGCGGACCGCGACCGTCAGCCGACCCGCCAGCGGATCGGGCACTCCCGGCAGCGGTGGCAGACACTGAAGCGCGATCGAGGTGTTGACGTTCTCGGGCAGCGTCGCGCACCAGCCGTACCACGCGCGCAACACCGCGGGCGCCTCGTCGCCGTCGAAATACACTGCGCCGCCGTAGAACTCGGGGATCGGGAGGAGATCTATCTCCACCGCCGTGACGATGCCGAGCGCCGCCTTGCCGCCGCGCAGCCCCCAGAACAACTCCGGGTACGCGTCCGGGGTGACGTGCAGCAGCTCCCCCGCCCCGGTGACCACGTCGAAGGACCGCACATGGTCCGAGGACACCCCGACACTGCGCGCCAGCGGTCCGACGCCGCCGCCGCTGAGATACCCCACCACACCGACGGTGGTGGACGAACCACACAACGGCGCAAGGCCATACGGGGCAGCGGCATCGATCACCTGCTGCCATCTCACGCCGGCGGCCACCCGCGCGGTGCGGCCCTCGGGATCGACGACGCATTCGGTCATCGCCGAGGTGAGCACCAGAATGGCGTCCTGCCCGATCGGGACGGCCCCGTGCCCGGTTGCCTGCACCGCGACGCGTAGGCCGTGCCAACCGGCGAACCGGACGGTCTCGGCCACGTGGTGCGGCTCCGTGGCGAAGACCACCGCGGCCGGTTGCACCTGCACGGCGGCATTCCATGGGTTGCAACGTTCGTAGCCGGGCTCCCCGGGCAGCGCGACCAGCGCGCTGAGGTGCCCGGGAAGTGTGGACAGAACATCATCGCCGACGGTTTCGGCCAGGGTCATCAGAGGTCCTTTCGACCATGCGCATAGACAGGCCGAAAGAATGGACCATCCCACTTGGGATCTTCTTGGAACGCATTCCAAGAGCCGCGATTGTGCGGTCAGAGCAGGCTACTTGGCTTACCTATCGCGCCAATCCGCAAGCTACTTGGCTTCGCGATACTTGTTCATCGCGTCGTCGAGCTTCTGCAGCGCGCCCCCGTAATCGGCGAAGTTGCCGGTCCGCTGCGCCTGCTGCACCGCATCGAGCGCGGCGTTGACGTCCTGCAGCGCAGCCGCCTTGGCCGTCGAGAGCTGCACGCCGCCACCGGGGACCGCCCCTACGGGCACCGGCACCTCGRGCGCCTGACCCTGCTGCGGCGGCGCAGCAGGGACCTGAGCCGCAGGAGGCGGCGTCGCAAGAGGTTTGGCACCGGAGCCGTCCGCCGGAGCCGGACCGGTGGCCGTGGCCGCCGCACCCGGACCGAAGATCTCGGTGAGCGCGTCACCGACCGTCGGACCGTAGCCGACCTTGTCGTTGTACATCATCGCCACCCGGATCAGGCGCGGGTAGGACGACGCCGCGTCACTGGCGCCCGGTGAGGCGTACACGGGTGCCACATACAACAGGCCACCCGCGCTGACCGGCAGGGTCAGCAGGTTGCCCCACCGGATCCGGTTCTGGTTGTCCCGGCCGATGACACCGAGGTCCTGACTGACCGCGGTATCGGTACTGATGGCGTTGAACGCCAGCTTGGGTCCGTTGACCTGACCGGGGATGGTGAGCACGGTGATCTTGCCGTACGTCTGCGGATCCGAACTGGCGCTGATGTACGCCGCCAGGAAGTCCCGCCGGAACCGGTTCATCGCGCTGGTCAGCTGGAATGACGCCGAATTGTCGTTCTGCGCAATGTCTTTGGCCACGATGTAATACGGCGGCTGATAACTGCTGGCCGTCGGGTTCGGATCCAGCGGGACGTCCCAGAAGTCCGAGGTGGAGAAGAACGTCACCGGATCGTTGACGTGGTACTTGGCCAGCAACGACCGCTGGATCTTGAACAGGTCCTCCGGGTAGCGCAGGTGGTCCTGCAGTTCCGTGGACATGTCGCTCTTCGGCTTCACCGTGCCCGGGAACACCGACATCCACGCCTTGAGCACCGGATCGTTCTCGTCCTGCGCATAGAGCGTGACGGTGCCGTCGTAGGCGTCGACGGTGGCCTTCACCGAGTTCCGGATGTAGGACACCTGCTTGTCGGGCAGCAACCGGTTGACCGCGACCTCGTTGGAGTCGATGGTCGCACTGGACAGCGACGTCAGCTCGGAATACGGGTAGTTGTCCAGCGTGGTGTAGCCGTCGACGATCCACACCATCCGCTTGTTGACAATGGCCGGGTAGACCCCGTTGTCGGTGGTGAGCCACGGCGCCACCGCCTCGACCCGCTCGGACGGATCGCGGTTGAACAAGATCTTGCTGTTGGAGCCGATCACGTTGGAGAACAAGAAGTTCCGCTCGGCGAACTTCGCCGCGAACACGCTGCGCGCCAGCCAGTTACCGATCGACACACCACCGCCACCGGTATAGGTGTAGTTCTTGGTCTCGGTGTTGGTCTCGTAGTCGTATTCACGGTCACCGCCGTTGCGGCCGACGATCGCGTAATCGCCGGGCGCACTGGCGATCACCGGGCCGTAGTAGACCCGGGGCTGATCCAGCGGCGCGGGCCCGGGCGAGACCACCCCGCCGTTGGCCCCCACCACGCTGGCGAGGAACTCCGGGTAGCCACCGTTCTGGTTGGGATCGTTGGCCACCCCGCGCACCGTGTTGGCCGGCGATGCGATGAAACCGTTGCCGTGCGTATAGACGGTGTGCCGGTTGATCCAGTCGCGCTGGTTGTCGATCAACCGCTCGGGGTTGAGTTCGCGCGCGGCGACGACGAAGTCGCGCAGGTTGCCGTCCGGCCCGTTGTAGCGGTCCATGGCCAGTTGCTCGGGAAAGCTGTAGAAGTTCTTGCCCTGCTGGAACTGTGTGAACGCTGGGCTGACGATGGTCGGGTCCAGCAGACGGATGTTCGACGTCGTCGCGCGATCGGCGGCCACCTGCTGGGCCGTCGTCGCCGCGTTACCGCTGTAATCGCGGTAGGTGACGGTCTGATCGGTCAGCCCGTAGGCCTGTCTGGTCGCCGTGATACTTCGGCCGATGTATTCGCTTTCCTTCTGCGCGGCATTGGGTTTGACGCTGAACTGCTCGACGATCATGGGCCAGCCCGCGCCGATGATGAGGGAGGACAGCAACAGCAGCACCAGCCCGATGGCCGGGATGCGCAGGTCACGCATGAACAGCGCGGAGAACACGGCGACCGCACAGATCACCGCGATGGCCAGCAGGATCAGCTTCGCGGGCAGCACGGCGTTGATGTCGGTGTAGCCCGCGCCGGTGAACGGTTTGCCGCCACGGGTGTTACTGAGCAGCTCGTAGCGGTCCAGCCAGTAGGCCGCGGCCTTGAACAGCACCAGCGTGCCGGCCAGCGCCACCAACTGGATACGTGCGGCCTTGCTGAGCGCGCCGGTCCGTCCGGACAGCCGGATCCCGCCGAACAGGTAGTGGCTCACCAGGTTCGCCAGGAACGCGATGAAGACGCCGATCATCAGGAAGTCCAGCAGCCACCGGTAGAACGGCAGATCGAACGCGTAGAAGCCGAGATCGCGGCCGAACTGCGGATCGGTGACGCCGAAATCGCCACCGTGCAGGAACATTTGCACCGTCGTCCAGGACTGCCACGCGACGACGCCGGCGCACAGACCGACGAACACCGGGATGCCGATCCCGAACAGCCGCAACCGGCTCATCACGGTGGTGCGGTACCGGGCGACCGGATCGTTGGGCCCGGCGGACGGCACGAACACCGGACGGGTGCGGTAGGCCAGCGTCATCCCGCCGAACACCAGCGCGCCGAACACCACGGCAGCGGCCAGCCCCAGAACGATCTCGGTCATCAGCCGGGTGGTGAACACCGACCGGTAGCCGAGCTCACCGAACCAGAGCCAGTCGACGTAGGTGTCGATGACGCGGGGCCCCACCAACAACAGCAGGACGACCGCCAGGGCCACCGCGATGAGGATCCTGCTTCGTCGTGTCAGCTTCGGCATTCGCGCCGCGGGCCGCATTCCCACTCGTCAACTCCAGTCTTGTGGTCCGTGGAACTGCAATAACTCTACGCAAAGCCCGCCAAGGGCACTCTCAGCAACGCGGAGGTTCGCCACCGGCAGAAATGGTGTGCAACGCGTCGACGGCGGTGGTCAGGGTGTCCACCTTGACCAGCTGCAGCCTGTCGTCACGCGCCGTCAGCGCTTCGGCGCAGTTGTCGGCAGGCACCAGGAACACGGTGGCGCCCGCTTCCTGGGCCGCCATCATCTTGTGCGTGATGCCGCCGATCGAGCCGACGGCGCCGTCGGCACTGATGGTGCCGGTGCCCGCGATGAACTTTCCGTCGTTGAGGTCGCCGGTGGTGAGCTTGTCGACGACGGCCAGGCTGAACATCAACCCGGCCGACGGGCCGCCGATATTGGCAAGGTTGAACTCGATGTCGAACGGAGCCCACGGCGCGTCGAGCACCCCGATGCCCAGGAATCCGTGCTCACGGTCGGGGTTGGAGCCCAGCGTGATGGTGACGGTGCCGGCCGGCTGATTCTTGCGGCGGTAGTCGATCACCATCTGATCCCCCGGCTTCGTGCTCTTCACGATCGCCTGGAAGGCCTCCATATTGGGCACCTCGACGTTGTTGACCATGTCGATCGCGTCGCCGTCCTTGAGCTTTCCCGCCGACGGCCCGGGATCGCTCACCGACTCGACGGTCACCGATTTCGGGTACTTCAGAAAGGACAGCGCCGCGTATTCCGCGTTGTCCTCCGACGCCTTGAACTCGTTGGTGTTGGCCTTGTCGATGTCGTCCTTGGACTTCTCCGGCGGGTACACCAGATCGCGCGGCACCAGCTGATCGCGTCCGGACATCCACAGGGCGAGGGCTTCACCGAGGGTGAGACCGTCGCGCTGCGACACCGTCGTCATGTTCAGGTGTCCCGAGGTGGGATGCACGATGGAGCCGGCGGTGCCGTCGGTGCTCTTGATGTCGACGACCTGTTTGCCCTCCACCTCACCGAGGGTGTTGAACGTCGGGCCCGGGCCCAGCGACACGTAAGGGACCGTCACCAACGACAGCAGCACGCCGAACGCCACGATCGGCACCAGCGCGACCACCAGCGTCATAATCCGCCTGTTCACGCCGCCCACAGTAGAGCGCGTTCACCCACAGCGTGACCCGCGGCCCCACGTCGGCGGTCAGGTGTGAGTACCGTTGAAGCCATGGCTGACCTGCCCTTCGGCTTCTCCAGCGGGGACGACCCCGACCGCGACAAGCGCAACGAAAACCCCGGCCAGGGTTCTGGCGCGGATCCCTTCGGCCTGGGCGGTGCCGGCTTCGACATGGGCGATCTGGGCCAGATATTCACCAAGCTCGGCGAAATGTTCAGCGGCGCAGGCAATGTGATGAACCCCGGCCAACAGTCCGGTCCGGTGAACTACGACCTGGCCCGCCAGTTGGCGTCCAGCTCGATCGGATTCGTCGCTCCGGTGTCGGAGAAGACGGGGGCCGCCATCTCCGATGCGGTGCGCCTCGCCGAAACCTGGCTCGACGGGGTGACCCCGCTGCCCGCCGGCACCACCCGTGCCGTGGCATGGACCGCCACCGACTGGCTGGACAACACGCTGGACACCTGGAAGCGGTTGTGCGACCCGGTCGCCGAACAGATCTCGACGGTCTGGGCCTCGGCACTGCCCGAAGAGGCCCAGACCATGGCCGGTCCCCTGCTGGCGATGATGTCGCAGATGGGCGGGATGGCCTTCGGCAGTCAGCTCGGCCAGGCGCTGGGCAAGCTGTCCAAGGAGGTGCTCACCTCCACCGATATCGGGCTGCCGCTGGGCCCCAAGGGCGTTGCCGCGTTGCTGCCCGAGGCCGTCGAAACGCTGTCGGAAGGTCTGGAGCAACCGCGCAGCGAGGTGCTGACCTTCCTGGCCGCGCGTGAGGCCGCCCACCACCGGCTGTTCAGCCATGTCCCGTGGCTGTCGAGCCAGTTGCTCAGCGCCGTCGAGGCGTTCGCCAAGGGCATGAAGATCGACATGAGCGGGATCGAAGACCTGGCCAGCGGTATCAACCCGGCCGCTCTGACCGACCCTGCCGCCATGGAGCAGCTACTCAACCAGGGCATTTTCGAACCGAAGGCCACCCCCGAGCAGGTCGCGGCGCTGGAACGGCTGGAAACGCTGCTCGCCCTGGTCGAAGGCTGGGTGCAGACCGTCGTCACCGCCGCGCTCGGCGAACGCATCCCCGGAACGGCCGCGTTGTCGGAGACCTTGCGGCGCCGGCGTGCGACCGGCGGTCCGGCCGAGCAGACGTTCGCCACCCTGGTCGGCCTGGAATTGCGGCCACGCAAGCTGCGCGAAGCGGCCCTGCTGTGGGAGAAGCTCACCGACGCCGTCGGCGCCGACGCGCGCGATGCCGTCTGGCAGCATCCCGATCTGCTCCCCCGCGCCGAGGATCTCGACGAGCCCGCCGCGTTCATCGACCGGGCCGTCGGCGGTGACACCAGCGGCATCGACGAGGCGCTGGCCCAGCTCGAAGACGAGGGGAACGACGGACCCGCGGAGCCCGAAAACAACTGATTCGGCACCCCGCCGGGCCGTGGCACAGTCAGTGCATGAGGCGCTATCTGCTCAATCCGTCGATGCCGGTGCTGCTGCGACCGGATGACACGGTGCAGGTGGGTTGGGACCCACGCCGGGCAGTGGAGGTGCATCCCCCGGCCGGACTGACCTCCGGTGCGCTGGCCGCCCTGCTGCGCGGAATGCAGTCCGCCTGCTCCCCGGACGAAGTGTGCGGGCACGCCCGACGACTCGGGGTGCCCGACCCGTCCTGCGCGTCCATCGTGGCCGAACTTTTCGGTGTCCTCACCCAGGCCGGGGTGCTGACCACGGGACACCCCGTCGGCCGGACGGTGACCGTCCGCATCCACGGCCGGGGCCCGCTGTCGGACCTGCTGGCCGGGGCGCTGAAATGCTCCGGCACCCGGATCACGCACAGCAGCCAGCCCCACGCCGTCGTGACCGCCGACCGCACCGACCTCGTGGTGCTCGCCGACGCCCTGATCGCCGACCCGCGGGTGCTGCGCGACCTGCATGCGGCCGAGGTGCCGCACCTGCCCGTGCGGGTGCGCGACGGCACCGGGCTGGTGGGTCCGCTCGTCATCCCCGGCGTGACGTCGTGTCTGGCGTGTGCCGACCGGCACCGCCGCGATCGGGACGCGGCCTGGCCCGCGGTGGCCGCCCAATTGCGGCACACCGTCGGGGCGGCCGACCGCGCCACCCTGATGGGCACCGCGGCGCTGGCCCTCAACCAGGTGGACCGGGTGGTCCGCGCCCTGCGCTGTGCGGACGATCCGCTGGGCATCCCGGACCCGCCGATGACGCTGGACACCACCCTGGAGTTCGACGTCGGCAGCGGCTCGGTGCTGGCCCGCCGGTGGTCACGGCACCCGGGCTGCCCCTGCTGAGCTCGCCCCGTTGCCTGTTCGTTGCGGGATAGTCAGCGACGTCGTGGATGATGGACATGTGGCTGATATCAAGCGTGGAAGCATCGCTCGCAATGCCAAGCTCGCGACGCTGCCGGTCGGTTTCGCGGGCCGGGCCGCGCTGGGCTTCGGCAAGCGCCTGACCGGCAAGTCCAAGGACGAGGTCACCGCCGAGTTGATGGACAAGGCGGCCCAGCAGTTGTTCACCGTGCTGGGTGAACTCAAGGGCGGCGCGATGAAAGTCGGCCAAGCCCTTTCGGTCATGGAAGCCGCCATTCCCGAGCAGTACGGCAAGCCCTACCGCGAGGCGCTGACCAAGCTGCAGCGCGAAGCGCCACCGCTGCCCGCCGCGAAGGTGCACCGCGTCCTGGACGCGCAGTTGGGCACCAAATGGCGGGACCGGTTCGCGTCGTTCGACGACACCCCGATCGCCTCGGCCAGCATCGGTCAGGTGCACAAAGCGGTGTGGGCCGACGGGCGTGACGTCGCCGTCAAGATCCAGTACCCGGGTGCCGACGAAGCGCTGCGCGCCGACTTGAAGACCATCCAGCGCCTGGTCAGCGTCTTCAAGCAGCTGGCGCCGGGCGCCGACGTCGAGGGCGTGGTCAGCGAACTGATCGAACGCACCGAGATGGAACTGGACTACCGGCTGGAAGCGGAGAACCAGCGCGCGTTCGCCAAGGCCTACGAGAACGACCCGCATTTCGCGGTCCCCCACATCGTGGCCAGCGCCCCCAAGGTGGTGATCGCCGAATGGATGGACGGCATCCCCATGTCGGTGATCATCCGCGAGGGCACCCCGGAACAGCGGGACCTGATGGGCACCAGGCTGACCGAACTGACCTTCGGCGCGCCGAAGCGGCTGGAGTTGATGCACGGCGACGCGCACCCCGGCAATTTCATGCTGCTGCCCGACGGCCGGATGGGTGTCATCGACTTCGGTGCGGTGGCCCCGCTGCCCGGCGGCTTCCCGGTGGCGCTCGGCCAGACGATCCGGCTGGCGCGCGACAAGAACTACGAAGAGGCGCTGCCCGCGATGGAGGCCGCGGGGTTCATCCAGAAGGGTGAGCGGGTGTCGGCCGAAGAGATCGACGACATGTTGCGCCAGTACGTGCAGCCCATCGAGGTCGACGTCTTCCACTACACCCGACGGTGGCTGCAGAAGATGGCCGCCGGTCAGATGGACAACTCGGTGGCTCAGATCAAGATGGCCCGGCAGCTCGACCTGCCTGCGCAGCTGGCCATCCCGCTGCGGGTGATCGCGTCGACGATCGCCATCTGCTGCCAGCTCGACGCGCACGTTCCCATGAAAGCCATTGCGACAGAGCTGGTTCCGGGCTTCGCCGAAGAGGACGCCGCCTGACGGCGTCTGCCTGGAAGGCCAGGCGGCCTAGCAAGAACTAGGCCGCCCGCCCCTCTCGGGTGTCCTTACGCGGGCGCCCACGCGGACGCTTGCGCGCCACGACGGAACCCCGCTCCAGAATCTCCCCGCCCCAGACGCCCCACGGCTCCTGGCGTTCCAGTGCCTCGGACAGGCACAGCCCACGGATGGGGCAGTCGGCGCACAGCGCCTTGGCCTGCTCCAGCTGAACCGGGCTCTCGGCGAACCACAGGTCGGGATCCTCCCGGTGGCACGGCACCGCGGGCAGTTCGAGTTCCTGGCATGTCACGTCAGACATGTCTTTCCCTACTTCCTGGTCGTTGTATCGGTGTCGGTCTTGTTTCGGACCGGTGACCAGGTGTTCGGGAGAGGCTTCCCAAAACAATGGCCACGGATCCGTTGACATCGGGTCCGTGGCCTTTTCGGCGTTCTGGGGCTACCTAGATGGTGCCCCGCTTCACGGACGTGGACGTCGCGGCGGCGGTCCGGCGCTTGTGCTGCGGATTGATGGCAGCGAGCGCCCAACCAGCTCGATGGGCGGAGGCGACGGCGGGCATGACGGAGGGCGTCAGCCAGGGGTACAGAGACATCGCCACAGCATCGGCGCGTACGCCGCTGAATGCTTGATTGGAAATCATGATGTCGTCCCCCTTTCGTCTAGTCGCACTGAATCGGTGATCTTGAGGGTAGAGCCTAACAGCGAAAACCTACAAGGGATTTTCTGACCTGCGGTTTTGGCAGGATCTGTGGGAGTTATGACCGGTTCTTGACGAGTTCGATGACGTCCGGGCCGTACTGCTCGAGCTTGCGGGCCCCGATGCCGGGGATGGAGACCAGCGCCGTCTCGTCGGCCGGCAGCGTCTCGGCGATGGCGATGAGCGTGTTGTCGGTGAACACCACGTAGGCCGGCACGTTCATCTCTTTGGAGGTGCGCAGCCGCCAGTCCTTGAGCTCGGCCAACAATTCCTCGTCGATGTCGGACGGGCAGCTCTCGCAACGGCGCAGCGTGATGGCGGTGGCCGATTCCAGCGCCTTGTTGCACACCCGGCAACGCGGCGCAGGGCCCCGGGGCTTGCGACTGCGGCCGGCGGGGGCGTCCGCCGGGGACTGTGGGGCCACCCCGTTGAGGAAGCGGGACGGTCGGCGGCCCTGCCTGCCACCGGCGACCCGGGCCAGCGCCCAACTCAGCGTCAGATGCACACGCGCCCTGGTGATCCCGACGTAGAGCAGGCGCCGCTCCTCCTCGACCTGCTCACTGTCCGGGCCGTGGGACAGGGCGTGCGAAATCGGCAGGGTGCCATCGGTGACGCCGACCAGGAATACGGCGTCCCACTCCAGCCCCTTGGCCGCGTGCAGCGATGCCAGCGTGACGCCCTGCACCACCGGGGGATGTCGCGACTCGGCGCGTTGGCGCAGTTCGGCGAGCAGGGCGCGCAGATCGAGTGTCGGCCGTTGCGCCACTTCGTCATCCACCAGTTCGGCCAGCGCGGCCAGCGCCTCCCACCGTTCCCGGGCCTTGGTGCCCGTCGGCGGTTCGGCCGTCAACCCGAGCGGCTCCAGCAGCGCGCGCACCACCTGCGGCAGCTCACCGTCGGGTTCGGCGCCTGCGGCACGCTGCATGGCCAGCAGCGCCTGCCGGACCTCCTGACGGCTGAAGAACCCCTCGCCGCCGCGCACCTGGAAGGCGATACCGGCCTCGGTGAGTGCCTCTTCGTAAACCTCGGACTGCGCGTTGATCCGGTACAGCACCGCGATTTCGGAAGCGGGCGTTCCGGATTCGATCAGCTTGGCGATCTGCTTGGCCACGGCGACAGCCTCGGCGGCCTCGTCGGGGTGTTCGGTGAACGACGGCTTGGGGCCGGGGTCGCGCTGACCGACCAGGTGCAGCTTGCTGCCGGCCATCCGGCCGCGGGCCGCCGCGATGACCCGGTTGGCCAGCGACACCACCTCGGGCGTGGAACGGTAGTCGCGTTCCAGGCGCACCACGGTGGCGTCCGGGAAGCGCCGGGAGAAGTCGAGCAGGAACCGTGGCGTGGCCCCGGTGAACGAATAGATGGTCTGGTTGGCGTCGCCGACGACGGTCAGGTCGTCCCGGTCGCCCAGCCACGCGTTGAGCACCCGCTGCTGTAGCGGGGTGACGTCCTGGTACTCGTCGACCACGAAACACCGGTAGCGGTCCCGGAATTCGCCGGCCACGGCGGCGTCGTTCTCGATGGCCGCGGCGGTGTGCAGCAGCAGGTCGTCGAAGTCGAGCAGGGCGGTGCCGTCGCGGTGGGTCTTGAGGTGTTCGTAGTTGTCGTACACCTTGGCCACGGTGGCGGCGTCCATCGGGATGTCGCGGCCGACCTTGGCGACGGCCGTCGCGTACCCCTCGGGCGTGATCAAGGATGCCTTGGCCCATTCGATCTCACCGGCGAGGTCGCGGACATCATCGGTACTGGCATGCAGCGCAGCGCGATTGGCGGCCTGGGCCACCACGGCGAACTTGCTGTCGAGCAGTTGCCAGTCGGTATTGCCGACCACCCGGGGCCAGAAGTACTGCAGCTGGCGCCGCGCCGCGGCATGGAACGTGACTGCCTGCACCGCCGCGGTGCCCACCCCGGACTCGTCACCGAGCGTGCGCAGCCGGCCCCGCATCTCCCCCGCGGCCCGCGCGGTGAAGGTCACGGCGAGTACCTGGCCGGGCGCGACGTGACCGGACGCGACCAGATGCGCGATGCGGCGGGTGATGGTCCGGGTCTTGCCGGTACCGGCACCGGCCAGCACGCACACCGGCCCGCGGGGGGCCAGGACGGCTTCGCGCTGCTCGTCGTCGAGGTCGACGAGGAGGCTGTCGACGGACGGCATGGCGTCCATCATGGCAGGACGCTGTGACATCTACCCGCCTCGGGCATTCCACGATGGTCGGCTACGTTGGACCGACTATGACTACTGCGTTGACCATGTACACGACCTCGTGGTGCGGCTACTGCTCGCGCCTCAAGACCGCGCTCAAGTCCGAGGGCATCTCCTGGACCGAAGTCGACATCGAGGGCGACCCGGCAGCGGCGGAGTTCGTCGGTTCGGTCAACGGCGGTAACCACGTGGTGCCGACCGTCAAATTCGCCGACGGATCGACCCTGACCAACCCGAGCATCAAGCAGGTCAAGGCCAAGCTGGGCTGATCGCGCGGTTGTCGGTGCATCGAACTAATGTTCGATGCATGAACGGTAACCTGCACGCGCTGCGCGCCGAGTTCGACGCGGTCAACGCCGAAATCGACTCACTGGCAGCCAAACCCCGGCAGATGCGCGACGCCTGGCATCTGATGTCGCTGTGCGACCGCGCCCGCGATCTCGCCACGGAGTACGAGCTGCGGGCAGGTCAGTCCAGCGCCGCCCAGGACTCGATGATCTCGCGGGCGATCGAGATGGATCCGGGCAGCAGCAGCCGCGACGGTGACTCGCTGTTCCAGTCGCCGTTCTCCAGGGCGTCACGCACCTGGGCGCGGGTGAACCAGTCGGCCTCGACGATCTCGCCGTCGTTGAACGAGAACGGCTGATCGGGGTCGCCGATGGCGTGAAATCCCACCATCAGTGAGCGCGGGAACGGCCATGGCTGGCTCCCGAGATACTGGATGTCGCGCACCGCGAGCCCGACCTCCTCGGCGATCTCGCGCTCCACGCACGCCTCGAACGACTCCCCCGCCTCCACGAAACCGGCCAGCAGTGAGAACAGCCGTTCCGGCCAGACGGTCTGGCGGGCCAGCACCGCGCGGTCGTGGCCGTCGTGCACCAGGCAGATGATCGCCGGGTCGATGCGGGGGAACTCCTCGTGCCCGTTGACGGGGTTGACGCGTGACCAGCCGGCTTTCATCGTCTTGGTCGGCGAGCCGTCCACCGGGCTGAACCGGGCGGCGTCATGCCAGTTCAGCAGCGCCGTGGCGGTGGACACCAGCTGCGCACTGGCGTCGTCGAAGATCTGGCCGGCACGGCGCAGGTCGAGCACCTCGGTCTCGACGGAGTCGTCCTCCGGGGCTTCCAACGCGCCGCGGATCGCCCAGACGTGCCGGCCGCCAGCGAGCGTGCCCAGGAACACCGCGTGGTCGGGCGGGGTGTCGCCGAGGGCCGTGGTCTTGCTCAGCACGACGCTGGTCCCGGAGATCAGCACCTGATTGCGCCGATCCACGTGCAGCACTGCCGCGTCGGGCCAGCCGGCGATCGCGGCGTCGATATCGGTGCGGACCTGGTCGTCGCGGTCGGCTCCGATGCGCGACAGCAGCGGGACGTTGCGCAGGGTGAAGGCGCTCATCGGTTACTCCTTCGAGCGGATGTACAGCAGGCGGTCGGTCGGCTCGAGGGCGTCCACGCGTTCGTCATCCACACGCAGCAACTGCCCGTCGCGCACCACGCCCAGCACGATGTCAGTGAGATGGCGGGGCGACCCGCCTTCTTCCTTGGGTTCGACCGGTCGTTCCGCGACCGCGAACCCGGCGTCGGGGGTGAGCAGGTCTTCCATCATCTCGACCACGCTCGGCGTCTGGGTGGCGATGCCCAGCAGGCGGCCCGCGGTCTCGGAGGTGACCACGGTGGTGTCCGCGCCGGACTGGCGCAGCAGATGCTGATTCTCGGCCTCGCGGACCGCGGCGATGATCTTCGCGTTGGGCGCGAGTTCGCGGGCGGTCAGCGTGACGAGCACGGCGGTGTCATCCCGGTTCGCGGCGACGATGATCGACTTGGCGTGCTGAGCGCTGGCCAGCCGGAGTACTTCGGAGTCGGTGGCGCTGCCGCGCACGGTGACCAGGCCCGCGCTCTTGGCCCGTTCCAGGGCGGCCGGGTCGTCGTCGACCACGACGATGTCCGCGGGCGCCACGTCATCGCCGATCATCGCGGAAACCGCGGTCCTGCCCTTCGTGCCGTAGCCGACGACGATGGTGTGGTTGCGCACGGATTTCCTCCATCGCTGGATCTTCAGCGCCTGGCGCGACTGGGTGGTCAATGTCTCGACGGTGGTACCGATGAGCACGATCAGGAATGCCACGCGCAGCGGCGTGATCACCAGAACGTTGACCAGTCGCGCTGATTCGGTATAAGGCGTGATGTCGCCGTAGCCCGTGGTGGACAGCGACACGGTGGCGTAGTAGATGCAGTCCAGCAGGGAAAGCGGGTCGCTTTCCTCCGGAGTGGACGCGACGTCCCGGTAGCCGTGCCGGTCGATGTAGACGATCAACACCGCGGCCACCAGCGCGGAGAGCGCCCAGATGACTCGCATGAAAATCTTGCGACTCGGGCTGACGAACTTCTCGGGGATGTTGAGGATTTCGACCAGATCGGCGTCCGGTCGTGTCGTCAGGTTCTGGTCGACCGCCTCCAAGCGCCGACGCAACCTACCTTTGGCCACGAATCACCGATCGGTGGGAGGAAGGCACGTCACAATGTAACCATGACATCCATTTCCTCCGCCGTTCGACAGCCGACAAATCAGTCCCGCGCCCGCTTCATGGGTGGGTGGCTGGTGGGAATGGGCATCCTGCACTTCGTCGCACCCAAACCGTTCGACGCCATCATTCCGGAGGAGTTGCCGGGTAGTGCGCGGTTCTACACCTACGCCTCCGGTGTCGTCGAGGCCGGCGCGGGCGCACTGCTGCTCGCACCGAAGACCCGCAAGCTGGGTGCACTGACCTCCATCGCGTTGTTCGTCGGGGTGTTCCCCGGCAACGTCAACATGGTTCGGTTGTGGAAGGACAAGCCGTTGCCGATGCGGATCGGCGCGGTGGCCCGTCTGCCGCTGCAGATCCCGATGATCACGCAGGCCTACAAGATCTATCGCAACTCGTAGTCGGCCTCCTGCAGTAACGCGGCGAGCTCGTCCGGTCCGGCGAGTTCGTCGGGCCGGAGGGTGACCCCGCTGCGGACGTAGTGAAACGCCGCCCGCACCGATTCCAGCGGGCGGCCCGTCATGCCGGCCCACGCGAGCCGGTACACCGCCAGCTGGACGGCGGCGTGACGCTGCGCCTCCGGCGTGGCGGGCGCATCGCCGGTCTTCCAGTCGACGACGACCTGGTTGCCGTCCCCGTCGTCGAACACGGCGTCGATCCGGCCCCGCACCACCGTGGCGCCGATCATCATGTCGAAGGGCACCTCGACATCGAGAGGGGTCCGCGCCGCCCACGCCGACGACGCGAACGCGGCCTGCAGCTCGGCCAGATCTTCGGCGTCCGCGCGGCCGGCGTCGCCGTCGACCGCGCCCGGCAGATCATCCAGGTCGAACAGCCGCTCGGCGTGAAAGAAGCGCTGCACCCAGTCATGGAATGCGGTGCCCAACAAGGCATGTGGGTCGGGACGTACCGGCAGCCTGCGCCGCAGCCGCTGCAGGGCGGCGGCCCGGTCCTTGCCCAGTTCGACCAGCATGCTGACCGAGAGCTGACCGGGCAGCGGCACCGGTTCCGGCTCACCGGCCCGGGCTCGTTCGGCGAGTAGTGCATCGACATCGGCAGCCCAGTCCTCCGCATCCGCGGCGCTGACCGGGCCTGAGGTATCGGCGCCCTTTACGAGTTCGGCGCCACGCTCGAGAGCCGCACGGCGCGTCGGCTCCGCGGGCCATATCGCCTCGACGACGCTGTCGCACAACGGATTCGGATCACCGTCTGCGGGCTCGGGCGCCCAGTGGTCGATGACACCGCACGGCTCGCCGGACTCGGCGGAAGCCTCGATGATGTTCTTCAGTTCGAGCAGGAACTCCGACGGTCCACGTGGTTTCGACTCGGTGGGTCCCCAGTGGTGGCCCGACACCAGCAGGGTGTGTTCACACCGGGTGAGTGCGACGTACAGCAGTCGGCGTTCCTCATCCACGCGCCGAAGTGCCAGATGATCCTTGTGCTCGGCGATCTTGTCGGCCAGCGCTTTCCGGTCGAAGACATCGGTGGTGTCGAGCACCGGCACCCCGGGTTGGGATTCCATGGCCCGATCCCCGCGCAACAGCGGCGGCAGGTCACCGGCATCGGAGAGCCAGGTCCTGGCCATCGCGGTGGACGGGAAGACCCGGGCGCTCAGGTGCGGCACCGCCACCACCTGCCACTCCAGGCCCTTGGCCGCGTGCACGGTGAGGATCTGGACCCGGTCGGTCGCCACCGCGATTTCGGCGGGGGCCAAACCGTTCTCGATCACGGTCGCCACCTCCAGGTAGGCGAGCAACCCGTCCGCAGTGGCATCGGAACGCTCGGCGAAGTCGGCGACGACGTCGCCGAACGCGTCGAGGTGTTCGGTGCCGCCCCAGCCGGCCGCGACCGGCCGGGCGGCCCTGGCCTCGACGTCCACCCCGAGCACCCGGCGTATCTCGGCGACGAGATCGGGCAGCGGATGCGCCAGATGCGCACGCAGAGCGGTCAATTCACGACCGAGCGCCACGATGCGGGCATACCCGGACGCCGAGTAGTGGGTCTCGGCTCCGGGATCGCAGACGGCGTCGGCCAGGCACGCCGCGTCGGCGTCGGGTGCGGCCTGAGCGACGATCTGCGCGGTGGTGGCCGCCGTCCCTGGCCCGTCCAACTCCACGGCCCGCTGCCACAGCGCCGCGATATCGCGGGCACCGAGGCGCCAGCGCGGTCCGGTCAGCACCCGCATGGCGGCCGCACCGCCGGTCGGGTCGGCGATCAACCGCAGCATCGCGACGACATCTGCGACCTCGGGGATGGCCAGCAGCCCCGCCAGGCCGACGACCTCGACGGGAACCCCGCGCGCCGTCAGCGCCTCGGCCATCGGGGCGGCATCGGCGTTGCGGCGCACCAGTACCGCCGTCGTCGGCGGCACCGGAGTGGCCAGGTAGCGGCCGGCGATCTCGTCGGCCATCCAGTCGCGTTCGGTCACCACGTCGGTCAGCAGCGCACAGCGGATGTCGCCGGGCTCGGCGTCGGGGCGCGGCAGCAGTTCCCGGACGCTGACCGAGCGGCGGCGGGCTTCTGCGGACACTGCGTTGGCCAGGTGTAGCGCCTGCGGTGGATTGCGCCAGCTGGTCCGCAGTTCAAGGGTGGGCGCCGGGGTACCGTCGGCGAGGGGGAAGTCGGTGGCGAACCGCGGCAGATTGGTGGCCGACGCGCCGCGCCAACCGTAGATGGACTGGATCGGATCACCGACTGCGGTGAGGGCCAGCCCGTCATCCACCCCGCCGCCGAACAGCGACGACAGCGCGATCCGCTGTGCGTGACCGGTGTCCTGGTACTCGTCGAGCAAGACCACCCGATACCGTTGCCGCAGTTGCTCTCCCACCTGGGGAGCCGCCACGGCCAGCCGCGCGGCCGCCGACATCTGCGCACCGAAGTCCATCACCTTCGCCGCGCGCATGCGTCGGTGCAGCTCATCGATCAGCGGCACCAGGAGGGTGCGTTCGGTCTGCGTGTCCAACAGTTTGAGCAGCCACTGGGCCGGGCCCTTGTCCCGCTGGTTGGCGCCGGGAGGCAGGTTCAGGATGAGCCGCTCCAGTTCGACATGGGTGTCGGTGAGCGCGGCGGTGTCCACCAGGTGCTCGGACAGCGCACCCGCCAACCGCAGTACCAGCCCGGTGACCGCGGCCGGGGATTTGTCGGTTTCCAGCACCCGCGGATGCTCACACACCACACGGAAGGCCAACTGCCACAGCTCCGTTGCCCCGATCAGTCGGGTGTCGGGTTCGACCGGCAGCAGCAGACCGTATTCGCGCAGCAGTGTTCCGGCGAAGGCGTGATAGGTACTGATGGTCGGGGGGTCCTCAGCGCGCATCTCCGGGCACAGACCGGCGCCGGCGAGTCGGGCCAGCCTGGCCCGGACACGGCGCAGCAGCTGTCCGGCGGCCTTGCGGGTGAACGTCAGCCCGAGCACCTCGGCCGGCCCGGCGTACCCGTTGGCCACCAGCCACACCACCCGCGCGGCCATGGTCTCGGTCTTGCCCGCACCCGCGCCGGCGATGACGACGAGCGGCCCCGGCGGCGCGGCGATGACCGCCGCCTGCTCAGCGGTGGGTGCGAAAAGACCGAGCGCGTCGGCCAATTCGAACGGACTGTACCTCGTGGCGATCACAGCGACTCCCCCTGCTGGTGCGCCGGGCACATCGCGCGCACCGGGCAGTGACCGCAATTGTCGTTCACCCTGGCGACGAACGCCGGCCCCTGGGTGGCCGCCGCGGCCGCCACAACCTGGTCACGCCACTGGACGGCGGCGTCCGGGGTCAGTGCGTCCTGCGTGCGTTCGGTCGCCCCGCCGGCACTGGGTTTGGCGGGGTAGACCAGCACACCGCCACCGGGCTCGTCGCCTTGGGGCAGCACGCCTTCGGCGATGGCCAGTTGGTACAGGGCCAGCTGTGCGTGCCGCTGGGCGTCGTCCTTGGTGACCGGGCTCTTCCCGGTCTTGACGTCGACGATCACCAGCCGGTCGGCATTGTCGCGCTCCAACCGGTCGACACGGCCCCGCACCCGCACCCCGGGGGCGACCAGTCCGTCGACGGCGACCTCGGTGCCCACCTCGGTCAGCTGGCGGCGGGTGAGTTCCCGCCACTGCGCGAAGGCCGACAGCATGGCGCCGTGCCGGGCCAGTTCGTTGTCGGCGTACCACTGGGATTCGAACGGCAGTGCGCCCCAGACGTTCTCCAGCTCGGCCAGCAGCTGGTTCTCCGTCTTGGTCGAGTCGGCGACCAGGGCGTGCATCAGCGACCCGATGGCCGAGCGGACGTCGCGGCTGTCACTACCGCCGTGGCGTTCCAACAACCACCGCAGCGGGCAATCGGACAGGGTCTGCACCGTGGACGGCGACACGGTCACCACGTGCTCGTCCCCCGACCACAGCGGCTCGCTGGTCGAGGGCTCCGACCGGCCATGCCAGGACGCCGGGTCCGCGCCGGCCACCCCCGCGTCGGCCAGCCGGGCCAATTGTGTTGCCGCGCAATGACGGACCTCGTCGTCAATCTCCCCGTCGGGGGCACACACCACGGCCCGCAACCGGCCCACCAGTGCCGCAGGAGCCAGCACTCGCGGGGCGACGACCGGGGCGGGCTCGCGCTCCGGGTCGTCGGTGGCCAGTTCGGCGAGTTCCGCACAGAACGGCGACGGCAGCATCTCGGCATCCCCGCTGTCGCTGTCCACCGCGGTCACCAGGATCCGGGTGCGCGCCCGGCCCATCGCGGCGATGAGCAGCCGGCGTTCCTCGGCCACCAGCGGCGCCCGTACCGAGACCGGCTGCCCCGGCTCGGCCACCCCGTCCAGGATGTCGACCAGATGCTGGGTTCCCAGGACTCCGCCGCGTGGAACGGTGTTGGGCCACAACCCTTCCTGCACACCGGCGATGACGACGAAGTCCCACTCCCGGTCCAGCACGGCGTGGGCGCTGCACACGGCAACCGCCTCGCCGCGGGCGGTGCGGTCGGCGGTGACCGGCAGGCTCAGCCCGTCGACGTGGTCGAGCAGACCCCTCAGTGTCGCCCCGGTGGTCCGGGTGACGTACTGCTCGGCCACGTCGAACAGGGTGGTGACGGCGTCGAGGTCGCGTTCGGCGGCCGACCCCGCCGCGCCGCCGCGCTCCGCGGCCGCCACCCAGCGGCGTTGCAGGCCGCTGCGATGCCACGCCTGCCACAGCGTGGAGCGGGGATCTTCCCCCGCGCGACGGCTGCGCTGCGCGGCACGCAAGACCCCACCGACCCGCTGCAGGCTACGTCCGTGCTCGGGTGCCACTCCGGCGGGCACCCGCCGGACGGCGTCGGCGAGCAGCTCGGGGAACTCCCGCTGATGGTTGTCGAGGCGGCGCAACGTCCGGCGCAGCTGTCGCAGCGAAACCGGGTCGACCCGGCCGATCGGACCGGTGACCAGGTCGAGCACCGCTTCGCCCGACACATCCTCCGCAGCGGCACCGAGCACCGTGAGCAGGGCGTGCACGGCGGGCTGCCGGGCCAGCACCGGCTCGGCGGTGGGCAGGTCCACCGGGACACCGGCCGCGGCGAGCGCCCGCCCGAGTGCGGCGCCGGCACGCGGCACGGATCGCACGATCACCGCCATCTGCGACCACGGCACCCCGTCGATCAGGTGAGCACGGCGCACGGCGTCGGCGACCACGGCGGCCTCGGCGTGGGCCGATGCCGCGATGCGCACCGAGACCGACCCGGGGTTGTCTGCGCCACCGGTGAACTCGCCGAAACCTTCGCCGGCGGGCAACCGGCGGGCGATACCGGAGATGGCGGTGGCCACCGCAACCGAACAGCGATGCGACGCCGTCAACGTGACGGCGGGAGTATCGGTGCGCAGCAACGCGGGATCGGCACCGCGGTATCCGAACACCGACTGGTTGGGATCACCGGCGATGACGGTGAGCCCCGCGCCCGCGGCGAGGACACGGACGAGCAGCGCGGCCTGCGGGTCGAGGTGCTGGGCGTCGTCGACGAGCAGCAGTTGGATGCGGGCGCGTTCGGCGGCCAGCAGGTCCGGATCGGTGGCCAGCGCATCCAGCGCGGCACCGACGAGTTCGGCGGCGCCCAGAGCAGGCACCGTGGCCTGCGGCGCGGCCATCCCGACCGCGGCACGGAGCAACATGACCTGTTCGTACACCTGCGCGAAGCGCCCGGCGGCCAGCCATTCCGTGCGTCCGGACAACTTGCCGAGGCGCTGCAGCGCCACCGGGTCGACCCCGCGCTCCGCGCAACGGGCCATCAGGTCGCGAAGTTCGGAGGCGAAACCCGCCGTGCCCAATGCGGGGTGCAGGGCAGACGGCCACGCCGCGGCACCGTCTTCGAGGTCACCGGCGAGTAGTTCGCGGATGATGCCGTCCTGTTCGGCGCCCGTGATGAGCCGCGGCGGCGGGTCGCCGTTGCGCTGGGCCGCCAGACGCAGCACGGCAAAAGCGTAGGAGTGCAACGTACGCACCAGCGGTTCCCGGACCACCCCGACCCCGCTGCGCAGCAGGGTGGCGGTGATCTCGGCCCTGGCCGCGGCACCCAGGCGCGCCGAACCCGTGAGCAGCAGGACCGATTCGGTCGGCGCCCCCGCGGCGATGTGCGCGGCAGCGGCGCCGGTGAGCAGTCTCGTCTTGCCGGTGCCGGGACCACCGAGCACGCGGACCGTGCCGCGCAGCCCGGGGTCACCCAGTGCGTCGGGCTCCAGCGCGGTGCGGGATGCGGTCATGCCGACATGTCATCACGGGGGTCCGACAAGTAGCCTCAGATGGTGCTGCACGCCTACCGCTACGGTCCCGACAAGCCGATCCAGGTACTGGCCATCCACGGACTGACAGGTCACGGCAAGCGCTGGGAGACACTGGCGGCCGAGCATCTGCCGGACGTGTCCATCCTGGCGCCGGACCTGATCGGGCACGGCCGATCGAGTTGGGCGGCACCGTGGACCATCGAGGCCAATGTGGCGGCGCTGGCCGCCCTCCTGGACGCCGAGGCCTCCGGGCCGGTGCTGGTGGCGGGGCACTCGTTCGGTGGAGCGGTGGCGCTGACGCTGGCGGCCACCCGGCCCGATCTGGTGGCGAGCCTGGTCCTGCTCGATCCGGCCGTCGCGCTGGACGGTCAGTGGATGAGCGACATCGCCGAGGCGATGCTGTCCTCCCCCGATTACCCCGATCGCGACGAGGCCCGCGCGGACAAGTTGTCCGGGTCATGGGTCGAGGTGGACCGTGACGAACTCGAGCGGGAGCTCGACGAGCATCTGATCACGCTGTCCAACGGGCGCCTGGGCTGGCGCATCAGCGTGCCGGCCGCGATGTCCTACTGGAGTGAGCTGACCCGACCGGTCGCGTTGCCTGCCAACAAGATTCCGGTCACCCTGATCCGCGCCACCCGTACCTCGCCGCCGTATGCCACCGAGGAACTGGTCGCCACCCTGCGCGAGCCGCTGGGCGACCAACTCACCCTGACCGAGCTGGACTGCGACCACATGGTGGGCCAGGCCCGCCCGGCCGAGACCGCCGCCGTCATCCGCGCACAGCTGGGCTGAGATGGCGCGCATCACCGAGGAGCAGGTGGAGGCGGTGCGCGCACTGGTGGCCGCGATACCGGCGGGCCGGGTGAGCACCTACGGGGACATCGCGGAGGAGGCAGGCCTGTCCAGCCCCCGGACCGTGGGCTGGGTGATGCGCACCGATTCGTCGGACTTGCCGTGGCACAGGGTGATTCCCGCGTCCGGACGACCCGCACCGCACCTGGCGACCCGCCAATTGGAACGGCTGCGGGCCGAAGGGGTGTTGGCCGCCGACGGACGGGTGCCGCTGCGCGAATACCGTCACGAATTCGCGTAGAAGTCCAGATGTGCGCGAGCGGCCGCCTCCCACGTCATCGACCTCGCCAGCGCGCGCCCGGGCGCGGGATCGTGCGGGACCGCAAGCGCGGCCGCCATTTCGGCGGCGAACCCGGCAGCATCGGCGGCGAAACGCACCGTGTCGCCGAACACCTCACGCAAGACCGGTAGGTCGCGGGTCACCACCGGCCTACCGGCCGCCAGCGCCTCCATGGCCGCCAGGCCGAACCCTTCCTTGGTGGACGGAAAGGCGAACACCCGGCAGCCCGCCACCAGCGCCGGCAGGTCGGCATCGGCGATGGCCCCCAGGATGACGGGCTGCACCCCGAGTGCCGCGCAGGAGGCGTCGAAGGCCACGCGGTAGTCCCGATAGTCGAAGAGCGTCTCCCCGCCCGCGATCACCAGGGACAGTTCCGGATGGCGTTGCCGCAGAAGGTGGTAGGCCTCGACCAGATCCAGGGTGCCTTTACGCGGTTCGATACCACCGACGGTCAGGACGTACGCCCCGAGCTCGTCCTGCCAACGGTTCCCCGCAGCGACGGAAGCGTCGATGAAACGTTGCGCGTCAACACCATTGGGGATCACCACCGGGTCCAGGCCCCAGCCCTCCCGGACCTCGGCCGCGACCGCGGCGGACACGCAGATGCGGGCGGACGGCTCCACGATCGCCTTCTCGTGGCATTCGGCGAGCACCGGGGTGGTGAACTGGTCGAGGTGGTGGATGGTGCGGATGCACGTCCCGACGGCGTTGGCACTGATGCAATCCTGGGCGTGCACGACGTCGTACTCGCCCGCGGTGAACTCCCGGCCCAGCACCTCGATCGATCGGACGATGCGATCGGTGACCGTGTCGGCGGGATGATCGACGAACTCCACCAACCGCACCGTGACGGCCGGGTCGATCTCCCGGAAGAAGCCGCGATCGCCCGCGCGGGCCAGCGACCATACCGTGACGTCGGCCCCCAGGCGGGCCATCGCCTCCGCGAGGTAGAGCGTGTGCACCACTCCTCCACGAGGTTTGGTGGAATAGGTCAGCAGGGCGATGCGCACGGTCAACCCCGGGCGGACTTGACGTGGTAAGTGGCCGGGCGCAGTTCGGCCAGATGGTTCAACACCCTTCTGGCGCGGGTGATCTCGGCCAGCACATCGATTTCCGCCTTCGCGATACCACCTTTGGACCTGGTGGTGGCGAGGATGTCGCCACCGGGCCCCACCACCTTGGCCTGCCCCAGGAAGCGCAGATTGCCCATCACGCCGGTCTGGTTGGAGGACACCAGGACGACTTGGTTCTCCGCCGCACGGGCACAGTCGTAGAGGTCGAACAGTCGGGACTGCCGGTCGGCCGGCAGCCGTGAAGCGCGATCGGTGACGCTCGCCGGCCACGCCGACAGCGCGGCGATGATCTCGGCGCCGTCGACGGCAAGTGCGCGTGCGGCTTCCGGGAAGGTCTTGTCGTAGTCGATGAGCATCCCGACCCGTCCGACCGGGGTGTCGAAGGTGCTGAACCCGTCACCCGCCAGATAGGTGAGGGCCTCGCCGGCGGGCTGGTGCACCTTGCGATACGTGCCGAGCACGCCGTCCCCGGACACGCAGATCGCCGCGTTGTAGCGGGCACCGCCGGGTGCCGCCTCCGCGTAGCCGACACAGACCGTCATCGCACCTGCCGCGGCGATGACCGCGGCGATCTCGGCACCGTCGGGATCCAGTGCGGGCGGCGGATCGTCCGGATCGGGTGTGGTGAAATCGCCGATGTAGCCGCCGAGACAGGCATCGGGCAACACCAGCAGGTCGACTCCGTCCTGTGCCGCCGACTCGACGATGCCGACCACTTTCGACACCCCGCGGTCCACATCTCGGCCGAAGTGGGCTGCGACCGCTCCCAACGTGACTGGCGCCATGACTCCCCTCAGGCCGCTCCGAGACCGGTGACCGGCGACGCCAACACCGTCGTCGCCGCTCCGTCAGGCCAGCGTAGGCGCACCCCGGCCGTCGCGGTGAGTGACCCGCAGGCTGCCGTCTGCACCCCGTGCGGAGTGGGAACGGATTGCCGGGCGCCCGCGGTCAGCATCGCGTAGCCGGGAAAACACGTCAGCCAGGAACCCATCGAAGCGTCGGCGGGACGCGGGACGGCGGCGACGTCGAGTTCGGCGCCGGTGCCACTGGCCTCGGCCAGCATCCCGAGGGTGCCGACGATGCCGGCCATGCTGACGTCCTTGGCCGCCTGCGGCGCCATCCCTGCGACCAGACCGGTCATGGCGCGCAACTCGGCGCCGCCGCGCATGCTGGTCGAATCCCATTGCCTGCCAGCGTAACCCGGCCGCCAGGTGCCGGTCAGATCGACGGTGAGCCCGACGCCGTCACCGGGCCTGCCGCCCCCGCCGGGTACCGGTGCGGCCGTGCGGCCCAGCGCGGTGACCGCCAGCGCAGCGGGTACGCCGAGTTGCGTGTGCCCGCCCAGCACAGGGACATCCCACGCCCTCGACGCCGCGGCGACACCACTGAGGATCCGATCCAGCAGCGCTCGTGTCGGGGCACCGACCGCGTCGAGCAGCCCCACCGGAGCCGCACCCATCGCGGTCAGGTCGTTGACATTCACCAGCACCGAACACCATCCGGCCCACTCCGGGTCGCGTTCCACCATGGACGGGATGATGGCGTCGCAGGCGGCGATCAGATCGGTGCCGGACACCGGTGCCCCGTCGTCGCCGAGGAAACCTGCCGGTCCGAGCGCGCCCGCCACCGATCGCAGCGGAGCCAGGGACGGCCCGAGAAACGACTTGGTGGCGCAGGCCAGGGCCCGAAACGGATTGAGCGGCCAACGGATCCAGGTGTGCGGGTGGCCGGCGATCTCGGTGTCGCCCAGCGTCTGCCAGCCCAATGCACTGAACATCGGCAGATACCGGCGCTGCACGGTGGCCTCGAAACGCAGCACCCCGGCGGTCTCGGCGTGCGCGCACGCGGCCCGGATCAGCGCCGGGCCGACACCGATCGGTGCGGCGGGGTCGGCGACCAGCCTGCTGCCGGTCCACCAGCCCAGGTCGACCGCCCCGACGGGCGCCAGTCGAACACCGCCCAAGACGTGGCCATCGGGGTCGGTGGCCACGAGCACCACCATGCGCGGATCATCGTCGGCGTCATCGCGGTCGGTGCCGGCGAAAAGTCCCTGTTCGACGACGAAGGCCTCGCGCCGCAACCGCCGGTATCCCTCAATCTCGACCTCGTCGGCTGGACGCACGAGAAATGCTGCGGGCGCTCGGGTTCCGGACAGAATGGACAGTTCGGTCATCATGCCCCCAGGTTCTGCAACACCGAACAGGCCCCGCAGGCCGCGCACCCGGCACGCTGATCGGCACCCGCCATACCCGCCATGGTCAACAACGCGGCGACCTCGCGGGACACCTTCTCCACCAGCGCGGCGTCGGGAGAAGCGGCCGAGTCCACGTCGACGGCCAACGATCCCGCCTGCGGGCGGTAGGGCACCACGAACGGGTAGACGCCCATCTCGACCAATTCGGCTGCCCCGGCGACGAGTTCGTCCGGATTCTCCCCGAGACCGACCAGAAGATAGGTCGACACCTGGTTGCGGCCGAAGACCCGCACCGCCTCCCGCCACGCCGCCCGGTAGCTGTCCATCGGCACGGTGGCCTTGCCGGGCATCCAGCGCCGGCGTACCTCGTCGTCCAACGACTCGACGTGGATGCCGATCGCGTCGGCACCGGCCTCCCGGAGTTCGGTGAGGACCGCCAGATCTGCCGGGGGTTCACACTGCACCTGGATCGGCAGATGCGGGACGGCGGCCTTGACCGCACGCACGCACCGGGCCAGATGCCTTGCACCGCGGTCGGTTCCGGCCGATGTGCCGGTGGTCATCACCATCTGGGTGACACCGTCCAGACGCACGGCGGCCTCGGCCACCTCGGCGAGTTCGGCGGGGCGTTTGACCGCGGTGGTGGCACCCGCGCGCAGCGATTCCTCGATGGTGCAGAACCGGCAGCGTTGATCTGCCGCGTACCGGATACAGGTCTGTACCACTGTGGTGGCCAACACATTCCGTCCGTGTAGCCGCGCCAGCTTCTCGTAGGGCACACCTTCGGCGGTGTGCAGGTCATAGAACCGGGGCCGGTCGATGACCTCGACGTCCAGCCCGGTGTCCACGCCGTCGAGCAGCACTCGGGAGCCGTCGAACACGAAGGGGCTTTCCGGGTTTCGCGGGATGGCGGCGTTCAAGCCGTCGATGACGAGGTGGCCGTCGGCACTGGGCCCGGCGCCGGCGGTTCGGCTGACCGGCGGGCGGCCGCGAAAGCCCGACAGGGCGAGATCGACTCTGGTGGATACGGACACAACGGCTCCCTAGCTGGCGACGGCGTCGGTGCGGAAGGTGCGTCGGCGAACCTTGCTGATGATGTGATCGGCGACGTGTTGCGCGTCGCGGTCGATGCCCAGGAAACGCCCGGAGCCCCAGGTGTGCATCCACGGCAGCCCGACGAAATTCAATCCGTCGACGTTGGTGATGCCGCGGGTCTGCATGGGCCTGCCGCCGCCGTCGAACGCGCTGGCCTCGATCCAGCGGTAGTCGGGCCGGTAGCCGATGGCCCAGACGATGCTGGTGACGCCGGCCGCCGCCAGATCCAGTGCGGTGGGGTCGCTTTCGCAGGCCCACACCGGCTCATACCGTGAGGGTGGCGGCGCGTCGATCCCCGCGGCCTCGATGTGCCGGTCGATATCGGCGCAGATCGAGTTGTACACCGCGTCAGCGTGGTCCAGCGCCTGGGTCAGCGTGGGTTCGAACCGCAGCAGGGCGTCCTTGCCGTCGGCCAGGGTGCCGTACAGCTTCATCCCCTCGGCGGCGAACTGGCGCAGGTCGACATCACGTCCGCCGTCGCGCCCGGTGACGTAGTGGTTGGTCTTCTCGATCGCGGCCTTGCCACCGGGGTACTGCTGGGCGGGCCGGTCGTACAAGCCCATATCCGCCAGCCACGTCATGCAGTCCCGCCCACGGTAGAACCTGGCCACCCGCGGCGCGCTGCCGACCGCGAGGTGCACCTGCCGGCCCGCCAGGTGCAGGTCTTCGGCGATCTGAGCGCCCGACTGCCCGGTCCCGACCACCAGCACCGCTCCGTCGGGCAGCTGCGCGGCGTTGCGGTACAGCTCGGAGTGGATCTGGGTGATCTCGGTGTCCAAGGTGCTCGCGTACGGCGGGATCACCGGAAGGGGGTAACCGCCGGTGGCGATGACGACATGCGCGCAGGTGAGGGTCTCTCCCTCGTTGAGGGTGAGTTCGAATCCCTCTGGATGCTGGGCCAGCCGGGTCACCCTGGTCTGCGTGCGCAGGGGCGGGGTGAAGGTGTCCAGCCAACCGGACAGCCACGCCACCACCTCGTCGCGCGTCATGAAGCCGTCCGGGTCGGGCCCCGCGTAGGCGTAGCCGGGCAGTTTGCAGTGCCAGTTCGGTGTCACCAACGTGAAGTTGTCCCAACGGGTGTCGGCCCAGGCATGCACCGCGGTACCGGCCTCCAGCACGACGTGCTCGACGCCTGCACGGCCGAGGTACCAGCTGACCGACAGTCCGGCCTGCCCGCCGCCGATGACGGCGACTGGGGTGTGCGTCGTCGTCATGACTGCTCCAGCGCGGGATGCATGCGGGTGATCTCGACGACCGCGTGCTCGGGGAATCGCCCGGCGGCGGTCGTGATCCGTTCGGCGGTGTCGGCGGCCGAGGTGCAGGCGAAGCCGAACTTGGCGCGCACCCGTTCACTGGCCTCGCCGAGCGCCTGGATGCTGCGGTCGACGAAATCGTGCACGGTGTAGCTCTTTCCGGCATGCAGGTAGTCATGCATCACCAGGCTCGGCGAGTAGCACCGCTGGGTACTTCCGTCCGGCCAGCGCACCTCGAAGGTCATCTCAGGCATGTGCGAACTCCTCGGTGAGCGGGCCGTAGACATCCGGCCTACGGTCACGCAGGTGGAACATGCCGGCCCGCATGGTGCGGAAGGTGGCGTCCACGTCGACCTCGGCCACCGCCATCCCGCTACCGAGAAGTGTTGTGGCCAGGATGTTTCCGCCCGGATCGACCACCTTGGCGTTACCGACATAACGCAGAGAGCCAAAGGTTCCGCTCTGATTGGAGGCGATCCAGAACACCTGGTTGTCCAGCGCGCGAGCGGTGTCGAACAGGTTGAACCGGTAGGTCCAGCGGTCGTCCTGCAGATTCTCGGCGGTGGCGGTGCGGGCCGCCGGCCAGGCCGACAGACTGGCGATGATCTGGGCTCCGCCGAGAGCCATCATGCGAGCGGCTTCGGGAAACGCCTTGTCGTAACAGATCTGCAGCCCGACCCGGCCGACCGGGGTGTCGAAGACGTCGTAGTCCGAACCCGCCGAGTAGGACATGCCCTCGCCGAGTGGCTGGTGCACCTTGCGGTACCTGCCGTAGACGGTGTTGCCGTCCAACACCGCAGCGGTGTTGTAGCGGGTCTCGCCGTCCTCGGCCAATTCGCAGAAACCGATGGCGACCACCAGATCCCCGACGATCTCCTGGACCCGGGCGATCTCCGGGCCGTCGATCCGGATGGCCGGCGGCAGAGAGCGTTTGGTGTTCTTGACGGTATCGCCGTGGTTGCCCAGCGAGGACAGGTAGCCGCCGATCGCGGCCTCCGGGAACACCAGGAAGTCGACGCCCTTGGTGCGGGCCTCCTCGGTCAGCGAGGCGATCAGCGCGTAATTCTGTTCCAGATCTCGCGTGAAGTTCGCCGAGACGGCGGCGAGGGTGGTCATCCGGGTGCGCCTAGACCATGTAGGTGGAGTTGATGATGGCGCCCTTGCGGGCGTAGTAGATGAGCGCATCCTGGACGTCGAGGGGATGCGCCGGGATGACGCCCTCGATGAGGTCCTCTTCACGGCCGCCGTGCAGGGCGAGCCCGAACCGGCAGGCGAACACGGTGCCGCCCTCCTTGATGAAGGTGCCCAGCGCGTCGTTGATGTTCTGCTCGCCGGGGAATCCGGAATCACCGGTCTTCGGAAAGCCCCGGGTGGCAAGGCAATTGATGGCGCCTGGCCCGTAGAAGTAGATCGCCGATTCGAAGCCCTTGCGCAGTGCGCGGGTGGCCTGCAGCACCGCGACGAACGAGACGGACGATTCGTGCGCGATGCCGTGCACCAGCGTGAAGTAGCTCTCCCCCTCCTCGGCCTGGTAATCCGGGAAGATCTTGGTGGCGCCGTAGAGGTTGGACCCCTTCGGCAGGGAGGGGTGCGGGATCTCGGCCAGCGAGGTCGCGATGTTCTCGGCGATGGATGCGTCAAATGCCATGAAGGACTCCAAGATTGGGTGTTATTGGGGTGCTTCCCATTACAGGCGCCAACCATTACCGGGTGGTTAGGGATGGAATACATCTGCATTGCGCGTGGCTCACCGGCGCAATGGCCGCGTAACACGCTGATGGTGTGTTGAGTTACCCGTTCTGCAGGTTGACGATGCGGGCGGGGCCGTGGTTGTTGTGCCAGCCGGGCTTGGCGGTGGGGGCGGTGCTGGTGGTGGCTGCGGCGGCGGTGCCGGCCAGCCCGAGGGCTCCGGCTCCGATGATGCCTGCGGTGACGATGCTGAATCCGAGTGTCTTGATCATTTCGGTAATCCTTTGTGTGAGTGGCTTTCTGCGTTGAGATAAGAATGCCGCGATTCACACGTGGGATCTGTCCGGTGATGGGTGGATGCACCGGGTGAACTGGATGTCCTCCGATCGGGGGAAGTGCATCGGCATCGACGCGCGAGCGTGCACCCAGATCGCCTGAGCACGCACAACCACGCTCTGATGGCACGCTCGCGACGGTGTCACCGTTGCACTCGGCACCGGGCGGGCCGACTACAGCGCGAGGCGAACCAGAGCCGCGGTGCGGGCCAGTCCGGGGAACGACGCCGCGGTGGCCCGTGGGTGCAGGGCGTGCACTGCGAGCCGGAACATCAGCGCGCGCAGCAGCATCTGTGGCCATTCCGGCAGCGGACTCCACCGCTCGACGAGACCGTCATCGGCGTCGCCCCACGCGAGGGCGTCCACGACGACGACACCGGCGGCCCAGGCCGGGGGCCGCCAGTACGGGGTGATGTCGGTGATGCCGGGCGCGGCGGCACCGGCGAAAAGCACGGTGCCGTACAGATCGCCGTGCACCAGCTGACTGGGGCTTCGCGTCGGCTTTCGCAACGACGCCAGCTGATTGATCAGTTCGACCGACTTCTGACCGTCCGCCGAACCCGGCGAGACACGGGCACCGGCCGGCAGCGCGTGCAGGGGCCGGTCCTCCCACGCTGCGCGGTCGGCGGCGATGAACACGTCGACGTCAGACCACGGCGCCACCGGAGGCTGGGTGAGGAATCGCGGCCGCTCCAGTTTGGCCGTCGCTTCGTGCAGGCGCACGGCCGCGGACACCACCTCGTCATGGCGCGGCTCCGGGGTGCCCGCGACGAAAGTGTCGGCGCGCCACCCGGCGACGACGTAACGGCCGTCGGTCGAGCGGACGGGCCGGGCCAGCCGGATGCCGTCGGCGAACAACGTCTCGCGGATCTTCGCCGACCACGCGGCGCGCGCATGGTCGGCGACCATCGACATCACCACTTCGCCGCAGCGCCAGCCACCCTCCCAGCTGGACCCCAGCGGGACGGGGCTCAACCCGCCGAGCCCGAACGCCGCCAACACATGTTCCGGTGGCAGTTCGTCAGTCACGCACGTCAGCCTAGGCGGTGCCTGTGTCACAGAGCGCTCAGTACATCACCATGTCGGGCTCGAGTTGCTTCGCCCAGGCCACGATTCCGCCCTGCAGATGGAGCGCATCGGCGAATCCGGCCTTCTTCACCGCGGCCAGCGCCTCGGCCGACCGCACACCGGTCTTGCAGTAGAGCACCGCGACCCGATCCTGCGGCAGCTTGGCCAGACCGGCGCCGGCCTCCAGCGCCGACTTCGGGATGAGCTCGGCGCCTTCGATGTGGTTGATCTCCCACTCGACGGGCTCGCGTACGTCGATCAACGCGACCGGCTTACCGGAATCCAGCAGCTCGCGCAGCTCCCGAGGAGTCACCGTGGAACCCGCCGCAGCGTCCGCGGCAGCCTCCGACACGACACCGCAGAAGGCCTCGTAGTCGATCAGTTCGGTGATCTTCGGCGTGGCCGGGTCCTTGCGGATCTTGATGGTGCGGTAGGTCATGTCCAGCGCGTCGTACACCATCAACCGGCCCAGCAGGGTCTCCCCGATGCCGGTGATGAGCTTGATGGCCTCGGTGCCCATCACCGAGGCGATGGACGCGCAGAGAATGCCCAGCACGCCGCCTTCGGCGCAGGACGGCACCATGCCCGGGGGCGGCGGCTCGGGGTACAGGTCGCGGTAGTTCAACCCCAGCCCGTCCGGCGCGTCCTCCCAGAACACGGACACCTGGCCCTCGAACCGGTAGATCGAACCCCACACGTACGGCTTGTGGGCCAGCACGGCGGCGTCGTTCACCAGGTAGCGCGTCGCGAAGTTGTCGGTGCCGTCGAGAATCAGGTCGTACTGCGCGAACAGGTCCACCGCGTTCTCGGGTTCCAGGCGCAGTTCGTGCAACACGACGTTGACGTACGGGTTGACCTCGAGCACGGAGTCACGGGCGCTCTGCGCCTTGGACCGGCCGATGTCGGACTGGCCGTGGATGATCTGGCGCTGCAGGTTCGATTCGTCGACGACGTCGAATTCGACGATCCCGATGGTGCCGACACCGGCCGCGGCCAGGTACAGCAGCGTCGGGGAGCCCAGTCCGCCGGCACCGATGACCAGCACTTTGGCGTTCTTGAGGCGCTTCTGGCCGTCCACCCCGAGGTCCGGGATGATCAGGTGCCTGCTGTACCGCGAGACCTCGTCCCGGGTCAGTTCGGCGGCTGGTTCCACAAGCGGTGGTAACGACGTCACCGTGGCTCTCCTTGAGTCGATCGCAATGCTGGCGTCAATCTCACCAGGCCCACAGCTTCAACGGTAATCCAGGGGTAATGCTTCCCCGGTTTCACTCTCAGGCGATGGGATATGGCCAGGAGTTGAACTTGCAGCTCAGTCCGTTCGCCTTGACCGATTCGGGGTCGAACTTGGAGGCGTCGTCGTTGGCGGTGGAGAACGTCTGCTGCATCATCACCGGCGCCAGTGCGCCGTTCTCCGGGCACGGCTCGTGCTTCGGGTAGCCAATGGCGTGACCTACCTCGTGGTTGATCAGGTACTGCCGGTAGGAGCCGATATCGCCCTGGAACGGGACGGCGCCACGCACCCAGCGGGCCTCGTTGACGAACACCCGCGGCTGGCTTCCGTCGTAGGCCGGGTTGTAGCAGGACGACTCCAACGGGATGTCGTATCCGCAGCCTTCACGCACCGTCATCGGCGAGGTCAGCGACACCCGGAAATCGGGCTGCACGTCGCCGTCGACCCGTTCGAAGGCGAACTGGGGGTTGTGCGTCCAGCTCTTCGGGTTGGTCAAGGTCTCGCTGACCATGCGCGCGAAGCCCTCGTCCCCACCGAAGGACGTGGTGTCCACGCCGTCCTCGACCTCGACGGTGTAGCGGAAGGTCTTGGAGTCGCCCGCGCCGACCTTGGGCGCGGTGCCCGGCACCACGTGCCACGTCTTGGCGCCGCTCTCGGTGAACGGGCCGCCGTTGGGCAGGATCCCGGTCGGCAGATTGACGTCGAATTGGGACAACCCCTTGGGCGGCGCGCCGATGATGGCGGTGCCCGGCGCTTCGATGGTCGGCGGACCCTGCACGGGGCCTTCGGCCTGGGCCTGCGGGGGCGCGCTCGTGCCGGTGACGGTCTGATAGAGCACGACGACGGTGAGCACGGCCAGCACCGGCAGCGCGTAGGCCCGCCATCCGTAGGTGGACACGAACCGGCCCAGCCAGGTCTGCTTGCGCAGATGCTGGCGGTCGTCACGGTTGGAACGGGTCCGGCCCTGGTCGTCGGCCAGCGGGTCACGCTGGGCACGCAGTGGCTCCCGCCGGTCACTGCGCAGCATGGGCACGTTTCCCCGCTCACCCGTGTGCGGCGCGCGGTCGCTCCCGCGACGCTCCGGGTCGTAGGTCACCGAACCAGGATTACATAGACGGTGACGTGCGCCGGTCCGGCGCGCCACCGACACACGACCTGCGAGGAAGCTTCACCCACCGTGCGGTAGTAGTGTCGTGACGATCAACACATGGGCAAATGCCCCGTAGCGCTTGAGTGCGCAGATGAGTTTTCAAGATTGAGGACCTGATGAGCGATCTCGCCAACGCCGCCGAACGCAAAGGCGCCAAGGCGGGCACCGGTGGCACCCGGCGCGGTAATCGGCTGCCCCGTGACGAACGCCGCGGGCAGCTTCTCATCGCTGCCAGCGAGGTATTCGTGGACCGCGGCTACCACGCCGCGGGCATGGACGAGATCGCCGACCGGGCCGGTGTCAGCAAACCCGTTCTGTACCAACACTTCTCGTCGAAGTTGGAGCTGTACCTGGCGGTGTTGCAACGGCACGTGGACAACCTGGTGTCCGGGGTGCGTCAAGCCCTGCGCACCACCACCGACAACCGGCAGCGGCTGCGGGCGGCGGTGCAGGCCTTCTTCGATTTCGTCGAGCATGACAGCCAGGGCTACCGGCTGATCTTCGAGAACGACTACGTCACCGAGCCGCAGGTGTCTGCCCAGGTGAAGGTCGCCACCGAGTCGTGCACCGATGCGGTGTTCGACCTGATCAGCCGGGATTCCGGCCTGGAAGCGCATCGAGCCAGGATGATCGCGGTCGGCCTGGTGTCCACGAGTGTGGACTGCGCGCGGTACTGGCTCGACAATGACCGCCCCATCACGAAAGAGGCGGCCATCGAGGGCACGGTGCAGTTCGCCTGGGGCGGCCTGTCACACGTGCCGCTCACCCGTTCTTGAGGGCCTCGGCTCCAACGGTCCCGAAACCGACCTTGCGCACATCGGCCGCGCCGATCTCGACGTAGGCGATCTTCGACGACTGCACCAGGTAGCGGCGGCCCTTCTCGTCGTTCAGCGCGAGCACACCGTCGGAACCCAGCGCCTTGGTGATGAGTTCTTCGACCTCGGCAGGGGTCTGCGCGCTGTTGATGACCAGCTCTCGCGGGCTGTCGGCCACCCCGATCTTGACGTCCACGCTGCGACCCTTTCGATTGGTGTGCCTTACGTGCAATCAGGCTAGTGGACGCAGCCCGGCGAGCGACGCCAAGGTCGGTACGCCGAGAGCGAATGGCGATGTGCACGTGGGTGCTGCCGCGCCGCGACATGACGGTCATCGGAACGAGTCCGGACCGTGACCGCTGCCCCCGCCGCGTCGGCCTCACCCGTCACTTCGGCCCCATTAGTGTCGGCCAAGTACGCACCGAGACCACCGGGGAAGCGCTATGAGCAGGCCTTATTCACGAAGCACCGCGACACGCGACACCGGCTACCGGTCTCGCTATTCCGACGACCGCGACTACGCGGACGACTCCTATGAGTACGACGACGCCGACGCCGACACCGGCGCCGAGTACGAATACGAGTACCCCGCCGACTACCACGACGAATTGGACCGCCGATGGATCTGGGTCGCGGGCGTCGCGGGCGTCATCCTGATGATCGCCGTCATCTGCACCGGGGTGATCCTCGGAGGCGGTGACAGCGGTTCGGTGTCGGCCACCCAGGCCTCGACATCCACCGCGGAAGCGACCACGAGCGCGCCGGCGACGACGTCGGCACCTGCCCCGGTGCCGGTGCCACCGGTGCAGCAGACCCCGGCCCTGCCGGCGGAGACGGTCACCACCGTCACCCCGACGCCGACGGCCATCACGGTCCCGCCGGTCACCGAAGCCCCGGTCGCCGCGCCCGCACCCGCCGTCGACCCGGCCGCCGCGCGCACCATCACCTACACCGTCACCGGCAATCGCCAGATGCTGGACCTGGTCACGATCATCTACACCGATCAGCAGGGCGCGTTGCAGACCGACGTCAACGCCGCGCTGCCGTGGAGCAAGACGGTCACCCTGGATCCCGGGGTGCAGCTCAGCTCGGTCACCGCCACCAGCATCGGGGCGCAGCTCAACTGCGCGATCAGCGACGCGGCGGGCGCACCGCTGGTCACTCAGGCCAACAACACGATCATCGCGACATGCACCAAGTAGGGATCAGGCCAGGCCGAGTTCCTGCATCCGGCTGGCGTGGGTGCGCTGCAGCCGGTCGAAGAACTCCGACATCTGCAGCAGCCCGTCGCTGCTGCTGATCACCAGGTCGACGAGCTCGTCATGGTCGGCCATCACGTACTGGGCCTGGGTGATGGCCTCACCGAGCAGCCGCCGCGACCACAACGCCAGCCGATGGCGCTGCCGGTCGCTGGCGGTGACCGCGGCACGCACCTCGGCGACCACGAACTGCGAGTGGCCCGTCTCCGAAAGGACCGACCGCACCACGTCGGCCGCCGCGTCGGGCAGCACGTCGGCGATCTCGAGATAGAAATCTGCAGCCAGCGCATCGCCGACATAGGTCTTCACCAACGCCTCCAGCCAAGTGCTCGGAGTCGTCAATCGATGGTAATTCTCAAGTGCAGCAGCATATTTCGTCATCGCCGGGACGACGTCGACATTGCGTTCGGCCAACGCGTCGCGCAGCAGTTCGTAGTGCCGCATCTCGGCGGCGGCCATGCTCGCCATGCTGATCCGGCCGGCCAGGTTGGGCGCCATCCGCGCCTCCTCGGTGAGCCGGTAGAACGCCGCGACCTCGCCGTAGGCCAGTAGCGCGAACAGTTCGGTGACGCCGGGATGGTCGACCGACACGGCCGGATTCGGCTCGGTGCCCGACTGCGCCGGGGACGTCTGAGGCATGGGCCAACTCTAGACGCCAGGTGCCGTTGCGACCGACCGGCGATTGAGCCAGCTATCATGGCCTAAGGTAGCGGCCTGTTTCTGCCGCCGCCGCCTACGGCAATGTGCGTGCACGTGGTTCGGCCGGCCCGATCGACTGGGCAGGGCCCAGCGGGCTGACATCACCCCACCCCCGGGGAGAAGCGACCGCTTTCTCGTCATCTTCGTGCGCGCGTGACGACATAACGCGACGAGGAATGACCCCGAAAGGCAGTAAGGCAGCGAAAGCTATGCCGACCACCATATGACCGCTCTGACCAACAAACCTGACATCACCTTCGCCGATCTCGGCGTGCGCGAAGAGATCGTGCGTGCTCTCTCCGAGAGCGGCAAGGAACACCCCTTCGCCATCCAGGAACTCACCATGCCGCTGGCGCTGGCCGGCGACGACCTGATCGGCCAGGCCCGCACCGGCATGGGTAAGACCCTCGCGTTCGGCGTCCCCCTGCTGCACCGGGTTTCCACCGATGAGACCCGCCCCCTGACCGGCGCCCCCCGCGCGCTGATCGTCGTCCCCACCCGTGAGCTGTGCCTGCAGGTCTTCGAGGACCTGACCACCGCCGCCAAGTACGTCCCCGGCCCCGACGGCCGCAAGCTGAAGGTCACCGCCATCTACGGCGGACGCCCCTACGAGCCGCAGATCGAGGCCCTGCAGAAGGGCGTCGACGTCGTCGTCGGCACCCCGGGCCGGCTTCTGGACCTGGCCCAGCAAAACCACCTGCAGCTCGGTGGGCTCTCGGTGCTGGTGCTCGACGAGGCCGACGAGATGCTGGACCTGGGCTTCCTGCCCGACATCGAGCGCATCCTGCGGCTCACCCCCGACACGCGCCAGGCCATGCTGTTCTCGGCGACCATGCCGGACCCGATCATCACGCTGGCCCGCACCTTCATGAATCAGCCGACCCACATCCGGGCCGAGGCACCGATGTCGTCGCAGACCCACGACACCACCGAGCAGTTCGCCTACCGCGCGCACGCGCTGGACAAGGTGGAGATGGTCAGCCGGATCCTGCAGGCCGAGGGCCGCGGCGCCACGATCATCTTCACCCGCACCAAGCGCACCGCGCAGAAGGTTGCCGACGAACTGAACGAGCGCGGGTTCAAGGTCGGCGCCGTGCACGGCGACCTCGGCCAGATCGCACGGGAGAAGGCCCTCAAGGGTTTCCGTAACGGCGATGTCGACGTGCTGGTGGCTACCGACGTGGCCGCCCGCGGTATCGACATCGACAACATCACCCACGTCATCAACTTCCAGATCCCCGAAGACGAGCAGGCCTACGTGCACCGCATCGGGCGTACCGGCCGCGCGGGCAAGACCGGCATCGCCGTGACCCTGGTCGACTGGGACGAACTGCCCCGCTGGACCATGATCGACAAGGCCCTGGGACTCGACACCCCCGATCCCGCCGAGACCTACTCCAACTCGCCGCACCTGTACGCCGAGCTGAACATCCCGGCCGAGGCCAGGGGCTCGATCGCGGCCCCGCGCAAGCCCAAGACCCGCACCGACGAAGGTGGCGAGCGCGCCGAGAAGACCGAGCGCCCGGCCAGCACCCGCAACCGTCGTCGTACCCGCGGCGGCGGCCAGGGCGCATCCGGCCATCCCGAGCAGGTCGACGGTGCGGCGCTGAACGACGGCGCCGGTACCAGCGGTGAGACCGCCGACGAGGGCAGCGGCGAGGCCGGTGGCGCCCCCAAGCGCCGGCGCCGTCGTCGTCCGCGCAAGGCCGCGACCCCCGCCGCCGGCTAGATGCCCGCACTCCTTCCGCCGGAGCGCCGCACCCGCGGCGACATGGTGGCAGCCGCGGCGATCGTGGTGGTGGTGGCGGTGGTGGCCGCGCTGATCTGGTGGACCAGTGATGCGCGGGCCACGATCAGCACGCCCGCCGCGTCGCCGGTGCCGAGCCTCAAACCCGCCACGAAGGTGCCGGACACGCTGCGCGAGCTCTGGTCGGCGCCGAGCGCCAAGACGACCCAGCCCCTGGTGATCTCCGGTGCCGTCGTCACCGGCGACCGCCGCGAGGTCGTCGGGCACGATCCGGCGGGCGGGGCCACGCTGTGGTCGTATGCCCGCGATCTCGAGCTGTGCGGAGTGACTTCGGTCTACCAGTACGCCGTCGCGGTGTACCCGGACAACCGGGGCTGCGGGCAGGTCAGCACCATCGACGCCCAGACCGGGCGTCGTGGCCCCACCCGCTCCGCCTACGCCGACCCCGAGGTCACGCTGTCCTCCGACGGCAGCACGGTGCTCTCGGCCGGCGACAGCCGCCTGGAGCAGTGGCGTTCGGACATGGTGCGAACGCTCAGCTGGGGCACGCTGGACGCCCGCATCAAACCCGATGTGCCGCAGGATCCGCTGTGCCGGCTGGTGTCCGCCGCGGCCAGCTCATCGCAGGTCTCGGTGTTGGAAGCCTGCCCCAATCAGGCCGATATGCGCCTGTCGCTGCTGACGCCGTCGGATGAAGAGGACACCCCGACCACGAAATTCGAGCAGCAGCCCGGTGTTTCGGTCGACTCCGACGCACGCGTGATCGCGGTGTCCGACACCACCACTGCGGTGTATGTGCCGACCCCCAAGCCGGCCGTGAACGTCGTCGACGACACCGGGACGGTGATAGCGAGCACCCTGTTGAACCAGGCGGTGTCCCCCAAGGCTGCGGTGTCGCACCCCGGCGACCTGATCACCTGGTGGACCGGCGATTCGGTGCTGGTGTTCGACGCGAACCACCTGCGCTACAAGTACACGGTGGCCCCGTCCGGAGCGAACGCGCCCGTCGGACCCGCCACCCTGATGGCCGGCGAGCTGCTGGTGCCGGTCACCTCGGGGTATGACGTGTTCAATCCCGAAACCGGCGCGGGGGTGCGCCATATCGACCTCAAGCGCCCGCCGTCGCAGGACCCCGTGATTCCCGCGGCTGCGGGTTCCACGCTGCTGGAGCAGCGCGGCGGCACCCTGGTTGCGCTGGGTTAGTCAGACCTCGGGCGTGAACGTCGCCAGCGCCTTGCCGGACTTCCAGTGCCGCAGCAGGGCGGTGGCCAGTTCACGATAAGCGTTGGCGCCCTTGTTCTTCCGCCCCGCCAGGACCGACGCGCCGGAAGCGCTGGCCTCGGCGAACCGCACTGTCCGCGGAATCGGCGGCGCGAGCACAGGCAGGTTGTAGCGGTCGACGACATCGAACAACACGTCGCGGCTGTGGGTGGTGCGCGAGTCGTACAGCGTGGGCAACGCGCCGAGGAGTTTGAGGTCCGGGTTGGTGATCTGCTGGACGTCGTCGATGGTGCGCAGGAACTGCCCGACGCCGCGGTGCGCCAAGGTCTCACACTGCAGCGGCACGATCACCTCGTCGGCGGCGGTCAGACCGTTGAGCGTCAAGACACCGAGGGACGGCGGGCAGTCGATGATGATGACGTCGAATTGGTCCGCCACCTTGGCCAGCGCCCGTTTGAGCGCGTATTCACGGCCGGCGCGCATCAGCAGCATCGCCTCGGCACCGGCCAGGTCGATGTTGGCGGGCAGCACCGTCATGCCCTCGGCGGCAGTCACCAGCGCGGCATTGGGCTCCACGTCACCGAGCAGCACCTCATGGATGGAGACCGCGAGGTCGTCGGGGTCCTGGCCCAGGGAGAACGTCAGACAGCCCTGCGGGTCCAAGTCCACCAGCAGCACCCGCTGCTTCTGCTCGACGAAGGCAGCACCCAGCGACGCCACCGTCGTCGTCTTGGCAACCCCACCCTTTTGATTGGCGACCGCTAATACTCGCGTCACACCACCATCCAAGCACGCGGCCGTCCGATCCGGCCCGCCGTGGGGCAGAATCCCTACGGTGACCGTCCAACAGCACCGGCTGTTTCTGCTTCGGCACGGCGAGACCGAATGGTCCAAGAGCGGCAAGCACACCGGGCGCACAGATCTGGAGCTCACCGACACCGGGCGCCAACAGGCCAAGCTCGCCGCCGAAGCGTTGAGCGATCTGCAACTGCGCGATCCGCTGGTGGTGAGCAGTCCGCGTACGCGCGCCCTGGTGACCGCCGAGCTGGCCGGGCTGACTGTCGACGAGGTCTCTCCCCTGCTGGCCGAATGGGATTACGGCGACTACGAGGGGCTCACCACACCGGAGATCCGGCAGACGGTGCCCGACTGGACGGTGTGGACCCACCCCTGCCCGGGCGGCGAGACCATCGACGATGTCACCGCACGGGCCGACGCGGCGGTGGCGCTGGCCCTGGACAACATGGCCGACCGTGACGTGGTGTTCGTCGGGCACGGGCACTTCTCCCGCTCGATGCTGACCCGGTGGATCGAACTGCCGGTCTCCGAGGGCATCCGGCTGTCGATGGCGGCGGCCTCCATCGCGGTGTGCGGATTCGAGCACGGCGTACGCCAGATCACCGCACTGGGCTTGACCGGCCACGTCAACCCGTGTCTGCCGGCGTGACGCCGTCGTTCGTACTGTCCGGACCGTCAGGCACCGTACTGGCCGACGGAGCCATCCGGCACTACCCTCGGATCCCGGACGCGCAGGAGGCACTGCGAGCCGGCGATACGCCTGTTGTGTTGGGCGCGTTGCCTTTTGACCTGCACGGGCCCGCCGCGCTCTTCACCCCCGAGCGGGTGGATTTCGCGAGTGCGCTGCCGGACTGGCCGGTGACCGCCGCCCCGGCCGTGCTCACCCGCGAGACGCTGCCGCCCGGCGAGGTACACCGGGCCCGGGTCACCGAAGCGGTGCGCAGGCTGCGCGAATCAGCCCTGGACAAGGTGGTGCTGGCCCGCGCGCTCAAACTGACCGCCGACGGCGCCTGGGATCCGCGCTCGGTGCTGCGCCGCCTGGCCGACGCCGATCCGGCGGCTACCGTCTACCTGGCAGACCTCGGTGCGGCAGGCACCCTGGTGGGCGCCAGCCCGGAGCTTCTGGTGGCGCGCGAGGGTGACACGGTCAGCTGCCAGCCGTTCGCCGGATCCGCCCCCCGCTCCGAGGACCCCGCGACCGATGCGGCCAACGCCGCCGGCCTGGCCGCCTCGGGCAAGAACCGTCGCGAGCATGCGTTCGTCGTCGACGTCATGCGCGCGGCGCTGGACCCGTTGTGTGTGGACCTGCAGATCGCCACCGAACCCGAATTGCACGCCACCGACGCGCTGTGGCATCTGAGCACACCGATCCGCGGACGGTTGCGCGAAAGTAGCACCACCGCTTTGGATCTCGCCCTGGCGCTGCATCCCACCCCTGCGGTGGGCGGCGTGCCCACCGATGCGGCAACTGCCTTGATCGCCGAACTCGAGGGTGATCGCGGATTCTATGCGGGCGCGGTGGGCTGGTGTGACGCCCGCGGCGACGGCCGGTGGGTGGTGTCGATCCGTTGTGCGGTGCTGTCCACGGACCGCCGCACGGCACTGGCACACGCCGGGGGCGGGATCGTCGCCGAATCCGATCCCGATGACGAAGTCGACGAGACCACCACCAAATTCCGGACGATCCTCACGGGGCTGGGAGCACAGAATGTCTGAGTTGATCCGCTGGGCCGTACCCGGCGACGAGCCCGAGATCGTCGCGATGATCCAGGAGCTCGCCGAGTTCGAGAAGGCTTCCGACGAGTGCACCGTCACCGAAACGCTGTTGCATGCCGCCCTTTTCGGGCCGCAACCGGTGGCCTACGCCCACGTGATCGAGATCGACGGGCAGGCCGCGGCCACCGCGGTGTGGTTCCTGAACTTCTCCACCTGGGACGGGGTGACCGGGATCTACTTGGAGGACCTGTTCGTGCGTCCAGCCTTCCGTCGGCGCGGCCTGGCCCGGAAGTTGTTGGCCACCTTGGCCGACGAATGCGTGCGGCGCGGCGGCACGCGGCTGTCCTGGGCGGTGCTGAACTGGAATGTCAACGCCATCGCCCTGTACGACGCGGTCGGCGGCAAACCGCAGAACGAGTGGACCACCTACCGGGTGTCGGGCCCGGAACTCACGGCGCTGGCCGGCGAGGTTCAGTCCTGACCTGTGGTCCACTGCACGGCCGACGGGCTGAACAGCATGCCCAGGGTGACCAATGCCAGACCCGCCACCGCGATCCCGTACGCCACCTGGTGTGAGGTGAAGACGTACCACGCGACGCCGAGCAGCAGAAGATTGGCGAACACACCGATCCCGCGGCCCCAGCGCCTGCCGGTGATCAGTGCCCAGCCACCGGCGAACAGCCCCGCGCCCATGATCGCGAACCAGCCCGCGGTGGCATAGGAGTTGAACCCCTGGGTGTGCTTGTCGGTGCCGCCGGTGGCCAGCACCGCCAGCACGACGGCGACCACGATGGCGGTCACCGCTTCCGCGGCGACCAGAAAACCGGCGTAGCGGACGATCGGGGGCTGCAGGCTCATGCCAGCGTGGCGGCGAGGTGACGCACCGCGTATTCGTACCCGGCGGGGCCCGCCCCTGCGATGACGGCGTCGACCACTCCCGAGACGAAGGAGTGGTGCCGGAATTCCTCGCGGGCGTGGATGTTGCTCAGGTGCACCTCCACGACCGGCAGTTCGACCGAGGACAGCGCATCGCGGATGGCGATCGAGGTGTGGCTGTAGGCACCCGGATTGATGATGATGCCCGCACATTCGCCGCGCGCGGCGTGGATGGCGTCGATCAGGGCGCCCTCGTGATTGCTCTGGACGGCACGCACCGCGAATCCGAACTCGGTGGCCAGGGCGGTCACCGAGGCCTCGATCTCGGGCAGCGTGGTGGCGCCGTAAACCTCGGGCTGCCGGGTGCCCAGCAGGTTCAGGTTCGGCCCGTTGACGAGCAGCAGCACACGTTCGGTCACGCTCGTACGGTACCGCTCATTTCCCGATCGGAAACGCGCCGGTGTCGCAATGCGTGATTTACAGCACGCCCGCGGTGCCGTTGCATGGACCCATGACGATCAGCGTGGCCGAACGCGCCGAACTGCGATCAGCGGTGCGCGACCTGCTTTCCAGCCAGGCGCCCGGCGAGTTCGACCCGGATCTGTGGCGGAAGCTGGCCGCGCAGGGGGTGGCGGGCCTGCTGGTGGACACCGAGTACGGCGGGGTGGGCCTGGGCGCCGGCGAGTTGGAGGCGGTGGCCGAGGAGACCGGTGCGGCGCTGCTAGCCGCTCCGTTTCTGGGCAGCGCGGTGCTCACGACCGCACTGATCGCGGCGGCCGGCACCGAGGACGACCGGGCCCGGCTGCTGCCCGGCCTGGCCGACGGCACCCGGATCGGCACCGTCGCGCTGACCGGCGCGGGCGGTACCTGGACCGCAGATGGGGTCGCGGTGCGCGCCGACGGCGACGCCCTGCACGGCACCGCGCACTACGTCCTGCACGGGCAGGTGGCCGATGTGCTGTTGGTCGCGGCGCGCACCGGTCACGAGATCGGTGTCTTCGAGGTGTCATCGGACGCATCCGGCGTGCAGCGCACGGCCGCAACAGTTTTCGACCCGTCGGTGCCGCTGTCCACCTTCACCTTCGACGGCGCGCAGGGCCGCCGCCTCGGCACCGCCGGATGGGAGGCCGTCGCACGGGCACTCGACCTCGCGGTGATCGCACTGGCCGGCGAACAAGCCGGCGGGGCGCGACGGATCTTCGACATCACGATCGAATACCTCAAGACCCGGATCCAGTTCGGCCGGCCCATCGGCAGTTTCCAGGCCCTCAAACACATGGCCGCCGACCTGTTGCTGGAGGTCGAGTCGGCCACCTCGGCGGCCCAGCACGCCGCTACCCAGTTCGATGCGGACCCCGAAAATGCCCGCGCGGCAATCGCACTCGCCGGTTTCGCCTGCGCCCAGGCCTATCACACCACCACCATGGCGGCCATCCAGATGCACGGCGGGATCGGTTTCACCTGGGAGCATCCGGCGCACCTGTTCCTGCGCCGGGCCCGCACGGGGGTGCATCTGTTCGGCAGTCCCGCCCAGTTCCGGGAACGCTACCTCGCCGCGAAGGGTGCCTGACATGTCCGACTTGCGCACCGAGGTACGCGAATGGCTGGCCCAGCATTGGACCGGGTTGCCGAAATCCACCGACCCGTGGGCCAGTTCGCCGGAGAAGATCGCCTGGCTGGAGAAGGTCCTCGACGCCGGCTTCGCGGTACCCACCTACCCCGCCGAGTGGTTCGGCCGCGGGTACCCCAGCGAATTGGCCGCCGTCATCGAGCAGGAATTCCGGGCGGTCAAGGCGCCCGGCGCGCGCCAGGACAAATACAGCATCCCCGCCAACACCGTGCTCAAGTTCGGCAGTGACGCGATCAAGGCCCAACTGCTGCGCGCCTTTCTGACCGAACGGTCGCGCACCTGCCTGCTGTACAGCGAACCCGGTGCCGGATCGGATCTGGCCGCGGTGCGCACCACCGCGGTGCGCGACGGGGACGACTGGGTGATCAACGGTCAGAAGGTCTGGACCTCCGGCGCGGCGTCCGCCGAGTACGGGCTGCTCATCGCGCGCACCGACTGGGATGTGCCCAAGCACAAGGGCATCAGCTTCTTCATGATCCCCATGCGCCAGCCCGGGATCGAGGTGCGCCCACTGGTCCAGATCACCGGGGAATCGCATTTCAACGAGGTGTTCATCACCGACGCACGGGTGCCCGACGCCAACCTGCTCGGCGGTGAAGGTAATGGCTGGCGGGTACTCCAAACCGCGCTGGCCTACGAGCGGTCGATCATGGGCGACGCCGGCCGCGGATCCCGTAACCGGTCCCGCGCCGACAGCCTGATCGAACTGGCCCGCGACCACGACCGCCTGAACGACCCGGCCATCCGCCGGGAACTGGCGGACGTACTGGCCCTGCGAGAACTGAACGCTCTCAACAACGCCCGTGCTAAAGCCGAAACAGCACAAGGCACCTCCAGTTCGATCATGTCGCTGGGCAAGCTGGCGATGTCGCGCATCCTGCATGCGGAGGCCGCGTTGAAGACCGAGCTGATCGGCGCCGAGGCCCTGTTGGCCGGACCCGACAACGCCGAGGCCGACGACGTGAACTTCCTGGCGCTCAACGCCTTCTTCACCTCCATCGGTGGCGGTACCGACCAGATCCAGCGCAACATCATCGGCGAACGGGTGCTGGGCCTGCCCAAGGAACCCGAAGTGGACCGCGACATCCCCTTCCGCCAGGCCCGGCGGAGCTGAAGGGATGACCTACGACCCGCCCCTGTCCGGGGTCCGCATCCTGGACCTGTCCGCCGGCCCGATGACCGCCGTCGGCCGCCTACTCGCCGACCTCGGCGCGGACGTGACCCCGGTGTTGCTGCGAGGCGTAACCGAGAATAATCCCGTTGGACCACAGATTGATTCGTTGCCGGTAGCGACGGCGATCAACAGGCACGGGATGACGCCCGTCGAGGTGGACGCGACCGGCTGGGCGGCCCTCGTCGCCGGCGCCGACATCCTCATCGAGAGCACCCGCCCGGGCTCCGCCGCGGAAAAGGCGCTGTCCGTCAAGGCGATCCGCGCCGAGCACCCAGGCCTGGTCATCCTGTCGATCAGCGATTTCGGCCGGGACACCCGGTTCAGCGGCTGGCAGGCCACCACCCCGGTGCTGCACGCCCTGAGCAGTGAGCTGTCCCGCTCGGGCATCCCGGGCCGTGAACCCCTGGTACCGCCGGCTCACCAGCTGCCGTACCACGTCGCCGCCGCCCAGGCCGCCGTGATGACGGTCAGCGTGTACCTGGACCGGTTGCGCACCGGCGCAGGTGATCTGATCGACTTCTCGGTGCTCGACGGGGCGATGCAGACCCTCGACCCGCCGTTCGGGACCGCGGGAACCGCGTCGGCCGGGGTGGCGCTGAACGCGCAGCGGCGCAACTGGCACGCCGAACAGCTGCGCTACCCGATCATCGCGTGCAAGGACGGGCACATCCGGATCTGTCTGCTGGCCAAACGCCAGTGGCAAGGGATGTTCGAATGGATGGGCCGTCCCGAGGAATTCGCCGACCCGTCCTTCAACGGGCTGCGGACCCGGTTGAGCTCACCGGCGCTGCTGGCGGCGATCGGCCGGTTCTGCGCAGATCAGACCCGTGCCGAGTTGGAGGTCGATGGCCAGCGCCACGGCGTGCCCACCGCGGCGGTACTCACCGTCTCCGAGGCGCTGCGCACCGAGCAGGTCGAGCAGCGCGGCTTCTTCCGCGAGGTGGACCTGGGCGGTGGTTTGCGAGCCCCGATACCGTTGGGGGTCAACGAGATCGACGGCCATCGGGCCAGCGCGCTCAACGCACCCGAGGTGGCCGCCGAGCCACCGCGCAGCGCGCCGATCCTGACCGCGCGGTCCCGCCGCAACGAAGGACTGCCGCTGGAAGGGCTGCGGGTGCTCGACCTCGGGGTGATCGTGGTGGGCAGCGACACCGGCCGGCTGTTCGGCGACCTCGGTGCCGACGTCGTGAAGATCGAGAACTCCGCGTTCCCAGATGGCTTGCGCGGCAATCTGACCGCCGTAAGTCACACCTATGCTGCGGGGCATCGAAACAAGCGGTCCGTCGGCATCGATCTGCGCGGACCGGAAGGCCGTGCGCTGGCGCACCGCCTCGTCGAGATCTCCGACGTGGTGCTCACCAATTTCAAACCGGGGGTGGCCGAGGCGCTCGGCATGGACCACGCCACCCTGCGCGCCATCAACCCGGGCATCGTGGTGGTGGACAGTTCGGCGTTCGGACCGACCGGCCCATGGGCCAACCGGATGGGCTACGGGCCGCTGGTCCGTGCGGCCGCCGGCTTCACCGATCTGTGGGTGTACCCGGACCAGAAGGACACCTTCTGCGACACCGTCACCGTCTACCCCGACCACGTCGCCGCCCGGATCGGCGCGCTGGGCGCGCTGGCGCTGCTGCTACGCCGGGAACGCACCGGGACCGGCGGCTCCGTCAGCGTCGCGCAATCGGAGGTGATGCTCAGCCACCTCGCGGCCGAGATCGCCGGCGAGGTGCTCAGCCGGCGCGGGCACACCCGCGCTGTCGAGCCCGAGCGCCCCTGGGGGCTGTTCCCTTCCGCCGGCGAGGATGCCTGGGTCGCGGTGACCGTCCGCGATGACGACGATCAGAAGGCGCTGGGCTCCGTGCTCGGCGACGAGGACCTAAGCGACTGGACGGCCCGGCACACCCCCGTCGAAGCCATGGAGGCGCTGCAGGCCGCCGGCGTGCCCGCCGGGGCGGTGTTCCACGCCGCCGACGTGCCGGACTGGGAGTACTACGTGGCGCGTCGGGACTTCCGCGAAGAGTTGCACCCCTACGGGGCGGAGCCATTCGTGCTGGAGAACGTGCAGATCCACTCCGAACGGATCGCCGACCCGCCGCTGCGCCAAGCGCCGCTGCTGGGTGAACAGACCCGAGAGATCGCCCGCGACCTGCTGGGACTGCCCGACGCGCAGATCGAGGAACTGATCACCCGCGGTGTGCTGGAGATCCCCGCTCCCTGACACCCTCGTACGATGCGGGGATCATGGGTATCGACATCACCCGGTTGCGATACTTCGTCGCGGTCGCCGACGAGTTGCACTTCAAGCGCGCCGCGGACCGCCTGATGATCACCCCGCCACCGCTGAGCAAGCAGATCAAACTGCTCGAACACGAACTCGGCGGACCGCTGTTCGAACGCAATTACCACGAGGTTCGGCTCACGCCGCTGGGCGTACAACTGCTCGGGCCCGCGCGTGAGATCCTGCATCAGGTCGRGGATCTGAGGGCGATGGCGGCCCGCATCACCGGGGCCGCCGCGCCCGTGCGGATCGGCGCCACCGCGTACGCGCCGTCGGATTTCCTTGCGCTGCTGGAGAGCACGGTGTCCGCCGTCCCGGTACCGTCGGAGTTCAGCCTGCCCGGCTCGGCGGCCGAGGTGACGGCCAAGCTGGTGTCCGGACATCTGGACATCGGCCTCATCCACCTGCCGTCGTCGGACAAGCGCCTGCGCCATCGCGTGGTAGCCCGGTATCCGGGTGCGATCGCGGTGCGCCACGACGATCCGCTGGCCGTACACGATCTCGTCACCATCGAGCAGTTGCGCGACCGGGAGGTGGTGATCGACTTCGCCCGGCCCAATCCGGTGGTGTTGGCCGGCCTGACCCGCAGCCTCACCGCCAAGGGCATCACCAGAATCGTGCGCACCACCAACCAACTCGGCGGCGAGCTGGAGATGGCGACCCAGGTGTTCAATCGCCAGCTGGTCGCACTGGTCACCTACGCACCGGCGTCGTTCATCGGCAGGATCTTCTCGCCACCGGAGTTCAAGCTCATCCCGATCGACGAAAGCACTTGGGCGCCAGCTCAGATCGCGCTGGCATGGGTGGCCGAACAGCCCGCCCTGGAGGCGCTGGTGGATCAGCTGGCCGAGGAGTTGGAGCGTGCGCGTGTCCGGCCATGACGCCTGCCCGTGCGGATCCGGCGAGGACTACGCGCCGTGCTGCGGTGCGGTGCACCGCGGTGAGCGGCCCGCCGCGACCGCCGAAGCTCTGATGCGTTCGCGTTTCAGCGCTTTCGCTGTCCGTGACACCGATTACCTGTTGCTCAGTTGGGATACGGACACCCGACCCGATGTGCTGGACTTGGACGACGCCATCATCTGGCGTCGGCTGCAGATCGTGGACACCGAGGCCGGCGGCCCGGATGACGCCACCGGCGTCGTCGAATTCCGCGCCCAATACCTGCAGGACGGCCGGCGACAGATTCTGCACGAACGCAGCCGCTTCCGTCGCGACTCCGACGGTGCGTGGTGCTATGTCGACGGCGTGTTCCCCGGCGAGCGAACGTAGGCTGGCGGCCATGCGTACGGCATTGGCGGTGGGCGCTCTGGCGATCGGCGTGTTCGCCGCACCCGTGGCACACGCCGACACCACGGACGGGTCGCTGACGAACGACCAGACACTGACCGCGTTCGACGTACAGAATCCGGCGATCGGCCGGCTGGATCCGGCGCTGCTGGCGGCCATCCAGAACGCCACCACCGCGGCCGCCGCCGAGGGCATCACGATGACGATCACCTCCGGCTGGCGCTCCCCCGAATTCCAGCAGCGCCTGCTCGACGACGCAGTGGCCACCTACGGCACCGTTGCAGCCGCCCGCCAGTACGTGCAGACCCCCGAGCACTCCAAGCACGTGTACGGCGCCGCGGTCGACGTGGGCGGGACGGGTGCCGACCAATGGCTGATCGCGAACGGCGCGCGCTTCGGGCTGTGCCGGACGTATGCCAACGAGCTGTGGCACTTCGAGCTGACGGCTGACCCGTACGGGAATTGCCCAGTGCTGCTGCCCGACGCCGCGGGCTAGATGGGACCCTCGTCGCTTAGATCAGCTAGGGAAACCCTGATTTAGCTAGCTCACCTAAGCGGCGACGATGAAAATCCGTGCGTCAGCTTGTCGTCGATCCGAGTAAAATCGAACACATGTTCGATACCAACGCCAGCGCTGTCATCGACCGCATGCAAGGCAATGCCCGGCGAGAGAATGCCGAAGGCGCGCTGCGACTGGCCGCCATCGGCGACCTCTACGACATCCGGGCGCCCGAAGACGACGTCGAGAAGCGCTGCTGGGCCATCGACGGACACCTGAGCCTTGTCGCCGAGGTCGCCACCGCCCTGGCCATCAGCCGTAAACGCGCCGAAGCGCAGGTCAGGATGGCCGTCACGCTGCGCACGAAACTCCCTCGGGTGGCCGCCGTGTACGCCACCGGGGCCATCGACTACCGGATGATCGCCATGATCGTGTCCCGCATCTAGCTGATCACCGACGACGAACTGATGACCCGCATCGACATCCGACTGGCCGAGAAGGTCGGCAGATGGGCGCGGTTGTCCGGGCCGAAGACCGAGCAGCGGATAGACGCCGAAGTCGCGTCAGCCGATCCCATCGCGGTCCGCGATCCTGATCGCCATCGCCGGCGGCGTCATGTCGAGGTCACTCCGACAGATCCCGGGATGGGCGCGGTGTGGGCCAATATCGACGCCCTCGCGGCCGCGGCGTGGGACGCGCTGCTCGACGCCCTCGCGGAGAAAGTGTGCCCTGCCGACACCCGCACCAAGGATGAACGCCGCGCCGACGCCTTCGCCGCGGTGCCGACCGGCCACTATGCACGATGCCAGTGCGACGACACCAGCTGTCCCGCCCGCAGCACACCCGCGACGCCGGCCACCGTCGGCGTACTGATTCACGTGGTTGCCGAAAAAGCCGCCCTGGACGGCGAATCCGACACACCGGCCTACCTGCCCGGCCACGGCAACATCGCCGCCGAGGTGCTGCGAAACATCGCTGAACACGCCAAGACGCGCGAGATCACGGTCCCACCCGCGCGGGTCGAACCGCGGTACCGGCCCTCGACCGCGCTGGCCGAGTTCGTCCGGTGCCGCGACCTCACCTGCCGATTCCCCGGCTGCGATGTGTCCGCATGGGATTGCGACGTCGACCACACCGTAGCGTTTCCGGCCGGCCCCACCCATCCGTCAAACCTGAAGTGCCTGTGCAGATTTCATCATCTTCTCAAAACATTCCACACCGGGTGGAGCGACTTCCAGCTTCCCGACGGCACCGTCGTCTGGACCGCGCCAACTGGCCACACCTACCTCACCGAACCCGAAGGTGCGCACTGGTTCCCCGGACTGGTCGCCCCCACCGGCATCGCAACCGCCGCACCGGTCATCACCGCACCCGGACGGTGCCACAGCATGCCGCCCCGAAAGCGCACCCGCGCCGAAGACCGCACCCGACGGATCGACGCCGAACGAACAGCCAACCGCAACCGCCTCGAACGCCGGCGCCGCGAACACGAAGCCCGAGTCGCCGCCAACGAGGACTCACCGCCCTTCTGACAGGCGCATCGGTGGCGCACCACTGTGACAACCAGATCAAATGATCTATTCTTTGATCATGCGATCTGAGGACGCGAAGCCGCTGACGTTCATCCAGGCGGCCCGCCGCGCACAGATCGTCACCAGCGCCATCGAGGTCGTTGCCGAGATCGGCTGGACCAAGACCTCCATCCGCAAGATCGCCGACCGGGTCGGCGTCGCCATGAGCGCAGTGCTCTACCACTTCGGCACCAAGGACAAACTGGTCGACGCGATCATCGAGGCGATGTACCGGGCAGCACTGGAGGTGGTGCGCCCCGCACTCGAGGCCGAGACCACAGCGCAGGGCAAGCTCGCCGCCTACATCCGGTCCAACGTCGCCTACTTCGACACCAACCGCCTACACCTGCTCGCCCTCACACAGATCAGCGCCAACTTCTCCCCCACCGACGGACGTCGCTTCGACGAGCTCGGGATGAGCGGGGAACTGGGCGAACAACTGGCGGCGCTCGACCCCGGAACAATTCTCGCCGCAGGCCAACGCGACGGCGAATTCGGTGAGTTCCCCACCGAGTCGATGGCCGTCGCGCTGCGCGGCGCGGTCAACGCGGTCGTCGAAAAGATCTTGCGCGAGCCCGATTTCGACGCAACAACCTATGGCGAGGATCTGGTGGCGATCTTCGCCCGAGCCGTGGGAGCGCCCAGATGAGCCGGATCAGCATCATCGCCGTCGGCAGCCGCGGCGACGTCGCCCCCTTGGCCGGACTCGGAGCCGCGATGGCACGGGCAGGTCACGAGGTGGCCGTCACGGCATACTCCCCTTTCGAAACCACAATCACCGACTGTGGCCTCACCTTTCGGGAATTGCCCGCCGCACTCGAGGGCACTGACGACCCGATGAAGGAACTTGCCGCATTCGTCGCACCGTCCGGCATGCGCGACCTCGGCATGGCGATCGTGGCGGCCGATGCCGGCGAACCCGCCGACATGGTGCTGCTCTCACCATTCGCCGAGATGGCGGGACATGCGCTCGCCGAGGCGAAAGGCATTACAGCAGTGGGGGTTCGCCTGCAGCCATTGTCGGCGACCACCGCTTATCCCCCTGCCGTACTCGGCGCCCGCAGCCTCGGCCCACGTGGCAATCGATGGGCTGCAGACGCCGGAACCTGGCTTGTCGACCGCCTCTACCGCGGGGTGGCGGCAGACCTCCGCCGCGAACTCGGACTGCCGAAGAACTCCCCGCGCGAGCTGCGCAGAGAGCGGACTGCCGCAGAATGGCCGGTGCTGCACGGGTATTCAGCGCTGGTTGCGCCCCGCCCGGAAGACTGGCGACCCGGGCTGGAGGTCACCGGCTACTGGTGGCCGCCTGCGTCCCCTGACTGGGAGCCCTCCGATGAGCTGGCGACGTTCCTCGCCGACGGACCGCCACCGGTGTTCGTCGGGCTCGGCAGCGTCATGACCGACAGCGCACGCGCGAGGGAACTGAGCGAGATCTTCGTGCGAGCGGCCGACCTCGCCGGCGTCAGGATGATCGTCCAGTCCGGCTGGGCCGGCCTCGACGTCGGCACCGACCGCGTGCTCACCATCGGCGAGGCGCCGCATGACTGGCTGTTCCCACAGACCGCGGCCGTCGCCCACCACTGTGGCGCGGGCACCGTCGCGGCGGGACTGCGGGCGGGAGTGCCCACCATCGCCCTGCCCGGTTACGGCGACGGTGCGTTCTGGGCCGCCCGACTGCGCGATGTGGGCGCCTGTGCAGCGACAGTCCCGCAACGACGGCTCACAGCAGAGCGCCTCGCCGACGCGATCCGCGCCGCGCACGATCCCACGCTGAAGGCGTGCACCGATCGAATCGCGGCCGGGATCAATGCAGAAGACGGCATCGGACAGGCGATTTCGATCATCGAGAAAAAGCTGACCTGAAGGAGTGTCATGGCCGATCCACCCTTGATGGGATACGCACTCCTGTCCGGAGCCATCATCCTCGCCGGCGGTGCAATCGGCGCCGGCATCGCCAGGCAACCGGAAGCACAGTCGAGACTCTTCACGCCGTTTCTCATCACCGTCGGATTGGTCGAGGCGATCTACTTCATCAACATCGCTTTCATGGCGTTGTTCGTGTTCGCCACCCCCGGCACCTGACATCCGCCCCCAAACGGGCTGCGCGCCATGCCAACACCAGATGGCCACATCCCGGCCACCTCGCGTTGCAGTAGCCGCGGCGCAGTACGGCCGTTCGGGGATAGGGTGGTACCCCGTGCGTGCAGTGCTGATCGTGAACCCGAACGCTACGTCGACCACCGCCGCAGGCCGTGACCTGTTGGCGCACGCCCTGGAGAGCCGCACCGAGCTCACCGTCGTGCACACCAACCACCGCGGACATGCCATCGAGATCGGCCAGGAGGCCACCGCGACGGGCATCGACGTGGTGATCGTTCACGGCGGCGACGGCACGGTGAACGAGGTGGTGAACGGCATCCTGCAGACCGAGGCGCCGCAACGGCCCGCGGTGGGCGTCGTGCCGGGCGGATCGGCGAACGTGTTCGCCCGCTCGCTGGGAATCAGCCCGGACCCGATCGAGGCCACCAACCAGCTCATCGACCAGCTCGGTGCGCACCGCAACGGCACCCCGTGGCGCCGCATCGGCCTGATGCACTGCGGTGAGCGGTGGGGCGTGTTCACCGCCGGGATGGGCGTCGACGGCGCCGTGGTCGCCGCGGTGGAGGCGCAGCGCGAGAAGGGCCGCAAGGTGACCGCGTCCCGCTACATCCGGGTGGCGATCCGCGAGATGCTGGCCAGCGCCCGCAAAGAGCCGATCCTGACACTGGAGCTGCCGGACCGCGATCCGGTGTCGGGCGTGCATTTCGCCTTCGTGTCCAACTCCAGCCCGTGGACCTACGCCAACACCCGTCCCGTCTGGACGAATCCCACCACGACCTTCGACACCGGCCTGGGCGTCTTCGCCATCACGAGCATGAACGTGTGGGCCAACCTGGCGCTGGTGCGGCGCATGGTGTCGGCCAAACCGAACATCAAGGCCGGGCACCTGATCCGCGAGGACGACCTGCCGTGGATGCGAGTGAGCAGTGCCACACCGGTGGACTGCCAGATTGACGGTGATTACATCGGAAAGCGGGAAACCATGACGTTCACGTCGGTCCCGGACGCACTGGCCGTCGTAGCGCCGCCGTCAAAAGCGGTTTGACCAGGGAATTTAGAGAAGCCTCAAAAATTTTTGAGCGCAAGTGAGTTGAGTGTAGTACAAACGGGTAATGGGACCGGTAACCCACCCGGGTAGTGACATTGCCCACGAGTTAACGCGCCGCTATTGACATCTGTTCAGCCTGTGAAAGCATCGGATGCAACAGTGCAGAAACATTTCATGTGCACGCGTTAACAACAGCCGAAGAATAAAAACTCGCGCGCTGCCGCGCGCAAACGCTAAAGGAGTTGGACTCATGGATTGGCGCCACAAGGCGGTCTGTCGCGACGAGGATCCGGAACTGTTCTTCCCCGTGGGGAACAGCGGCCCGGCCATCGCTCAGATTGCTGACGCGAAGATCGTCTGCAACCCGCCCGACGCCCCCCCGCGGCGTCTGCCGCCCCGCGCGTAACGGGGGGGCCCCGCCGAAATCGGCGGGGCCACACCTTTTTTCACCAATGCTTTATGGCGCGCGTCACAGCTTGCTGTCGAGGGTGAACCTGCTGCGGCGACCGATGGGCACCCGCAACACCACATCGGTGCCCCCGGTGGGGACATCGTGCATGCCCAGCGAACCGTCCAGTTCGGCGGATACCAGGGTCCGGACGATCTGCAGTCCCAGCCGGTCGGACTTCTCCAGGCTGAAGCCTTCGGGCAGACCGCGCCCGTCGTCGTGGACGACGACGTCGAGCCACCGGGCGGACCGCTCGGCGCGAATCGTGACCGCTCCGAGCACCTGACCGTCGAACGCATGCTCCAGCGCGTTCTGGACGAGCTCGGTGATCACCATGATCAGGGCGGTGGCACGGTCCGCGTCCAGCACGCCCAGATCCCCTTCCCGGGTGATCCGGATGGGGCTGTCGACGGAGGCGACGTCATTCATGATCGGCACGATCCGGTCGACCACCTCGTCGAGGTTGACCTCCTCGTCCACCGACATCGACAGCGCATCGTGCACCAGCGCGATGGAGGACACTCGGCGCACCGATTCGTTGAGTGCCTCGCGACCCTCGGCGTTGTTGGTGCGCCGCGCCTGCAACCGCAGCAGTGCGGCCACGGTCTGCAAGTTGTTCTTCACCCGGTGGTGGATCTCCCGGATGGTGGCGTCCTTGGACAGCAGTGCCCGGTCCCGGCGCTTGATCTCGGTCACGTCGCGGATCAGGACGGCCGCACCGGCCGCTTCCCCACCCGTCAGCAGCGGGATGGTGCGCAGCAGCACCGCCGCCCCGCCGGCGTCGAGTTCCATCCGGGTGCTCGCCCCGCCGGCCACCGAGACCCGGACGTGTTTGGCCAGTTCCTGGGCCTCGAACGGGTCCATCATGAGCGGCCGCGTGACGGCCACCAGGTTGTGGCCCTCCAGTTCGGCGTTCAATCCCATCCGGTGATATGCCGACAACGCGTTCGGGCTGGCGAACGTCACCTCGCCGTTCACATCCAGCCGGATGAACCCGTCGCCCACGCGGGGACTGGAGCGTGACATGGCGGCGTCGCCGACGTTGGGGAAGGTGCCCTCGTTGAGCATGCGCAGCAGGTCACGGGCGCAGTCCAGATAGGCCCGCTCGAGCGGACTGACCTTGCGGCGATCAGCCAGCGCGGTCTGATGCGTCAGCACGGCAACCACCTGGTCACGGTGCCGAACCGGGACCGCCTCCACGTTCAGCCAGTTGCCGTCCTGCGAATCGCCCTCCCCGGTATCGCTCTCCCGGCCGATGCTGCCGGAGTTGAAGGCGGCCTCCACGACAGGCATGGCCGGGGCCTCCTGCGTGGTGCCGACGGCGTCGGTCAACAGCACCGTGGGGGCCGTGTTGGGCCGCACCTGGGCCACACACACCAGCTGCTCGTCGTCGCGGCGTACCCACATCAGGTAGTCGGCGAAGGACAGGTCCGCGAGCAACTGCCACTCTCCGACCACCGCATGCAGGTGATCGACGGCATTGCCGGGCAGAACGGTGTGCTCGGCAAGCAGGTCGCCGAGAGTGGACATGGGTTGTCGGGGTTCTAGCTGATGACCGCGATGAGGTCGCCGGCCTGGATGACGTCACCGACCGCGACGCTGACCTCGGTCACCGTGCCTGCCGCCTCGGCCAGCACGGGGATCTCCATCTTCATGGACTCCAGCAGCACCACGGTGTCGCCGGCGCCGATCTGGTCACCCTTCTTGACGACGACCTCGAGCACACTGGCCACGATTTCGGCGCGCACATCCTCGGCCATCTTCACCCCATCTTCCGGCGAACACTTACTAGAGGTGTCTATCGAACCACACCCGGCAGTGGACAGAGCACCACCCGCGCCATGAGACAATCGAGGTAAGCGTCAACAAACACGGAGGTAACACCATGGCCAAGCGAGGCCGCAAGAAGCGCGATCGGAAGCACACCAAGGCCAACCACGGCAAGCGGCCCAACTGCGGCTCGAAGGCAGTGCGCTGACCCATACGCATAACGAAACCGCCCGGACTCACAGAGTCCGGGCGGTTTCGTTTGTGGCGCTGTTCAGCCCCTGACGATGGTCGTGCGGCTGATCTCCAGCCGCAGCCGCGCACGAAGCGTGTCAGGCGCCTTCTCGCCGCATTTGGCGGCAATCAGGTTCTTCACCCGCTCCTCTACCCCGTAGTGCCGCAGGCAGGTCGGGCACTCGTCGAGGTGGTGGCGCAGCTTGTCGCGCGTCTCGGCGGTGCATTCGCCGTCGAGCAGCGTCCACACTTCGGCGATGACCGCCGCACACTCGGGATGATCAGGGTCGACCGGGCCGACCGGGGGTACGAACGTGTGCTCGTCGCTCATGAGGAGACCTCCTCGGTGGCCAGCGCTTCGCCGCGCAGGAACCCGCGATCGCGGGCCACATCGGCCAGTAGGTCGCGCAGTTGCTTACGGCCTCGGTGCAGTCGGGACATCACCGTCCCGATCGGGGTATCCATGATTTCCGCGATCTCCTTGTACGGGAACCCTTCGACATCGGCGTAGTAGACCGCCATGCGGAATTCCTCAGGTAATGCTTGCAGAGCATCCTTGATCTCGCTGTCGGGCAGCGCCTCCAGCGCCTCCACCTCAGCCGACCGCAGCCCCGTCGAGGTGTGCTCGGCGTTGGCCGCCAGCTGCCAGTCGGTGATCTCCTCGGTCGGATACTCCGCAGGCTGCCGCTGTTTCTTGCGGTAAGTGTTGATGTAGGTGTTGGTCAGGATGCGGTAGAGCCACGCCTTGAGATTCGTGCCCTCACGGAACGACCGGAACCCCGCGTATGCCTTGACCATGGTTTCCTGCACCAGGTCTTCGGCGTCGGCCGGATTGCGTGTCATCCGCAGCGCGCCGCCGTACAGCTGATCGAGCAGCGGGATGGCGTCGCGTTCGAAGCGGGCAGTGAGTTCGGCGTCGGACTCTTCGGTCGGAGCGGGCGCAGCCTCGTCTAAATCGGTCATCGTGACAGGACCCATCCCTTCCGTCGCGGCGTGACCTAACGGCTCCAGCAAGTACACCGGACGTTCCAGGCATGCCGTAGACACTGAAAACTCCTTCCACGATTCTAAAGGTTGCCGCCGACAATTCTCGCCGGCTTCGTTTGCGCCCCGTCGCACCTGCAGTAACACCGGTACCGGCCTCGGTCATTCCCGCCGGTGGGAGCCCGCCCTACGCTGAGGTCGTGGCACGTGCAGCGACTCCGGCCATCACGGCGCTCATCGCCGCGGGACTCCCCCACGAGATCCTGCGTTACGACCATGACCCGCGGGTCGAGTCGTTCGGCGAGGAGGCCGTCGCCCAGTTGGCGGCGGCGCACGGCCTGGAACCAGGGCAGATCTTCAAGACTCTCGTGGTGGCCTCGGGCCGGGATCTGGCGGTGGCCGTGCTGCCGGTACCGGCGAAGCTGTCGCTGAAGGCGGCAGCCGCGGCACTGGGCTACGCGAAGGTCGTGATGGCCGACGGGGCCGCTGCCGAACGCTCGACCGGCTACGTGCTCGGTGGCATCTCGCCGCTGGGTCAGCGTCGCAGGCTGCCGACGGTCCTCGACGCCTCCGCGCTGGCCTGGGACCGGGTGCTGTGCAGCGCCGGCAAGCGCGGCTGGGATGTCGCGCTGGCGCCCCAGGACCTCAGCACCGCGACCGACGCCGTGATCGCCGATATCCGGCTTAGGGTTGGGCCATGACTGAAGCGCCTCTGTCCGGGAAGACCATGTTCATCTCCGGCGCCAGCCGCGGCATCGGGCTGGCAATCGCCAAACGGGCCGCCGCCGACGGTGCCAACATCGCGCTGCTGGCCAAAACCGCCGAACCACACCCCAAGCTCGAGGGCACCGTCTACACGGCCGCCAAGGAGATCGAGGAGGCCGGCGGCCAGGCCCTGCCCATCGTCGGCGACGTCCGCGACGGCGAATCGGTGACCTCCGCCGTCGCACAGGCAGTCGCCCAGTTCGGCGGTATCGACCTGTGCGTCAACAACGCCTCGGCGATCAACCTCGGCTCCATCGAGGAGGTGCCGCTCAAGCGTTTCGACCTGATGAACGGCATCCAGATCCGCGGCACCTACGCCGTGTCCCAGGCCTGTATCCCGCATATGAAAGGCCGGGCCAATCCGCACATCCTGACCCTGTCGCCGCCACTGCGGCTGGAACCGCAATGGCTCACGCCCACCGCTTACATGATGGCGAAGTTCGGTATGACGCTGTGCGCGTTGGGAATTGCGGAGGAACTGCGGGACGCCGGGATCGCGTCGAACACGCTGTGGCCGCGCACCATGGTTGCCACCGCAGCGGTGCAGAACCTGCTCGGCGGTGACGAGGCGATGGCCCGAGCCCGCAAACCCGAGGTGTACTCCGATGCGGCGTACGCGATCTTCACCAGGCCGGCCCGCGAATACACCGGGCAGAGCCTGCTGTGCGAGGACGTGCTGCTCGATTCCGGGGTGACCGACCTGTCGGTCTATGACTGCATCCCCGGGTCCGATCTCGGGGTCGACCTGTGGGTGGACACCCCGAACCCGCCGGGATACGTCGCGCCCTGATCAGCCTTTCGGGGTGATGCCCAGCCGTCGCAGACCGCGGGAGGTGGCCACCCGCACCAGCCCCACCGCGGCGGCACTGCGCCGCTTCGATGCCGGATACCACAACGGCTCGCTGGCCAATGTCGGGATCCTCGGGGCGGTGATCACCTGCGGCCGACAGTATTTGAGGATTCCGTGCGCGCCGCCGGCACGCGTACCGATGCCGGAGTTCTTCCAGCCGCCCATCGGCACCTCGCTCGCGAAAGCGTTGGACAACACATCGTTGATGTTGACGGCACCGACATCGAGCCGGCGGGCTACCCGCTCACCGCGCTCAAGGTCGCGCGTCCACACCGTCGCCGAGAGCCCGTAGGAGGAATCGTTGGCCAGCCGGATCGCCTCGTCCTCGTCGGCGACCTTCATGACCGGGATGGTGGGCCCGAACGTCTCCTCCGTCATGCAGGCCATCGAATGGTCCACGTCGACAAGCACCGTCGGCTCGAAGAAGGTGCCCATGCCCGCCGGGTTGCCGCCGGTCAGCACTCGAGCACCGGCCGCCACCGCGCCGTCGACATGGCGGATGACGATCTCGCGCTGGCTTTCGGTGGACAGCGCACCGATGTCGGTCTTCCACCCCGCGCCGTCGCAGCCTTGGCGCAGCGCGCCGACCTTCGCGGTGAGCCGGCTGACGAACTCGTCGTAGATCGGCGCCTCTGCGTAGACCCGTTCGACCGACACGCACATCTGGCCGGAGTTGAACATGCCGCCCCAGGTGATCCCGTTCACGGCGCGGTCGAGGTCGGCGTCGGCGAGCACCAGCGCCGGATCCTTGCCGCCGAGTTCCAGGCTGTAAGGGATCAGTCGCTCGGCGCAGGCCACCGCCACCTTTCGGCCGGTTGCCGTCGATCCGGTGAACTGCACGCAGTCGGAGTTGGCGATCACCGCGGCACCGGTATCGCCGTAACCGGTCGCCAGGGCCAGCACCGGTGGGCCGCCGATCTCGTTCCACCCGCGCACCAGCGCGGCCGCACTCAGCGGCGTCACTTCCGACGGTTTGAGCAGCACCGCCGCACCTGCGGACAGCGCGGCGACGAGGTCCAGCGCCGGCATCAGGAACGGGAAGTTCCACGGCGTGATGACGCCTACCACCGGATACGGCCGGTGAACGGTGGTGAGCCGCTTGCTGATCGCAATGGGATGCCACGACCGCGGGTGCTCGTCGGACAGGAACTTCTCGGCGTGGCCGGCCCAGTAATCGATCAGACCGCTGACCGCGATCGGCTCGAAACTGGTGTCCGCCCGGCTCTTCCCCGTCTCGGACTAGACGGTGTCCATGATCTGTTCCGCGTGGTCGAGCACCCAGCACTGGAATTTGAGCAGCCACGCCCGTCGGCCGCGCGGGCCCAGCGCCTCCCACGCGGGCTGGAACAGCCGCAGTTCCCGGGCTTTGGCGGCGACGGTGCCGGCGGAGTCGACGGGGACCGAACCGACCTCGCGCCCGTCGGCCGGGTTGCGCACGGTGATTGTGGCGGGCTGCGTCCGGGTCATGGCCCGAGTATCGATCCGCCTCGGTCCGGCGGATCGAGTATCCGGGTACCTGCATCATGAATACATGCAACCCACGGTCGTCCACGCACCGCAGCTGTCCCGCTTCGAGGTGTACCTCGGCGATGACCTCGCCGGCTTCGCCGAGTACCTCGACCACCAGGGCCGGCGGCTCTTCTTCCACACCGAGATCGGTGAGCAGTTCGGCGGAAAGGGTCTGGCCGGCACGCTCATCCGGCACGCATTGGCGGAAACGGTCGAATCCGGCCTCCGCATCGTCCCGCTGTGCCCGTTCGTGAAAAGCTTTGTGGACAAGCATTCCGAAGATGAAGCCTTCGCCTCTTCCGTCGACGAGGTGACCGAGGCGGCGGTCGAGCTGGTCCGCCGACGCTGATGGTGCCGCTGACGACCATCGCGGGACAGTGGGGCCGGATCGGTTGTCTGGGTTTCGGCGGCCCGCCGTCACACATCGCGTTACTGCGTGAGCTGTGCGTGGAACAGCGCCGCTGGCTGGACGCCGACGAGTTCGAGGACGCCATCGCTGCCATGAACCTGCTGCCGGGCCCGGCGTCGACGCAGCTGGCGATCTACACGGCCTGGCGGCAACGTGGGTTCAGCGGCGCCATCGTGGGCGGGTTGGCGTTCATCCTGCCGGGCCTCTTCGTGATCCTCGCGCTGGCGGCGTTCTTCCTGTCCGGCGGTGCGCCCGGTTGGGCGCGTGGCGCGGCGGCCGGCGCGGGTGCGGCCGTGGCGGCGGTCGCGGTGCACGCCGCGGTCGGGCTGATCCCGTCGAGCTGGCGACGCGCCGGAACCGCCCCGGGACCGAAGATCCGATGGGTCGCCTACTTCACCGCGGGTGCGGTCGCCGCGGCGCTGACCGGTCCGTGGCTGGTGCTGGTGCTGATCGCCGCGGGCCTGCTCGAGATCGCGGCCCGGATCCGCCCGACGAATGTCACCGCGCACGCCTGGCCGGTGCTGCTGGCCGCCGCCCCGGCGCTGGCCGGCATTCCCGCCCTGGTGTGGACCGCGCTCAAGGTGGGTGCCCTGTCCTACGGCGGCGGGTTCGTCATCATCCCGCTGATGCAGGACGACGCCGTACATCGGCATCACTGGATGACCGACGCGGAGTTCCTCAACGCGGTGGCGCTGGGGCAGATCACACCGGGCCCGGTGTTGCACACCGTCGCGGTGGTCGGTTACGCCGCCGCGGGGTTCGGCGGGGCGGCCCTGGCCGCGCTCTTCGCGTTTGGTCCGTCCTTCGTCATGGTGATCGCCGGCGGTCCGCATTTCGACGCGCTGCGGGCGAACAGGTACGTGCAGGCGTTCCTGACCGGAGCCGGACCGGCCGTCATTGGGGCGATCACCGGGTCGGCGGTGCCGCTGGCGATGGCCAACCAACAGGCGTGGCAGTTCGGCGTGCTGGCGCTGGCCGGGGTTGCTCTGCTGACGGCACGCCGCGGAGTGGTCAGCACGCTGGTGGGCGCCGCGTGCCTGGGCGTCGGCGCGTACCTGATCGGCTGGCCGGTCAGTTGACCAGCCCGGGGCGGCCGAAGCGGGCCGCCACCCCCGGCGAATACAGCGCCCGCAGCCGGTCACCCGCGACCGTCACCCCGCCGGCCGACACCAGGTCGTCGTCGAAGTCGACGATGTCAGCGGCGCGCAGCGGCCACGCCGGATGCTCGTTGGGCACCCACCAGGTACGCCCCGCCTTGCGGGTGTGCGCGCCCCAGCGTGCGGTCAGCCAGATCTCCAGCGGGGTCGGTGCCACCGGGTCCCCGACGATCACCTCGACCCGCGACAGCAGGCCGCGCCGCGGCCAGCGCCGGACACTGGTGTAGCGGATCCGGTTGTCCTGCCGCGTGACTCGCATCTTCGCCCAGGTGTAGGGCACGCCGAGGCCGGCGCGGGTGAGCCCGACGACCGCGAGCCGCTCGGTCTCCAGCGACCGGAACAGCACCCCGTGCCGCCCTGCGTCGTCGACGGAGTAGAGCCGGACATTGGTCTCGGCGAAGGCACCGACATAGGGCAACGGCACCCGGTCCCCCAGCGCACTGCGGCGCATGACGAACGGCACCAGCCCGACGTAGGTGAGCCCGTCGTCGAACACATCCGGGCGGGTGCCGGCCGGGAACAGGTGCGCGACGGACTGCGGATCGACGGGCCAGTGCACGAAGGTCAAGTCGCCCCAGAACTGTCCGATGAACACCGGGCGCGGTAGCGGCGGCGCGGCGACGGAGAAGCCTGACACCGCGTCATCCTGACATAGGCTGGCGCCGTGCCTGAGCCGTCACTGTGGTCCGCGGGACGCTATGAGTCCGTCGCCGAACACATCGCACCCATCGCCGCACAGGTGGTCGCCGCGGTCGGAGACCGGACGGCCCTGTCAGGCGCCGAACTGGTCGACCTGGCCTGCGGGACAGGCAACGTAGCCCTGGCCGCCACCGCGGCGGGCGCGACCGTCACCGGTGTGGACATCACACCCGAACTGCTGACGATCGCCGCCGCGAAACCCGGCGGCGCCGGGGTGCGGTGGGTGGCCGCCGATGCCAGTGCCACCGGTCTGCCGGACGCGGGTTTCGGTGCGGCAGTGTCGAACATGGGCATCATCTTCGTCGAGCCCACCGCCATGGCCGCCGAACTGGCGCGGCTGCTGCGGCCCGGCGGTGTGCTCGGGTTCTCCACCTGGGTGCGCGACACCGACAACCCGTTCTTCACTCCGATCGTCGAGGTGCTCGGGCCGCCCCCGCCCGCACCGTACAGCCCCGATCAGTGGGGCCAACCGGACACCGCCAGATCCCGCCTGGCGACCGATTTCACCGACATCCGGATCGAAAACGGCACGCACCCTTGGCGATTCGCGTCACTGGAGCTGGCGGTGCGGTTCATCACCCACGAATCCCCCATGCATCTGGCCGTCCTGGGCCGCTTGGACGACGCGACCAGGGCGCGGTTGGTGGCGGCATTCAGCGCGGCGTTCGAGGCACACGCCGGCCCGGACGGGGTGGTGTTCGGTGCGTCGTACGCGGTGCTGACGGCCGTGCGCCGCTGATCACTGCGCCTGGTAGAGGATTCCGCGGCCGATGGCGTGGCGGACCTCGGGCAGCGCGGCCTCGGCCAGTGCGTCGGCGTCGACACCGTGGTGGGCGGCCAGCAGTTGCAGCAGTGTCCCCAGCGCCACCTCGCCGCGGCAGCCGGCCAGCAGGGCCCGCAGCACCTCGTCGACACCGAGCACCGCGGCCGGGCCACCGGGCCTGCGCACCGCCGCACCGACCTGCTGCCAGCCGTCCGGTCCGGGTAACGACTGTTCCTCCAGGAACACCGGCGCGGTGGACAGTCGGGCGGCCAGCAGCCGTTCGTCGGTGGTATCCCGCAGATAGGCCCGGCGCGCGAAGAACGCCTCGGCCTCGGGGCCGGTCACCGGTTCGTCGAGGATCTCCTCCAGGATCTGTTCTGAGGCTTCACCCGGACGCGGTACCCGCAGCGAGATGAGCCCCATCCCGATACCGGTGATGCCCTGCTCGGCGAACCAGTCCAGCCAGGCACCGCCGCGCTGCGCGGCCTGCTCGGGTTCCTCCCCGGCATCGGCGAGCCACAGCGACACGTAGCTGACCGGGTCGGCCAGTTCGCGCTGCACCACCCAGGCGTGCAGGCGGGTGCCATCCAGCCACTCCTGCACCCGTGGGCGCCAATCATCGCCCCGGACAATCCAGTTGGCCATGATGTGCGCGGTACCGCCGGGGTTCAGGTGGTCGGCGATCTGACTGATGATGCTGCGGCACAACCCGTCTCCGGCGACACCGGAGTCGCGGTAGATGTAGTCCTGACTGCCTGCGCTCACCACGAACGGAGGGTTGGACACGATGAGGTCGAACCGCTCCCCCGCGACCGGCTCGAACAGGCTGCCGTGGCGCAGATCCCACGACATGGCGTTCAGCCGGGCCGTGGCCGCGGCCAGCGCCAGCGCCCGCTCGTTGGTGTCGGTCGCGACGATCGCGGCGCAGTGCCCGTCCAGGTGCAGGGCCTGGATACCGCAGCCGGTGCCGAGATCGAGTGCCCGCCCCACCGGCGTGCGCACCACGGCACGGGCCAGCGACAACGACGCGCCACCGATGCCGAGCACATGATCGGACTGGACGGGGCCGCTGCGCAGGGCGGCGTCCTGATCGGAGACCACCAGAAAGTCCTGGGCGCCGTCGCTGTGGGGTCGGATGTCGAGGATGGCCCGCACGGTGTGGCCGGTGTCCTCCAGCACGCCCGCGGCGGTCAGGGCGGCCAGGCCCGACGCTGGGAACGCCGCAGCGACCCGCTGGGGGCTCTCGTCGGCGCCGAGCAGGAACAGCCGCACCACAGTGGCCAGCGGCCCGTCGGTGGCGTCGCAGGCGCGCGATGCGGGCCACCACACGCCCCTGCCGAGGGCGGCGTGCGCGTCCTCGCCGAGCAATGCGGCCACGCCGTCGACGGTGTACCCGGCCGCGCGCAGGTCCTCCCCGAGTGCGTCGATCAGCTCAGGGGTCACAGGGCCTCGATGAGTTCCGGGCCGTTGTTGCGGACGCTGTTCACCAGCCGGGACACCTCGCGGATCTCGATGCGATCCAGATCGCCGTGTCCGCGCAGCAGTCCTTCGTCGATGGGTGCGTCGGGGTCCAGCCAGCGATCCCAGTCCGCCGGGCTGATGGTCAGCGGCATCCGATCGTGGATGTCGGACAGTTGGGCGGCCGCGTCGGTGGTGATGATGGTGCAGCTCAGCAGCGGGGCGGCGTCCTTGGGTGCGTCCTTCGGACGCCAGGTGGACCACAGGCCCGCCATGAACAGCGGTTCGCCGTCACCGGCGTACATGTAGAACGGCGTCTTGGTGGCCGTCTTGCCTTCCTCGGCGGGGTTGGGCCGCCATTCGTACCAGCCGTCCATCGGGACCAGGCAGCGCTTGCTCTTCGCCGAACCGCGGAACGCCGGCGAGGTGGTCAAGGTCTCGGCACGCGCGTTGATCAACAGCGGGCCCTTGGTGTCCGGGCCGCCCTTGGCGTTGGACTTGACCCACGGCGGCACCAGGCCCCACCGCATGGACCGGATGCGGCGGGTCGACTCGTCGTCGGGTTCTCCCTGGGGCGAGCGAAGCGACGGGGAATGATCATGCCGTTTGACCACGGCGCTCACGGTCGTGGTGGGTGCCACGTTGTAATTGGGACCGCCGTCTTTGGCGGCCTCCACGGTTTCATCGAGAGCCTCGATTTTCGCCGCCAGCAACGCCGGGTCGGTGGTCACCGCAAATCGCCCACACATACCAGGCAGGATAGAGGTCGTGACTGACTGGGCGGCGCCGTCGACATCGGAACCCGTGAACGCGACCGTGACCGTGCCCGGCTCCAAGTCCCTGACCAATAGAGCGTTGATCCTGGCCGCCCTTGCCGACGGGAGCTCCACCGTGAGTGGTGCGCTGCGCAGCCGGGACACCGACCTGATGATCGGCGCGCTGCAGGCGCTCGGGCTGACCGTCACCGGCGACACGGACCTGACGGTCGGCGGGTCCATCGCACCGGCGCCCGGTACCCGCATCGACTGCGGGCTGGCCGGCACCGTGCTGCGGTTCGTCCCCGCGGTGGCCGCGCTGAGTACCGAGACGGTGACCTTCGACGGTGACGAGCAGGCGCGGGCCCGGCCGATCGCCCCGCTGCTGGACGGGTTGCGCGGTGTCGGGGTGCGCATCGACGGCGACGGTCTGCCGTTCGACGTGCGCGGGCGGGGCGCGGCCGACGGCGGCGAAGTGCACATCGACGCATCCGGTTCGTCGCAGTTCGTCTCGGGTCTGCTGCTGGCGGGTGCCACCTTCCGCGATGGGCTCACCGTCGTGCACACCGGTGAGTCGGTGCCGTCGGCGCCGCATGTCCGGATGACGGTGTCGATGCTGCGCGATGCCGGTGTGGCCGTGGATGATTCGCAGCCCAATCGCTGGCGGGTGGAGCCTGGCCCGGTCGCCGCGCGGCACTGGGAGATCGAACCCGACCTGTCCAATGCGGTGCCGTTCCTGGCCGCGGCCGCCGTCACCGCCGGGACGGTGCGGATCAGCCGCTGGCCGGCGGTGAGCATCCAGCCGGCAGACGTCATCCTAGGCCTGCTCGATCTTCTGGGTGTCGTTGCGGTACCGAAGGATTCGTACCTCGAGGTCCAAGGTGCATCCTCCTACCAGGGCATCGACGTCGACCTGCATGACGTCGGCGAACTGGCCCCGTCGATGGCGGCCCTGGCCGCCCTGGCCGAGGAAGGGTCGGTGTCGACACTGCGCGGCATCGCCCATCTGCGTGGGCACGAGACCGATCGGCTGGCGGCGCTGACCACCGAGATCAACGGCCTGGGTGGTCAGTGTGCCGAAACCCCCGATGGTTTGGAGATCACGGCCGGACCGTTGCACGGCGGAACCTGGCATTCGTACGCCGATCACCGGATGGCCACCGCGGGCGCGATCATCGGGCTACGGGTGCCGGGTGTGACGGTCGAGGACATCGGCACCACCGCCAAGACCCTGCCGGACTTCCCCGGCATGTGGACCGAAATGCTGCTGGACGACCAGGAATAGCGTGAAAGCGGCCGACTACGACGAGTCCGATGTGCGGGTGCGCCCAGGCAAGGGCTCGCGGCCGCGCACCAAGAACCGTCCCGACCACGCCGACGCGGCCGAGGCGATGGTCGTCACCGTCGACCGCGGCCGCTGGGGTTGCGCGCTGGACGGCGACCCGGACCGGCATGTGACCGCGATGCGGGCCAGGGAGCTGGGACGCACCCCGATCGTCGTCGGCGACGAGGTCGGGATCGTCGGTGACCGGTCCGGGCGAGCGGACACCCTGGCGCGTATCGTGCGTCGTTCCGAGCGGCGAACGGTGTTGCGCCGCACCGCCGATGACACCGATCCGACCGAGCGGGTGGTGGTCGCCAACGCCGATCAGCTGCTCGTGGTGGTGGCCTTGGCCGATCCGCCGCCCCGCACCGGTTTCGTGGAGCGGGCCCTGATCGCCGCCTATGCGGGCGGGCTCGAACCGATCCTGTGCCTGACCAAGTCGGATCTCGCGGCGCCGGAATCGTTTGCCGCTCAGTTCGTCGATCTGGATCTGACGGTGGTGACCGCCGGCCGCGACGATCCGTTGGATGTGGTGGCCCCGATGCTGACGGGCAAGGTGACGGTGCTACTGGGCCATTCCGGGGTGGGCAAGTCGACGCTGGTGAATCGCCTTGTGCCAGAAGCGGAGCGCGCCACCGGTTCGGTGACCGGGGTGGGCAAGGGCAGGCACACGTCCACGCAGTCCATCGCGTTGCCGCTGCGCGAGTCGGGCTGGGTGATCGACACCCCGGGCATCCGGTCGTTCGGGCTGGCGCACATCGCGGGGGGGGGGGGGCGCGCCGGCTGCTGGTGACGCTGAACGAGCCGACGTACTGAGCTACGCGGCGCGCTTGTCCTGACGCCAGCCCCGCACGGTCGCGATCGCGGTCTTGAGGCCGCGCCGCTTCCCGGTCTCGGGATCGGCGACCCCGTAACCTTCCAACTCGGTGAACATCCGCTCGCTACGGGTCTCCGGCGCGTTGTCGGCGGTGTCGCGCAGGTACTTGTTCGGCAGCGACAGCTTGGCGATGGTGCGCCAGGTCTTGCCGTACTGCACCAGGAACGAACCCGTGGTGTAGGGCAGGTCGTACTTGTCGCACACCTGCTGCACCCGGATGGACACCTCGTAGAGCCGGTTGCTGGGCAGGTCCGGATACAGATGGTGCTCGATCTGGTGGCACAGGTTGCCGCTCATGAAGCGCAACACCGGACCGTTCTTGAAGTTCGCGCTGCCGAGCATCTGGCGCAGGTACCACTCGCCGCGGGTCTCCCCGATCATGTCGGTCTTGGTGAACTTCTCTGCGCCGTCCGGGAAGTGGCCGCAGAAGATCACGGCGTTGGCCCAGACATTGCGGATTACGTTGGCCCAGAAGTTGGCCTTCGCCGTCGACTTGAAGGTCGCGGCCGGCGAGAGCGACGTCAGTGCCGGGAAGGCCACGTAGTCCTTGAACAGCTGATGCCCGATCTTGGCGCCGACCTCACGCAGGCGCACCATGGTCGCCTTGCGGTCATCCCGGCCCTTGGCGATCTTGCCCAGCTCCAGATGCTGCAGTCCGATGCCCCACTCGAAGAGCATCGCCAGCACGGTGTTGTACAGCACGTTGAACAGGTTGAACGGCTTCCACCGCTGATCCCGGGTGACGCGCAGCAGGCCATAGCCCACGTCGTCGTCCATGCCGAGGATGTTGGTGTACTTGTGATGCATGAAGTTGTGCGTGAACCGCCAGTGCTTGGAGGCGCCGTTCATGTCCCACTCCCACGACGAGGAGTGAATCTCGGGATCGTTCATCCAATCCCACTGGCCGTGCAGGACGTTGTGGCCGATCTCCATGTTCTCGATGATCTTGGCCACGCCGAGCGCGGTGGTGCCGGCCCACCAGGCCGACCGGCGCGAGCTGGCCGCGAGCACGAGGCGGGCGCTCACCTCAAGGGCGCGCTGCGCGGCGATGGTGCGGCGGATGTAGCGCGCATCGCGCTCACCGCGGGAGTCCTCGATGTCCTGGCGGATCGCGTCGAGTTCGACGGCGAGGCTCTCGATATCGGCGTCGGTCAAGTGCGCGAACGCCGGTACATCTGTAATAGCCACTGGTCAAACCTCCTATCCGGTTCCTACTGTAGCGTAACCTACGCAACCGTAGGTTAGCTCTCGGTTAACAGTTAGGCGTCCACGACGCAGTCGCCGGACGCCGCCGAGACACAGGTCTGCACCCGGGTTCCCGGCTCGTGTTCCACGCCCGTGCGCAAGTCCCGCACGTGGCCCTCGACCAGCCCGACGACGCAGGACTGGCAGATCCCCATCCGGCAGCCGAACGGCATCCGGATCCCGGCGTCCTCGCCGGCCTCCATCACCGACGTCGCCGCGTCGGCCTGGACCGTCTTGCCGCTGCGCTCGAACGTGATCGCCCCGCCGGTGCCGTGTGGAGCGGCTCGAGTCACGGCGAACCGCTCGAGGTGCAACCGTTCGGGTAGCCCGGCGGCGGTCCAGATCCGTTCCGCATCGTTGAGCATGCCCTCGGGACCGCAGGCCCACACCTGACGGTCACGCCAGTCCGGCACCACGTCGGCCAGCCGCAGCAGGTCGAGTCGGCCCTGCGTACGGGTGGGCCGCACGATCAGCCGGTAACTCGGGTGTGCCCGCTGCAACTCGGCCAATTCCGCGGCGAACAGCACATCGGCCTCGGTGGGCGCCGAATGCACATGGACGATGTCGGTGATCTGGTCGTGCCGGGCCAGCGTGCGCAGCATCGACATGACCGGCGTGATACCGGAGCCCGCGGTGACGAACAGCACCTGAGCCGGTGCCGGGTCGGGCATCACGAAGTTGCCCTGCGGCGCGGCGAGCCGGACGATGGTGCCCGGCGTGACCCCGTCCACCAGGTGGGTGGACAGGAACCCCTCGGGCATCGCTTTCACGGTGATGCTGATGGTGCGCTTGCCGCGGCCAGGGACCGGCGCCGAGGTCAACGAATAGGACCGCCACCGCCAGCGCCCGTCCATGAGGAGCCCGATGCCGACGTATTGGCCGGGCTCGTAGTCGAAGGTGAATCCCCAGCCGGGTTTGATCACCAGCGTCGCGGAGTCGGCGGTCTCCCGCCGCACCTCGACGACCCGGCCACGCAGCTCGCGGGCCGACCACAGCGGGTTGGCCAGCTTCAGGTAATCGTCGGGCAGCAGCGGCGTGGTGATCCGGCCCGCGACGGCGCGCAACGTCTTCCAATGCGGCGCTCCACCGACGGCAGGACGGACCGTGTCGGCCACATTGGCCGAGGTCTTGACGGTGTTCTTGGCCACGCAACCTACGGTACCGTAACCTACGGTTCCGTATCTAGTACTCGCCGGTAACTTATCGTTGTGACGACGCCGACAATCTCAGAGCAGTTCGAGCAGGAACGGAAGCTCCTGGGGCGCATACCAGGCCAGATCGTGATCCTGGGCGTCGCCGACGGTGAGTTCGGCATCCTCGTCGCCGAGGTCGGCGTYGTCGATGACCTCCACGGCCGTCACCACCGCGGCCTCGGCGGCGGCATTGTCGACGTACACCGCGACCACGTCGTCGTAGCCGATCGGACCGGCCAGCCGCACCACCGCGTCATCCAGGTCGGGCCGCACAGTGACGTCCTGCGCATCGGCGACGAGCACCACGCGCCGCGGCGGCAGATCCCCGACGCCGCCGGCGAGCAGTCGCAGCGACGCCATCGCCGCCTCACCGAGCGCCACCTCGGCGAGTTCCTCGTCGTCACCATGGGCGTAGGCCTCACGCAGCGTCGGGGTGAGCGCGAACGCAGTGCCGCTACGGGCGTGGATCACCCGGTCGGAGACCAACTGTTGCAACATCGCCAACGTGGCCGGGATATAGACGCGCACCAGGGCAGGTTAGCGTGCGCCGCAATCGGGATCAGTCCGCAGCAGGGTCCTTCTCCACCGCGAAGACGAAATCATCGCCGTGCGCGGTGACTCCGGCGATGACCGCCGAGTCGACAGCCTCTGCCGCGTACTCCCGCCGAACGACCATCGGATCGGTGCGCAGGTCCTTCACCAGCGCCACCGCCAGCCCGACCATGACCACGACGAACGGCAGCGCAGCGACGACCGTGATCGTCTGCAACCCGTTGAGTGCGTCGGAGCCGCCGACCAGCAGCATCACCGCGGCCACCGCGCCGGTGGCGACACCCCAGAAGATGACCGTGCGCTTCTGCGGCTCGATGGTGCCCCGCTCGGACAGCGTGCCCATGACGATCGACGCGGCGTCCGCGCCGGACACGAAGAAGATCGCCACCAGCACCATCACGACGACCGTGGCCACGGACGCGATCGGGTACTGCGCGAGCAACCCGAACAGCTGAGCCTCCACGCTGCCCTTGCCTGCAAGGTCCGCGCCGTGTTGTTGGGCGTCGATCGCGGCGCCGCCGAACACGCAAAACCAGACCAGGGACACCAAGCTGGGCACCAGCAGCACGCCGGTGACGAACTGCCGGATGGTCCGGCCGCGGGAGATCCGGGCGATGAACATCCCGACGAACGGTGTCCACGAGATCCACCAGGCCCAGTAGAAGACGGTCCAGGTGCCCAGCCATTCGTTGACGTCGGTGCCCTCGGCGCCGGTGCGCGCCGACATCATGGCCAGATCCCGGAAGTAACTGCCCAGCGAGGTCGGCAGCAGGTTGAGGATGAACACCGTCGGGCCGACCAGGAACACGAATGCCGCCAGCAGCACGGCCAGCACCATGTTGATGTTGGACAGCCATTGGATGCCGCGCGCCACACCCGACACCGCCGACAGCACGAAGGCGCAGGTGAGCAGCGCGATGATGCCGATCAGGACGGCGTTGCCGGTCTCCCCGATGCCGGCGACGATGTGCAGGCCGCTGCGGATCTGCAGGGCTCCCAAGCCGAGTGAGGCGGCGGACCCGAACAGCGTGGCGAAGATCGCCAGCATGTCGATGACCTTGCCCCACCCGCCGTTGACGCGGGATCCGAGCAGCGGTTCGAAGGCCGCGCTGATGAGCTGGAAACGACCCTTGCGGTAGACGCCGTAGGCGATGGCCAGCCCGACGACGGCATAGATGGCCCACGGGTGCAGCGTCCAATGGAACAGCGTGGTGGCCATCGCGGTCTGGACGGCGTCGGGATTTCCGGGGTCACCGGTCCCCGGCGGCGGCGTCGTCAGGTGCGACAGCGGCTCGGAGACGCCGAAGAACATCAGCCCGATCCCCATGCCGGCGCTGAACATCATCGCGACCCAGGAGACCGTACGGAATTCGGGTTCCTCGCCGTCGCGGCCGAGGGGGATGTTGCCGAACCGGCCCAGGGCGATCCACAAGACGAAGACCACGAAACCGGAGGCGGTCAGAGTGAACAGCCAGCCGGTGTTCGTCAGCACCCAGTGCAGGGCGTCACCCGATGCCGCCGCCAGCGAGGCGGTGTCCAGGAAACCCCAGAACAGGAACCCGACCGCGATCAGGGCCGTGACGCCGAAGACCACCCAGTCGAGCCGGCCGTCGTGGATGAGCGCATCCTCATCGATCGGCACATCGAGTACCGGGTGCGGTGCAGAGGCGAGATCAGGGTCGTTGTCTTGTATTTCTGTTGACATGTCAAGCATCGGCCTACCCAGAACCGGCCGAAACCAAACAAACCCAGGTCAGCGGGCCGCTTCCAACAACTCGTCCAGCGACTCTCGCAGCAGGATCGGGAACACGTCCACGTCGCTCATCGCGTCGCGGTCGGCATTGATCCCGAAGTACAGCATGCCGTTATACGAGGTCACCCCGATGGCCAGCACCTGATTGGTCAGCAGCGGTGGCACCGCGTAGGTCTCGACCAGCTTGGTGCCCGCGATGTACATCTGCTTCTGCGCGCCCGGCACGTTGGTGATCAGCAGGTTGAACTGGCGGGCGGAGAAACTCGTGGCGACGCGAATGCCCATGGCGTGCAGGGTCGGCGGCGCGAACCCGGACAACGTCACGATGGTGCGCGCATCCACCAGGCTGGCCGCGGTCGAATGGGACTCAGTGGCGTGCGCGATCTGGGACAGCCGGACCACCGCGTTGCCCTCCCCGATCGGCAGGTCCACCAGGAACGGGGACACCTCGCTGATCGCCTGCCCCGGTCCGGTGGAATCGATCTCCGCGTCGGGGTACACCGAGTTCGGTGCCATCGCGCGCACGCTGGAGGTGGCCGTCACCGGCTCGCCGCGGGACAGCAGCCAGTTGCGCAGGGCACCGGCGACCACCGCCAGCACCACATCGTTGACATCGCAGTCGTACCGGGCACGGAGCGACCGGTAGTCCTCCAACCGGTGGCCGGCGACCGTGAAACGCCGGTTACGCGACACCGTGGTGTTGAGTGGGCTGCTCGGCGCGGTGCCGCGCGCCACCGTGCGGGCCACGTCGGCGACCCGGCGGCCGACGTCGACGAGCGCGCTGGCATTGGTCGCCACCTCGGTCACCGACGACCGCATCGCGGCCAGCTGAGCGGTGGGCCGGGTGATCCATTCGCCGAGAGCACCGAGCAGGAGCCCGGTGTCGCTGGGCTCGCGCCCGGGAATCCAGATGTCCTCGCCGAACTCCGGTGCCTTCTGCGTGCGATCAGCGATGACGTGGCCGATCTCGAGCGCCGACATCCCGTTGACGAGCGCCTGATGGGTCTTGGTGTAGATGGCGATCCGGTTGTGGGTCAGCCCCTCGACGATGTACATCTCCCACAGCGGGCGGGTCTTGTCCAAGGGCCGCGAACCCAGGCGGGCCACCAGGTCGTGCAGTTGCGCGTCACTGCCCGGGGACGGCAGCGCCGAACGTCGGATGTGGTAGGTGATGTCGAAATCGCGGTCGTCGACCCACACGGGCCGGGCCAGCCCGAAACTGACCTCGCGGACCTTCTGCCGGTAGCGCGGGATCTGCGGCAGACGCCGCTCCACGGTCTCCAGCACCGACTCGTAGCTCAGCCCGGCGCGTGGTTTGCGCACGATCGACAGCGACCCCACGTACATCGGGGTGGCGGTGTTCTCCATGTGGAAGAAAGCCGCATCCGATGCCGACAGCCTGGTCACCATCGCGGTGTGGCCCCTCCCCTGGTCCGACCTGATGTTTCAGATAAATCCACGAATGACCGTCAACTTAGTCGGCATCGGCCGAGCGCTGCATCACGGGTGCGTGGGACACCTGTCAAACCGTGCGATCATCAATATGCCTGTGCCTCTCCAGCAGCGCCCTGTCCGTGCCGTATCGCTGGATTGCCGTGGAGAGACACAGTGACGACCCTTCCGTACACCGCCCCCGAGCCGGCCACGGCGTGTGTGGCGATGCCCATCATCGATTGCGAGCCACCGCCGCTGGGCACCGTACTGTGCCCACCGCCGGTGTTGCGCAAGCGGTCCGCCGCGCACCTGCGTTCCGTTGCGCGTATCGAGCTGCCGCCGCCCATGCCGCCGCCCGCGGGCGCCTTCGCCGACGCGGCTTTGCGCCGCGTGCTGGAGGTGATCGACCGGCGGCGACCCGCCACCCAACTGCGGGGCCTGCTGGTGCCGGCGCTCATCGACGCCACGGTGGCCCTGACCCGCACACCCCAGCCGGGCGGCACCGCCACGCTGCGCCGCGTCGGGTTGCGCCGAACCGACGAAGGCGATGCCGACCAGGCCCGCGTTGCCGAGGTGTTCGCCAGCTACACACGTGGTACGCGGGTGCGGGCGATCGCGGCACGCATCGAACTCCTCGACGGCCGCTGGCAGGTGGTGGCGCTTCAGGTGGGCTGACTAGCGCCGGTTGGTCTTCGCGTCGCGGGCCTGCTGACGGGCCGCCTCGCGGCGCTCCTTGCGGGTGCCCGGTTCCGGTGCCGAGTGCCGCCCGCCGGTGGGGCCCTGCACCTCGGCCGAACCGTCCTCGGCCGGACCCGAATACGTCAACGCGGGCGCACGTTCACTGTCCTCAATTCCTTTGGCGTGCAGGCCCGATGGCCGCTGCTTCGTGGCCACCTGACCCTGACCCTGAGCCTTCTGGGCCTGGGCCGCGGCCGCGGCGAAGTCGGCGAGCCCCTGCGACATCGCCTGCACCTCGGGGGCCGGCGCCGGGGGTGCGGCCTCGACTGCGACGTTGAACAGGAAGCCGACCGACTCCTCCTTGAGGCCGTCGAGCATCGCGACGAACATGTCGTAGCCCTCGCGCTGGTACTCGACCAGCGGGTCACGCTGGGCCATCGCGCGCAGGCCGATGCCCTCCTTGAGGTAGTCCATCTCGTAAAGGTGCTCGCGCCACTTGCGGTCGATCACGTTGAGCAGCACGTTGCGCTCCAGCTGACGCATCGCACCCTCGCCGCCGATCGCGTCGATCTCCTTCTCGCGCGCCGCGTAGGCCCGCTCGGCGTCCTCGGTCAGCGCGCCCAGCAGTTCTTCACGGGTCAGCTCGCCGGGCTCGCCGACAGATCCGGAGTCCAGAAGATCATGGTGATCGATACCCACCGGGTACAGCGTCTTGAGCGCCTCCCACAGCTTCTCCAGATCCCAGTCCTCGGAGTAACCCTCGGCGGTGGCGCCGTCGACGTAGGCGGTGACGACGTCGACCAGCATGTCGTGGGCCTGCTTCTGCAGGTTCTCGCCCTCAAGGATCATCCGGCGCTCGACGTAGATGACCTTGCGCTGCTGGTTCATCACCTCGTCGTACTTGAGGACGTTCTTGCGGACCTCGAAGTTCTGCTGCTCGACCTGCGTCTGCGCGCTCTTGATCGCGCGAGTCACCATCTTGGCCTCGATGGGCACGTCCTCGGGCAGGTTCAGCCGGGTCAGCAACGTCTCCAGGGTGGCGCCGTTGAAGCGCCGCATGAGTTCGTCACCGAGGGACAGGTAGAACCGCGATTCACCCGGATCACCCTGCCGGCCGGAGCGGCCACGCAGCTGATTGTCGATACGCCGCGATTCGTGACGCTCGGTGCCCAGCACGTAGAGACCGCCGGCGTTGATGACCTCCTCGGCCTCCGCCTTGGCTTCGGTCTTGATCGCCTTGACGGTGGACTCCCAGGCCGCCTCGTATTCTTCCGGCGTCTCGACGGGGTCCAGCCCCTTCGCGCGCAGCCGGGTGTCGGCGAGGAACTCGACGTTGCCGCCCAGCACGATGTCGGTACCACGGCCGGCCATGTTGGTGGCGACGGTGATGGCCCCGCGCCGCCCGGCCTCGGCGATGATGTTCGCCTCTTGCTCGTGGTACTTGGCGTTGAGGACGTTGTGCGGAACCTTGCGCTTGGTGAACTGCCGCGACAGGTACTCCGAACGCTCCACCGACGTGGTGCCGATCAGGACCGGCTGACCCTTCTCATAGCGTTCGACGACGTCGTCGACGACGGCGATGTACTTGGCCTCTTCGGTCTTGTAGATCAGATCGGAGGAGTCGACGCGGATCATCGGCCGGTTGGTGGGGATGGCCACCACGCCGAGGGCGTAGATCTCGTGCAGCTCGGCGGCCTCGGTCTCGGCCGTACCGGTCATGCCGGAGAGCCGGTCGTAGAGCCGGAAGTAGTTCTGCAGCGTGATCGTGGCCAGCGTCTGGTTCTCGGCCTTGATCTCGACGTGTTCCTTGGCCTCGATGGCCTGGTGCATGCCTTCGTTGTAGCGGCGGCCGATGAGCACGCGGCCGGTGAACTCGTCGACGATGAGCACCTCACCGTTGCGGACGATGTACTCCTTGTCGCGCTCGAACAACTCCTTGGCCTTCAGCGAGTTGTTGAGGTAACTGACCAGCGGCGAGTTGGCGGCCTCGTACAGGTTCTCGATGCCGAGCTGGTCCTCGACGAACTCGACGCCGATCTCGTGCACACCGATGGTGCGCTTCTTCAGGTCCACCTCGTAGTGGGTGTCCTTCTTCATCAGCGGCGCCAGCCGGGCGAACTCGGAATACCAGTTCGACGCGCCGTCGGCCGGGCCGGAGATGATCAGCGGGGTACGGGCCTCGTCGATGAGGATCGAGTCGACCTCGTCGACGACGGCGAAGTTGTGGCCGCGCTGCACCATCTCGGGAACCGAGTGCGCCATGTTGTCGCGCAGATAGTCGAAGCCGAACTCGTTGTTGGTGCCGTAGGTGATGTCCGCGGCGTACGCGGCGCGACGCTCGTCGGGCGTCAGACCCGACAGGATGACGCCGACCTCCAGACCCAGGAAGCGATGCACGCGACCCATCTGCTCGCTGTCGCGTTTGGCCAGGTAGTCGTTGACCGTGACGATGTGCACGCCCTTGCCGGACAGGGCGTTGAGGTAGGCAGGCAACACACCGGTCAGGGTCTTGCCCTCACCGGTCTTCATCTCGGCGACGTTCCCGAAGTGCAGCGCCGCGCCACCCATGATCTGGACGTCGAAGTGCCGCTGGCCCAGTACGCGCCAGGCGGCTTCCCGGGCCACCGCGAACGCCTCGGGCAGCAGATCGTCGAGCTGTTCTCCGTCAGCGACACGCTTGCGGAACTCGTCGGTCTTGGCACGCAGCTCGGCGTCGGTCAGCTTCTCCACGTCATCGGACAAGGTGTTCACATAGTCAGCGACCTTTTTGAGGCGCTTGACCATGCGGCCTTCACCGAGACGGAGCAACTTATCGAGCACGTTATTTCCTCTTCAGTGGATGAACATCTCAGCTGGTAACTGCGGTCCATCGTAGGTGACCGGTCGTGGCGGCTGCCCCGAAGACGCGACGAGCCCCCGGCAGCGTGCCGGGGGCTCGTGCTCGGATCTCGATCAGTGGGGGTCAGGACAGTCTGATGAGCCCGTAGTCGTAGGCGTGCCTGCGGTAGACCACCGTCGGCCGGTCGGATTCCTTGTCGTGGAACAGGAAGAAGTCGTGTCCCACCAGTTCCATCTCATACAGGGCGTCGTCGACGGTCATCGGCGTGGCCTCGTGCTCCTTGGTACGCACGATCCGGCCGGGCTCATGGTCGTCGACGGCGATCTCGGTCTGCACCGACTCTGGCGCGATGGTGGGCAGGTCCTCCGGCGGGATCATGGCGGTCGCCTCGTGGAGCGAGACGGGCCGCTTGTCGCCGTAGTGGATCTTGCGACGGTCCTTGCTGCGTCGTAACCGGTTCTCGAGTTTGCAGACCGCCGATTCCAGGGCAGCGTAGAAGCTGTCCGCGCAGGCTTCCCCACGTACTACGGGGCCGCGGCCGCGCGCGGTGATCTCGACGTGCTGGCAGTTCTTACGCTGGCGCCGATTCTTCTCGTGGTCGAGTTCGACGTCGAACAGGTAGATGGTCTTGTCGAAGCGCTCCAGTCGTGCCAGCTTTTCGGATACATAGAGGCGGAAGTGGTCGGGAACCTCGACATTGCGGCCCTTGACGACGACGTCGGCGTTGGTCGCCGGCGGGGTGTCCTCGTCTTCGACGACCATGGTTGTGCGATCGATTTGCACGGAATTGGTTGACATACTTGACAACTCGTTTCTGTACGGAGTCGCACGCGCGGTGCGTGCCCGGATTGTCAAAAAGTGCGTCAGCGGGAAAGTGCATACGCGGCGCCCGCCGGCAAGGTGTCGAGTACTCACCTCCTACCGCGTCTTGGCAGCCGCTCGGTTTACACGGGCGCCCCGGGAGGGGTGCCGCCGCGAAACCTTCACGGGTGGTTGGCCCCAACGTAGTCCGTGTTCACCTGACTGTGCCACCAATTTCGCAGACCTGTTTTGAGTTCTTCATCTGACGGCAATCGACGGGCCTGCGCGGGCACGGGTGATCAGGCATTGGCGATGGCGAGGACCGCCTGCACCGATACGCCGGAGGTTTGCAGCGCGGCGACCGACGCACACGCGGTGGCGCCGGTGGTCACCACATCGTCGAGCAGAAGTACGGGCATCCCGGGCGTCGCGCGGAGGCGGACCCGGCCCGCCAGGTTGCGTTGCCGGTCCGCGCTGGACAACCCCACCGAGTCCCGCGCGAAGCCGGTCAGCCGCAGAGCCCGGGTGACGGTGACGCCGGGCAACCCGCCGGCCGCGGCCTCGGCCACCCTGGTGACCGGGTCGCCCCCACGCCGCCGGGCCGCTGACCAGCGGGTGGGTGCGGGCACGATCGTCAGCGGCACCTCCAGCAGGCCCCAGGTGAGCAGCTGCGTCAGGCCGGTGTGCACCGCCAGGGACAGCGGACGCACCAGATCGGCACGGCCCCGTTCCTTGACCGAAACGATCGCCTGCCTGCGCGCCGCGGCGTAGCGGCCCAGCGAGAGCACCGGCACGCCGGGGTCCAGCCGGGGTGTCACCACGCGGGGTTCGGCGGCCTTGGCCTGCAACTCGGCGGCACAAGCAGGACACCACCGCACACCTGGAGCACCGCAGCCCCCGCATTCCACGGGAAGCACCAGATCGAGCAGCACTCCGCCAGTCTCGCTGTGGGCACCGACAGCTCGGCTACCGTGTCTCTTACCGTAGATACGACAGGAGACTCGTGGGCTCATTCAGCGGGAAACAAGCGATCGTCACCGGCGCCGGCTCCGGTATCGGCGCGGCGCTGTGCCGCGCCCTGGCAGGTTCGGGCGCCGATGTGGTGTGCACCGATATCGACGCCGATGCGGCGCGGGCCACCGCCGAACCGCTCGGCGCGCGCTGGAGCGGCCTCGACGTCACCGACGCCGCGGCCGTGCAGGCCTGCGTCGACGACGTCGTCGGCCGGGCCGGACGGTTGGACCTGATGTTCAACAACGCCGGGATCACCTGGGGCGGGGACACCGAGCTGCTGGCCCTGGATCAGTGGAACGCGATCATCGACGTGAACATCCGCGGCGTCGTGCACGGGGTGGCGGCCGCTTATCCGCTGATGGTGCGCCAGGGCCACGGCCACATCGTGAACACTGCATCGATGGCGGGGCTGGCGGCCGCCGGGCAGATCACCAGTTATGTGATGAGCAAGCACGCCATCGTCGGGTTGTCACTCGCACTGCGCTCCGAGGCGGCCGGGCGCGGTGTCGGAGTGCTGGCGATCTGCCCCACCGCGGTGGAGACCCCGATCCTGGACAAGGGATCGGTCGGCGGGTTCGTCGGCCGCGACTTCTACAAGATGGGACAGCGCAGCGACCGGTTCGCCAGCGCCGACGATCTGGCCCGCGACACCCTGGCGGCCATCGAGGCCAACAAGGCGCTGCTGGTGTGGCCGCGGCAGGCGCGAACCGCATGGTTGTTCAGCCGGCTGGCACCCGGACTGCTGCAGCGGATGTCCATCCGCTTCGTGAATCAGCAGCGGGCAGCGCAGGGCTGATTTCCCGTGGCTCGCTCGCCCCAGGTGTCAGCCGGGCAGCACGGGTAGCGCGCCGGCGACCATCAGCGGGCGTACCTCGGCCCAGTTCATCCCGTCCTCGGCCGCCGATCCGGACAGTTGCAACACCCCGCGCTGATCGGCGACGTACACCGTGGACGGGTTGGCCGCGACGGTGGTCACCGGGGCCAGCAGGTTCTGGGCCGGGCCGTCGGAGTTCACCCCGTCGAGGTTCACGTATGAGACCGGGTGCGCCGAATCGGTGCGCGTGACGACGATGTCGTCGCCGGTGCGCCAGGACAGCGACACCGCGGTGTCGCCGAGCCCGAAGCCCAGGCGGCGCGGATAGGTCAACGCGTATTGGCCGCCCGGAGTCTGCTCGACACCCGCCATGATCACCTGGCCGTTGATCACCATGGCCGCGCGGGTGCCGTCGCGGGACAACTGCAATTCGGAGATGGGCCCGGAGAATCTGGTRGCGATCGCCGTCGAGTCGATGGGGATGCGTGCGGGCTGCCCGGAGGCCGCCTCCTGCAGCACGCGGACCACGTTGTTGCCGTCGACGACGATCCAGATGGCGTCGTCGAGCGACCAGGTGGGGCGGGTCAGCGTGCGGCCGTCGATCGCCTGCCCGGTGTCCCCGCCGAGCGGGCCGATCCACAGCGACGACGACATGTCGGGGGCGCCGGGACGCAGCACCACCACCGAGGCCGCCTCCTGACCGCTGCGTGACAGGGCTGCTGACACCTGGCCGGGCATCTGACCGAACGAGCCGGGCACCCGCGGTGCGTTCTGACCGTCCAGGGACACCATCGAGCCACCGATGAGGGCGTGCAGGCCGGCCGCGGCACCATCGGCTGCACCCGGGTCGCTTGCCGCGACGTCGGCGGTGTCCCATCCGTCGGCGAAGCGGTCGTCGAGCGCCGCGCCGTCGGCGTTGATCACGTACGGCCCGTTGAGGCCGGCCCGGTTCAGGGTCCAGATGATCTGTGCCGCAAGCAGTTGGCGGGTGTGCGGGTCCGTCGTCGACAGGTTCTCCAGGTCGATTCGCGCGCCGCCGTAGCCGCGGCCCACGCCCGTCTTCCCGCCGTCGGCCCGGGTCACCGGGCCTCGCAGCCGCAGCGGGGCGGCCAGCAGGTTGCGAACCGTGCGTGTCATCTCCGGGCGCGGGCCGATGATCAGCTTGGTGATCAGTTCGGTGGCCAGCTGGTCGGCATCAGAGACGGCGACATACCGCGGATCCGGCACGACCGTCTTGCCGGTGGGGTCGGAGAAATACAGGGTGCTGCGCTTGTACGTCTGCTGAAACTGCTGCCAGTCCAGGAAGACCCCATTGGGCAGCTTGTCGATGCGCCAGCCGCCGGAGGTCTTCACCAGTTCGATGGCCCCTGGGTCCGGCAGCGCGCCTTCGGCGGTTTCGAACACCCCGATGTCGGACAGCGAACCGAGCATGTCGGCCCGCATGTTCACCGAGACCCGATCGGGCCCGCGGGTTTCCACGAACACGACACGGTCGATCAGCAGGGCGCTGCCGGCGTCGTCCCACCCGCGGGAGGCGGATTCGGTGAGGAACTGCCGGGCCGCCAAGTGCCGGTTGGCGGGATCGGCGGTGGCCTTGAGGAATTCACGCAGCAGTACGTCGGGGTCCATCCCCGGGGTGGGCGTCGGCAGGCTCGGCGGCGCCGGGCGGTCGACGGTGCCGATCGCCTGGGGGGACGACGACGTCGGCACTCCGGCGCAGCCGGACAGCGCGAGCATCAGCGCGCAGAGCACCGCCAGCAGGCGGCGCGTCACACGCCCTCCCCCGCCGGTTCGCGATCCCGGCGCGGGGGCGCCGTCTGGTCGACGGGCTTGAGCGGCAACGGACTTGTGGTCACCTTGTGGCCGCGCACCAGCGGCAGGGTCAGCCGGAAGCAGGCACCCTTGCCGGGTTCGCCCCAGGCCTCCAGCCGGCCCTGATGCAACCGGGCGTCCTCGATGCTGATGGCCAGCCCCAGCCCGGTGCCGCCGGAGCGGCGGACCCGGGACGGATCCGACCGCCAGAATCGGCTGAACACCAGCTTCTCCTCACCGGGGCGCAGACCGACACCGAAGTCGCGGACCGTCACGGCGACGGTGTCCTCATCGGCGGCCATCCTGATCTGAACCGGCTTGTGCTCGGCGTGATCGATGGCGTTGGCGATCAGATTGCGCAGGATGCGCTCTGCCCGACGGGGATCCACCTCGGCGATCACGCCGGTCAACGGCATGTCCACGTCCAGCTCGATGCCGGCGTCGGCCGACAGGTGCCCGACGTTGTCCAGCGCGCTCTGCACCACCGATCGCAGATCGACTGCCTCGACAGCCAATTCGGCGACACCGGCGTCGTGCCGGGAGATCTCCAGCAGGTCGGCCAGCAGGGTCTCGAACCGGTCCAGTTCGTTGACCATCAGCTCACTGGACCGCCGCAGCGCCGGGTCCAGATCCTCGCTGTGGTCATAGATCAGGTCGGCCGCCATGCGCACCGTCGTCAGCGGGGTGCGCAGCTCGTGGCTGACGTCAGAGGTGAAGCGGCGCTGCAGGTTTCCGAACTCTTCGAGTTGGGTGATCTGCCGGCTCAGGCTTTCGGCCATGTCGTTGAACGACACCGCCAGTCGCGCCATGTCGTCCTCACCGCGGACCGGCATCCGTTCGGTGAGATGTCCCTCGGCGAAGCGCTCGGCGATCCGTGATGCGGACCGTACCGGGAGCACGATCTGGCGGGCCACCAGAAGCGCGATCGCGGCGAGCAGGCCGAGCAGCACGATGCCGCCGGTGGCCATGGTGCCACGCACCAGCGAGATGGTCGATTCCTCGTTGGTCAGCGGAAAGATCAGGTAAAGCTCAAGATTCGTGACGGGCGACGACGTCGGGCTGCCGACGATCAGGGCAGGCCCGGAGAAGCCGTCGGTGTGCACGGCCGCGTACTGATAGCTGACCTGGCCGGCCTTGACGAAGTCGCGCAACTCCTTGGGCACCTGCTGCACCGGCCCGGCCGCGGTGGCCGCGCGGGGACCGTCGCCGGGCACCACCAGGACCGCGTCGAAGGCACCGGCCAGCCCCGCACCGGTGTCGACCTTGCGGTCGATCAGGGTGTTGCGGGCGAGTTGGAGACTGCTGTCGAGGGAGCGGGTCTCCTCACCGCCGACGATGCCGCTGACCGTGTTACGGGCGCGTTCGATCTCCTCGGTGGCGGCCCGCACCTTGACCTCGAGAATGCGGTCGGTGATCTGACTGGTGAGCACGAAACCGAGCACCATGATGACGGCCAGCGACAACCCGAGGGTGAGGCTGACGACCCGCAGCTGCAGGGATCGTCGCCACGCGAAACCGATTGCGCGGCCGAGCGCACCGAGCCCGCGCACCACAGGGCCGGAGCCGCGGAAGCGGCTGCGGACGCGTCGTCGCGAGCCGAAGATCACGACGACGACCCCGCGCTCGAGTTCACGGAGGTCCGGCCTTGTATCCCACTCCTCGAACGGTCAGCACCACCTGCGGGTTCTCCGGGTCGGTCTCAACCTTGGCCCGCAACCGCTGGACATGCACGTTCACCAAACGGGTGTCCGCGGGGTGGCGGTATCCCCACACCTGTTCGAGCAGCACATCCCGAGTAAACACCTGCCGCGGTTTGCGTGCCAGCGCCACCAGCAGGTCGAACTCCAGTGGAGTGAGCGAAATCTGTTCGCCCGCACGGGTCACCTTGTGCGCGGGCACGTCGATGTCGATGTCGTGGATCGACAGCAGCTCGGCGGGCTCATCGTCGTTGCGACGCAGCCGGGCCCGGACGCGGGCCACCAGCTCCTTGGGCTTGAACGGCTTCATCACGTAGTCGTCGGCACCGGATTCCAGGCCCAGCACCACGTCGACCGTGTCGGTCTTGGCCGTCAGCATGACGATCGGCACGCCGGAATCGGCGCGCAGCACCCTGCACACGTCGATGCCGTTCATGCCGGGCAGCATCAGGTCGAGCAGCACGAGGTCGGGGCGCAGCTCGCGAACTGCGGTGAGCGCCTGGGTGCCGTCACCGATGACCGCGGTGTCGAAACCCTCCCCCCGCAACACGATGGTGAGCATCTCGGCCAGGGAGGGGTCGTCGTCCACGACCAGGATCCGTTGCCTCATGCGCCCCATCGTGTCACCAAACCGTGACAAACCGCCGGTGCCACACCGCGACGGTTTCGACCTATGCGAAGAGCGTGCCGGCCAGTTGCCCGGGATCGATATCCGGAGCGGCCACCGCCCACCGGCCGGCCCAGTCGGCTGCGGCCAGTGCGCGGTACACCTCGCCGGTCCGGCGTTGCAGTCCGCCGTCGCGCTCGTAGGCATCGCGGGCGCGATCGGCCTCCAGCGCGGCGCGGGACACGGCGCGCCGCTCGGCCAACTCGACCGGGACGTCGAGCAGCACCTGCCAGTCCGGTCGGGGCAGGTTCAGCCGGCCGAATTCGAGGTCGTGCACCCAGGCCACCACCTCACCGTCGGCAGCCTGGTGCAATCGGGCGGCGCTGTAGGCGGCGTTCGACGCCACATAGCGGTCCAGGATGACCACGTCGTGAGAATCGTTGCGGCGGTTGATCTCGCCGTGCGCGCCGGCACGGTCCAACGCGAACAACGTCGCCATCGCGTAGACCGAGTCGGCCAGATCGCCGTGCCCGCCGTGTAGGGCCTCGGCGGCGATGTCGGCGTGCACCGATTCGCCGTAGCGCGGGAACGCCAGCGTGGTCACGCTCTTGCCGTCGGCCTCGAAGGCCGAGCGCAGCCCTTCGGTCAAGGTTCGCTTGCCTGCGCCGTCCAGACCTTCGATGACGATGAGCACGGGGCCGAGCGTAACTGGTGCAATCGGACCCCCTCCACGGCGAATAAGCTGCACAGTGGAGCCGGCCGTCTAGTAACTCGGGGGTGAGATGTCGCGTCCGGTGGAAGTTGTGGTGTCGGATCTGCATTTGGCTGCGACGCGTCTCCGCGACGCCGGGCAGCGTCTGCAGGACGGCTTGTCCGGTGTGGATCTGGAGACTCGCGAGTTGTTGGGCTCGGGGTGGAAGGGAGATGCGGCGTCCGCGTTCGCGGCGGCATGGGAGCAGTGGCACACCGGCGCCGGCCAGGTGGTCCGGGGCGTGCAGACCATGTCGGACCTGTTGAAGGTCGCGGGCGATCAATACGCCAGGACCGATGAGCAGGGCGCCGGCGCGCTCGCGTCCACCGTTTCCGGTTCGAGCTCGGGGCCGGGTTCTCCCTCCTCTGCGGCGACGACGCAATCGTCGGCGGCTCCGGCTCCGGCTCCGGCTCCGGGTTCTGGTTCTGGTACCGGCGCGGCCGCCCAAGTGGGACAGCTCGGGGGTCAGGTGGCATCGGGACTCGCGCAGGCCGGCCAGTCGGCGGCCGGGTTCGCGCAACAGGTGGGACAGGCTGTCGAGCAAGTTGTCGAGAAGGCTGTCGAGCAGTCGGCGAAGCCCGAGGACCGCGACGATGCGTCGCCCGGCGATGACGCGAACACCCGCCCCGCGCCGGTCGATCAGAACCGGGCCGATCCACAGACGCGCGACGGGGAGGTACCGCGATGACGGAACTGGTGGTCGACTTCGGGACGATGCAGGCCGCAATCGAGCACATGCAGGCCTTCGAGCGTGACGTCACCGAAACCCTCGCGGACATCGACCACACCATGGCCGCCTTGCGGTCGTCCTGGCATGGCGATGGTTCCGATGCCCAGGCGCAGGCTCAGCAGCAGTGGGAGGACGGCGCCGAGCAGATGAAGTCGGCGCTCAAGCAGCTGCGCTCGATCGCCCAGTCCGCGGAGAAGAACTATTCGGAAGCCGTCACCAAGAACGGCGCGATGTGGGGGTAGTCGCCTCGGCGCACGGCCGGATCGAGGTCGACCCGGACGTCCTGATCAACGCGGGCAAGCGGGTGGGCTCGCTGGGATCGCAGCTCGCGATGCTGAGCGACTCGCTGGGTTCGGCGTTGGCGAGCGGCCTGGCGGCCGGCAATGACACGGCCGGTCTCAGCTTCGCGCTGGAATATGGGCGCAGCGCCCAGAGGTTCGCGGAAACCCTTGCCGTGGCGGCGAATGCGTACAAATCCGTCGGCTACATGCTGGAGGCTACCGGCTACAACTACAAGAACGCCGACGCGGCGTCGACTATTGGCGGGCCCGGTCCCGCCGGCGGTCTGGGGCCCGCTCCGGCTGAGACGACCGCCGGTGACATGCCCACGGGACCGAACGGGATCATGGTGCCCCCGCCCACCATGTGGTACGTCATCGAACCCCTCCTGCAGGCGCTGCCCGGGATCGGATTGATCGCAGGCATGGGCATGACCTGGCCGTCCGGGCATGCCGCACTCATGAATGTTGTTGCTGCCCAATGGCGTAACTTTGCCACCGGATTTGCGATCTTCCAGTCCGAGCTGAACGCACTGACACCCGGCGTGGCGGCGCAGAACATACCGGAAGGCCGGAAGATCGCGGAGGCGTTCAAGGACCTCGGTGACCGGATGAACAGCCTGGCTACCGCCTCTTCCGGTTTGGCGGACGCGATCACGAATTTCGCCGGTGAAGTGCAGCAGACACAGGACGCCATCCGCCGATTGATGGACCGGTTGTCGCTCTCGGGCCTGTGGGACACCGTCACCGACTTCTTCAACGGTGACGGCATGAAGGTCGTACGTGAAGTGGCTCGCGATGTCGGCACCGTACTCGGCAACTTTCAGCGCCAGGTCAAGGGCATTGTGGGGTTGCTGACCGAACTCAAGAACCTCATCAGTGATGCGGCCGACGCCTTCGAGAAATGGGTCCGGCCGGTCCTGGTGGCCCAGTTCGGCGACGGAGTCGGTAATTTCCTGGCCGACGCCGCCACGCTGTATACCGACTTCGAAGTGGGTATCGCGAACGGTCTGATCAACACCGTGTCCGGCGTGGTGTCGATGGCCGACCCGGAGATGTGGGAGGGCCTGGCCAAGACCGCGTGGGCGGTGGCCAACAATCCCGAAACCGCGCCCGGGGTTCTCGCCGAGATGGGTAAGCAGTTCATCGCCCTGGACCAGTGGAAAGGCGACCATCCGGGACGCGGCGCCGGTGAGGCGGCCTTCAACATCGGGTCGCTGTTCGTGCCCGGTGGCGCGTTGTCGAAGACGGGCAGTGTCGCCAAGAGCCTGAACATGGGCAGGCGCATCGTGGAGGAAGGTCGACTACCCAAGCTCGGCGAGATCGGTCAATGGAGCCGCGGCGCGCCCAGGGTCGAGGGACTGGACAATCTTCCTGGCGGACAGGCGATTCCAGATGTTCCAGAAGTCAGGGCCGGCGCGGTACCCGACGCGCTGGTCGGCGGACCGCCGGCGCCCCACGGTATCGAGACACCGCCCGCACCACGTGGATTCGAGGGTCCGTCCGGGCCGCCGGATCCACCGGGGCCGCAGAGCACACCGGGTCCTGCTCACGAGGGTGCCGGTTCGGGTGACGGTCCCCCGCCCGATCCGCCGGGGCGCTCCGTTCCACCGGCGGATGCCGGGCCGGGACGGGCCGACGCGCCGGAATCACCCAGCCCGACAGGAACTCACGATGCTCCGAGCACGTCACCGGAGACTCCCCCAGCTCCGACGCCCCACGCTCCGGATCCCGGTACTCATTCACCGCAGGTAGATTCGCGGCCGGTCGACCACCGCAGCGACCCAAGTGTCGGCGAGACCCACATGCCGGCCCGCAACGATGCACCAGCTGCGGGATACACGCCGCCCGAACACCACGGTGGCGCCCCCGCTGAGCGCCAGCCTGCGCATCAGCCTGCCGCCGGTCAGCCCGACGCACGTGAGCCCGACGGCACACCGGCAGATCGCGACGCCGGACAACATGCGGTGACGCAGACACCGGTGGTGGCCGGCGGGATGCCGATGGCCCCGCATGCCGGTGGCGGTATGCACAATGCGGCTGACGCTCCCAGCCGAACACCGATCGCTGAGACCCGCGCCCCCGAATCCAGGGCGCCGCAAGGCGGTTCACCGGAGAGTCCGCGCGCGCAGGCACCCGCCGGGGCTGGGCCGTCGACCGAGCGGTCGCCCTCGGCTCCACTCAAACCCGCCGGGACGCCGTCACTTTCGGAAGCTGCCAGCGAGCCCGTACGCCGAGCACCGGAGTCAGGTACATCGCGGCCAGGCGACAGTTCACCCGCTGCGCCCAGTCATGAGCCTCCCGCTGCGGGCGACCGGCTAGCCCATCAGCCAGACCCATCCAACTCCGGTCACGACCCGAACGCTGGAAGCGGTCATGGTCAGCATCCCGACCATTCGTCGGACGAACCCCACATCGAACGTCACGACCGCGGAAACCTGTGGGACAACCCGGTTGGTGAGCACGCGGCTGGCTTATTGCCAGTCGACGATTCTGGTTATCGCATTCAGCCCAAGGACTGTGAGTTTCTGGGCATCACCCCTCAAAATGTCGAAGACTGGGCAAGCCGGGCAGCTCCCCTTGGCATGACACCAGAGGATTTCAGGGAGTTCACCGGTTCTCTCTACGACGCCCTGTCGAGGGAAGGCTTTTCCCCTACTGACCTCGATGTGCGCCTGCAGGGCTCATCAGCGAGATTCTTTTCCGGCGAACATAAATGGCTTCCAACCGAATCCGAACTCGCCTCCAAACCCGATGCGAAAGCCATCGCAGAAAGTTGGTTTGGTGACGACGAAGGTCGGCCGCTGCGACGCCCGTTCGACTCGATGTTCCGACTTGGACTCGACGACGAGCCCAGCGACTACGACTTGCAGATTTCCTCTGATTTCATGGTCGAGGCGTGTCGCGAGCGCTGGCAAGCCGACGGATCGCCTAAAGACTTCGTTCATCCCAAGTATGGGTTCATCAACAAGAGGATCTTTGAGAAGATGTTCCCTGCCCTGTGGGATTGGGCCGAAGAGTGGACGCAACGCACCGGCCGTCCAGTCGTCCCGGCCCTATTCCCGAGTGCTGGTCCACCGAACACTGATTCAACCGGCGTCTCGTCCCACTTTAGAGACAGCGACTGGCACATCTCACCCGAAGGAGGCGGCACCAAATGATGCACGATGTATTGGCGGTTGATATTCGGGGCGATGTCGACCAGTCCGGCCTGAACCGACTTCGAACTCACCTCGGACTACAGAAGTACGGGCGATTGAGCGACGACTGGGATCAACAGTTCGGCTATCGGAAGATCGAGCGAGCAAACGGTGAGTACACCAGAATCGCCCTGTATCGAGACTTCGACGGCGCGTGGGATGTCGTGGTGACGGATTCCGAGCCAACCAATAGCTACGCACACGACATCTCCGCTTTACGACAGCAGTTGATCGATGCAATTGCCGCAGCCGGATTTGAGGCAACAGCGAGAACAAGACCGTAGCCGAAACCACTTCGAGGCGCGCGGCCGACTTGGTGCGGTGATCCAACGTCGTGGCCATCGACATTCGAAGCGAATTCGATCAGGTAGCACGTGACCGCCTCTTACTCAATCGAGCGAGGGCGTCTGACTGACAACTGGGACCGACAAGTTCGGCCGCTGAACCAGCAAGCAGCCGATGGCAGTCAAGTGAAGATCACCCTGTTCAGAAGCGTTGTCCGCTCACGAAAACTGCAGGTGTCTGATAGCAAGGGGGCTTTGTTCAACTTCCGGCCCGTCGATCGCATGGATAGATGGTTTGATCGCGGGGAATCGCCGCAGCACGGTTCGCGGCGAGTTGCAGAGCGAGATCGACTTTCGGCCCAGGACAGGCTGACTGCAAGTGAAGCTCACTTGAAACCCCTTGCCCCCACCCCACCCCATCCCCGACGCTGGACACATGTACGTCCCCGCACACTTCGCCGCCGACGACGCAGCGGTCCACGAACTGCTCACCCACCACGGGGCCGCCGACTTCATCACCTCGACACCTGGGGGTCTGGTCGCCACGATGCTGCCCTTCGTCTACGACGCCGAGCGACAGACCCTGCTGGGACACGTGGCGCGCAACAACCCGCAGTGGCAGCTACCCGTGTTGGGCGAGGCGCTGGTCATCGTCCGCGGCGCTGACTCGTACATCAGCCCCAGCTGGTATCCCTCCAAGGCCGAGCACGGCCGTGTGGTCCCGACCTGGAACTACCTGACCGCCCACGTGTACGGCAACGTCACCATCCACGACGACCCCGCATGGCTGGACCGCCTGGTGCGCCGGCTCACCGACAAGCACGAGGCGAACCAGCCTCAGCCGTGGAGCGTCGACGACGCGCCGGAGAGATACGTCGCCGGGCAGTTGCGGGCCATCGTCGGCGTCGAGGTCGCCATCACGCGCATCGAGGCCAAATTCAAGCTCAGCCAGAACCGGCCCGCCGAAGACATCGACGGAGTCATCAAGGGGCTCAACGAATCCGGTGACCAGACAGGAGCCACCGCGGTGCAGCAGTACCGCCCGTAGGAGTCAGCCTGCGACGAAGGGAACGTCGACCGGCGCCGCCTGCCGGGCAGCGAGCAAGGCCCGAGCAGGGTCGCCGATCGGAATGCGCAAAGGAAGCTTCGACGCCTCCGCGGCGTCGGCCACCTCGGCTGCCACCACTTCGGGTGTCACGAACTCGCGACCGCCGGTGTTACCCCGCGGAGCGTCGTACGGATCATCCGGCAACCTGTAGGTCAGAACGTCATCGAGGGCTCCCGAGCTCACCGCACCCGGTTCCAGGAGGGCGGCTTGCACCCCGAAGGGTGCGACCTCGATGGCCAGCGCCTCGACCAATGCCTCCAGCGCCCACTTCGTCGACGCGTACGCCGCGCCGGGTGGCAGCACGATCCTGCCGACCACACTCGACATGAACAGCAGCCGGCCGTCTCCGCGGGCGCGCATCTGCGGCAGGATCGCCTGCGCGACGCGCAGCGCCCCGACGGTGTTCAGCGCGAATACTCGCTGCAGCTCATCGAGCGGGATGGCCTCCACCGCAGCGTAGAAGATGACGCCGGCGTTGGCGATCAGGACGTCGACGTCGCCGGCGGCCTCGACCGCGGCGGCCACGCTGGCGTCGTCGGTCACATCGAGGGGCAGTCGCTGCGCGACGTCGAGATCGGCGAGACGTTCCGGGTTGCGCGCCGTGGCGATCACGCGATGCCCACGACGGGCGAACTCCACGGCAAGTGCGCGACCGATGCCGCCATTGGCCCCGGTGATCAGTACTGACGACATGAGATTCTCCTAATCAGATTGTGCGACAGCGCTATCCAGCAGAAGCGCAGCGGCAGCGCGGGCGTGCACCATGGGCGAAGTGTCGTTCAGGGACGTCGACAGCGCCGTCGCGCCTTCGAACAACACCAGCAGTTGATGGCCGAGCAGTTGCGGGTCGGCGGCACCGGCCTCCGTCGCGACTTCGGCCAGTCGCGCGGCGAAGCGCATCTTGTGGTCGCGGACGATATCGTCCACACCGTCGAGCAAACCGGCAGATTCCACCGCGGCGTTGTGAAAAGGGCAGCCGCGGAACCGATCCGTGGGAGCCGTATCGAAGATCGCCAACAAGCGCTCCCGCGCCGTGACACCGACTTGGTCCAACAGACGTTCGCGCGCAGTCCCGCCGACCTCGGTCAGATCTGTCAGATAGTTGCGCACCAGATCATCTTTGCTCGGAAAGTATTGATACAGCGTCCGCTTCGAGACGCCCGCGGTGCGTGCCAGCGTGTCCACCCCGGTGGCGTGGATGCCGTCACGGTAGAACAGTTCGGCCGCGGCTGCGGAAATGCGTTCACGCGATGTCACTGCACCTACGGTACAGATCGGTTTCCATCGTGTCAAAGACTATGTATCAGTGGCGATAAAAGGACACCGATCAGTTTTCAGGGATGACCGGCAGCGTGATCGACGACGGATGCGCGGGGTCGTGCAGGATGGTCTGCATCGCAGGCACCGTTCGCGTGTCCTGGCCGAACGGCACACCGGTGTTGGGGTTGGGCGCGAACTGGGGGTAGTCGCTGCTGGAGATCTCCAGCCGCACCCTGTCCCCCGCCCTGAATTGGTAACTGGTGGGCCAGATCTGGATATGCAGCTCATAGGGTTGACCGGCCACCATCGGTGCGGGCTGAGAGAGAGAATCCCGGAAGGCGGTCCTCAGGATCCCGTTGTTCAGGTTCACCGCTTGCCCATCGGGTTTCACCACGACGAGTTTCGCGGTGAAGTCGGTGTCGACGGCCGTGGACTGCGCCCAGAGTGTCACCGTCACCGGCCCGGTGACCTCCGTGTCGTGCGACAACGGCGCCGAGTCGTAGACCAGCACATCGGAGCGCTGCTCGACCGGCGTCTGATCGTAGGGACCTTGCGGTCCCGACATCGCGCCGCAGCACGAGTGCCCACCCAGGCTCGGCGCCGGGAAGGCGGGGTCGTAGATATAGGTGTCCGGGCCTTGAGCTGCCGGCAGGACGGGTTGCAGTGCACCCTTACGCTCGGCCTGTCTCCCGTCGCCCGACAGGTACCAGTTGACCCATTCCGTCTGCGGCAGTGGCCAACCCGAGGCTTCTCGCCAGGTGTTGGCACCCATGAGAAAGTAGTCGACCCGTGGCTTTCCACCGATACCGTTGTCGGCGCCCTTGAGGAAATGGTCGAACCACTGCAACATCAATTCGTTGATCGGGCTGTTGGCCACCGGGCCGATATCGGACAGCATCGGCGCGGGCCGGGAGTCGGTTCGGCCCCACGCGACGTGATCCCACGGACCGATGACCAGTCGCTGATTGGCGCGCGCATCCTCGCTGCCGCCGCGAGCCGTCATTCCCGCGAAGTTCTCCACGCCGCCCGCGAGGAACGCGTCATACCAACCCTCGACGTGCAGTACCGGGATCCGCACCGCTGGATAGCGGTCCCGGATGCTCACGGCACGCCAGAAATCGTCACGGGTGTTGTGCCGGATCCAGTCGAAGTACCAGGGCGCCACGGCGGGGTTCTGCGGTTGCATCGGCGGAAGATCTTTGAACGGGCGGAAGTTCAGCCATCGGGTCGGCTCCCCCGCCGCCTCTTCCAGGCGAGCCAGCGCGGATAGGTCCTTGCGGTTGCGTGCGGCGGTGGTGGCGATCGAGTCGATGGCCCAGGGCTGCACGAACGCGAGGCGGAACTCCCCACCCTCATACGTCCAGCCGTCGTAGTAGTCGGACGCGGTGTTCGCGGGAACGATGGTGACCAGATGGGGCGGGGCCGTCACCGCGGCCAGCCACTGGGTGGCACCGACATAGGACGACCCGTACATGCCGACCTTACCGCTCGACCCGCGCAGCGCGGCGGCCCATTCGACCGAGTCGTAGCCGTCGTTCATGTCGTTGGTGAACTCGCTGAAGGTGCCGCCCGACGCCCCTTGACCCCGGACATCTTGCACCACAACCAGATAGCAGTGCGATGCGAACCAGTCCGGCGGCTGGAACCGCGACGGCGCCACCTGCGCGCCGGTCTTGCCGTACTGGGTCCGCATCAGGATCACCGGAACCGGGTCCGCACTCCGGGGCCGGTAGACATCGGCCCGCAGCACGGTGCCGTCCCGCATGGTCGCGGGCACATCGCGCTCCGTGTCCACCGCACAGGGTCCCCGGCCGGTGGCAGCCGGGAACGGGGACGCGGCCCCATTCCCGTTCTGCCCACAGGCAGTTACCAGGAGCAGAACCGACACGAGGAGAGCGACCGCTCGCACATCCCGCAGCCTAGACCTAGAACGTCCCGCAGTTGGGCGCGGTCGGCACGCCGTTGAACCGGTCGGCGATCCACTGCATCGCCGGCTCACCGTCGACCAGCATGGGCAGCGCGTGGTTGATCACCAACTTGTTCAAAAACGGGGGCTGCTCGTTGGTGCGGAACTCGACATCGGCGCCCTTGTCACACCAGTCCCGGCTCATCTGGTTGGCCGCGGTCCAGGGCACCAGTGGGTCAAACCTGTTGCTGTTCACCAGAACCGGGGCGTTGGGCCGGAGCGTACCGATGCGCTGCAGATCGAACAGACCCCGGAAGGCCGGCTCGGCCAGGAGATCCTCGATGGGCTCGTTGAAGTACGGCTGCAGGTGCCGGAACATGAACTTCGCGATGGTCTCGGCGATGCATTGATCCTTGACCTTCGCCAGGAGGTCCTCGCCGCGCGGGGTCAGTTTGGCTCGGATGGCCGGTTCGGCCTCCGGATAGGACTGGATGATTCCGTTGAGCGCATAGCCCACCACCCCGACCAGGGCGCTGCCATCGGCATAGGGCATCAGCTCGGCCAGGTCGGCCGGCGGCGCACCCGCGTAGCTACCGACGATGTTGAGGTCGGGCGCGTAACTCGAGGCGAGCTCGGCCGCCGACGCGGCGGCCCCGCCGCCCTGCGAGTATCCCCAGAAGGCCGTGGGCCCACCAGGTGTCAGCGAGGTGTCGGGCAGCAACCGTGCCGCGCGCGCCGCGTCCAGCATCGCGTGCCCCTCGGAGAGCCGGTTCACGTAGGTGTGCGTGACGCCGATGGTGCCCAGACCTTCGTAGTCGGTCATCAGGATGGCGAATCCGCGGGCCACCATGGTGGCCACGAACGCCTCTTCGTAGTTGACCCCGATGTCCAGGTACGGCGACCAGTGGATGCCCTGGTTGAACTGCCGCGACGGTGCGCACTGATCGCCTTGGCCCTGGGTGCCGGGACCGTAGACGATCAGCGGCCGCGGGCCCTGGCCCGGCCAGGCGTTGTACGGCTCGAAGTAGGTGCCGGTCACCACATCTGGGTTGCCTCGCGCGTCCGTCGACAGGTACATCACCCGGGTTCCGGTGGCCATGATGGCCCCGAGCTGGCCGGAGGGCTCGAGCACCAATCGGGACGGTTCGGTGCGAACGAGGTCGCCCGGTTTGCCGGGCGGCAACGGATTCGGTGGTGTGTAGAACTCGGTGTACTCGTCTTCGTTGTAGTACGGATACCAGTCGTCTGCACCAGCACGCGGCATGAAACCCGTTGCCAGACAACCAGACAGCATCCCCACGAGCACCACGAAGACGCTCACCCCGACCCGAATCACCACCGGACAGTAACAGCAAGGTCACCGAATGGTTACGGATTCCATACGTGTCGGTTAACGGCGAAAGTGTAAAGCGGGCGGCCAGCTAATCCAGACTGGTCGCCTGCAATACCAAGGTGTCGTGCTCACGGTCCAGGAACGCGTACGCACTGGTGGCCACGGAGGAGAAGCCGTCGTCGAGACGGTCACCCGTCAGGAAGGGCCCTTTCGGGACGTCGGCTGACAGTTCGTCCTGCACCTGCGGTTTGCGGCCGGTGTCGGTGGGTTCGAATTGCTGCACCATGGCGTCCGCGACCGCCGGCGCCAGGTGCACCACGGCGTCGGTCCAGCGCGCGGTGGTGTCACTGCCGGCCGAACCCGACCACTGCACCCAGGCAACCGATTCCGGAACACCGATCGCCGGGAAGACCGCGGTGAGACCGGCGGCGTCGTGCCGGACGTCGAGCGGCGGGGCGGCGGGCTGCGACGGCTCGTCAGCCCTCGAGCAGCCGATCGCCGCGACGGCGCAGAGGGCCGTCGCGGCGATCGTCCGCGTCAATCTGTTGAACACAGAGATCAGTAGCGGTAGTGCTCCGGCTTGTACGGGCCGTCGACGTCGACGCCGATGTACTCGGCCTGCTCCTTGCTGAGGCGGGTCAGCGTGCCACCGAGCGCCTCGACGTGGATCTTGGCGACCTTCTCGTCGAGGTGCTTGGCGAGGCGGTAGACCTCGTTGTCGTACTCGTCGTTCTTGGTCCACAGCTCGATCTGCGCGATGACCTGGTTGGAGAAGCTGTTGCTCATCACGAACGACGGGTGGCCGGTGGCGTTGCCGAGGTTCAGCAGGCGGCCCTCGGACAGCACGATGATCGAATGGCCGTCCTCGAAGACGAACTCGTCGACCTGCGGCTTGATGTTGATCCGGCGGATCTTCGGGTCGCGCTCCAGGCGGGCCATCTCGATCTCATCGTCGAAGTGGCCGATGTTGCCCAGGATCGCCTGGTGCTTCATGCCCTTCATGTGCTCGAGGGTGATGATGCCCTGGTTGCCGGTCGCCGTGATGACGATGTCGGCCCAGCCGATGGCCTCTTCGACACTCTTGACCTCGAAGCCGTCCATGAGCGCCTGCAGCGCGTTGATCGGATCGATCTCGGTGACCGCCACGCGGGCACCCTGCGCCTTGAGCGCCTCGGCGCAGCCCTTGCCGACGTCGCCGTAACCGCAGACCAGCGCGGCCTTGCCGCCGATGAGCACGTCGGTGCCACGGTTGATGCCGTCGATCAGCGAGTGGCGGGTGCCGTACTTGTTGTCGAACTTGCTCTTGGTGACCGAGTCGTTGACGTTGATGGCCGGGAACGCCAGCTCACCCGCGGCAGCGAACTGGTACAGGCGCAGCACGCCGGTGGTGGTCTCCTCGGTGACACCCCGGACCGACGCGGCGACCTTGGTCCACTTGTCCTTCTCGGTCTCGTACCGCTTGCGAACGAGCGCCAGGAAGACCTTCCACTCGTCGGAGTCGTCGTCCTCGCCGGGAGGAACCACGCCGGCCTTCTCGTACTGCGCGCCGCGCAGCACCAGCATGGTGGCGTCGCCACCGTCGTCGAGGATCATGTTCGCCGGCGCTTCCGCACCATCTTTGGAAGGCCAGGTGAGCATCTGCTCGGCGGCCCACCAGTACTCCTCCAGCGTCTCGCCCTTCCAGGCGAAGACCGGGGTGCCCTTGGGCTCCTCGGGGGTGCCGTGCGGGCCGACCACGATGGCGGCAGCGGCGTGATCCTGGGTGGAGAAGATGTTGCAGGACGCCCAGCGCACCTCGGCACCGAGCGCCACCAGCGTCTCGATGAGGACGGCGGTCTGGATGGTCATGTGCAGTGATCCGGAGATGCGCGCACCCTTGAGCGGCAGCACGTCGGCGTATTCGCGGCGCAGCGCCATCAGGCCCGGCATCTCGTGCTCAGCCAGGCGGATTTCCTTGCGGCCGAATTCGGCCAGCGACAGATCGGCGACCTTGTAGTCGATGCCGTTGCGGACATCGGCCTTCAGCTCGGTCATGTAAGAGCCCCTTTTTTTGTTCGTCTTTGCGTATGAACGCATGAATGCGTGCCGCGGAGAGCCGCACATGCACTCATGCCGACCACCCAAAGCCTGCGGGCTCGCGGGACAGGCGCTACGGCGATGGAACGGCAGCGGCGCTCTGACAGCTAAGGGGTGTCCATGACACCGTATCGTTCGGCGAACGGCGACATAAGGCGGGCCAGGTCACGGGCCACATCGTGGTCGGCTTCCGGCGGCATGGACACGTAACTCATCGCCAGCCGGACGATGGCCCGGGCCAGCACTCCGGCGTCCTCGTCGCTGGAGCGGATCCAGCTGTTCTGGAAGGTCTGCTGCAGCCGCGCCGAGCAGCGACTGATGATCGGACCGCTGCCGATGGTGATGATCTGCAGCAGGTCGGGCTTGGCCGCGCCGGTGAGCAGGGAGATGACCAGCGGATCGGACGCCGATTCGGCGAAGAACGCCCGGAAGCCCTCCAGAAACGCCTCGTAGACGTGGCCGACGTTGTGGTTGATGGCGTGGGCCACGGCGTCGACCAGGCGGTCGGCCAGCCGCAACGCATAACCCTCGGCCAGGCCCTGGCGCGATCCGAACTCGTTGTAGATGGTCTGCCTGCTGATCCCGGCGGCCCGCGCCACGTCGGTCAGCGTGATGGACGACCAGTCCCGCACCAGCAGCTGTTCGCGCATGCCGTCCAGGATCGAGTCCCGCAGCAGCACCCGAGACGCCTCGGCGTAGGGCACGCGCTGTGCCGTACTCCGAGGCGTCGGGGTGTTCATATGCGCGAGGTTATCGCGACTTGCCGCCCAGACGGCGGTCACGCGCTTTCGACCTCGACCATGTCGAAATCGGATTTGGCGGCTCCGCAGTCCGGGCAACTCCAGTCCTCGGGGATGTCATCCCATCGGGTGCCGGGGGCGATGCCGTCCTCCGGCCAGCCCTTCTCCTCGTCGTACTCGAACCCGCACTGGACGCAGACGTAGCGCTTGAAGCCGTTCACGCGTCGGCACCGATCTGTTCGAAGTCGACCTTCTCCCGCACCGCGCAGTCCGGACAAGTCCAGTCGTCGGGCACCTCGGCCCACGCAGTTCCGGGCGGAAAGCCTTCTCGCGGTGAACCTTTGGCTTCGTCATAGGTGTAGTCGCAGCCGGGGCACTTGAACGCGCTCACCGGGTCGCTCCGTACTTGGCCATTACCTTGTCGCGCACCCGCGGGTGGATGTTGGCACGGGTGATGTCGCCGTCGTAGTGGTCGAGCACCCGGTGGTCCATCACCTTGCGCCACAGCGGCGGGAAGTAGGTCAGCCCGATCATCGAGGCGTAGCCACTGGGCAGGTTCGGCGCGCCGTCCATGCTGCGCAGAATCTGGTAGCGCCGCGTCGGATTGGCGTGATGATCGCTGTGCCGCTGCAGGTGGTAGAGGAACAGGTTGGTCACGATGTGGTCGGAGTTCCAGCTGTGCACCGGCGCGCACCGCTCATAGCGGCCCGACTCCAGCTTCTGCCGCAGTAGACCGTAGTGCTCCAGGTAGTTGACGGTCTCCAGCAGGGCGAACCCGTAGACCGCCGAGATCAGGATGTACGGCACCAGCGCGATACCGAAGATCGCGATCAGAGCGCCGTAGAACACGACCGACATGGCCCAGGCGTTCAGGACGTCGTTGGACGGGTGCCATTTGCTCTTGCCCGCCCGTTCCAGCCGCTTGGCCTCCAACTCCCAGGACGACTTCAGGCTGCCCCAGACACTGCGCGGCAGGAACTCCCAGAACGTCTCGCCGAACCGGGCCGACGCGGGATCTTCCGGGGTGGCGACGCGGACGTGGTGACCACGGTTGTGCTCGATGTAGAAGTGGCCGTACCAGGTCTGGGCGAGGGTGATCTTGGACAGCCAGCGCTCCAGCGAGTCCTTCTTGTGTCCCATCTCGTGCGCGGTGTTGATGCCCACCCCTCCGAGCACCCCCACCGACAGCGCCAGACCGATCTTGGCCGGCCAGCCCAAACCACCGTCGAATCCGAGCCAGCCCAGATCCGAGGCCGTGAACAGGTAGGCGCCGAAGACGACGCTGGCGTACTGGAACGGGATGTAGATGTAGGTGCAGTACCGGTAGTACTTGTCGTTCTCCAGCCGGTCCATCACCTCATCCGGCGGGTTCTGGCCGTCCGGACCGAAGAACCGGTCCAGCGCCGGCAGCAGCACGTAGACCAGCAGCGGGCCGACCCAGAACGGGACCTGCGCGGCGGCATGCCAGCCGGCGTGGTTCAACGCCCACACCACGGGCAGCATCACGAACAGCGCGGTGGGGGCGATCAGCCCGAGCAGCCAGAGATAGCGCTTGCGGTCTCGCCAGTCGGCCGGGGCGGGCTGGGCTGCCGCGTCGGGTGGGAAGTCGGTCTGTGACGTCATCGTCAACTCCTCCTGTGAGTGCCATCACCTTTGACGTTGACTATAAACCTGGATTTGTCCGACGTCTAGACAAACAGGCCTATTTTGTAAAACTCAGTGAGTGGGGATCGTGAAGGTGAAGGTGCTCCCCCGGCCGGGCCCGCCACTGTCGGCAGTGAGTTGACCGCCCTGCGCATCGACGAACGCCTTGGCGATGGCCAGCCCGATCCCGGCGCCGCCGTGTTCGCGATCGCGCGCCGCATCGACGCGGTGGAACCGCTCGAAGACCCGGTCCAGATGTTCGGCAGGAATCCCGTCGCCGGTGTCGGCGACCGCCACCGCGACGGTGTCACCGCGCCGGCGCGCCGTGATCTCGACGCGGTCGCCGCTGTGCGTGTGCCGCAACGCGTTGTCGAGCAAGTTGGTGAGTACCTGGCCTGTGCGTTCGGGGTCACCACTGACCGCGGGAAGCCCGGAGTCGGCGTCCGATACCAGGGAGACCCCCTTGGCCCGGTACTGCGGCTCGAAGGACACCACAGCGTTGGCGATCAGGTCACCGACCGCAACCGGACCCACGTCGATCGAGTCCCGGCGCTGCTCCGCGTTGAACAGCTCCCCGACGTCGGCGCTGAACCGGGTGAGCCGGCGGGTCTGATCGCGCAGCACGCCCATCGTGTCGGCGTCCAGGGTCTGCACACCGTCTTCGAGCGCCTCGAAGTAGGCCTCCAGCACCGCCACCGGCGTTCTGATCTCGTGGGCCAGGTCGGCCAGCATCTGCCGCCGGGTGCGGTCGACGTCACCGAGGCGTTGCGCCATGGTCGTGAAAGCCGCTGCGATCTCGTCGAACTCCTTGCCCAGCCCGGCCGGGGACACCCGGACGTCGTAGTGACCATCGGCGATAGCCGTTGCGGCACTGGCGAGCTCAGTTGCGGACCGGTAGACACGGCGGCTCAGGTACCAGCTCAGCGTCAACGCCGCGACCGCCGACACCGCCAGTGCCGTACCCACCGACATCGTCGTCGCACGTTCGAACGCTCGCTGATACGGATGGTCGGTGGCACTGCCCGGTTGTACCGCCGCATCCATCAACCGCTGGAACATCGGCGGGCCGACGAGCATCGCGACCACGATGGTCGTCGCGATACTGGCAACCACCACAACGGAATTGGCTGCCAGCAGCCGGGTGCGAATGCCGAAGCGGGCGCTCATCAGCCCTTCCCCATCCGGTAGCCGACACCGCGGACGGTGGTGACGAACCGGGGCTGGGCCGGATCGTCACCCAGCTTGCGGCGCAGGTGACCGACGTGCACGTCGACGATGTTGTCGTTGCCCACCCAGTTGTCGCCCCACACCGCCTCGATGAGCTGTCTGCGCCCCATGACCAGACCCGGCCGGGCCGACAGCGCGGCGAGGATGTCGAACTCGGTTCGGGTGAGCAGTATTTCGCCCTCATCGACGTGGACTTCCCGGCTGCCGAGATCGACGCGCAGGCCGCCGATTTCCCGAGGCGGATGCTCCGGGGCGGTATCGCGGCCGCGGGTGTCGCGACGTGGCCGGCGCAGCATGGCCTGCACCCGGGCCACCAGTTCGCGAGGGCTGAACGGCTTGGTCACGTAGTCGTCTGCGCCCACCGACAGGCCGACCACCGTGTCCACTTCGGTGTCCCGCGCCGTCAGCATCACGACATAGGCATCGGAGAATCCGCGCAGTTGCCTGCACACCTCGAAACCGTCCATCCCGGGCAGGCCGACATCGAGCACCACCACATCGGGGTCGACATCGCGGGCCTTGGCCAGCCCCGCCGGGCCGTCGTGGGCCGTGTGCACCTCGAAGCCCTCCTTGACCAGGTAGCTGCCCACCACCGTCGTCAACGGCACCTCGTCGTCGACGACCAACGCGCGCAGCGTGGACGCGCCCCCAATATCCGGCATTTCCCCATGATGCCCTGATCACCGAGTCTGTTCCGTCGAGAACGGCCCCCCGGGAACGACCTACATCAAATCTTCAGGAATCGATTAACGAAGCATCGTGAAGCCCCGGCAAGTTGAGAGTCGTCAGGAACGCGATGTGCGCTCCCACAAGCGAATTAGGAGAACGTCATGAAGCACAACACCATCGCCCGCCGCATCGGCTGGTTGGCCCTCGGCGTCGCCGGGGCCGCCGTCGCACTGGCGCCCATCGCCGGCGCCGACACCAGCCCGCTCGTGCCCTACGGCACCAACCCCCAGGTGCCGTACCTCGTCGGGTTGCACTCGTCCAACCACGACGAGCTCAACACCACCAACGGCCAGCTCGACCTGCCCTTCTGAACGTCATCCACTGACGCCGTCGCCTGGAAAGGGCAATCTGAATACATGACGCTGGATAACGAGCCGGGTTTTCGTCTCAATCGTCGCGACGCCCTCATCGGACTGGCCGCTGTCACGGGAGTGGCAGCGGCCGGTGCCGGCGGGCTGGCCGTCGCTTCGGACTGGCTGGGGCCGCCGCGGTTGACGGCCTCGCGCTTCGCCGATCGATTCGAGCAGCTCTACGGCCGGCACGACGGTTTCCGTCGCAACCATGCCAAGGGCGTCGCCGCCACCGGCACCTTCACCAGCACCGGCGCGGGCGTCGAGGTGTCGAAAGCGTCTGTCTTCGACCGCGGGACCGTTCCGGTGATCGCCCGGTTCTCGCTGTCGGGCAGCCTTCCCCAGGTGGCCGACGATCCGACGACGGTGCGCGGGCTGGGCGTGCTGTTCCAGCTGCCCGACGGCCAGCAGTGGCGCACCGCGATGGTCAACATCCCCGTCTTTCCGGTCAGCACGCCGCAGGCGTTCTACGAACAGCTGCTCGCCGCCAAACCGGACCCCGCGACCAAGAAACCCGCCCCGGCCGCGATGGCGGCCTTCCTCGCCGCACATCCCGAGTCGGCCGCGGCGATGAAGATCATCAAGGCCGCGGTACCGGCCAACGGTTTCGCCGACAGCACCTTCCGCAGCCTCAACGCCTTCCTGGCGCACGACGGCCATGGCCACACGACTCCGATCCGCTGGGCACTGGTGCCCGGTCAGGCCGCCGATCCGCCTGCCGCGGAGGGCAACCCACACGACAAGCTCTTCGACGCGCTGATCGAACAGGCCGCCCGCGGACCACTGTCCTGGCGCCTGGTTCTGACGGTCGGCGCGCCCGGCGACCCGACGCATGATGCAACACTGCCGTGGCCTGCCGACCGGCGCACCATCGAGGCCGGCGTGCTCACCATCGACCATCTGGTCACCGAAGCGCCCGGCAACGCCCGCGACATCAACTTCGACCCGACGGTGCTGCCCGACGGCCTGGCCGTCGGCGACGACCCGCTACCACGCGCCCGTTCGGCGGTGTACGCCCAGTCGTTCAACCGCCGCGCCCGAGAACCAAAGTCGCCCAGCGAGATCAACGTCGAACAGGTGGTCCACGATGAGCACTGAGGCGCCCGCGAAGTTCACCCTGTTGTCCCGGCTGCTGCACTGGAGCATGGCCGCGATGGTGATCGCACAGTTCTTCCTCGGTGTCACGATGGTCGCCGCGCTCGCCTACTACCCCTTGCTCCTGGCAATCCACCGACCGCTGGGCATAGCAATACTCGTCTTCGCCGTCATCCGGTTGTTCAACCGGCTGACGCATCGCCCGCCGCCGTTCCTGAAGTCCATGGGTGCGGCCGAACGGAAGGTCGCGACCTATTCCGAATACCTGCTCTACGCCTTGCTTCTGGCGCAACCCCTGGTGGGGTGGGCCATGCTGTCGGCCGCCGATTCGCCGGTCACCCTCATCGGATCCCTGCACCTGCCGGGCATCGCACCGCACGCGATCGGTCTCTACGCGGTTCTGCGCACCACCCACACCGTGCTGGCCTACCTGCTGTTCGCCACGTTCACGGCCCACATCTGCGCGGTCACGTTTCACACCGTGGGCATGCGCGACGGGCTGCTGAAACGGATGTCGCTGTGGCCCAGCAGGTCTCGATAGCTACTCGGCGGAGGCGTCGACTTCCTTGATGGTGCGCCCGATGATCTTGGCGGGCACGCCGCCGACGATGACACCGGACGGGATGTCCTTGGTCACCACCGCGTTCGCACCGATGACCACGTTGTCCCCGATGGTGACGCCCATCAGGATCGTCGCCTTGGCTCCGACCCACACGCTCTCCCCGATGATGATCGGGGCGGCATCGCGGTCACGCTGGTGAAACGGGGTATCCAGGTCGGCACCGAGGTGGGTGTTGTCGTGAATGGAGACGCATTCGGCGAATTGCGAGTGCGAGCCGATGACGATCTTGGAGTGCGCCGACAGCGTGTTGTTCGGGGCGAACCAGACGTGGTCGCCGAGGATCAGTTCGCCCTCGACGCGAAAGTCCATGTTCTGCTTGATCACCAGGTGCTTGCCGACCCGGATCTTGGCATTCGGCCCGATCAGGAAGGTGGGGCCCTTTCCGATGAAGAAGGGCGGGCTCTCCATGTCCTTGCACATCCGGCGCAGTCGGAGCCACCTGACCATTGCCGCGATATTCGCCGGCGACAACCGTCGCAGCTGCGTCATCAGTAGTCCGCCACGCGAAAGCTCTGTCGGATTCACAGCGCGATCGTACCGGGCGAACCGCGACGCCGGTCCTCAGAGGCCGGTGGTCACCCGGAAAAGCTTCGACGGCTCGGTCGCCCGCAGCCGGATCGGCCCGTCATCGGCCGCCACCCATGCGGCCGCACCACGGTCCAGGGTGACGGTGTCCGATTTGGCGTGCACCTCGACCGAGCCCTGTGTGCAGAGCAGGATCTGCGGTCCGTCGTGTTCGGCCGGGGCGTCGATCTCATGCCCGAGGTGGGCACCGTCGATCGAGAGCACCGACACCGCGAACTCGGGCGCCGGGGTGTCGTACACCAGCTCCAGCCCGTCGCCGACAGGACGCGCGACGATGGTCGCGTCGCCCGTCGGCGCGAAGTCGAGCACCCGCAACAGTTCGGGCACATCGACGTGTTTGGGCGTCAGGCCACCACGTAACACGTTGTCCGAGTTCGCCATCACCTCGAACCCGACACCGTGCAGGTAGGCGTGCAGATTGCCCGCCGACAGGTAGACGGCCTCCCCGGCCTGCAGGCTGACCCGGTTCAGCAGCATCGCCGCCAGCACCCCGGCATCACCGGGATAGCGCTCACCGAGTTCCAGCAGCGTCTTGGCCTCGGCCTGGAACTCGGTCGCACCGGACCGGAGGTAGCCGATCGCACCGTCGAGAACCGCGGGCACCAGGACGTCGAGATCCGGTTGCGGGGCGGTGATCCACGTGGTGAACAGCGCCCGTAGACCGTCGGCGTCGGACTGATCCAGCAGCAGGGTGATGAACGGATCGAGATCCGCCACCGCCAGGGCCCGCATGAACTCGACGCTGCGCGCGGCCGATCGAAAACCGGTGAGCGCCTCGAAGGGCCCCAAGGCGACGATCAACTCGGGCTTGTGGCTGCGGTCCCGGTAGTTGCGATTGGGCGCCGAGATCGGAATGCCCAGCCGCTCTTCACGTTCGAATCCCTGTTCGGCCTGCTGAGCGCTGGGGTGGGCCTGCAGCGACAGCGGCTCGTCGGCGGCCAGCACCTTGGCCAGGAACGGCAACGCGTCGCCGAATCGTTTCCGGATCGCCTCCCCCAGCTGGCCCGCCGGATCGGCGCTGACCATCTCCAGGAGCGACACCTCGCCGGCGTCGGTCTCGCAGCGGGCCGGGTCCCCGGGATGCGCCCCGAGCCACAGCTCCGCCTCGGGATGCACTGTGGGACTAGGCCTTCCAGTGAACTCGGCGATAGCGGTCCGCGACCCCCAGGCGTACTTGCGCACCGCACCGTGCAGCACATTCACGATGTCACCCTCGTGCCAATCTCAGGTAGACGGCCGTCATCTCCAGCCGTACGGCCAGCAAGGCCAGTTGTTGTTCGGGTCGTCCACCCGCACGCGGCGTGGCGATGTCGGGTACGTCGTCGGCGCTGAGCACCATCAGGTCGGCCATCCCCTCGGTGCGCGCCACCACCGCGGGCCGCTGCTCGTCGGAGGTCAGCACCACGGCGCGCAACCGCGCGGGCAACGGTCCGTCGATCTCCTCGTCGTGAAACAGCGCCGCCTCGTAATTGGCGGGCCCCGAATTCATCTCGGCCGCGGCGATCAGTGCTTCATGCAGCCCGGTGGCCGCGACCGCCTGCTGACCGATGCGCAGCAGAATCGTCGCGGCGTGGCGGGCGAGTGCCAACGCGGCGGCGCCGTCACCGGCGAGCACCACATCGCGGCCGGCCAATTGGTCGGCGATCGTCTTGGCCGGGTTGGTGAACAGCTCGCGTGCGACGCTGTTGCGCAACGCCTCGGCATCCAGTTCGTCGGCCAGGGCCGCGATGTCCACCCGCATCCCCGCGTCGAGGACGGCGAGGATGGCCACCCCGGCAGCCAGATAGCGGCACAACCCGAACTCCTCGGGCACCGGCAGCCGCGGCGGTAGCAATGCGGAACGCCCTGCCGTCACATCGCGCAACGGTCCTTCGTGCGGCGCGGCGACGATCACCCGCGCGCCGCGGCGCACGCCCGTCGCTGCGGCAGCCACCAGCACCGGATCACCCGGATCGGCCCCGGCCACCACCAGCACGTCGAGTGCACCGATCCACGGTGGCACCTCCGGGGCCACCACGATGGGCACGGCGGTGGACCCGCCCAGCGCCGCCGACAGCAGCGTCCCCGCCGTCAGTGCGGGCCCACTTGCGGCCACCCAGATCAGGATGCGCGGCGGCAGGTCCGAGCGGACCGACTCCAGGGCGCCCTCGTCGACAGCGGCCGCGACGGCACGCACCTGGGCTCCCGCCATGGCGGCGGCGCGCAACAGCCCGTCCCGGTCGGCGGCGAGGAGTCCCTCGACGTCGTCCAGGTCGATCGTGGCGGCCCGCGAGGTCACGGCACGCTACCTGCGGCAGTCAGTTTGGCCACCTCGCCCACGATCTCGTCGACCTCTTCTCCTGTGCGAGCCTCCACATTGAGCCGCAGCAGCGGCTCGGTGTTCGAGGTGCGCAGGTTGAACCAGCGGCCATCACCGAGATCGACCGTCACGCCGTCGAGGTGGTCGATGGAGTTGATCCGGGACCCGAAGGCGGTGAGCACCGATTCGACGACTGCGGGGGCGTCGGTGACGGTGTAGTTGATCTCCCCGGACGCCTCGTACCGCTGGTAGTCGGCCATCAGGTCCGACAGCGGTCGCTGCTGCTCGCCCAGTGCGGCGAGCACATGCAGCGCCGCCAGCATCCCGGAGTCGGCGCCCCAGAAATCACGGAAGTAGTAGTGCGCCGAATGCTCGCCACCGAAGATCGCGCCGGTGTCGGCCATCAGCGCCTTGATGTAGGAGTGCCCGACACGCGAACGCACCGGGGTGCCGCCGCGTTCGATGATCAACTCGGGCACCGCCCGCGAGGTGATGAGGTTGTAGATGACCGTGGCGCCGATCTCGCGACTCAGCTCGCGGCCGGCCACCAGGGCGGTCACCGCGGAGGGAGACACGGGACGGCCCAACTCGTCGACCACGAAGCAGCGGTCTGCGTCGCCGTCGAAGGCCAGCCCGATATCGGCTCCCGTCGCCAGGACATGTGCCTGCAGATCCACCAGATTGGCCGGGTCCAGCGGATTGGCCTCGTGATTGGGGAAGGTGCCGTCGAGTTCGAAGAACAGCGGCAGCACGGTGAGGCCGGGGATCGCCCCGAGCACCGCGGGCGTGGTGTGGCCGCCCATGCCGTTGCCCGCATCGACGGCGACGCGCAGCGGGCGCAGTCCGGAGAGGTCAACCAGGGAACGCAGGAAGGTGCCGTAGTCGGCGAGCACATCCCGATCGGTGGCGCTGCCCGGTGCGCCGTCGTACGCGGGCACGCCGGCAATCACCTCATCGGTGATGGTGGCCAACCCGGTCTCCTTGCCGACCGGCTTGGCCCCGGCCCGGCACAGTTTGATGCCGTTGTAAGCGGCCGGGTTGTGGCTGGCGGTGAACATGGCGCCGGGACAGTCCAGCAGGCCCGACGCGAAGTACAGCTGGTCGGTCGAGGCCAGTCCGATCCGGACCACGTCGAGGCCCTGCGCGGTGACGCCCTCGCCGAATGCCTCCGACAGCGACGGCGAGCTGCTGCGCATGTCGTGGCCGATGACCACCTGACGGGCCTGCTGCTCGTCCCGCATCAGCCGTGCGAAGGCGCCGCCGACATCGCGGACGAATGCCTCGTCGATCTGCTCACCGACCAGTCCACGAACGTCATAGGCCTTGATCACAGCATTGACGGCGGCGGCGGGCCGAGGCATGGCTGTCCTCGCTCTCTGGATCGACCGGGCTTGGGATGGTGACTCGCAGTCAGCCTAGTGGCTCACGTATTCCGCCGCCGCAGGTCTCGCCGCACGGCCGAAGTTCGACCGGTCGATCTATTCGGTGCCGGTGTCCGGCGGGTCGGGCAGCACCCGCAGGTGCCCGCGACGACGGCCGTTGGTTTCCGGGCGGCGGATCGGCGGCGCGATCAGCGCGCCCCCGGGAAGACCGGTGGACGGATCGGAGAAACCGGCGGTGACGCCGTTCAACGAGGGCAGTCCGTCGTTGCGCTCACGCACGGCGTCGGCGAGAGCCGACAGATCGTCTTCGTCGGGATGTGAGGGCAACGGGCCGGCGTGCCGGACCAGTTCCCAGCCGCGGGGGGCGGTGATACGTCCGGCGTGCACGACACACAGATCCCAGGAGTGCGGCTCGGACACTGTCGCCAACGGTCCGACGACAGCTGTCGAGTCCGAATAGACGAAGGTCAGCGTCGCCACGGCGTAGTGCGGGCACCCGGGCCTGCAGCAGCGACGGGGAACATTCACGTTGCGAAGATTATCGTGCGCGAACGTCACGGGCATACGGACACGCGCAGTGCGACGAGCGCCGATCTCCAACCGTTACCATCACATCCGTGGCGCAGCGCAACCATCGCGGATCACGGCGCGGCCGCGAAATGCGCGGACCCCTGCTCCCGCCGACCGTGCCGGGCTGGCGTAGTCGCGCCGAACGTTTCGACATGGCGGTGCTGGAAGCCTACGAACCGATCGAGCGCCGGTGGCATGACAGGGTGGAGGCCCTGGACGTGGCGGTCGACGAGATTCCCCGCATCGCACCGAAGGACCCCGAGAGCGTGCAATGGCCGCCGGAAGTCGTCGCGGACGGCCCGATAGCCCTGGCGCGGCTGATCCCGGCCGGTGTGGATGTGCGCGGCAACTCCACGCGCGCGCGAATTGTGCTGTTCCGCAAGCCGATCGAACGCCGCGCCAAGAGCCGCGACGATCTGTCCGATCTTCTCCACGAGGTACTGGTGGCGCAGGTGGCCACCTACCTGGGCGTGGAGCCGTCCGTCATCGACCCTTCGATCGAGGACGAATAGCCCCACAACGCAGAACGGCTCAGCCGTGAGGCCGAGCCGTTCTGATCAGATCAAATGATGCCGCGTTTGAGGCGGCGTCGTTCTCGTTCTGACAGCCCGCCCCAGATACCGAACCGCTCATCGTTGGCCAGTGCATATTCCAGGCACCGGTCTTTGACCTCGCAGCCCAAGCAGATGCGCTTGGCCTCGCGAGTGGACCCGCCCTTCTCCGGGAAGAAGGCCTCAGGGTCGGTCTGCGCGCACAGGGCACGCTCCTGCCACTGATCGTCTTCTTCGTCGCCCGCGACCGCATCGAAGTCCATCCGATCCGGCACCAAACTCAGCTGCGGACGCCCGGGCACCTCGAATGGCACCGGGTCGATAGTGGTGTGCGGTTCGTTGTCCACTGAACCGAGCAGCCGGTCGTCGAACCGGAGCGCGCGGTCGAAATCGACCTGCTCAAAAGACATGTTCCGCCTCCTCACCTGATTAATAGTCCCCATGTTGGAGCTCTACGGAGCTCCAGTCCCGCCAACACTATTGTGGTGTAAGGCCATCCCCGATACGCTCACTCTCGAACTCATTCGAACAAGTGATCGAATCTTGGTCTGCGACACCGGAACCGGGGTGCAACCGCGAAATGACACTGATGTGATTAGACACTTGTTAGCTGCCAGGGTCAAGCGCTAGAGCGCATTTTCATACCATCTCGTGACATGTTTGCGGCGTGTCACCGTACGGCGTGTTCGCCACACCCGCTGCGATGTCCACCACACAAGCCCGCTGGCCTAGGGTCTGAAGGCGTGAAGGTCACCGTTTTGGTCGGCGGCGTGGGTGGCGCCCGGTTCCTGCTCGGCGTGCAGCATCTGCTGGGTCTGGGCCAGTTTGCCGACCCACAATCCTCCGCCGATCCCGCCGAGCATGAGCTGACGGCCGTGGTGAACGTGGGCGACGACGCCTGGATGTTCGGGGTGCGCATCTGTCCGGACCTGGACACCTGCATGTACACCCTGGGTGGCGGGATCGACCCGGACCGCGGGTGGGGGCATCGCGACGAAACCTGGCACGCCAAGGAGGAACTCGCGGCCTACGGCGTGCAGCCCGACTGGTTCGGCCTCGGCGACCGGGATCTGGCCACCCACCTGGTGCGCACCCAGATGCTGCGGGCAGGCTATCCGCTGTCCCAGGTGACCGAGGCGCTCTGCGACCGCTGGTCACCCGGCGCCCGTCTGCTGCCGGTCAGCGACGACCGCAGCGAAACGCATGTGGTGGTCACCGACCCCGACGGCGAACGCCGGGCCATCCACTTCCAGGAATGGTGGGTGCGCTACCGGGCGCAGGTCGCCACCCACAGCTTCGCCTTCGTCGGGTCCGAGAAGGCCACGGCCGCGCCCGGAGTGACCGATGCCATCGCCGGCGCGGACATCGTGCTGCTGGCCCCGTCCAACCCTGTCGTGAGCATCGGGACCATCCTGGCCGTCCCCGGCATCCGCGGCGCCCTGCGCTCCACGGCGGCACCGGTGATCGGCTACTCGCCCATCATCGCCGGAAAGCCGTTGCGCGGCATGGCCGACGAATGCCTCAAGGTGATCGGCGTCGAATCCTCCTCGCAGGCCGTCGGAACGCACTACGGCGCCCGCAGCGGCACCGGCATCCTGGACGGCTGGCTGATCGACCAGGGCGACGCCGCCACCATCGACGGCGTCCGGGTGCAACAGGCACCCCTGCTGATGACCGACCCGGCCGCCACCGCCGAGATGGTCCGCGCCGGAATCCGGTTGGCGGGCCTGAGTTTGTGAGCGCAGACCACGGCACCTCGGCCGCCATCGAGATCATCCCGGTCCTCGGCCTCGGCGAATTCCGACCGGGCGACGACGTGGCCGCGGCCATCGCCACGGCCGCCGGCTGGTTGCGCGACGATGACGTGGTCGTCGTCACCAGCAAGGTGCTGTCCAAGGCCGAAGGCCGGATCGTCGCCGCACCCACCGACCCGGAGCAGCGGGACGCCCTGCGCCGCAAGCTCATCGACGACGAGGCGGTTCGGGTGCTGGCCCGCAAGGGCCGAACCCTGATCACCGAGAACGCCTTCGGGCTCATTCAGGCCGCGGCCGGGGTGGATGGTTCCAACGTCGACGGCGCCGAACTCGCACTGCTGCCGGTCGATCCCGACCGCAGCGCGGCCGCGGTACGCGACGGGCTGGCGCAGCGGCTGGGGGTACGGGTCGGCGTGGTGGTCACCGACACCATGGGCCGGGCCTGGCGCAACGGCCAGACCGACGTGGCCATCGGCGCCGCCGGGCTGACGGTGCTGCACGGCTACGGCGGATCCCACGACAGTTTCGGCAACGAATTGATCGTCACGGAGATCGCGGTCGCCGACGAACTCGCCGCGGCCGCCGACCTCGTGAAGGGCAAACTCACCGGCATCCCCGTCGCGGTGGTGCGCGGTCTGACACTGCACGACAACGGCTCCGGGGGCCGCACCCTGGTGCGCAACGGCGAGGACGATCTGTTCTGGCTCGGCACCGCCGAGGCCATCGAACTGGGCCGCACCCAGGCACAGCTGCTGCGCCGGTCCGTCCGCGAGTTCCTGCCCGACCCTGTCGATCCGGCACTCATCGAGGCAGCCGTTGCCGAGGCTCTGACCGCCCCCGCCCCGCACCACACCCGGCCGGTCCGGTTCGTCTGGGTGCGCGACGGGGCCACCCGCGCCCGGCTGCTCGACACGATGAAGGCACGCTGGCATGCCGATCTGACCGCGGACGGGCGCGACCCCGCGGACGTGGATCGCCGGGTGGCCAAGGGCCAGATCCTCTACGACGCACCCGAGCTCGTCGTCCCGTTCATGGTTCCCGACGGCGCGCACACCTACCCGGACCCCGCCCGCACCGCAGCCGAGCACACCATGTTCACCGTCGCCGCGGGCGCCGCAGTGCAGGGCCTGCTGGTGGCATTGGCGGCCAGGGCGGTGGGCAGCTGCTGGATCGGGTCGACCATCTTCGCCGCCGACATCGTCCGCACCGAACTGGACCTGCCCGCGGATTGGGAACCGTTGGGCGCCATCGCGATCGGACATCCTCCCGAGCCGTCGACGCCGCGTGACCCGGCCGCCACCGATGGGCTGCTGGTCATCAGATGACGCTGCATGGCTCGGTCATCGACACCCTGACCCGTTGGGACGCACCCGATCCCGCCCAGGACACCCTGCGTGAAGCGGTGCTGGCGTTCGTGCTGGCCCGCCCCGACGCCTGCCGCAGGGCCTGCGAACCCGGCCACATCACCGCATCCACTCTGGTGCTCGACCACACCGGGACGCAGGCGCTGCTGACCCTGCACCCGCGGGTCGGCCGCTGGCTGCAACTGGGCGGGCACTGCGAGGAACCCGACACCGACATCGCCGCCGCGGCGCTGCGGGAGGCCACAGAGGAGTCCGGGATCACCGGGTTGCGACTGGACCCCGAACTTGCCGCGCTGCACGTGCATCCGCTGACCTGCTCGCTCGGCCTGCCGACACGGCATCTGGATCTGCAGTTCGTGGCGCACGCCCCGGCCGGTGCCGAAATCGCTTGCAGCGACGAGTCACTCGACCTGCGTTGGTGGCCGCTGGACGCCCTGCCCGACGGCGATCCGGCATTGAACGCGCTGGGCCGTGCGGCAGCGGTGCGTCAGACGTCGCTGGAGTAGCGGATACCGCCGTCGGGGATGGTCACACCCGGCCACACCCGGGCACCGCGCAGCAGTTCGCAGCGCGCTCCGATGTCCGCGCCATCGCCGATCACCCCGTCCCGCACCAGCGCCCGCGGACCGATCCTGGCCCCGAAGCCGATGATCGAACGCTCGATCACCGCGCCGGCGGCCACCCGGACCCCGTCGAAGATGACCGCGCCGTCCAACCGTGCGCCCGCGCCGATCTCGGCACCCCTGCCGACCACGGTGCCGCCGATGAGCACCGCGCCCGGCGACACCGAGGCGCCGTCGTGCACCAGTGATTCGCCGCGCACATGCGTCAGCGCCGGCGACGGGGCGATACCGCGGACCAGGTCGGAGGACCCGCGCACGAAATCGTCCGGGGTGCCCATATCGCGCCAGTACGAAGTGTCGACATATCCGCAGACCTTGCGGCCCTCGGCCAGCAGGCCCGGGAACACCTCACGCTCCACCGAGACGGGGCGCCCCTTCGGCAGCGCGTCGATGACCTCACGCCGGAAGACATAGCAGCCCGCGTTGATCTGGTCGGTCGGCGGATCCTCGGTCTTCTCCAGGAAGGCCGTCACGCCGCCGTCGGCGTCGGTCGGGACACAGCCGAACGCGCGGGGGTCACTGACCCGGACGAGGTGCAGGGTGACGTCGGCCTGATGCTCGTAGTGGGACGCCAGCAGCGCCCCCAGGTCGGCTCCCGAGAGTACGTCGCCGTTGAACACCAGGGCGGTGTCGTGGCGCAGCTTCGAAGCCACGTTGGCGATACCTCCGCCGGTGCCGAGCGCCTCTTTTTCGACGACGTAGTCGATCTGCAGACCCAACTTCGAGCCGTCGCCGAACTCGGCCTCGAACACCTCCGCCTTATAGGAGGTGCCCAGCACGACGTGTTCGATGCCCGCGGCCGCGATCCGCGACAGCAGGTGGGTCAGGAAGGGCAGCCCCGCGGTGGGCAGCATCGGTTTCGGCGCCGAGATCGTCAGCGGGCGCAGTCGGGTGCCCTGCCCCCCGACGAGAATGACGGCATCGACCTTCTTCGGGTCCACAGGAATGTTCAACGTCAGCCCCGTCCTTCCGCCTGCCTGCGCCGTGATCGACGCACCACCGCACTCGACCGGGCGGCCAGCGCGCCTTTAATCGTCCAACGTAATGGCGCCTGCCACCACTCGGGGTAACGATCGGCGAGAAATGTGTAAGTACTTCGATGATGGGCGGCCAAGTTGCGGGCCGGGTCGCGGCCGGTGGAATGCCCCTTGTCGTGCAGCACTTCGGCGGCGGGCACGTAGACGTTCTGCCAACCGGCTTTGTCGATGCGATTGCCGAGGTCCACGTCTTCCATGTACATGAAATAGCGTTCGTCGAACCCGGCGATGCGCTCGAAGGCGGACCGCTTGAGCAACAGGCAGGAGCCCGAGAGCCAGCCGACAACACGTTCGCTGGGCTCCAGATTCTCCTGCCGGTAGGCCGCCGTCCACGGATTGGATTTCCACACCGTGCCCACCACCGCATGCATGCCGCCGCGAATCAGGCTCGGTTGCAACCGCGCCGAGGGGTAGATCGTCCCGTCCGGATCACGGATCAGCGGGCCCAGCGCTCCGGCGGCCGGCCAGCGCCGGGCCGCCTCGAGCAGGAGGTCGATGCTGTCCGGCCCCCACTGCACATCAGGATTCGCCACCACGAAGTACTCGGCGTCGCAGTCGGCCAGGTACTGCCGCACCGCCATGTTGACCGCGCTGCCGTAACCGAGGTTCGAGCCGGTGCGCAGCAGCGCCACGTTCGGGTGAGCCTGCACCGCGGCCTCGGGTGCACCGTCGGTCGAACCGTTGTCGGCCATCACCACGGTCACCGGCAGTTCGGTGGCGTGGGCCAGGGTCGCCAGGAAGCGCTCCAAATGCGCTCCCGGCGAGTACGTCACCGTCACGACGGTCAGCCGGCCGATCTCGTCTGTCACGGCGTCGAGGGTATCGACGTCCCGGCGCCGAGGACCCGCGGGGCCATCTAGCGGGCAAGCACGCTGGCGGTGAACTTCGGCTGCCAGTCCGACGTCAGCAGCGCACCGAAATTCGATTCCCGGTCACCGCGATTGGCGCTGTTGTTGTCGCGGATGCTGTAGATGAACGCGGGCCCGACGTAGCCCAGACCGGCCGCGGCCGACAGCACGTCGGTGATCTGCTTGGCCTGTTCCTGCTGACTGACGCCCTCGGCGGTGTCACTGGTCGGTGCGCCGAGCTCGGTGAACCAGATCTTCTTGCCACCGTCGCCGGCGCCGCCCATCACGTCGTGCATCAACCCGACCTCGGACCACCCGCCCTCGGGGTCGGCGGAGATGCCGCCCGGGCTCACGTACGGGTGCGCCGCGGCGGCGTCGAACGATCCCTGGATACCGGCGTCGTAGAGCTTGCGCAGGAAGTTCGAGGGCGACTCCGGGCCGGGCTGGCGGCTGAGGCCGGACAGCACCACGGTGGCGGCCGGGTTACCCGCCTTGATGGCCGGGTAGGCGGCCTTCAGCATGGAGGCGTAGACGGCCGCCCGGTTCTGGGTGAAGCCCATGAACAGCGGCAGGTTCGGCTCGTTCCAGACCTGCCAGGCCGGAATCCGCGAGCCGTAGCGCTGCGCGGCGACACGGGCGAAGTTCGCGTAGTCACCCGCATCGGCCGGCGGCACCGACGGGATCAGTGAGTTCAGCGCCTGCGGACGGGCCCAACCCGGGGTGTACAGCAGGACGCCCAGCACCCGCAGGCCCTTGGCGGTCGCGGTGTTCACCGCGTTGTCCAGATAACCCCAGTCGTACTGGCCCTTGGACTTCTCGATCGTGCTCCAGTCGACGGCCAGCCGGTACCAGGAGGCGCCGGTGCGGGAGACGGCGTCTATCTCACGGTTGGTGTCATCGAACGACGAATAGGTCGGAGCGGCGCCCTGGCCGAACCCGTAACCGTCTGCGGGCGCGACGACTCCGGCGTGCGACACCGCCGGCGCGACGGACACGAAAGCCGCGATCAGGGTCGCGACCAATAGGCCACGTCGACCGGCACGTCCCAGGGTCCTCAGCATGAACGGCATGGTATCCCACCCTCATTTCGGTGAAATTGACAAGTGATTGACAGCTTCAGCCGCGTTATCGGCCTCGCGGACCCCGGTGTTACCCGCTCACGGGCAATGGCCCGGAAAGACCTGCCACGCCGATCGGGCTAACGGGTAGCGACGCCCGATCCCAGTAGCCTGTCGGGGTGCCCCGCCGAATGCTCCGGATCGCCGCTGCCGCGGTCGCCTCGACGGTCGTCATAGCCACCGGCGCCGCCTGGAGCACCGTCCGGTCCTTCGAGGACGGCATCAACCACGTCAACTCCGCGGCCCTCGGCGGCGGTGGCGAAGACGGCGCGATCGACATCCTGCTGGTCGGGATGGACAGCCGCACCGATGCGCACGGCAACCCGCTGTCGGCGGACGAACTGGCCACCCTGCGCGCGGGCGACGACGTGTCCACCAACACCGACACCATCATCCTGGTCCGCATCCCCAACAACGGGAAGTCGGCGACCGCGATCTCGATCCCGCGGGACTCCTATGTGGAGGCCCCCGGGATGGGGAAGATGAAGATCAACGGCGTCTTCGGCGAGGTGAAGCTCGACAAGATGAAGCAGTTGGTGGAGGTCGAAGGCGAGGACCCCGCGACCGCCGAGCCCAAGGCCACCGAGGCCGGGCGCGAAGAACTCATCAAGACGGTCGCCAAACTGACCGGCGTCACCGTCGACCACTACGCCGAGATCGGGCTGCTCGGTTTCGCGCTCATCACCGACGCCCTCGGCGGCGTCGACGTGTGTCTCAAAGACGCGGTGTACGAGCCGCTCTCCGGGGCGGATTTCCCGGCGGGCTGGCAGAAGCTCAACGGTCCGCAGGCGTTGAGCTTCGTCCGGCAGCGCCACGACCTGCCCCGCGGCGACCTGGACCGGGTGACCCGCCAGCAGTCGGTGATGGCGTCGCTGGCCCACGAGGTGATCTCCAGCAAGACGTTGTCCAGCCCGTCCACGCTGAACCGGTTGCAGACCGCGGTGCAACGGTCGGTGGTGCTGTCCGACGGTTGGGACATCATGGATTTCGTGCAGCAGCTGCAGAAGCTGGCTGCCGGGTCGGTGGCCTTCGCGACCATCCCGATCCTGCAGGAGGACGGCTGGAGCGATGACGGAACCCAGAGCGTGGTCCGGGTCGACCCGACCCAGGTGCGCGACTGGGTGGACGGCCTGCTCAGCGATCAGGCCCAGGGCAAGACCGAGGAGCTGAGCTACTCCCCGGAGAAGACCACCGCCGACGTCGTCAACGACACCGACATCAACGGGCTCGCCGCCTCGGTGTCGGAGGTTCTCACCGGCAAGGGCTTCACCGCCGGCGCCGTGGGCAACACCGACGGCGTGCACGTCACCAACAGCCAGGTGCAGGCAGCAAAGGTCGATGACCTTGGCGCACAGGCGATTTCGAAGGAACTCGGCAGCCTGCCGGTCGTCGAGGACGCCTCCCTGGCACCCGGCGCGGTCCGGGTCGTGTTGTCCGCGGACTACACCGGACCGGGATCCGGGCTGGAGGGGCCCACCGGCCTGTCCGGCGATTCGGCCGTGGTGTCCGAGAGCGCGGGCGACGTGTCCGATTCCGACGAGACGCCCCCGCCGCCATCGCCGATCATCACCGCAGGCTCCAACGACCCCGCGTGTGTCAGCTGACGTGACGACAGTCAGTGCGGCACTGCTCGATCCGTTGATGCAGCGCGACGCCGTCGGGCCCCGGATCACCTATTACGACGACGCCACCGGCGAACGCATCGAGCTCTCGACGGTGACGCTGGCCAACTGGGCGGCCAAGACGGCGAACCTGTTGCGCGACGAACTCGGCGCCGGCCCGTCGACCCGGGTGGCGGTGCTGCTGCCCGCGCACTGGCAGACCGCGGCTGTGGTGTTCGGCATCTGGTGGGCGGGCGCGGAGGCGGTGTTCGACACTTCCGGTGCGGCCGATATCGCGCTGTGCACCGCCGACCGCATCGACGAAGCGGATGCCGCCGTGCCGATGGGTGAGATCGCCGTGCTGTCGCTGGATCCGTTCGGCAAGGCGGTACCGGACCTTGCGGTCGGCCTGACCGACTATGCGACGGCGGTGCGGGTGCACGGCGACCAGATCGTGCCGGAGCGCCATCCCGGGCCGGCGCTGGACGGTCGCAGCGTCGAGGCGGTCATCGCGGCCGCGGCGAGCAGTGCTCAAGACCAGGGCTTCGCCTCGGGTGACCGGGTGATGTCCAGCCGCTCGTGGGCCACCGCGACCGACCTCATCGACCACCTGCTGGCGGTGTTCGCCGCAGGCGCGTCGCTGGTGCAGGTCGCCAACCCGGATCCGGCTGCGCTGGACCGGCGCAGACAGACCGAGAAGGTCACCAAGGGCTAGCTCGCGTCAGCGCAGCAGCTGACGCGACATCACCACACGCTGGATCTGATTGGTGCCCTCATAGATCTGCGTGATCTTGGCGTCACGCATGAAACGCTCGACCGGGAAGTCCACGGTGTAGCCGTAGCCGCCGAAGAGCTGCACGGCGTTGGTGGTGACCTCCATGGCCACGTCGGAGGCGAAGCACTTCGACGCCGACGCCAGGAACTGCAGGTTGGCTTCGCCGCGCTCACCGCGGGCAGCGGCGGTGTAGACCATCAGCCGGGCGGCCTCGATCTTCATCGCCATGTCGGCCAGCATGAACTGGGTGCTCTGGAAGTCGGCGATGGACTTGCCGAACTGCTTGCGCTCCTTGGTGTAGGCGATCGACGCGTCCAGGGCGCCCTGGGCGATGCCCACGGCTTGGGCGCCGATGGTCGGGCGGGTGTGATCCAGGGTGGCCAGCGCGGTCTTGAAGCCGGTGCCGGGCTCGCCGATGATCCGGTCGCCCGGGATGCGGCAGTTCTCGAAGTACAGCTCGGTGGTCGGCGAGCCCTTGATGCCCATCTTGTGTTCCTTGTGCCCGGCCGAGAATCCCTCGTCGTCCTTGTGCACGATGAACGCCGAGATGCCGTTGGCACCCTTGTCCGGGTCGGTCACCGCCATCACGGTGTACCAGGTGGAGTAGCCGCCGTTGGAGATCCAGCACTTGGTGCCGTTGAGGATCCAGTCGTCGCCGTCGGCCACGGCACGGGTGCGCATCGCGCCCGCGTCGCTGCCGGCTTCGCGCTCGCTCAGCGCGTAGGAGGCGGTGGCTTCCCCCGCCGCGATCGACGGGAGCACCTTCTGCTTGAGCTCCTCGGTCCCGCGCATCAGCAGGCCCGTCGTGCCCAGCTTGTTGCAGATCGGGATCAGCGAGGACGACGCGCACACCCGCGCCACCTCCTCGATCACGATGCACGCGGCGACCGCGTCGGCGCCCTGGCCGCCGTACTCCTCGGGGATGAACACCGCCGAGAATCCCGAACCGTCCAGTGCGGCCAGGGCTTCGTCGGTGTAGCGCGCCTGCGCGTCCACCTCTGCGGCGTACGGCGCGATCTCCTTCTCGCACAGGGCGCGCAACACGGTGCGCAGCTCATTGTGCTCGTCGGAAAGCTGGAAGAGATCGAACGACGGATTGTCCATCACAGGCTCCTTAGCTACTCGTGGGTAACTTTAACCTCTACTGCGCGCCGCCCAGTAATCGGTCACGCAGGGCGGCGTCCTTGGCCAGCACCGTCGCCTCCAGGTCGGCCTGGAACTGCTCGATACGGCCCCGCAACACGGGATCGGCGGCACCGAGGATGCGCACGGCGAGCAGGCCGGCGTTTCGCGCCCCGCCGATGGACACCGTCGCCACCGGAACCCCCGCGGGCATCTGCACGATCGACAGCAGCGAGTCCAGTCCGTCCAGGCGCGCCAACGGCACCGGCACCCCGATCACCGGCAGCGGGGTCGCCGAGGCGACCATCCCCGGCAGGTGCGCCGCCCCGCCGGCACCGGCGATGATGACCTCGATCCCCCGGCCCGCGGCCGTCTGGGCGTAGTCGAGCATCCGGGCCGGGGTCCGGTGCGCCGAGACGACTCCGACCTCGAAGGGGATGCCGAACTCGGCCAGCGCGTCGACTGCGGCCTCCATCACCGACCAGTCGCTGTCGCTGCCCATGATGACCCCGACCCGGGGCCGCATTACCTCGGCCATCTAGTGCCCGTCCCATCCGTCGCTCCACTCGGCGTGCGACAACCAGTGCGCCGCACGCTGTGCTCGTTCCCGAACTGCCGCAACGTATTCCGCGTCGTCCGCACTCCCGCCGGCCGACCCGAGGATGTTCACGTGGCCGATCTTGCGACCTGGCCGCTCACCCTTGCCGTACAGGTGCACCTTGGCATCGGGCATCCGCCCGAACAGGTGGTGTACCCGTTCGTCCATCGACATGGACGGCGTCTCCGGCGCACCGAGCACATTGCCCATCACCGTGATCGGCGCGAGTGCGCTCGTGTCGCCGAGCGGGTAGTCCAGCACCGCGCGCAGATGCTGTTCGAACTGGCTGGTGCGAGCGCCGTCCATGGTCCAGTGCCCGGAATTGTGTGGCCGCATGGCCAACTCGTTGACCAGGATTGCGCCGTCTTCGGTCTCGAAGAGTTCGACCGCCAGCACGCCGACCACCCCGAGTTCCTGGGCCAGCAGCAGGCCGAGAGCTTCCGCGGCCGCGGCCGTGTTGCCGTCCAGACCCGGCGCGGGTGCGATGACCTCGACGCAGATCCCGTCCCGTTGCACCGTCTGCACCACCGGCCACGCCGCACCCTGACCGAACGGCGAGCGTGCCACCAGCGCCGAGAGTTCGCGCCGCATCGCGACCCGTTCCTCGATCAGCACGTCGACACCGTCGGCCAGGTAACCGGCCACCGCTTCCCTGGCGTGGGCCAGGTCGCGGGCCAGCACCACACCGCGGCCGTCGTAGCCACCGCGGATCGTCTTGATGACGACCGGGCCGTCGATCCGGGCCGCGAACGCGTCGACGTCGTCGACGCCCGTCACCGCCGTGTATCGCGGGATCGGCGCCCCGAGGGCCTCCAGCTTGCGCCGCATGATCAGTTTGTCCTGGGCGTGGATCAGCGCCTCCGGCGGCGGTGCCACCGTGACCCCCTCGGCCACCAGTTGCTCCAGCAGGTCCGTCGGGACGTGTTCATGGTCGAAGGTCAGCGCATCGACGCCGCTCGCAGCGCGTCGCAGCGCGTCCAGATCGGTGTGCGAGCCGATCACCACGTCCGGACTGACCTGCGCCGCGGGTTCGTCGGGTCCGGCCGACAGCACCCGCAGCGTCTGCCCGAGGGCGATCGCCGCCTGATGGGTCATCCGGGCCAGTTGTCCACCGCCGATCATCGCGACGACGGGTGCGCTGGGGCTCTGACGGGTTCGTGGCACGCACCCATGTTTTCATGGCTTGCGCGAAGCCCCTACACCCGTCGCGACCTGCGCAGGTTCACGTTGTCAAGGGACTTTCCGTAGACTGCTTCTTCGTGTCCTTTGCTGATGCCACGATCGCGCGGCTGCCTCGCCCGATCCGGCCCTTCGCCGAGCGGCACCATGAGCTGATCAAATTCGCGCTGGTCGGCGCCACCACGTTCGTCATCGATTCGGCGATCTTCTACACGCTGAAGCTCACGGTGCTCGAGCCCAAACCGGTGACCGCCAAGATCATCGCCGGCATCGTGGCCGTCATCGCGTCCTACATCCTCAACCGCGAGTGGAGCTTCAAGGACCGCGGCGGCCGGGAGCGGCACCACGAGGCGCTGTTGTTCTTCGGCGTCAGCGGTGTCGGCGTGCTGCTGAGCATGGCCCCGCTGTGGGTGTCGAGCTACATGCTGCAGCTGCGGGTGCCCGAGGTATCGCTCACGATGGAGAACATCGCGGACTTCGTCTCCGCCTACGTGATCGGCAACCTGCTGCAGATGGCCTTCCGATTCTGGGCGTTCCGCCGCTGGGTCTTCCCCGACGAGAATGCCCGCAACCCGGACAAGGCGCTGGAGTCCACGCTCACCGCGGGCGGCATCGCCGAGGCGTTCGAGGATCACCACGAGCAGCACGACCCCCGTGGTCACCTGGGTGACAGCGCACAGCGTTCCGGCCCGAACGGGACGGTCACGCCGCTACGCCCGCCGCGGCGGCCCGATCAGCTCGGCGATTCCTCGGAACCCAGGGTGTCGAAGACTTCGTGATACAGCAGTGAGTGCACCTGCTCGACACGGGGAATGTCGTAGAACTCCAGCGGGTCCTGCGAGGCCGACTCGATGATCAGGGTGCCGGTGCGCACCAGCCGATCGATCAGGCCGTGCCGGAACTCCACGGAATTGATCCGCGCCAGCGGGATGTCGATACCCGACCGGTTCAGTACCCCGTGCCGGAACATCACCCGCCGGTCGGTGATGACGAAATGCGTGGAGAGCCAGTTCAGGTACGGCCACAACGTCAACCACCCGACCAGCACCACCCAGATCGCGGCGATGACGCCCGACGCGACGGTCTTGGCGGTGGGGTCCCAGTCGGTCCGGTTGATCACCGCGGCACCGAAGGCGGCCACCGCGGTGGTGAGGACCAGGATGAGCGCGGGCCCGATCAGCCGTTTCCAGTGCGGATGGCGGTGCAACACCACACGTTCGTCGCCGGCGAGGACATTGTCCGGGTAACCCACGCCGACGACTTTACTGCTGAGCGGTCCCTGCGGCGGGCCGCAAATGCACAATGTCGCCTGCGGCAACCGCCGTCGTCCCGCCGGCCGACTCGATGAGCAGCCGGCCGGTGTCGTCGACCCCGGTGGCGGTGCCGACGATCTCACGGTCGCCGGGCAGCAGCGCCCGGACTTGGGCCCCGATCGTGCCGCTGCGCCGACGATAAGCCGCGAGGACGTCGTCGCCTCGGCGCCAGTCCTCGATGCGCGCACCCAGATGCCGGAGGATGCCGAGCACCAAGTGATCACGATCGACGTCGCCGCCGGCCGCGAGCACCGAGGTGGCCCCGGGCTGATCGATCTCGTCCGTTGCGACCGTCACGTTCAGGCCGATCCCGACGACGACCGCCGGCTGCGGCGAGGCGACCTCGGCCAGGATGCCCGCGATCTTCGCACCGTCCACCAGGACGTCGTTGGGCCATTTGAGGGACCCGGTCACCCCGGCCTCGTCGAGCGCCTCGACCACGGCAACCCCGGTCAGCAGCGGCAACAGGGCCCAGGTCTGTTCGTCGACGCCCGCCGTCGAGACGCCGACCGACAAGGCGACCGAGCCCATCGGCACTCCCGACCACACCCTGCCGCCGCGGCCCCGCCCGGCCGTCTGATGCTCGGCCAGCAGCACCGCGCCGCCGATGTCCTCGCCGGCCGCCGCACGGGCGACCAGATCTGCGTTCGTGGAGCCGGTCGCCTGCACGACGTCGAGACGCCGCCATCCGGTCATCTGCGCGCGCAGCGCCGCGGTGTCCAGCGGGGTCCGGTTCGTCTCAGCGGTCATGGGCAGTCATTGTGCACCGGCTTGCCCGCAAAGCGGTCGAGCAGCCACTGCAACTGGGTGGCCAGATCGACATCCGAGTGGCCCTTACCCGGCTGGAACTCGACCGTCACCGTCCCGCCCATGTCGCAGGCCCGCGCGACGGCGGCGCGCGTCCACTCCGGGTTGATGTAGGCGTCCGACCCGCCGTACCACACCGACATCGGCCCGGACAGTGGTCGTTGCGGTAGCGCCCACTGCTGCAACAACTTTCGCAACAGCTCGGCCGCTTCCGGCGTACGCGGGGCGAAGTCGGACCCGGTCAGCTTGTCGGCGGCCGCGGATCTCTGCATCAGCTCCGAGCCCTGGCATGCGGTCAGCACGGCCCAGTTCTGCACGGCCGAGTCGCGCCGGAAGTCGTCGCGGTTGAGTTCGGGGTGGCGGCGTGCCAGGGACTCGACGATCAGGGCCATGCTCAGCCGCTGCTCGCGACTGAGCGCGCCGGTGGCCGCCAGGTCGACGAATTTCGTCACGTCCGCGGCGGGTGCCGCCGCGACCGCCCCGAGGAACCGGAGCTCGGGTGCGTACTCGCTGGCGCGCTCGTTGGCGGCCCACGCGGCGGCACCGCCCTGCGAGTGGCCGAACGCCGCCCACGTGGTCGACGTGTCCCCGGGGAAGGAATGGCGCAGCGCGCGCACGGAGTCGATCATGTTCAGCCCGGCGGTGTGCGCGTCCAGGTACGGGTGCAGGCCCTTGACACCCAGCCCTTCGTAGTCGGCCACCGAGACGGCATAGCCCCTGTCGATCAGCGGGGCCACGAAGCTCAGTGCGCCCTCCAGCCAGGGCGACAGGGACGGCCCGCACGGCCCGTCGATACCGACCGTGCCGTGCCCGACAGCCACCACCGGCCAGCCCCCGGCGGGCGGGGCGCCCAGCGGCGTGAAGACCGACCCGGAGACGACGGTGGGTGCACCGGTGTCCCCCGAGGTGGACCGGTAGACGACCCGCACCGCGCGCAGATCGCGTCCTTCGCGGGTCTGGGTCACCGAGGGCATCGTGGTGGCCGAGATGAGCGAGCCCGGGCCGGAACCTGTGAAGTCTGCCGTCGCGACCGGGACCGGCGGACCCTGCAGCGAGGAGAAGGCGTTATAGGTGGCGTTGACGAGCCATCCCGCGATGGGTATCGCAAGGGGCAGTAACTGGATGCCGCCGATGACGACCGCCACGACGGCGACGATCGCGAAGATTCTCTTGATCCAGCCCGCCGGGCCGTTCACCGACGGGCGCCGCATGGTCGCCACACTACCTGCGGCTCACGCCGCGAGGCGTGAGCTCAGTACGCGCCTGCGCCGCCCAGCACGGTGCGGACCGTCTTGAAGGCGATGAGCACGTCACTGCTGATCGACCAGTTCTCGACATAGGAGAGGTCCAGTCGCACCGAGTCGTCCCAGGAGAGGTCGGCGCGACCGCTGACCTGCCACAGACCGGTGATCCCCGGCAGCACGAGCAGACGGCGACGAACCTGGTCGGTGTACGCGTCGACCTCGCAGCGCAGGGGCGGACGCGGACCGACGACGCTCATCTCCCGCTTGAGAACGTTGAAGAACTGCGGCAATTCGTCGATGCTGTAGCGCCGCAGGATGCGGCCCACCGGTGTCACCCGCGGATCCTCGCGGATCTTGAACAGCACACCGCCGGAGAAATCGTTGAGGGCGCTGAGGCGGCTCACCTGCTTGTCGGCGTCGACCACCATGGTGCGGAACTTGATCATCCTGAATGGGACGCCGTCGATGCCGATGCGCTCCGAGCAGTAGAAGATCGGGCCGCGGCTGGTGAGCTTGATGGCGATCGCACTGAGGATCATCAACGGCGACGCCGCGAGCAGCACGCTCAGCGACACGAACACGTCGAAGACGCGCTTCTGCAGCTTCTTGGTGCCGCTGTACTGCGGCCGCTCCAGGTGGATTAGCGGCAGTCCGGCCACCGGCCGCATGGTCAGGCGTGGACCGGCGATGTCGACCATGCCCGGGGACACCACGAGGTCGACTCCGAGCCGGTCCATGTCCCAGGACAGTTCCCGCACGCCGGCCGGGCCGAGGTGGTCGGTGGTGGTCAGTGCGACGGTGTCGGCGCCGGTGACGGCCAGGGCGGCCTCGACGCTGTGTTCGTCACCCAGGACCGGGAGAGTCCCGACACCGGGGATGTCGATGGTCTTCCCGGGGTGCGGGCCCGTCAGGCAGACCCCGACCACGGAGTAGCCGTAGTCCCGCGCGCGGGACAGGGACTGCACCAGGCTGTGCACGGCCGTCGGGCTGCCGACGGCGAGCACGGAGTTCACGCAGCGGCCATCCTTGCGGTACCAGCTGAGCACCCGGCGAGCCGAGCTGCGGCTGATCATCAGGAGAACGAGGCCGAGCGGGAACGCCACCGCGAGGTACCCGCGGGCGTACTCCGGCCGGAAGATCATCACGGTGATGGCGACGACGCCGATGGTCGACATGGTTGCCGAGAGCACCCGGCGGTACTCCTCGGTTCCGGCGCCGACGATGCGCGGCGAGCGGGTTCCGTAGGCCGCCAGCATGCCCAGCCACATCAGGCCGAAGATCACCGACAGCAACCCGAAATATTTGGTGAGCGGATCGAATTGGGTGACGGGCCGCCCCAGCCGGACCATCTGCGCGCACGCCATGGCCGCACCCACCACGAAAACATCCGAGATCATCAGGCCGAGGACATAGCGGCGTTGCCACGCGAGCCCTTGCGTGCGGTCGGCGACTGCTACCAGCGGTGGTTGCCCCGCGATTCCCTGTCGAGATGCAGCAAACTCGTCGAGCGCACTCGTATCACTAGAAACTAGTGCCACCGCTGATTCCCTCTCATCGTGGGGCCGAGCCCGCGAGAATTAACACATTACACGCGTTTCGGACCGCCGGAGCATCTTCGCGAAGGTTTGCTGGCCACTGGTACCCCGACGCAACATTTGCTTACATATCCGCAATCGCGCCAACCTGGACCAAGCAAGAACAGCTGGACTGAGGCTTATCATTACCACAGACAGGATGTTCTGCAACCGCAACGCGAATGTCGGTTGCCACAAACTCGCTTTCGGAGCAATTCGCCGCGATTACTGTGGAGTCTCTGGGAATCGCGCGAGAACTCCCTGTTCACCGCCCCGAATACGCCGCCCCGCCCCCGGCCGGCGGACGCCGACGCACGGTGGGGACACCGATTCGGACCGCCGCGCACGCAGCTACGCCTCCCGCCGGACGATCAGCGGATCGCGGCGCACCCGTTCGAGGCCGGGGCACCCGCGAAACGCTGCGCCAACCAGTCGACCTGACCGGCGAAGTCCAGGTCACCATGGCCTTTGTCGGGTTGGAAGTCCGCTGTCAGCACGCCACCGATGGCGCAGGCCTGGCGCATCGCCGTTTCGGTCCAGCCCGGGGCGATGTACTCGTCCTTGCCTCCGTAGACCACGCTCATCGGCGCGGACAGCCGCTGCTGCGGCAGCGCCCAGGCCGCGAGGTAGCCACGCAGCCGGTCGGCCGCCTGCGGCGTCTGGGGCTTAACGTCGTCGGGCTGCAGCGCATTGATGACCGATTCCCGTTCGTGCACCTTGTCGCCGCTGCAGGCGGTCAGCACATCCCATTTCTCCGCGGCGATGCCGCGCCGGTAGTCGTCGCGGTTGATGTCGGGGTGCAGACGGGCCAACGACTCGACGATCACCACCAGGGTCGGCATCTGCTCACGGGTCAACTTGTCCTGCAGTGCCAGGTCGACCAAGCCTGCGACGTCGGCGGCCGGCGCCAGCGCCACCACGCCGACGGGGCGCATCTCCGGCGCATAGGTCGCGGCCTGCTCCCCCGCGCCCCACGCCGCGCCGCCACCCTGTGAACCACCGAGCGCCGCCCAGCGTTCGGAAACGCCCTCGAACGTGCGTCGGATCGCCCGCACCGAGTCGATGAGGTTCAGACCGGCAGTGCGCGCATCGAGGTACGGATGCACCCCGGCGAATCCCAGACCCTGGTAGTCGGCCATGGTCACGGCATACCCGGCGGCCACCAGGTTGGTCACCCAGGTGACGCTTCCCAGCAGCGACGGTGACAGCGACGGGCCGCACGGCTCGTCGATGCCCAAGGTGCCGTGCCCGTAGGCGATCACCGGCCAGCCGTCGGGCGGCGGGGTACCACCGGGCGTGAAGACGGCGCCGGACACCTCGGTGGGAGCGCCCGTGTCACCTTCGGTGGAGCGGTAGACCACCCGTGCCGCGCGAATCGGCGGGCCCGTGATGCGGCGGCTGAACGCGGGCATGGTGACGGCGCTGACCAGCGTCCCCGGCCCGCTGCCCCTGAGGTCTGCGGTGGCGATCGGCTGCGCGTCCTCGGAGCCGGCGGTCATCCCGAGAAGCTCCCGTACCGGTGGGGACACCGCCACCACCAGTCCCGCGGTCAACACGACGACAGCGCCGATCACCGCGGCCCACAACCATTTCCGGCGCGTCAACGTTTCTTGAATCTCTTTGCCAGATCCAGCCCGGGCTTCTCCACGAGGTAGTACGACACGGTGGCCACCGCAAGGGTGACAACGCTCACCAGAGCCATGTTTCGGAGCATGCCGCCCCAGCTGTCACCGGCGGCCAGGTTGTACCGCCCCAGCAACAACAACATCGGGTAGTGCCACAGGTACACCGACATCGAGATCAGCCCGATGAAGTAGAACGGCCGGGCATCGATCCAGCGGGCCAGTCTCGATGGGGCGCCCCAGGACAGCGGCAGGATGACCATCACGATGAACAACGCGGACACGATTCCGAGCACGCCGTAACCGAACGCGCTCTGATCTTTGACCAGGATCAGCGTCAGCACCCCGAACACCGGGATCGCGAGGATCGCGGCCCGATGGATCCACTTGGCCGCCCGCTCGCCGATGACCGCCTGTTCGATCGCGACGAACAGGATGGCCGCGAGCATGCCGTACGCGAACAGGTCGGCATTGGTGAGCATGCTGCGGCTGAACACCGCCGCGAGGTTGGGGCCCCAGTTCTGCAGCCAGATGTCCGGCATGTACTGACCGCCGTCGGGCGTGAAGTTGTGCACGTTGACATGCGCGTACACCCACGGGGTCAGGGCCCGGCCGATGTAGGCGATCACCAGCAGGATCGCCGGGGCCACCAACGCGAGCTTCAGCGGATCCACTTTCAGACGCCGGCGCAGCGCGAAGATCAACACTCCCAGCAGCGGCAGCGACAGGTAGAACGCGATCTCCAGCGTCAACGACCAGGACGGGTTGATCCCGGTCTGGACGTAGTCGGGGATGTAGGTCTGCACCAGTGTCAGGTTCGCCAGCAGCTTGCCCGGATCGGTGATCATCCCGGTTCCGTGCTGGGTGCCCGGCAGCTGGGTCGTCGGGTTGTCGATGTACACGGCGCGGAGCACGAAGTTGCAGATCAAGAAGATGACCACGTAACCCGGGAAGACCCGGAACACCCGGTGCAGGAAGTACTGGCGCGTGTCGGGCATCTCCCCGTTCGGCTTGGTCAGCCGGCGCACGTACGGGAGGAACAGCAGGAAGCCACTGAGCACGAAGAACAGGATCAGCGCCAGCCCCAGGACGTCCAGGAAGGCCTTGTGGTGGGTGACCGGCGTGTAGAACTCGCCGACGTGCCCGACCACGACCGCCAGACAACCCAGTCCGCGGATGCCGTCGAGCCCGATGACTCGGCGGTGCGTCGGTGAACTCGCGATCACCTGAGATTCGATAGGCAGCTCGGCCTCGGCTTTTTCGCTCATCATTCAGGCAGCGTCAGCTGGGGCACCTTGCGGATGGACGGGCCACCCTCGATGGTGCAGGTGCTGGCCGGCGGATCGCCCCTGAACCTCTGCTGGATCCAGTCGAGCGCCTCGGTCGGATCGAAGTCACCGTGGCCACGTCCGACCGCGACGAAGGACGCGACGATGCTGCCCATGTCGCAGGCGCGCTGCACGGCGGCATCCGTCCAGGCCACCGGGATCAGCTGATCCTGGTCTCCCTGGAGCACCAGGAACGGCACGGTCGCCGGGGTCCGGGGCAGCCCGCTCATCTGGATCAGATACGTGCGCAGCTGGTCGGCGGCGGCTTGACTGGCCGGACGCAGGTCGCCGGGCGGCAGTGCGCCGGCCACCTCGAGACGCTTGTCGGCCGAATCCGCCGAACAGCCCGACAACAGCGACCAGTTCGCCTCGGCACCGCCGCGGCGGTAGTCATCCAGGTTGAGATCGGGATGCTCGGTTTTCAGCGTCGTCAGGAGCAACGCCATCGCAATCACCTGCGCCGGCGTCAGCGCATCCGTCATCGCCAGGTCGGCCAGACCGGCGATGTCGGCAGCAGGCGACACGCTGACGGAGCCGACCAGGTTGAGGTCCGGGTTGGAGTACGTGGCGTTGAGCTCGTTGGCGGCCCAGGAGGCCTGGCCGCCCTGCGACACCCCGAAGGCGACCCACTTGTCCGAGGCGTCCGGCAGGAGCTTGCGGGTGGCACGTGCGGCGTCGATCATGTTGTAGCCCGCGGTGGTGGCATCGAGATACGGGTGGTAGCCGGTATTCGTGCCCAGCCCCTGGTAGTCGGGGACCACCATGACATAGCCCAGGAGCAACAACGCGCGGATGGCATCGGCGGCCCCGGACAACGACGGCGACAGCGACGGCGCGCAGTCCGATTGGATGCCGACCGTGCCGTGGCCGTAGACGATGACCGGCCAGCCGCCCTCGGGCGCCTGCCCGAGCGGCTCGAACACGCTGCCGGTGACGGTCTGGAGGCTACCGTCGATGCCGGAGGTCGAGACGTAACTGATCCGCGCCGCCACCTCGGCGGCCCGGGTGATCCGTCGGTCGACGACGGGCAGCGTGATCGCGCTGCGCAGGGTTCCGGGACCCTGGCCGGAGTAATCCGCGGGCAGTGGCAGTTCCTGCTCGGCCGGCGACTTCGCGGGCGCTTCGGCGGCCTTGGTATTGCTACAGCCGGTCAACACCATCATCAAGGCGAGCACGCTTGCCAGCACGGCACGCGCAGCGGTCCTCGCAGATTTCACAGAGCTCCTACGTGTTCCGTCGCGTCGCAAGTTTGACAATGTAATCCAGCTGCCCACGGGTCGCCAGGGTGCCACGGGTGATCTCGACCGCCAGCATGATCAACACGCTGATGGCGAATCCGACGCCCGCCCCGGTCGCCAACGGCGCCAGTATCGGTTTCGGCACCAATTGTGCCGTTTTGGCGACGCCTACCGGCAGCAATTCGGTAAGTGGGCCCTTGTACTGGATGTCGTCGTTGAACTTGGACTCATACCAATCCAGTTCCTTCGACAGCGCCACCAGATTGCTCCCGACGGCGTTCGCCTCGTTGATCGCGACGTCCGGGTTCGCGTTGGTGACGGTGATGCGCAGCAGGACCGAATTCGCCCGGCCCCGCAGATCCGCGCCGCCCGGCGTCCATTCGGCGGTGACCCGGGAGGCGAGGTCCTCCGGGGTCTCCGTCGAGTTGAGTGCCTGCACGGCCCGCTGCGCGACCAGCCGTGATTTCGCCAGCTCGACATAGCTGGGCATGCGCAGCTTCGCACCCATGCCGCCGTAGTACAGCGCGAACGTACTCGGGTCACCCGCCACCGAGGCGAAGGCCAGGGAGGAGGCGGTGTAGCTGGGCGGGCGCTGCTGGACCGCGAAGACGGCAGCGCCTGCCGACAGCAGCGTGGCCACCAGGATCATCGGCCACACCCGGGCCAACATCAGCGCATAGTCGCGCAGCCGAGGGACATCGACCGGGGTTCTCACTTGGGCTGCTGCGCCTTCTGCCAGTCCGCGCAGTTGCTCGGCGGGGCCGGAACGCCCGACAGCCGGTCGTTGAGCCAGCCCATCACGAACGCCTGGTCGAGGTCCGCGTGCCCTTTACCCGGATCTTTTTTGATCTCCACGTTGCTGCCCGCCGCGCAGGCGCGGTTGAGCGCCCCCTCGAACCAGGCCTGGTTGACCAGACCGTCCTGGGTGCCGTAGGCGACCACCAACGGGGTCTCGATGCGCTGATTGCTGGGCACCGCGCGCGCCGCGAGCTGCTCACGCAGCCACACCACGTCTTCGTAGGTCCTGGGTTTCAGGTCGGCATTGGTCATCGTCCGCCACACCTGGCCGACCTGGTCGAAGTCCGTCGGGATGCAGTTGAGGATCAGGTCCCAGTTCGCCGCGGTGACCCCGGACCGGAAGTCGTCCAGGTTCATGTCCGGGTTGAACCACTTGAGCGACTGCAGGGCGTACACCATGGTGACCCGCTGCTCGTTGGTCAGCGTCTCGTTCCACGCCGCGTCCGCCAGACCGGACATGTCGGCCGCCGGCGCCATCGAGATGCTGCCCAGCAGGTTCAGGCCCTTCCCGTATTGCTCGGCCTCCTCGGCGGCCGCCCACACGGCGAGGCCACCGGCCGAGTGCCCGTACGTCATCCACTTGTCGCTGATGTCGGCGCCGATTCGCCGCGCCGCCCGCACCGAGTCGATGATGTTGTAGCCGTAGGTCTTTGCGTCCAGGAACGGGTGGGCGTACCCCTTCACCCCGGAGCCCTGGAAGTCGCTCGCGGTGACGGCGTAGCCGGCCTTGATGAACTGGTCGATGGACCAGGCCTGCTTCGGCAGGTTCGGGAACAAGCTGGATGCGCACTTGTAGAGCACACCCTTGGTGCCCTGCCCGAAGCCGATGACGGGCCAGCCACCCTTGGGCGGAACGCCTGCCGGGATGGCGATGGCGGCGGACACCTGCGTGGGAGTGCCGTCGATCCCCGAGGTCGACCGGTACACCACCCGCATATAGGTGGCGCCGTCCTCGTCGAGCAGTTCTGCGCCGCCCTTGATCGGCTCGACCGAGACCAGGGACCCGGGTCCGTCGTCCGTCATGTCCGCGGGCGCCAGCTCCGGCTTGCCCTCGAAGGCCGGCGCGAACGTCTTGATCGCCGGGGCGGCGTGCGGCGGCGCGTCCTGGCGGGGCTGCTCCGCCGAGCACGCGCTGACCGATCCGGCCACCACGAGCACGGTGGCGGCGCCGGCCAGCAGTGCCGTCACCCGTCCCAGGACCAACGACTGCATCGGTTTACTCCGGTTGTCCCAGTTGAGCGCGGTGGCGTGACGAACGCGCTTCTGCATCCGCCGGGACGGTCACCGGGGCATCGGTCGTGCGCTCGGCACGATCGCTCCGGCTCGCCGGCTCACCCGTCGCCGCCACGCCGATGAGCTCGACGTGGGCGTTCTCCAGGATGCCCAGCGCCTTGCGCAACCCGGCGGCCTTGGTGTGGCCGATCCGGCCCAGCAGCAGCGCGCCGTCACCGAGCGCCGCGGGCACGGTCCCGTCGGAGTACTTGAGCAGCGGCGGGGTATCGATGATCACGTAGTCGAAGTGGGCGCGCAGCTCTTCGATCACCTGGCCGGCCGCCTCGTCACCCCACAGCTGGCGACTGGTCGCGGGCAGTGGACCGGCAGGCAGTAACCGGAACTCGCCGACCTGGATGGTCGACTCGGCCAGGGTGGACTGCCGGTCGAGCAGGGTCGTCAGACCCCGATCGCCTGCCCGCGCCTGCTCGGCGTCGGAAAGGCCGAGCACCCGGGGAAGCGAAGGATCGACGAGGTCGCCGTCGACGAGCAGCACCGCGCGGCCGGCCTCGGCGAACACCGCGGCCAGGTCGGCGGCCGTAGTCGAACGGCCGTCCTGCGCCGACGGACTGGTGACCGCGATGACGCGCGGGTGATTCCCGCCCCGCCCGCGCGCGAACTGGATGTTGGTGCGCAATTCGCGCAGCCGCTCGACGGCGGCGCCGCCGGCGGCGAGATCGAGGACGCCATCGCCACCTTTGTGCTGCACGAGGGTGCCGATCAGCGCGCTGCCGGTGACGTCTTCGATGCGCTCACGACGGCGCACGCGGGTGTCGGCGACACCGAGGATGCCTGCCAGGACGATGCCGATACCGAGGCCCGCCAGCGCACCCAGAAGGATGCGGGTCACCAGCCCCATCGATTTGACCGGGCTACCGTAACTCGCGTCATCGACGACAATGGCTCCGGCGGCCGACTCACCGCCGCGGCGCGATGTCTCCAATTCAGCGGTGACCTTGACGAGTTGATCCGCAATGGCATTGGCATAAAGCTGAGCGGTGGCGGCATCGGAATCTGTCGCCGTAATGTCGAGCAACACCGTTTGTGGTAGTGGAACCGCGGTGATCTTCGCCCGCAATTCGTCGACGCTGATCGATGCTTTTGCCTGGTCGATTGCGCGTGCCGCAACCTGTTCACTGGTGGCGAGCCCCGCGTAGGAAAACACCCGTTCCTGAGAGAACAGATTGTTCTGGTAGGCGTCGCCGACCCCGGTCCCGCTCTGCGTACTGACGAAAAGCCTTGCTGTAGAGGTGTACTCCTGTTTGGCGAGCTGGTGTGTCACAGCACCGATACCGGCGCCGATCACCGCCGCAGCCAGGACCACCCACCACAGCCGGCAAAAAATTCGCACATAATCACCGACGGCCAACTGGGCACTCCGTTCGCTCTTGGGTCACCATGACGTCATCACGATAGCGTCCTCGCCTAGCAAAACACACCAGAGACACCGCCCGAGCCCACTCCCCCTGTGGCGATTACAGCGAAGACAATGCGAGGATAGTTCGGTGCGAGAGGGACCGCAGATCTGGCAGGAGATGAATCGACATTGAAGCTGCCCGCATATTCACGAACTGAAATCTGTGCGGGAGCAGCCGCCTGCGTGCTCGGACCACTGGCCGCGGTCGCGGCCGTGCTGGGCGGCAAACTCGCCATCATGGCGATCGTCGGCCTGCTGGCCGTCGTCGTGGCGGTCTATGTCGGGATGCGTCATCCGCTGTGGCTGGTGTACGGCACCGTCATATTCGTCACGGCGTTCCCCTTCGGTTACTTCCCGGGCGTCCACCTGCCGATCTACCTCGTGCTCGGCTGCGGGTCGGTGCTGGCGTTCCTGCTCTATCCACGCGCGATGCGGCGGCGCTCACGGCTGATGACGGCCGTCCTGGTCTTGATCCTGATGTCGGCGCTGTCCATGATCGTGACCTTCTCCGCGCCGGTGAACATCATGGATTTCGCCAAGTGGGGCATCGCGACGGGCTTCGTGTTCGTGCTGCTGGCATTGCCCAACGACCAGCTGCGCGGCGTCGGCCGGGCCATCGTCTACGCCTGCACGTTCAGCGGCGTGATGGGTGCCGTCGCCGTGGCGCAGGGCACCACGAAATGGGTTTACGCACCCTTTTCGTTCATCGGTTATTACGCCGCCGACCGCTTCTACATCACCGGTGGTACACACGTGCTGCCCAAATCCGGCCGCTTCGACGTCGGCGAGGGCAGCGAAACCTTCCAGCGCCTCGGCGGTATGTGGGCGGACCCCAATGCCGCGGGCATCGGCCTGGTGATCGGTCTGGCCATGGCTGCCATCCTGTTCACCGGATGGCAGCGGGTGACCCTGATGACCGTGCTGTCGGTGTGCGTCGTGCTGACCCTGAGCCGCGCGGCCCTGTTCAGCGTCCTGGTCGGCATCGCGCTGGTCTTCATCTTCCACAACATGCGTTCGCGGGACCGCCAGGTCATCGTCATCACCCTGGTCGTCGGATTCGCTGCCGCCATGTCCATACCCGCGGTCCGTAAACGATTGATGGGCTCACTGGGCCAGAACGACGCCGGGGCGTCGGACCGCATCGCGGCGATCCGCGAATTCCCGATGCGCCTCGGCGACCACTGGATCTTCGGGCGCGGTTGGTCCCTGCGCGAATTCAAGGACGGGCCTTACGCTTTCACCGAGAACTTCGTGTCCAATGCCCCGTTGATCGCGGTGCACCGTGGCGGGCTGGTCGCCGGCTTGTCGTTCGTCGCGGTGATCATCATCGGGTGCGTGGTGGCCGCCAAACTGATCCGCAGCAACTCGCTGCCGCACGCGTTCTTCGGTGGGGTGTTCATGGCGTTCTCGATCATCGCCCTGAACCTGGACCACCCGGTCGTGGTGATCGCGCAGATCGCCTTCCTCTACACGTTCTTCCTGGTGTTCCTGCAATACTCCGACGAGTTGCGCAAGGCCGGCGAACTCGACTCACCTGATGTGGCCGCACCGACAGTCAAACCAGTTGCGGCGCAAGCCCAGAAGCTACCCGCTGCGAGCACCTAGCAGGTCGGTGACCGCCCTGTGCGGCCGGCGGTCGCGCCAGTAGGCCTGGTTCAGTCCATAGAGCCGGTCCCCGGCCTCGGCCGCTTCGGCGCTGTCCAGCAGGAACTTCCGGCACTGCTCGATGAATGCGGCGTCCCCGTCGTACACGCCGAGCCCCAGGAGTTCCCCCAGAGAACCGACGGCCTCGGTGGTGCCCACCACGGGTAACCCCATCCGTGCCGCGTCCAGGATCTTCACCCGCACACCGCCCCCGGTGCGGATCGGCGCGATCATCGCCCGGCAGGTCCCCAGGAAGCCGGGCAGGTCGTCGACGAAGCCCAGATCCCGCACACCCGCCGGATACCGGGGCTCTGCAGCCTTGGCGGCCTTGGCCCCGATCACACACAATTCGGCACCGTCGATGCCCTCGGCGATCCGCGGCCACAGCCGCAACGCCTCTTCGAAGGCCTCCTGGTTCGGCGGCCAGTCCCGGGTGCCCATCAACACCAGCCGCCGGGGCGTCGACGACACCGCGACCTGATCCCCCGGCGGCAACGTGATGTCCATCCAGCGCGCATCCCGCACCCCGCGGTTGCGATAGAACTCCGCTTCCCCCGCGTCGAACGTGCCGACCGCATCGGCGGCCCGGGCCACCCTCAGTTCGTCCCGGAGCAACCGGCCGACCTGCAGCCGGCCCAGCGCCCCGCGGGTCGCCCGCCACACCAGCGATTCGCTCACGTGGGTGTTGACCACGAACCTCGACTTACCCAAACGTGAACTGCGCAAGAAGGATTCAGCCATGTAGCTGTGCTCGGCAACGTAGACGTCGGCGCCCGCGGCATCGATGGCCGCGACCAGATCGTCGTTGTCGAACCGCGCGTGCACCAGGCTGCGCCGGGTCCGCGCGACGTCGAGCAGCAGCCGCAGGGGCTGCACCCCCGATTTCGCCACCCGCACCAGCGGCACCCCGTCGAAGGCCAGCGTCCCCGCCGGTTCGTGGGACAGGCAGATCACCGACACCTCGAACTCCGACGCCGCCAATTCCAGGAACAGGCGCGACAATTCGACGTCGCCGCCGTGGTCTGCCACCGGGTCCTTGGACAGCAGGAAACAAGCGGTGGGTTTTCGACCGGTCATGACGCCGGCTTCCGGTACAGCACCCGGAAGTAGATCGCCAACAGCATGGCGTCGGTGATGACGGCCGCGATCGCCGCACCGACGGCCCCGGCACCCACCAGCAGCGCCACCAATCCCAGCCGGATCGGGACCACACTGAAGTTGGCTGCCAGCCGGACGCCGTCGCGGTGCTGGTTGTAGAGCACGGCCTGGAACACGGTGCTCACGGTCCGCATGGCGCAGAACAGCGACATGATGGTCATCGCGACGGCCAGCTCCTGCGGCACCGCAGGCACCATCAGCATGACCAGACCGGTGATGAGCACCAACACCCCGGCCGCCGCCCCCAGGAGCAGCGTGCCTTTCAGCGGCGGTCCGGCCGACACATGACCGTCGCCGTCGCGCAGCGCCTGGTTGTAGGACATGCCGAAGGTCTGGCCGACCGCGACGATCGCCAGGGTGACGGTGGTGCAGATGCCGTAATAGCCGGCGACGGTGTGGTTGGTGAGCCAGCCGAGCAACAGCAGATCGCCCTGGACGCCGGCCATGATCGCGAACGTCTCGCCGACCAGGATAGCGATCAGTCGCGGCGAACCCGGGATACCCGGGCGGTGCCGCATCGCGATGGGGCCCACCACGATGGCGCACAGCACATAGGGCGCCACCAGGATCGTCGTCGCGACCTGCAAGGTGGGATGCGGCACCGCGAACAGATAGATGCACGCCGGCACCACGCTGGCGAACTGCCGGCCGGTGTCGATCTGGGCCGCCTTGTGCGGGTGTCCGTCACGCAGCGAGCGACTCTCCCAGGCTTTCAGGGTCAGTTCTCCACCGGAGACGAACAAACCGAACGCGGCGACGTAGTTCACCTCGAGCAGCGCGAGGCCGACGGCCATCAGGGCGACGCCGAGCAGGTACCGGGTGGCACGGTCGGACAGGAACTCCTTCTCGGATTCGCGAACCGACCGGACCACGAACAAGTTGTCGATCGGCGACCCGATCAACGAGTACACCGCGTAGGCCATCGCGTATTGGCCGTAGTCGGCGATGCCCAGTTTCGCGACCAGCGCGAGCGTCCACACCATGCCGCAGGCGCGACCGCCGTACATCCAGAACGCCGCCCACAACGCGTGGGTCAGGTGTGACGAGCCCTGCTTCTCGACGACGGGCTCAGCGGGCTCAGACACGGGCGGACCGGCCGTCGATCAACTGTTGCCACACCGCCACGAACGCTTCGGCGGTGCGCGCGGGTGAGCGCTCCTGCCGGGTCCGGTCGGCGTTGCGGCCCAGGTCGGTGAGCCGCGCCTCGTCGTTCAGCAGCGCCGTGATCTCCGAGGCCAGGCCGCTGGCCAGGTCGTGGGCGGGATCGGCGCCCGGCGGGACGGCCACCACCCCGTGTTCCGGGTCCAGCTCGGCCAGCGAGCCGTAGCCGGTGCAGATCACCGGGGTGCGGTAGGCCATCGAGTGCGCCACCACCCCGGATGCGGGATAGGTCTCGGCATAGAAATGCCGCTTGCCGTAGGGCAACGCGATGGCGCGCACCGACGCGAAGAACGCATCTTCGGCGGCGCCGTCCACCCGGCCGAGGATCTCGATGCCCTCGGCGCGGGGCAGGTCCTCGGTCCCCCGGCCGGCGACCCGGATCAGGATGTCGTCGGGCAGTTGGGCACGGATCTCGGAGATCTGTTCAAAACCCTTGCCCCGGTAGACGAATCCGAAGAATCCCACCGCCTTGGGGCGGTCCTGGGCAGGCGCGATATCGGGCCGCTCGCGCACCAGGTGCGGAATGTAGGCGGTGTGGGTGCGCGGGTAGGTGCGTTCGATCGACTGCCGCCCCGTCTCGGTCAGTGCGATCAGGGTGCGGTCGCCGTGCACCCTGCCCTCGACGGCGCGCGACAGCGGCCGCAGCGGGTAGTGGATGCCGTGGGTGAGCAGCCGTGAGTTGGCGATGAACCGCGGCCGGGCCAGGAACCACAAGCCCTGCGGCGGATCATGAATGGTGGCGGTGACCGGCACCCCGGACAGACCCGCAACGGCCCAGAAGGTGGGCATCACCCCGGTGGACAGTTCGGCGTGCACCAGCGTCCGGCCGGGCGGCCCGTCGGCCACCAGCTTGCGTACCCGCGCCCGGTGCCTGCGCACGTCGGCCACGGTGTCGGCACCCGGACCGGCCGTGCGCACTTCGGCGATCTCCCCGAAATGGGGGCGCAGTGCCTCGATCAGATCCTGGGCGTAGTCGCCCACCGCGGTCTGCCCTTCGTCGGGCGCGACGAAGACCAACCGGTGTTCGCCAAGCAGACCGGCCATCAGTAGAACGGCGGGGGTCGACGAGTGTTGGTGTACAGCAACAACTCCGGATCTCGTTTACCGATCACCTTGGCCGGCACCCCACCGACGATGTTCAGCTCTTCGACGTCCTTGGTCACCAGCGCCTGCGCGGCCACCACCGCGCCGCGGCCGACCAGCGCAGGCAGGATCATCGCCCGGCTGGCGATCCACACGTAGTCGCAGATGACCGTCGGAATCGGTACCGGCAGGAAGTCCGGGTGGTTGATGTCGTGGCCGCCGCCGATGATCTGCACATCGCTGGCGATGGTGACCTGGTTGCCGATGTAGATGCCGGCGCGGGCGTCCAGCAGGCAGCGGAAGCCGATGGCCACCCCGTCACCGATGGTCAGGTACGCCGGGTCCAAGACGGTGGTGCCGCGCAAAATCGAGGAGTGCTTGCCGATCTTGGCTCCGCACAACCGCAGGAATCCCTGCCGCACGGTGTGCGACGGGATGTAGGTGATCACGAGGTTGAAGAGCAATTCGCCGATGCGGTTCTTGGCCTTCGGGACGAAGCCGATGCCCTGCATCTTGTACTGGGTCACCCGGTTGTTCTCGTCGAGAACGAATTCCGACTGCGGCGCCATCCTCAGCGCGGGAGCGGCGGCCTTCTTCCGGGCGATGTCAGCCGGATCTGCCGAAGCCGGTTCACGAAACATGAATCATTGCTCCTTGTTGAGGAATCCGCGTCCACCATAGCGACCGGTTTGCCGATCCGTCGGCCGCATGCTCGTGTTCAGCCCGGCGCGCCGAGTTCGTCGACCGCCTCGTACAGACGTTCGGCATAGCGTTGCTCGGTGAACTGGTCGGCGTGCTTGCGGATGACGTCCGCGTCGAAGCTCTGGACATCGAATCTGTCCAACGCGCCGGCGATCGAATCTGCTTGCGGTTCATCGAAGAATGTTCCGGTGACGCCGTCGACCACGGTGTCCAGGAACCCGCCCCACCGCAACGCCACGGCGGGTTTGCCCCACACCGCGGCCTCGATCGGGGTGAGCCCGTAATCCTCGTAGCTGGCCGCGATCAGCGCCCGGCACGACTGGTACAGCCAGGCCATCTGCGCATCGGGTAGGTCGGAGAGCATGGTCACGTTCGGTGTGCTGATCTGCGCGATGTTGCCCGCCTCGGGTCCGCGGCCCACCACCACCAGCCGCCGGTCGCTGCCGGCGAATGCCCGCACCACCTTGTCGACGTTCTTGTACGGCAACAGCCGGGACACGCACAGATAAAACGGTTGCTCAGCGGTTGCCCACTGCGCCACCGCGGGTACGGGTTCCACGTCCACATCGGTGCGCATCGCCACCGGAGACGGCAGGACGTCCGCGTCGATGCCGTAGACGTCGTGGATCCGGCGTTTGATCATCGTCGAGACCGCGAGGTACCGGTCGCAGGTCAGCGCCGCGCGCCGGTCCCATGCCTTCAACGACGGCGACGCCACCTTCAACAGCGCGCGCTTGACCCGGTCGCCCTCGTCCTTGAGATACATGTCCGGCGTGTACAGCCAGTGCGCCGGCGTATGGCAGTGCACCAACTTCACTCCGTTGGTGCGAAAACCGTGGGCCCAACCGCTGCTGCTGGTCACCACCACGTCGGCGTCGACGAACATCGAGGACGCCACCGCAGGCAAAATCGGCAGCGCGATCCGGTGGTGCTTGCGGAACACGGCGATCCGGTTCACCGGGGAGACGCGAACATCGCGGTCGGCGAATTCGGGGTAGGTGCCTGCCGGGTCGTACAACTGCGTGTAGATCGGCGCATCGGGGAAGGCCCGACTCATCGACAACACGACCTTCTCGGCCCCGCCGCGCTGGGTCAGGTAGTCGTGTGCGATCGCCACGCGGGGACCGTCCACACCGTCGTACCTGCGCTGCGCCGTCATGGCAGCCACCCTACAAAACCGGCGGACCGGGCACCGGGCGGCGATCTAGCTGCACAAAACCGCACCCACCTGTCCGACTTCTTAGGGAACCGTTAATATCGACCACCATGACGAGTGTTACCGAACCGGCGGCAGATCACGTAGTCGATATTCACACCACAGCCGGCAAGCTGGCTGACCTGCGCAAGCGGGCCGAGGAGTCGAAGCACCCAGTCGGTGAGGCGGCCGTCGAGAAGGTGCACGCAAAGGGCAAGCTGACGGCGCGCGAGCGCGTGCTGGCGCTGCTCGACGAGGGTTCGTTCGTCGAACTCGACGCCCTGGCAAAGCACCGCAGCACCAACTTCGGCCTGGAGTCCAACCGTCCCGTCGGTGACGGTGTGGTCACCGGGTACGGCACCATCGACGGTCGCGACGTCTGCATCTTCAGCCAGGACGCCACCGTGTTCGGCGGCAGCCTCGGTGAGGTCTACGGCGAGAAGATCGTCAAGATCCAGGAACTGGCCATCAAGACCGGCCGCCCGTTGATCGGCATCAACGACGGCGCCGGCGCCCGCATCCAGGAGGGTGTGGTCTCGCTCGGCCTGTACAGCAAGATCTTCCGCAACAACATCCTGGCCTCCGGCGTCATCCCGCAGATCTCGCTGATCATGGGTGCCGCGGCCGGCGGGCACGTCTACTCCCCCGCGCTGACCGACTTCATCGTGATGGTCGACCAGACCAGCCAGATGTTCATCACCGGCCCGGACGTCATCAAGACGGTGACCGGCGAGAACGTCACCATGGAGGAACTGGGTGGCGCGCACACCCACATGGCGAAATCCGGCACCGCGCACTACGTCGCCTCCGGCGAGCAGGACGCCTTCGAGTACGTCCGCGATCTGCTCAGCTACCTGCCGTCGAACAACTACGCCGATCCGCCGCGCTTCCCCGCGCCGCCGCACCCGGGCGCCATCGAGGACAACCTCACCGCCGAGGATCTGGAACTCGACACCCTGATCCCGGATTCGCCGAACCAGCCGTACGACATCCACGAGGTCATCTCGCGCATCCTCGATGACGACGAGTTCCTCGAGGTGCAGTCCGGGTACGCCGGCAACATCGTCATCGGCTACGGCCGGGTCGACGGCCGCACCGTCGGCATCGTCGCCAACCAGCCCACCCAGTTCGCCGGCTGCCTGGACATCAACGCCTCGGAGAAGGCTGCCCGGTTCATCCGGACCTGCGACTGCTTCAACATCCCGATCGTGCTGCTGGTCGACGTGCCGGGCTTCCTGCCGGGCACCGATCAGGAGTACAACGGCATCATCCGCCGCGGCGCCAAGCTGCTGTACGCCTACGGTGAGGCCACCGTCGCCAAGGTCACCGTGATCACCCGCAAGTCCTACGGCGGCGCGTACTGCGTGATGGGGTCCAAGGACATGGGCGCCGACGTGGTCGTCGCCTGGCCGACCGCCCAGATCGCCGTGATGGGCGCCTCGGGCGCGGTGGGCTTCGTCTACCGCAGCCAGCTCAAGGACGCCGCCGCCAAGGGCGAGGACGTTGATGCGCTTCGTCTGGAACTGCAGCAGGACTACGAGGACACCTTGGTGAACCCGTACGTCGCGGCCGAGCGCGGCTACGTCGACGCGGTCATCCCGCCCTCGCACACCCGGGGTTATGTGGCCACCGCGCTGCGCCTGCTGGAGCGCAAGATCAGCACGTTGCCGCCGAAGAAGCACGGGAACATCCCGCTGTGAGCGACGCGAACGATTCGACGACTGTGAGCGACGCGAACGATTCGACGACTGTGAGCGAAGCGAACGATTCGACGACTGTGAGCGAAGCGAACCCGGTGCCGGAGCACGAGCCGCACATCAAGGTACTCAAGGGCAATCCGTCCGCCGAAGAACTCGCGGCACTGATCGGTGTGCTCTCTGCGGCGGGCGGTGGCCCCGTGGACACCACCCCGGCCGCCGTCGACCTGTGGGGCCACCCGGTGGACCGGTTGCGCTACACGGTGCACAGCTGGCAGCGGATCACGCTGCTGGAGCGCCAACATATGAGGCGATGACGCGAGTCGTCCTGGGCTCGGCGTCGGCGGGCCGACTCGGGGTGCTCCGTCAGGCGGGCATCGAACCGCTGGTGCTGGTCTCCGACGTCGATGAGGACGCCATCGTGGCGTCGCTGCCCGGTGCGCCGCCTGCCGACGTGGTGCTCGCACTGTCGGCGGCGAAGGCGGCCCGGGTGGCCGAATCCTTGGACATCACGGATTGCGTGGTGATCGGCTGCGACTCGATGCTCGAGGTCGACGGCCGGTTGTGCGGCAAGCCGGGCAGCGTCGACGCGGCCCGCGCGCAGTGGCAGTCGTCGGCGGGGCGGCCCGGCATCCTGCACACCGGCCATACCCTGCTGCACGTGCGCGATGGCGTCGTCGCCGCGCGGGTAGGCCAGACCGCCTCCACCACAGTGCATTTCGCGCGCCCCGAACCAACCGACCTGGACGCCTACCTGGCCAGCGGCGAACCGCTGTGGGTGGCGGGCGGATTCACCCTCGACGGTCTCGGCGGCTGGTTCGTGGACCGCATCGAAGGCGACCCGTCGAACGTGATCGGGCTGAGCCTGCCCCTGCTGCGCACCATGCTGGCCGGGCTGGGACTGGGCGTCGCCGAACTCTGGGCGGCGAATCCTCCTGCGCCGCGGCCCTGAAAATCAGGGCGCAGGAGCAACTTTGAACGTCGCGCTGCCGTTCACCACCGCGGACACCGTCAGGATGTAGTTCTGGCCCCGCCCGGCGGTGATCGCGGTGCAGGGCAGCGTCGCTCCGACGGCGATCGGCATGTCGCCGGCGCAGCTCGCCGAATCCGGCGCCTGACCCGACTGCCGTAACTGCGCCAGCAACGCGCCTTCGGCAATCGCCTTGGGCAGCGTCCCGGCGGTACCACCGCCGGCGCCACCGTTTGGCGCCAGCACCGGGCCACCGTTCGGCAACTGCGGTCCGCCGCCGGGCGGCTGCGCGGGTTCGCCACCGGGTGCCGCCAGCAGGCCGTATTCCATCACCAGACCCTGGACCTGCCTGACCACCACACCCTGCCGGGTCGTCGCGCCCGCGACGGTCACAGCGCAGAAAGCCGTGGCGCCGACCTTGCCCTCCAGATCCGATTCACAACTCACCGAGTCCGGAACGGTCTTGGTGGACCGGTTGACCATGTCGGTGACCGCGACCTCCAGCTGGCTCTTGCTCACCGAGGGGGACATCGCGTAGTTCAGCTCGGTGCCGTTGACGCCGGTCACGGCGACGGTGATCTGGAAACCGTTCACCGGACTGATCGTGATGGCGCACATGGCTTTCTGCCCCACCTGGCTCATCAGATCCTGCGGGCAGTCGACCGCCTGCGGCGTCACACCGTTGCGCCCCAGTTGGTCGGAAACCATCTTCGTCAGCACGTCTTTGGCGACCTTCGGGCCATCGGCCGGTTGGCCTGGCGCTGCGCTGGACGTCGAGGAACCGGCCTGGGCGGGCTGGCCCTCGGTGGTGCTGGTGCATCCAGCGGCCACCACGCAGGCCGCCGCCGCCAGCGCACCGGCGACTGTTACTCGGATCACTCTCATGCCCATGGCCGCCCATTGTGCCCTGACCGTGTGCCCTGACCGCAGGCACGGCGGAGCCGCCACCAGGATTCGGCCTACGGGCGTGCAACCAGCAGCGCGTGAGTAGGCTTTGAACGTGCCACTGCCTGCCGATCCTGATCCCGCCCTCGCCGCCTATGCCCACCCGGAACGCCTGGTCACCGCCGACTGGCTGTCGGGCAATCTCGGCCGGCCGGGCCTGTCCATCGTCGAGTCCGACGAGGACGTGCTGCTCTACGACACCGGCCACATCCCCGGCGCGGTGAAGATCGACTGGCACGTCGACCTCAACGACCCGACCGTCCGCGATTACATCGACGGTGCGCAGTTCGCCGATCTGATGGACCGCAAGGGCATTTCCCGCGACGACACCGTGGTGATCTACGGCGACAAGAGCAACTGGTGGGCCGCGTACGCGCTGTGGGTGTTCACCCTCTTCGGCCACCCGGACGTCCGGCTGCTCGACGGCGGCCGGGATCTGTGGGTGTCGCACGGCCGGGACACCTCGCTGGAGGTCCCGACCCGTCAGACCACCGGTTACCCGGTGGTGGAACGCAATGACAGCCCCATCCGCGCGTACCGCGAAGACGTCCTCGCCACGTTGGGCACCCAACCGCTCATCGATGTGCGGTCTCCGCAGGAGTACACCGGCGAGCGCACCCACATGCCCGATTACCCGGAGGAGGGCGCCCTGCGCGGCGGCCACATCCCGACGGCGGTGTCGATCCCGTGGGCCAAGGCCGCAGATGAGAGTGGCCGGTTCCGCAGCCGCGCCGAACTCGACAAGCTCTACGGGCACCTCGATGCCGACGACAAAACGATCGTGTACTGCCGGATCGGCGAGCGATCCAGCCACACCTGGTTCGTGCTGACGCACCTGCTGGGGCTGCCGGGCGTGCGCAACTACGACGGCTCGTGGACCGAGTGGGGTAACGCCGTCCGCGTGCCGGTCGCGGTGGGAGAGCAGCCCGGCTCGGCATGAGTGCGATGCCCGCCGCACTGGCCGAGGTGGTCGCCGAGTTCCAGGAGATGACCGGTCAGGACAAGCTGCAGCTGTTGCTGGAGTTCGCGAATGAGTTGCCGCCGCTGCCCGGCCATCTCGAGGAAGCGGCCATGGAACCCGTTCCCGAGTGTCAGTCGCCGTTGTTCCTCCATGTCGACGCCGCCGACCGCGACAAGGTCCGCCTGTACTTCAGTGCGCCGGCCGAAGCCCCGACCACCCGGGGCTTCGCCGCCATCCTGGCGGCCGGCCTGGACGGCCAATCCGCGAACGCCATCCTCGACGTACCGGATGACTTCTACTCCGATCTCGGCCTCGCCAAGCTGATCAGCCCGCTGCGGCTGCGCGGAATGTCGGCGATGCTGACGCGAATCAAACGGCGCTTGCGCGAAAATTGAGTTGCGGGCAAATTTCGACGTCCACTCCCGTTAATTAACGGGACCTTAAAAATTGCTTCGCGACACGCCACGCCGACGCGTCCGTCGTGCCAGAATGCACGTGGAAATCCGGCGCGGCGATGATGCCGGCCGCGCATGGCAGCCGCCGCACGCAAGACGAGGACGCGATCACGAGAGGTTCCCGCCTTCATGGACCGGCAACACAGAGACGTCATCCTGTATGAACTGAACGAGGTCCCCTGGGACGTCATCGACATCTACGCCAGCAAGCGCCCTGAATCTCATATGGCCGCCCTCCTGGCAGAGGGACAGTGCCTGACGACGGTGCATGAGGACCGCGAAGAACACCAGGGGCTGCAGCCGTGGCGAACATGGCCGACGCTGCACATGTCGACCTACGGCCACAATTCGTTCGACCTGGGCCAGGACCCGACGACCTTCCGCGGCGACCCCATCTGGGATGTGGCCGAGGACGCCGGCCTGTCGGTCGGCCTGTTCGGGCCGATGCAGAGTTGGCCGGCGCGGCAGTTCCGGAACGGCGGTTTCTACATCCCGGACACGTTCAGCCAGGACGCCAAGACCTATCCGGCCGCGCTCGAGAGCTTCCAGACCTTCAACCTGGCGATGACCGGCGAGAACGGGTTCTCCCCCGACACCGTCCTGAATCCCGGGACACTGGCGGGTACCGCGGCCGACCTGGTCCGGCAAGGCCTGACCCCGCGTTCGATGGCCACCCTGGGCAGGCATCTGGTCAAGGAGCGAATCGACCCGCGCTACAAGGCATTCCGCTCCGCCATGCAGGCGCCGCTGAGCTTCGACCTGTACTGGAAACTGCACCGGACCCACAATCCGCGCCTCAGCGTGTTCTTCACCAACCACGTGGCCGGCATGATGCACCGGTTCTGGGGCGACGGCATGCCCGGCTACACCGAGAAGTACGAATACACCTCCGATGACGTGTACGGCAGTTTCATCGTCGGGGCCATGGACATCGCCGACCGGCAGATCGGCCGTATCCGCAAATACCTGGCCAAGAATCCGAACTCGATGCTCGTGCTCTCGGCGAGCATGGGCCAGGGCCCGGTCGCGGTGCCCGAACTCGACGACCACATGTATGTCGTCGCGGATTACGCCAAGCTCGCCGGGGTGCTCGGGCTGCCCCGCACCGGCCCGGGCCTGGCGATGTATCCGATGCTGTCGCTCGTCTTCGACACCGAGGACGACGCCCGCGCGGCGGTGCCACCGTTGACCTCGGTGTCCATCGACGGGAAGGGCCCGCTGTTCGCACGTGTCCGCCTCGAGGGCAAGACGGTGACCTTCGGCATCGACTACACGCTGGGCTGCGAAGAATCGGCCATGCTGCGCTTCCGGCCCGCGGGAGACGGCGCGTCGGCGGATGTCGTCGCCCCGCCGGAGAGGCTGGGCCTGGCCCGGCAGCCCCGGATCGGTGGGATCAACACCGGCTATCACATCCCCGAGGGCATCCTGGTCGCGGCGGGAGCGGGCGTGACCGCCGACCCGTCGCGCAAGGAGGTCGACGTGCTCGACGTGGCACCGTCACTGCTCGCCAATGCGCTCGGCGTGGAACCGGCACCGTCGATGCAGGGATTGCCCAGCCTGTTCGACTGACGGGTTTCGACAATTTTCGCAACCGTCAATAGTGCGCCGGTCCGCGTCTCGGGCCGAAACTTGTTCGCATCCAACCATTTTCAGCAAACGCGGGCAGCGTCGCACCCCCGTTCGGCACCTCCCCGACCTGCGCCGAAGCGGATATCGTCGTCGCCATGCGGGACTTTCGTCTTCGCGACTCACGGGGCAACCTGCTCGCCGCGGCGGATCCGCACATCCGCGACATCTCGGCGCAACTGCACACTTCCGGATTCGTCCACGTCCCCGATGCCGTCACGCCAACCGATATCGAACGGGCCGACGACGAGGTTCGCGCGTACCTGAGGACGCACCCCGGGGACATCCACGAATCGGACGCGCCGGACGACTGGGACTGCCCGACGATCAGCGCGCTGAGCGTCGATCCGGAGCTCGAGGCGATCCTGGCCGCCCTGACCGCGAGTGTGCACCCCGCCGCCGCGGGTGGCTATCAATCCCGCACGCTGCGGATCTACGGCGGGGCGCAGTCGCACCGGACCAATCCCTACGACTGGCATTACGACGCCAATGTCATCACCGTGCTGATCCCGCTGACCGTCCCCGATTGCGAACCGGGGACCCTCGGCCATCACGCCACGTTCCCGAACCACCGCGCGCATCGCCGCTTTTCCTGGAGCGATGTCCTCGACAAGGCCCTGACCCAGAACCGTGTGCACGGGAGATGGACCGCACGCCGGCTGGCGCGCGATCCCGAAGCCCACACGATCCGTTTCAGACCGGGCAGCGGGTACATCTTCTGCGGCCACCGCACCCTGCATCGGCCCATGTCGTGGCCGAGTGATCGGGTGCGCGCCACGCTGAACCTCCACTACGGATACCCGTATGACAAAGGACATTCCACCGCCCGGACCTTCCATTCGGTACAGCGGCTCCTACACCGGGTGACTGCCTGATCCAGAGCGCGCAAAAGTTACCGACAAGTAATGCGACCGGCTCGCAACCCCTGGAGTCGCGCCGCCTAGACTGCCGACGATAGATTCTTAAAGACGTTTCTTAGAGATACCTGCCATCAGGAGGCGCAGTGCCCAGTCACGCCAGCTCGAAAATCTCCAAGGTGCTTGTCGCCAACCGCGGGGAGATCGCTGTCCGTGTGATCCGTGCCGCCAAGGACGCCGGGCTCACCAGCGTCGCCGTCTACGCCGAACCCGACGCCGATGCGCCGCACGTACGGCTCGCCGATGAGGCGTTCGCGCTGGGCGGCCAGACCTCAGCCGAGTCCTATCTGGTGTTCGAGAAGATCCTCGACGCCGCCGCCAAGTCCGGCGCCAACGCGATCCACCCCGGCTACGGCTTCCTGTCCGAGAACGGCGACTTCGCCCAGGCCGTCCTCGACGCCGGGCTGATCTGGATCGGCCCCAGCCCGCAGTCCATCCGCGATCTCGGCGACAAGGTCACCGCACGCCACATCGCGGCCCGCGCGCAGGCCCCGCTGGTGCCGGGCACGCCGGATCCGGTCAAGGATGCCGACGAGATCCTCGCGTTCGCCAAGGAGTACGGCCTGCCGATCGCCATCAAGGCCGCCTTCGGTGGCGGTGGCCGTGGCATGAAGGTGGCCCGCACCCTCGAAGAGATCCCCGAGCTGTTCGATTCGGCCACCCGTGAGGCCATCTCGGCCTTCGGTCGCGGTGAGTGCTTCGTCGAGCGCTACCTGGACAAGCCGCGCCACGTCGAGGCTCAGGTCATCGCCGACACCCACGGCAACGTCATCGTCGCCGGTACCCGCGACTGCTCGCTGCAGCGCCGCTTCCAGAAGCTGGTCGAGGAGGCGCCCGCGCCGTTCCTCACCGATGCGCAGCGCAAGGAGATCCACGAGTCGGCCAAGCGCATCTGCAAGGAAGCCGGTTACTACGGTGCGGGCACCGTCGAATACCTCGTCGGCCAGGACGGCCTGATCTCCTTCCTCGAGGTCAACACCCGCCTGCAGGTGGAACACCCCGTCACCGAGGAGACCTCCGGTATCGACCTGGTGCTCCAGCAGTTCAAGATCGCCAACGGCGAAGCCCTGGACATCACCGAGGACCCGACCCCGCGCGGGCACTCCTTCGAGTTCCGGATCAACGGCGAGGACGCCGGCCGCGGCTTCCTGCCCGCCCCCGGCCCGGTCAGCAAGTTCGAGCCGCCGACCGGTCCCGGCGTGCGGATGGATTCCGGCGTCGAGTCCGGCTCCGTCATCGGCGGCCAGTTCGACTCCATGCTCGCCAAGCTGATCGTCACCGGCGCCACCCGCGACGAGGCCCTGGCCCGTTCGCGCCGCGCGCTGGCCGAGTTCAACGTCGAGGGTCTGGCGACGGTCATCCCGTTCCACCGCGCCGTGACCGCCGACCCCGCGTTCATCGGTGACGGCGAGAAGTTCACCGTGCACACCCGGTGGATCGAGACCGAGTGGGATAACACGGTCGAGCCCTTCACCGCCGGCGAGCCGCTGGACGAGGAAGACAACCTGCCGCGCCAGAAGGTGATCGTCGAGGTCGGCGGACGCCGCCTCGAGGTCTCGCTGCCCGGCGATCTGGCGCTCGGTGGCGGCGGCGCCGCTGCGGGCGGTGCGATCCGTAAGAAGCCCAAGCCGCGCAAGCGTGGCGCCTCCGGCGCGGCCGCCGCGTCCGGCGATTCGGTCACCGCGCCGATGCAGGGCACCGTCGTGAAGGTCGCCGTCGAAGAGGGCCAGACCGTCGCCGCCGGTGACCTCGTCGTGGTGCTGGAAGCGATGAAGATGGAGAACCCGGTGACCGCCCACAAGGACGGCGTCATCACCGGACTGGCCGTCGAGGCCGGCGCCGCCATCACCCAGGGCACCGTGATCGCCGAGATCAAGTAGTAGCTTTTCCCCGCGCGAACGTTGATTACCGCTCGAAGAAATTGAGTTTCTTCGAGCGGTAATCAACGTTCGGCGGCAGATGGGGAGGCCCTGATGGAGCCCGTAGAGATCAACAACGGCCAGTGGTACCTGCGCGGCCTGCGCTGCGACGACCGGGTCGACGACCGGCCCGCGCTGGCCGATCTGGGTGAGGACGACCTGGACTACGTGCACGACGCCGAGGACGGCTGGGCCGACGAGACGCGATACACCTGGGCGGTCTGCGAGCCGACCACCGGCGAATTGCTCGCCGAGGTCGTCCTCGACCCGGCGACCGGCTACCTGAGCAGCCGGGGCCGCCCCGGCTTCGAGGACGCCGCCGCCATGTCGGAGGACACCGTGCGCCGGTACGCGACGGAAGTTCTCGGCCTGGACGTGCACACGTGAGCAAGGTCGTCACCGTCACCGGCGCGGCCGGCCAGATCGGCTACGCCGCGCTGTTCCGCATCGGCGCCGGCGCACTGCTCGGGCGGGACGTGCCCGTGACGCTGCGACTGCTGGAGCTCCCCGCCGCGATCAAGGCCGCCGAGGGTGTGGTCATGGAGCTGGTGGACAGCGCCTTCGACCTGTTGGTCGACGTCGAAATCCACGACGATCCGGTGCGCGCCTTCGACGGCGTCGACGTCGCGCTGCTGGTGGGCGCGCGGCCGCGCAGCAAGGGGATGGAACGCGCCGACCTGCTGGCCGCCAACGCCGCGATCTTCGCCGGTGCCGGGCAGGCACTGAACGCCGGCGCGGGCAGCGACGTGCGGGTGGTGGTGGTCGGCAATCCCGCGAACACCAACGCCCTGGTGGCCTCGGCCCACGCTCCGGACATCCCGCCGAGCAGGTTCACCGCGCTGACCCGGCTGGACCACAACCGCGCCGTGGCCGCGCTCGCCGCCCACGCCGACGTGCACGTCACTGATGTCTCGCAGCTGACGGTGTGGGGCAACCACTCGCCCACCATGTACCCCGACATCTTCCACGCCGTGGTGGCCGGCCGCTCCGGGGCCGACTTCGCCGCCGACACCGATTGGCTGGCAGAGGATTTCATCCCGACGGTGGCCAGGCGCGGCACCGCGATCATCGAGGCGCGCGGCACCTCGTCGGCCGCCTCGGCCGCCAACGCCGCCATCGATCACGTCCGCGATTGGGTGGACGGCACCGACCCCGCCGACTGGACATCGGTGGCGCTGCCCTCCCCCGGCGTCTACGGCATCCCGGAGGGCGTGGTCGCCTCCCTACCCGTGCGCGCGGTCGACGGCGCGTGGCAGATCGTGGAGGGCCTGGAGATCAACGAGTTCTCCCGGGCCCGCATCGACGCCTCGGTGGCCGAACTGCTCGACGAGCGGGCCGCGGTCGAGGTGCTCGGCCTGCTCTAGCGCTCATCGACATCAGCGCCGGACGCGAGGTCACCGCATTCGACATCGACCACGTCGGTGCGCGCCCGCAGGAACGGACCGGCCCCGGTGTCGCCCTGCACAGCGGCCAGCAGCTCCGGCCAGAAACGGCGTGCGATCACCACCGGGTGCCCCGGTCTGCCTTCGTACACGGCTCTGGCCAGCCCCGTCTCCGATGCCGCCGCCAGCACGCGGCGCACCGCGTCCGCACCGATGTCCGGGGTGTCGACGAGCGTGATGACGGCGAGGTCGGCGTCCACCGCCTCGATACCGGCCCGAAGGGACGCCGAGATCCCGTCGCGCCAGTCCTCGGCCACCACCGCCCGAGCCGGGTCGGGCACCGCCACCACCGCCGCACCCAGCACGACGACGACGTCCCCGCACCCCCCGCCGCACAGCGCACCGACCGCGGAACTCAGCCAACGCCCCTGCTCTGCAAGCACTTTCGGCATGCCATACCGCGTTCCCGCCCCCGCGGCCAGCAGCACCCCCGCGGCGACATGAGAACTCGACATGCGAACAGTGTGAACGTGAACGATTCTTGAACAATGACGGCCCCGGCTGAGTCTCTCAAGACGTCGCAGACCAAGCGCACCCATCCGGTCGACGAGGTATTGCCGGTCGGCAAGCTCGCCACCTACGGGTTCCAGCACGTGGTGGCGTTCTACGCCGGCGCGGTGCTGGTGCCGATCATCATCGCCGGGGCGATCAACCTGCCGCAGGAAGACCTGGTCAAGCTGATCACGGCCGACCTGTTCACCTGCGGTATCGCCTCGATCATCCAGGCCGTCGGGTTTTGGAAGGTCGGCGTGCGCCTGCCCCTGCTGCAGGGTGTGACGTTCGCCGGGGTGTCCCCCATCATCGCGATCGGCCTGGCCCACGGCGGTGGCGCACCGAGCCTGCTCTACGTGTACGGCGCGGTGATCGTCGCCGGCGTCTTCACGTTCCTCATCGCCCCGGTCTTCATCAAACTGCTGAAGTTCTTCCCGCCGGTGGTCACCGGGACGCTGATCACCATCATCGGACTCTGTCTGGTGCCCGTCGGCGCGATGGACGCCGTCACCAACCCGCACACCCATGAGCCGGACCCGACCAACATCCGGTGGTTCCTGTACGCGCTGGGCACCATCGCGATCATCGTCGCCATCCAGCGGTTGTTCCGCGGCTTCATGGCCACCATCGCCGTGCTGCTGGGCCTGGTGATCGGCTGCGTGGTGGCATTCCTGCTGGGCGACATGAACTTCGACAAGGTCGGTGCGGCAGCGCCGGTCGGCTTCACCCCGCCATTCCTGTTCGGGATGCCCAAGTTCGACTTCGTCGCGTGCCTGACCATGATCATCGTCCTGCTCATCACGGCCGTCGAGTCGACCGGTTCGACCATCGCGACCGGTGAGATCGTCGGCAAGCGCATCAAGGCCTCCGACATCGGCAATGTGCTGCGTGCAGACGGGTTGGCCACCGTCATCGGCGGCATCTTCAACTCGTTCCCCTACACCGCGTTCTCCGAGAACGTCGGCCTGGTGCGACTGACTGGCGTGAAGAGCCGGTGGGTGGTCGCCGCCGCGGGCGTCATCATGATCATCCTGGGCTTCCTGCCCAAGGTCGCCGCCATCGTGGCATCGATCCCGAATCCGGTGCTGGGCGGTGCGGCACTGACCCTGTTCGCGACGGTCGCCGTCGTCGGCATCCAGACGCTGGGCAAGGTCGACTTCACCGACCACCGCAACCTGATCATCGTGACCACCAGCCTGGCGCTGGCGCTGTGGGTCACCTCCTACCCCGACATCGCCAAGGCGATGCCCACCGGCCTGAATCTCATCTTCGGCAGCGGCATCAGCATCGGTGCGGTGGCCGCCATCGTGCTCAATATCGTGTTCTTCCATACGGGTTCGCGAGGACCACGGGTGGCGGGCGGCGGGTCGATCACCCTGACCGAGGTGAACGCGATGACCGCGGACCGCTTCACCGAGGTGTTCGGCCACGTCGTGCAGGAAGTGCCGTGGGCGGTCGAGCGCGCGTATCAGCAGCGGCCGTTCGCCGCCACCTTGGCGCTGCGGGAAGCGTTCCAGGACGCCGTGCTGACCGGCTCCTCCGAGCAGCAGGACGAACTGCTCAACGCATTCAGCGATCTCGGCGCCGAAGACGAGACCGGCCACGCGCTGGCCGTCGACCACGTGGCGTTGTCCAATCTCGACGAGTCCGACCACAATGACGTCGTGGAACTGGCGACGGCGTACCGCGAGCATTTCGGCTTCCCGCTGATCATCTGTGCCAAGGAGACCGAGCATTTCGACCGGGTGCTGCGCAACGGCTGGTCGCGGATGGACAACTCCGATTCCGTGGAGAGGGCGTTCGCGCTCATCGAGGTCGCCAAGATCGCGAACTACCGGTTCATCGATCTGGTGGCCGACGCCAACCCGATCGCCGCGGCGCGGTTCAGCCGCTTCAACGAACTGTCGTGAAAGCGATCGGCCTGGACGGTTTCAATGCGTTGACCGACCGACAACGCATGCACGCGCTGTTCGAGGTGTGCAGTTCCACCATCTGGGCGCGCCGGGTGCTCGCGGCCGCCCCGTTCCCGGACAACCAGGCACTGCTCGACCGTGCCGACCGGGTGCTGGCCGAGCTGCCCGACGCCGAGATCGACGCCGCGCTGGACGGGCATCCGCGAATCGGCGGCAAGGTGAACAACGCGGCGTCGGCGCGCGAGCAGGCCGGGGTGGCGTCCGCCGGCGACGAGGTGAAAGCCGCTCTGGCGGATGGTAACCGCGCCTACGAGGACAAGTTCGGCTACGTGTACCTGGTGTGTGCGAGCGGCCGCACGGCGCCGGAACTGCTCGACATTCTCACCGAGCGCCTGACCAACGATCCCGATTCCGAACGCCGCGTGATGCGCAGCGAGCTGGGCAAGATCAACCGGCTGCGGCTGGAGCGCCTCTTGAGCGATCCGGTGTGAGCGAGTCAGGATCGTGGTCATGACCCATCTGAGCACCCACGTCCTCGACGCCGTGTCCGGTAGGCCCGCCGTCGGTGTGGGCGTCACGTTGACGGCGGCCACCGGTGAGGCGCTGGCGTCCGGCCGTACCGATGCCGACGGCCGCATCGCCGCCCTGGCCGACGGTCTGGCGCCCGGCGTATACCGCCTGACGTTCGACACCGCGAGCTATTTCGCAGGCACGCCCGCCTTCTATCCCGAGGTCACCATCACCTTCGAGGTGACCGCGGGAAGCCCGAAATATCATGTACCGCTCCTTCTTTCGCCATTCGCGTACTCCACCTACCGAGGAAGTTGACGATGTCTGAGATCATCCTGGGCAAGAATCAGTACGGCAAGGCCGAGAACCGGGTGGTGCGGATCTACCGGGACGAGCCCCGTCACGAGATCCACGACATCAACGTATCCACCTGCCTTCGCGGCGATTTCACCGCAGCGCACCTCGCGGGTGACCAGTCCGACATCCTGCCCACCGATACCCAGAAGCAGACCGCCTACGCGTACGCCAAGGAGAAGGGCCTGCTGTCGATCGAGGACTACGGGTTGGCGCTGGCCAGACACTTCGTCCACGATGTCGCACCGGTGCAGGCCGCTCGCGTCGAGATCGACGAATACGCTTGGGAGCGAGCGGTTGTCGACGGCTCCGAACACGACTACACCTGGATCCGCAAGGGCCAGGAAGTGCGTACCGCCGCCATCACGGTGGAGGGTGAGCACGAGTATGTCGTCGGCGGCCTGAAGGATCTGATCATTCTCAAGTCGACGGGTTCGGAGTTCGCCGGCTTCCTCACCGATCCCTACACCGTCCTGGAACCGACTCACGACAGGGTGATGGCCACCTCGCTGGTGGCCCAGTGGCGGTTCACCAGCACCGAGGTGGACTGGGAGACGGTGTACGGGCAGGTGAAAGCGGCCATGGTCAAACAATTCGCGGTGGTGCAGTCCCTGGCCCTGCAGCAGACGCTCTTCCAGATGGGGCGCGCCGTGCTCGAAGAGCACGCCGAGATCGCCGAGGTCCGGTTGTCCGCCCCCAACAAGCACCACTTCGTGTACGACCTGTCCCCGTTCGGCCTGGAGAACAACAACGAGGTGTTCAACGCCGACGACCGGCCATACGGGCTGATCCAGGCCACCGTCACCCGCGACGACGCCCCGCCGGCCGGTCCCGCGTGGGATCTCCAGCAGGGCTGGCTTGCCTGATTCGCGGTGTTTGACCGCACCGATACCCGGGCACCCGCAGAACGTGGCCAAGACGACGAAAGCCGGCAACGCCCGCCAGGCCGAATTGCCGAGCACCCTGCGCAAATCCGAGGCCAAGGCGCAGCGCACCTTCGCGAAGGTGCATGACGCGGCGGCGCAGAGCTACGGCGAGGGCGAACGTGCTCACCGGGCCGCCTACTCGGCACTCAAGCACACCTACGAGAAGGTGGGTGACCACTGGGAGCCCAAGGATCACCCGGGGCCTTCCGATGACCGGGCCCGCAGCGGCGGCCCGAATCCGACCGGCGAGACGACCGAGGGTGTGGACGCGAATGCGACCAAGAAACATCTGCTGGAACTCGCCCGTCGCCTCGACATCCGGGGCCGATCCACGATGACCAAACAGGAACTGGTCGGCGCCCTGCAGGCCGCCAATCGGCGTGAGACACGCGACGCCCGGAGCTGACAACTTGCCCGCGGGTGCGCACCCGCGGGCGGTGCGATACCTGTGTCCCCACGTCACGACCGTGCGATATTTGTTCCCGTCCTCGCACGATTCTTTGCCAGGATCGGCACGCCCACCGAGTGCAGCAGACCTGCTCGGAATCGTTGTCGCGAATTCACTTACAGCTCAAGCATTTTCATCGCCACACCGGACAGACGCCGCGCCACGTGATCCGTGGCGAGGTGGGCGTGTTCCTGTGGTCCGGCTAAGAATTCAGCGGTAAACACGCTGGCAGCAAGAGCGGGCAGGGACCACACAACGGATTCGATTGTTCGCCGCCATCAAGTGGCGTAGGGTCAGGAGCAGGTTGAGTTCACAGCCTGCTCTGCGAACGTCATTGACGTGGGGGACACCTAGCGAGGCCCTGCACTCCGGGGCCTTGTCCGACGGGTCTTGAACAGATCGGCGTGACCACAGTACGAATCACGCATTCCGACTGATGGAGTCACCATGCACAACCTCACTTTGCCTACCGCGAGGCGCAATTCCGCCTCAAACATCACCGAGTCCGATATGGCGGCCTACTGCACCAAATGGCTTGCCCCCTCCAGTGCCGTGCTGTCGGTGTTCGGGGAGATCGACGCGGCCAACATCAGCGAATTCGCCGACTACGTCAGCCTGCACCTACCGCACCTGAGCGAGCTGGTACTCGACCTCACCGGCGTCGAATTCTTCGGCACCTCGGCCTTTTCCGCGATGCACACGTTGAGCGTGCAGGCGGCCGCCAACGGGATCGACTGGAAGCTGGTACCCAGCGCGGCTGTCACCCGGCTGCTACGCATCTGCGACCCCGATGCGGTGCTGCCGATCGAAGAATCCGTCGCCACCGCACTGCTACTGCTCAAGCGCGATCCGTCAGAGCTACTTGAGGTCGTCGCGAAGGCGCGCTAGGGATTTCGCGAGCAATCGCGACACGTGCATCTGCGAGACGCCGATGCGCTCGGCGATCTGCGTCTGCGTCATGTTCTCGAAGAATCGAAGCACCAGCACCGTGCGTTCCCGCTCGGGTAGGGCGTCGAGGAGCGGACGCAACGACTCCCGGTTCTCCACCTGCTCCAGGGCGAGGTCGTCGGTGCCGAGGGTGTCGCCGATCGACGGCGCGTCCTCGTCACCGCCGGTGCCGCTGTCTATCGACAAGGTGTTGTAGGAACTCCCCGCCACCAGCGCCTCGACCACTTCTTCGCGGTCGATGTCGAGTTCGGCGGCAAGTTCGGTGGCGTTGGGGGCGCGCCCCAGCCGCTGCGCCATCTCGGCGGTGACGCTGCCGATGCGCACATGCAGTTCCTTGAGCCGGCGGGGCACCTTGACCGACCAGCCGTTGTCCCGGAAATGCCGGCGCACCTCACCCATGACGGTGGGTACCGCGAAGGACGCGAAGTCCGACCCGGCGTCGACGTCGAATCGGTTGACCGCGTTGACCAGACCCATGCGCGCCACCTGGACCAGGTCCTCATGGGATTCGCCACGACCGCCGAACCGGCGGGCGATGTGGTCGGCCAGTGGGAGACAGCGCTCGACAATGCGTTCACGTTGCCGCGCGAACCGAGAGGAGTCCTCAGGTAGCGCACGGAGTTCACGGAACATGTCGAGTACGTCCGTGTATTCCGAGGTCACTGCAGCAGGCCCACTCGTTTCGCGGTCAAGGAGATTCCGACCACGCGGCCGCCGCCGGAGTGTTGGCCATCCGCGAAGGTCCGCACGTCGGACACGAGCGAACGCAAGACGTGCCAGCTGAAGCTGTCGGGAGTGACGACCGCGTCGTCACCGTCGCAGGTCGTCGACGCATGCACGGTCACGGCTTCGTCGCCGGGATCGATCTGGACCACCAGAACGGACTCGGGCGCCGCCGACCGGATCAACCGGGTACAGGCCTCGTCGACTGCCAGGCGCAGATCGGCGACCGAGTCGATGTCCAGATCCTCGAAAGTCGCCGCGGCCGCGACGAGCGTCCGAAGCACCGCTAGATTCTCCAGCCTCGCGGCCACCCGGAGTTCGACAGACCGGTCGCCTGAGGCCGGCACGCCGTCGTCGCCGCTAATCCCAGTCATCTGACCTCCCGGGGTATCTGCACGGAGGCTACCCCACATCGTTATGCCGTCAATCAATTGGACTACACCGCCCGATACGTGTGTGACCCGAGGGTACGGCGGGTATCCGTCCGCCATGAACAAGATCGAGCCTCAGACGCGGCGCAACATCCTCGTCGCGGTGGCGATCGCGTTCGCCGCGCTGCTGCTCATCGTTGCCGGCGTGTACGCCGTGGTGTTCATCATCCTCGGTCCGATGATGGCCTGACCTTGCCATGGCGGTGTCATACCCGGCTCATGCCGGGGTTCAAACGTGAGCACCGGCCCGGTTTGGCGCCCGTCGCAAGGGGGTACCACGACGTCCCGGCACGGAAGGACGCGTTATGCCGACCCCAGACCGCCCCCATCCCGTCACCCGCCTGCTCACCTACGCGTCCCGGGCGGTGGGCTCGCGCTGGGCGGCGGCCATCGTGACAGCAGCGGTACTGGCGTACCTCGTCCTCGGCGCCGTCACCGGCTTCGGCCACTCGTGGCAGATCGCGATCCACACCACGGCGGCGATGGTCACCCTGCCGATGCTGTTCGTGCTCCAGCACACCACCAACCGCGAGACCCGCGCCATCCTCATCAAGCTGGATGAATTGATCAGCGCTGACTCCGACGCCACCGAGGACGTCATGGGCATCGAGGACCACGAGGTCGACGACCAGGAGAAGGTGCAGGATCGGCTGCACCGCACCGGCGGCTGAGCCCGTACGGCCTTGCAGCGCAAGGAAAGAGGTCCAGCATGTTTCGACGCACGCCTCGCCGGGAATCCCCTCCCCATGTTGCTGCGTAGAGTCGCCCGTCCGTTGCTGTCCGTCGCGTTCATCGGCCAGGGCGTCGAGACCCTTCTTGATACCAAGTCCGCCTCCGACATCGTGCGGCCGACGCTGGAAGGCCTTCAGACACTGCCGGATCCGGTGTCCCAGAAGGTGCCGACCGACGCGGCCACCGTGGCGCGGGTCAACGCCGGCGTCCAGATCGGCGCGGGGTTGCTGCTGGCCACCGGACGCATCCCGCGGGTCGCTTCGGGGCTGTTGGCGCTGACGGTCGTCCCGGGCAATCTCGGCGATCACATGTTCTGGAACGAAACCGACCCGGAGCGCAAGGCCACCAAGCGCCGTGGCTTCCTCACCGACCTCAGCCTGATCGGCGGCCTCGTGCTGGCTTCGGCCGACACCGCGGGCAAGCCGTCGCTGGGCTGGCGGGGACGCCGCGCCGCGCGGCGGGTGTCCGACGCGGTCAGCAACGCCCTCCCCGGATCGGACAGCGCGCTGGATTCCGAGTTCGCCGAGAAGGTGGGCCATGGGCTTTCCGTCGGTGCCGAGCGTGGCCGCGACCTGGCCGCCACGGCGCTGGAGAAGGGCGCGCCGGTGGCGAAGAAGGCCCGCAAGCGCGGCACCGAACTCGCCGAGACCGCCATCGACCGTGCCGCGCCACTCGCCGAGAAGGCCCGCAAGCGCGGCACCGAACTCGCCGAATCCGCCTACGAGCAGGCAGAGGCCGCCTTCGAGCAGAGCGGCGATCAGCTTTCCTCGGGTTGGCACCGGCTGCGCCAGCAGATCTGACGATGAGCACCATCACCCGAGGCCTGCCCGCACCGGCAGGTCCGTTGTCCGATGCCGTCATCAACCACCTGACGGGTGTGCGCGCGTTGCCCGCAGCGCCGGAATCCGTACTGCCCGAATCGGATCCGGAAGGCATGGATCTACACCTCGCGCTGCATGTCTGCTACGAACTGTTCTATCGCGGGTTCGACGGCGTCGGTGACGAGTTCGAGTGGGACCCACCGCTGCTGGCGCTGCGCGGCACGCTGGAGGCGGCATTCCTGGCCGACATCCGGCGCGAGATCGGCGACGTGACTCAGGTGAGCGCCGCCGCCGAGATGGACCGGCTGTCTGCCGAGCCCGTCGACGGGGACGGTCCGTCGCATTTCCTGCTCGGCGAGGGCAATTGGGCCCAGATGCGGGAGTACTTCGTGCACCGGTCCATCTACCACCTCAAGGAGGCCGACCCGCACGCCTTCGCGATCCCGCGGTTGGTCGGTCAGGCCAAGGCCTCATTCGTCGCCGTCGAGTTCGACGAGTACGGCGGTGGCCGGGGATCGCAGGTGCACCAGCGGCTGTTCGCGGACCTGATGGCGGCGGCCGGTCTCGATGCGGGCTATCTGGCCTATCTGGAGGCCGTGCCCGCCGAAGCTCTCGCCGTCGTCAACCTCATGTCGATGTTCGGACTGCATCGTGGGCTGCGCGGTGCGACCGTCGGGCATTTCGCCGCGACCGAGATCACCTCATCCCCGGGCTCACAGCGCCTCGCCGATGCGCTGGATCGGATGAGCGCCCCAGAGTTGTGCACGCGGTTCTACGAAGAGCACGTGGAGGCCGACGCCGTGCACGAACAGGTGGTGCGCAATGACGTCGTCGGTGACCTGCTGCAACGGGAACCAGGACTTGAGCCCGACGTGGTGCTCGGCATCCGCGCCTTCGAACTCGTCGAAGATCGGCTGGCTGAGCACCTGATGAAGAGCTGGCGCAACCAGCGGAGCTCACTCCTGTTGCCGCTGGATTGATTTCCGGATCTTGTTGCGATGACTCGTATCGCACAGCGGATAGGTCCTGGACCGGCGGCAGGCGCAGATCGCCACTTTGAAGCGGTCTGACTCGACCGTCTGTCCGTCGGGCAATTCGATCGACACCGGCCCCTCGACGATCACCGGACCGCCGGCGATCACCTGCACCTGGTGGCGGTCGGTCATCCGAACTCCGCACGCAGGGCGGCCAGCAGCGGCTCAGCAACCTCGGCCAGGAACTGTTCCTGAGTGTCCCCGCCGACCTGCACCAGCGCGACGTCGGTGAAGCCGGCGTCGCGGAAGGGTTTCACCGCCGCCACGATGGCGTCCAAGTCGGGACCACACGGGATGGATTCGGCGACGTCTTCGGGCCGGACGTACTGGCTCGCAGCCGCGAAGCCGGCTGTCGTCGGCAGATCGGCGTTCACCGACCAGCCCCCGGCGAACCACCGGAACTGGTCATGGGCACGCGCAATCGCCTTGTCGCGGTCGGGATCCCACGAGATCGGCAGCTGGCCGATGACACGCCCGTCGGGCAGTCCCACTGTCTGACGGCGACCTCGCCACTTCTTGACGACGTCACCGTCCGGCTCGGTCTGGACGAGGTGGTCGGCGAAGTCGGCCAGCTTCTCGACCGACCTGTCCCCCGTCATCGACACGGCAAGCGCCACCGGAACATCCGGCACGTCCCACAGCCGCGCCGACGCGACCTCGAAGTACTCGCCCCGATGGTCGACGAGTTCGCCGGAGAACAATTCCCGGATGATCTTCATGGCTTCGGCGAGCATGTCGATGCGCTTGTCCACCGTGGGCCACGCTTGTCCTACGACATGTTCGTTCAGGTTCTCGCCGCTACCGAGGCCCAGGGTGAACCTGCCGTCGGCGAGGATCTGGACGGTGGCGGCCTGTTGCGCCACCACGGCGGGGTGGTAACGGATGGTCGGACAGGTCACGTATGAGCAGAGCCCGACCTCCTGGGTGGCGTGGGCCACCGCCCCCAGCACGGCCCAGGCATTGGGCGCGTGGCCCTGAGCCGCCAGCCATGGCGAGAAATGGTCGCTGCACACCTCGAATTCGAAACCGGCGTCCTCAGCGGCCACGGCGTGGCGCACCAATTCTTTGGGTCCGGCCTGTTCGGTCATGAGCGTGTACCCAAAGCTGGTCATGTTCCCCAGGTACCCGGCCCCCTGCCCTCACAAACTCAGCGGCGGCCGGGTCCGCAGCACCAGCGGCAGCACCAGCCAGAGTCCGATCAACGCCAACGCCGTGACGCCGCCGGCGATCAGTCCGGCCTCGAACCCCAGGACCACGTCGAAAATCAGTACCGCGACACCGACCAGGGCGAAGGCCAACAGGATGAGACCGTAGTAGGCCAGCCGGTGTGCGCCGGCAACGATGACATCGAGTCGGTGCTGCCGGAACATCAAGCGGTGCATGCCGATCGGCGCCACCAACAGAATCGTCGCGCCGAGGGAACACCCGACGGTCACCAGATAGACCACGAGCATCTGGTCGTCCAGACGGTCGAACCGGTTCTGGAAGGGAAGCGTCAGCAGCAACCCGGTGAGCAACTGCACCCCGGTCTCGACCACCCTCAGTTCCTGGAGTAGCCCCGACCAATTTCGGTCCAGCCGTTGCGCCGCCGTCTCGCCGCGGGCCTCGGTGTTCCACCGATGGTCCCGCTCGGGATGGTCGACATCGACGCCCATGGCCGGAGTCGAGACGCAGTCGGTCAGTACCAGGAGCGCCGGCCGGCGACCGGGCGACCCAACAAACCCAGAAGCCAGAACACCGCACCGATGACGAGCAGGATGACGCCGACGACCCAGAGGACGTAGATGTTGAGGATCAGGCCGAGAATGAGCAGGATGGCTCCGAGGACGATCACGCGACACTCACCTCACCGACGGATGCCATCGCGCTCGGCTCCGGCAGCCGGCAGTCCACCACCTTGGGATTGACGCCCATGTAGTTCAGCGGGCCGGCCAAGACGGTGAGGCCGATCTGACCCGCAGTCGCACAGCTGGTTTGGCCGGTGTGGAAATAGTCGCGCTGCCAGGCGGCCAGCACCCCGACCAACAGCCAGACCAACACGATCGTGCCCAAAAGTCCCCGGAACATGAGGAGCCTCCATCAGTCGAATCCAGTGCGGGCCGAGTACCCGGCAGTCCACTGAGCGAAACCACGCCCGAGCCCGGGTTTGCGTCCGCCACGTGAAGGGCACCCTCGAGGCATGCACGGCGACTACCTCGTGCATGGCACCAATCCACTCCGGTAGCGGAAAGGTAGACATGACTGACAAGAAGACTGGACCCGAAGAGGGCTTGAGCGGCGTCGTCGAAGGCGTGAAAGGCAAGCTCAAGGAAGCCGTGGGCACCGTGACGGGTCACGACGATCTCACCGAAGAGGGCAAGGCTCAGCAGGACAAGGCAGACGCGCAACGCGACGTCGCCAAGAAGGAAGCGGAAGCCGAGGCCGCGCGTGGCGGCGAGCAGGCCGCCGAGGCGCGCCAGCGGGCTCACCAGAACCGCTGACCCGTTGGTACGAGGGGAATCACCCAGCCCAGCAGACCCCACTCACGGGCTGCTGGGCTGGGTGTTCAGCTGTTGGGATGCTGGCGTTTGGCCTCGGGATGTGCTGCATACCAACGATCTTCGATGCGTCGCACCCTGACGTGTTCCAGCGCCAGCCACAGCGCACCGATCAGCATGCCCGCAGCCGACAGCAGGGCCACGGTCAAGCCGACATCGAAATGCCGGGTCGCGAACGCGGCGAGACTCGCGACGAACAACACCAGCGCCACCCCGATCAGGATGAGCGCAGGCATGATGACGTTGTCCTTCATGGATTCACCGGCATGCGGGCGGGTGGTGCGGGTGTGATCGACAGGATCTTTGGGGCCTTTCATGGCAACCCTCCTCGTCCGCCCAAACAACGGGCTTCTTCCAGGGTAGATCCGTAGCCGCCGGTTAGGAAGGCTCGTCCCAACCGTCGCCTTCGGCGAGCCGTTTGATCGCGGCCAGCCTGCGATCCCATTGCCGGCCGATCCGGTCCAACTCGCCCGCCAGAGCGCTGAGTCTGGACCCCAGCGCGCGATAGCGAACCTCACGGCCGACGCGCACGGGTTCTACCAGTCCCGCGTCGGCGAGGACGGCCAGGTGTTTGGCTATGGCCTGTCGGCTCACCGGCATTCGGGTCGCGAGCGCACTGGCCGACAGATCCTGTGCGCCGAGTTCGGTGAGGATCTGCCAGCGTGTTTCGTCGGCCAGCACGGCCAGTACCACCGGGACGGCTGTCACACCCCGGCCTGCACGAACTCCACCAGATCGGCCAGTTCGGCGGTCCACCCGCCGGTGTTGTTGGCAAGCGAGTCCTGGGGATCCTCCAGTTCCTCGAAACCCGTCTCCACCAGATCCAGGCGCGTGCCGCCCTCGATCTCCGTCAGTTCGAAGCGCACCACCGTCGAATTGCCCGGCACCGGTTCGACATCACCGGCCTGCGCCCAGCGGTACACCAGAACCCTTGGCGCTTCGATGTGTTCGACGACCACCCGGTGCTTCCCCAGCTTCTCCCAGCCGAAGTAGCCCGTGCCGCCGGCCACGGCCTCGAACTCGCAGGCGTCACCGAACCACTGCGCGATCAGATCCGCCTCGGTGAGCGCCCTCCACACCCGGTCGATGGGTGCGCTGATGTCGATGCTGCGCGTGATTGCGAGTGTGTCCATGTCGTCTCCTGGCAGTGTCTCCGTTATGTGCAACTTCAGAGTTGCACATTACTGGAACGTCTGCAACCGAAGGGTTGCACTTATTTGGCATGCGGTCTGGGCTGCACTTGATTACCGTCGACAGGTGGACCTGAACAACGTCGAGGTGATCGACACCCCGCGGCACCGCGACGAGCTCTGGCCGCTGAGCCAGGGCGACGCCGTGCTGGCCGGGGGCACCTGGCTGTTCTCCGAACCTCAGCCCTACCTGACCCGGTTGGTCGATCTCACCTGCCTCGGCTGGCAGGCGGTCACCCGCCGCGACGACGGCGTCGAGTTGGCCGCCACCTGCACGGTCGCCGAGGTGTCGCAGCTGTCCCGCGAACTCGGCGTTCCACTGCTGCACCAATGCTGCACCGCGCTGCTGGCCTCGTTCAAGATCTGGCACACCGCCACCATCGGCGGCAACCTCTGCCTGGCATTCCCCGCCGGCGCGATGATCTCGATGGTGTCGGCGCTGTCGGGAACGGTGACGGTCTGGCGGCCCGACGGCACCGAATACCACTGTTCGGTAGATGAATTCGTCACCGGTGAGGCCACCAACGCGCTCGCCCCCGGCGAGATCGTGCGATCGGTGTTCCTGCCCGCTCACGCCCTGCAGGCGCAAACCGCATTTCGCAAACTGGCCCCCTCGCCCCTGGGCCGGTCCGGCGTGGTGGTCATCGGGCGTCAGGACACCGACGGCCGGTTCGTCCTGTCGGTGACAGCCGCAACGGTGCGCCCGTACACCTTCGACTTCCCTGCGCTACCCGGACCCGACCACGTGCGGGCGGCACACGCGCAGATCCCCGACGACGCCTGGACCGATGATGCCCACGGCGACCCGGACTGGCGGGCCGCCATGACCCTGGTGCTCGCCCAGCAGGTGGCCGCGGAGCTTGCCCCGTGATCATCAACGGCCAAGCCGCCCAAGGCGACCCGCGGCCCGGCCAGTGCCTGCGGTCCCATCTTCGTGACCACGGCCATTTCGAGGTGAAGAAGGGTTGCGACGGCGGCGATTGCGGCGCCTGCGCTGTCCTGGTCGACGGCACGGCGGTGCACTCGTGCGTATACCCGGCCTTTCGGGCCGCCGGGCGTGCGATCACCACCGTCGCGGGGCTGGGCACCCCAGAGGATCTCCATCCCGTGCAGCGGGCGTTCGTGGAGGCCGCGGGCTTCCAGTGCGGCTTCTGCACGGCCGGGATGGTCACCACCGCTTCGACACTCACCGAGGACCAGCGCACCGACCTGCCGCAGGCGCTCAAGGGAAATCTGTGCCGGTGCACCGGCTACCGGGCGATCACCGACGCCCTCGCCGGAACCGTCAACACCGGCGAGCACTCCCCCGGCGCACCGGCCGGACGCCGCGTCGTCACCGGGACCGAGCAGTACACCATGGATCACACACCCGAGGGTCTGTTGCATCTGGCCGTGCTGCGCAGCCCGGTGGCTCACGCCCGCATCGTGTCCGTCGATACCTCTGCTGCACAACGCGTTCCGGGTGTGCACCTGATCCTCACCCATGCCGACAGCCCGCCCGTGGCGTTCTCCACCGCCCGGCACGAGAACCGCACGGATGACCCCGACGACACCTTCGTATTCGACGACACCGTGCGCTTCATCGGTCAGCGCGTCGCGGCCGTGGTGGCCGACAGCGTCGCCGCCGCCGAACGGGCCTGCGGGGCCATCACGGTCGAATACGCCGAACTGCCGGCGGTGTTCGACCCCGACCTGGCCCGCGCACCCGGCGCCCCGCTGGTGCACGGCGACAAGGGTTCGTCCGCGCGGATCGCCGACCCGCAGCGCAACATCGTCGCCGAATTACACGGCGGTGTCGGTGATGTAGGCGCCGGGGTCGCCGACGCCGAGCGCGCCGGGGGCGACGTGGTGCGTGGCCGCTGGTCCACCCAGCGCGTCCAGCACAGCCATCTGGAGACCCATGGCAGCACCGGCTGGGTCGACGAGGCGGGCCGGCTGGTCGTCCGCACCAGCTCGCAGGTGCCGTTCCTGGTGCGCGACGAACTGTGCCACGTGTTCGGTCTCGACCCGTCGCAGGTACGGGTGTTCACCCGCCGGGTGGGCGGCGGCTTCGGCGGGAAGCAGGAGATGCTGACCGAGGACGTGGTGGCGCTGGCGGTGCTGCGCCTGAGGCGACCGGTGCGCTACGAGTTCAGCCGCACAGACGAATTCATCGCCGCGCCCTGCCGGCACCCTTACCAGGTGGCGGCCACCGTGGCCGCGGGCGCCGACGGCGTCCTCACCGCCATGGCCATCGACGTGCTGATGGATGCCGGTGCGTACGGCAACCACAGCCCCGGGGTCATGTTCCACGGCTGCGGGGAATCGATGGCCGTGTACCGCTGCCCGAACAAGCGGGTCGACGCCCAGGCCGTGTACACCAACAACCTGCCGTCCGGTGCCTTCCGTGGGTACGGCCTCGGACAGGTGATCTTCGCCGTGGAGTCCGCGCTCGACGAATTGGCGGCCCGCCTGGGGATCGATCCGTTCGACCTGCGCCGCCGAAATGTCATCGTGCCCGGTGATGCGTTCGTCGATTCGCATGTGGCCGAGGACGATCTGACGTTCGGCAGCTACGGCCTGGACCAGTGCCTGGACCTCACCGAGGCGGCTCTGGCCCGCGGCAACGGAGCCGAACCGCCGGACGGCCCGCAGTGGCGCATCGGCGAGGGCATGGCGGTGGCGATGATCGCGACCATCCCCCCGCGGGGCCACTACTCCGATGCCTCGGTGTCCCTGGACGCCGACGGCATCTACACGCTGTCGGTCGGAACCGCCGAATTCGGCAACGGCACATCGACGGTGCACCTGAGCCTGGCGGCCGAGGCTCTCGGTGTGCCCACCGACCGGCTGCGGCTGCGGCAATCCGACACCGACGTCACCGCCTACGACACCGGCGCGTTCGGGTCGGCGGGCACCGTGGTCGCGGGACTGGCCGTGCAGTCGGCGTGCCGTGAGCTCCGCCAGGCACTCGAATCCGGTGCCGCCCAACGCCCGTTGGTCGGCCATGGCCGGCACGAGGGCACCCCGCGATCGGTGGCGTTCAACGTGCACGGCTTCCGGGTGGCGGTGAACATCGAGACGGGCGAGGTGCGGATCCTGCAGTCGATCCAGGCCGCCGACGCCGGGGTGGTGATGAATCCCGAGCAGTGCCGGGGCCAGGTGGAAGGCGGGGTGGCGCAGGCCATCGGCACCGCCCTGTTCGAGGAGATCCGGGTCGATGCGCGCGGCAAGGTGACCACCACAACGCTGCGCAACTATCACATTCCGCAACTCGCCGACCTTCCGGTGACCGAGGTCTACTTCGCGGACACCTACGACAAACTCGGCCCGCTCGGCGCGAAGTCGATGAGCGAGTCGCCGTACAACCCGGTGGCGCCGGCGTTGGCCAACGCCATCGCCCGGGCGTGTGGGGCGCGGATGTACCGGTTGCCGATGACGCCGGCGCGGGTATGGCGGCGTCTGCAGGGCTGACCCAGCGGATTTGTCGGGTTCCGCGGTTACGCTTCGGGCGTGAGGGTGCGGATCTACACGGTACTGGCGCTGGCCGCCGGTATCACGACATATCTACTCGGCGCGGGAGTGCCATGGTCACTGGCCGCTGCCGCCGTTGCCGTGATGGCACCGCATTTCCTGCTCGGCGCCCTGCGCGGGCTGCGCACACCGTCGCCACGCGAAGACCCGATCGCTGACATGTCGGGCACCGAGTTCGAGGACTACGTGGCCCGAATCGCCCGCACCGGAGGCCATCCGGTGATGATGACACCGGTGACCGGCGACTGGGGTGTCGACCTGATCGTCGGCAAACGACCGAATCGTCTTGCCGTCCAATGTAAGCGACGGTCCCGGCCGGTGGGCGCTGGCGCGGTGCAGGAGGTGGTCGCCGGGGCGCCGATGCACGACTGCAGTCGCACCCTGGTGGTCACCAACCACGATTTCACCCCGGCCGCACGCAGACTCGCCGAACAGCACGGCTGCACCCTGGTCGGCGGCTCTGAACTGCGCGGGCTCAGATCGGTGATCCGCGGTCTCGTCGTCGACGACTCAGAGTGACTGCATCGCACCCAATACGTCCCGCACAGCGTCGACCGCGGCATCGAGCTCGTCGCGGGAGACCGTCAGCGCCGGCCGGAACCGTACCGAGTCCACCCCACTGGGCAGCATGATGACGTGCCGGTCCCACAGCCGGCGCACCAGCTCATCGCGTGCGTATGCAGTCGGCATGCTGAACGCGCACATCAGGCCGCGGCCGCGCGGATCGCGCACCTGGTCGCGGAATTCGGTTGCCAGGTCCCGCAACCGGTCCAGCAGATGGCCGCCCAACAGGCGGGCGTTGTGCATCAGGTCGTCGGATTCGATGACTTCGAGAATGCGCCGGGCCCGGACCATATCGGTGAGGTTGCCACCCCAGGTCGAGTTGATCCGCGAGCTCACCGCGAACACGTTGTCGGGCACCTCGTCGACCCGGCCGCCGGCCATCACCCCGCATACCTGCGTCTTCTTGCCGAACGCCACCACGTCCGGAAGGACGCCCAACTGCTGGTAGGCCCAGGCGGAACCGGTCATCCCGCAGCCGGTCTGCACCTCGTCGAACACGAGCAGCGCGTCGAACTCGCCACACAGTTCCCGCATGGCGACGAAGAATTCGGGACGGATATGCCTGTCGCCACCCTCACCCTGGATCGGTTCGGCGATGAAACATGCGATGTCGTGCGGGTGCGCCTCGAAGGCCGCGCGGGCCTGCCGTAGCGATTCCGCCTCCAGCGCAGCGGGGTCCGCGCCGGGTCGCAGGTAGGGCGCGTCGATACGCGGCCAGTCGAACTGCGGGAAGCGCGCGACCTTGTTGGGATCGGTGTTGGTCAGCGACATCGTGTAGCCACTGCGGCCATGGAAGGCACCGCGCAGATGCAGGACGCGGGTACCCGCCGCGGTCAGTCCCAGCGACTCGTTACGACGGCTCTTCCAGTCGAACGCCACTTTCAGCGCGTTCTCCACGGCGAGCGCCCCCCCGTCGATGAAGAACAGGTGCGGCAGGGCCGGGTCGCCGAGCACCCGGGTGAAGGCGTCGACGAACCGCGCCATGGTCACCGTGTAGATGTCGGAGTTGCTCGGCTTGTTCACCGCGATGGCGCCCAGCTCGGCACGGGATTCCGGAGTTGTCAGCGCCGGGTGGTTCATCCCCAGCGCCGAGGACGCGAAGAACGTGAACATGTCCAGGTAGCGGTCGCCGGTGCGGGCGTCGACCAGGTAGGAACCCTGCGAACGTTCGGTGTCGAGGACGAAGTCGAAACCGTCGGCCAGGATGCTGCGGCTCAGGACGGCGGGTACCTCGGCAGCGGCGAGGGTCACGTCACGGTCGGGCAGGACAGCAGTCATGCTGGCCATCCTAACGCGATCTTTACGGTTTCAGCTATTGCAGACCGGAATATTTACGGTAGAAATTCGCGTCCTTCGTAAAATGTTTGTAGGATGATCGTGCTGCGAGTGCGAACGTTGGCGGCTGTCCGGATCCGTTGCAGCAGATCCTCCAGCCCGCGCGGCGACCCGACCCGCACAAGCAGGATGTAGCTCTCGTCGCCCGCGACCGAATGGCACGATGCGATCTCGGGGATGTGTTCCAGGCGCGCGGGCGCATCATCGGGTTGAGAAGGATCGAGGGGGGTGATGGCCACGAACGCCGACAGCATGTTGCCGACCGCTTCGGGATCGATGCGCGCCGCGTACCCGGTGACCACGCCGCGCGCCTCCAGTCGCCGCACCCGGGCCTGCACGGCGGACACCGACAGCCCCGCCGTGGCTGCCAGGTGCGCGAGCGTCGCCCGCCCGTCGGCGATGAGGTCACGCACCAGCGCCCGGTCGATATCGTCGAGGTGGTCGGCATCGGCCATGGCCGGAGACTACCTCTCGTGATCGAGATGTGGCAGTTGCGCGCCGCATTCGCCGCGGCCCTGTCGCAGATGTATGGCACCGAGGTCCCCGCATACACCACCCTGGTACAGGTCAGCGGCGAGGTGAACCGGGACTGCGCGGGTGACGGACGGCTGGGATCCCTCGATCGCGTCACCGCCGAGCGGCACGGCGCCATCCGGGTCGGCAACCCGGCCGAAATGGCCGATGTAGCCGATCTTTTCGCCGCGTTCGGGATGTACCCCGTCGGCTACTACGATCTGCGCGAGGCCGCCTCACCGGTGCCGGTGGTGTCGACCGCCTTTCGCCCCATCGATTCAGAAGAGCTGGAGCGTAACCCCTTTCGGGTGTTCACCTCGATGCTGGCCACTGCCGACGTCCGGTTCTTCAACCCCGACCTGGGCGACAGGGTCAACCGATTTGTGGCGCAGCGGCAGTTGTTCGACCCCGCGTTGATCGCCGACGCCCGGCGCATCGCTGCCGCCGGTGGTGCGCCCGACGACCTGGCCGGCGACTTCGTGGCCCGCGCCACCGCGGCATTCGCGCTGTCGCGCGCCGCCATCGACAAGGCCTGGTACGACGAGTTGAGTGCGGTGTCCGCCGTGGCCGCCGACATCGCCGGTGTCACCACCACCCACGTCAACCACCTCACCCCACGGGTCCTCGACATCGACGAACTATATCGGCGGATGTCCGCGCGCGGCATCGCCATGATCGACGCGATCCAGGGACCGCCGCGCACCGACGGACCGGCCGTGCTGTTGCGGCAGACGTCCTTCCGCGCACTGGCCGAGCCCCGGCGGTTTCGCGGCCGCGACGGCGCGGAGTTCGACGGCTCGCTGCGGGTTCGATTCGGCGAGGTCGAGGCCCGCGGGGTGGCCCTCACACCGCTCGGCCGCGCACGCTACGACGCCGCCATGACCGATCCGGGCCGTTGGGCAGACCACTTCCCGGCCACCGACGCCGAGATGGCAGCGGACGGACTGGCGTACTACGTCGGTGGCGATCCGGCCAAACCGGTTGTCTACGAGGACTTCCTGCCCGCCTCGGCGGCGGGCATCTTCCGATCCAACCTCGACGGCGACGCCCAGATCGGCAGCGGTGACGCGGCCCACTACAGCCTCGACTGGATGGCCGGGGCCATCGGCCACCACATCCACGACCCTTACGACCTCTACGAGAAGGCGGCATCATGACCACCATGCACTCCACCCTGCCCACCGCCGGGGAGCTTCGTGACCAGGTGCGCCTGGCGCTGCAGGCCATCGGCGCAGACTTCACCGAATCCGAAACCGGGCTGCCTGCAAGCACTCCGATCACCGGTGACGTCCTGTTCACCGTCGCCGAACAGTCTGCCGCCGAGGCTCGGACTGCGATAGGTCAGGCCGCCGAGGCATTCGCGACGTGGCGCACCACGCCGGCCCCGGTCCGCGGCCAGGTGGTGGCGCGGCTCGGTGAACTGCTCATCGAACACAAGGCCGACCTGGCCACCCTGGTGACCGTCGAGGCCGGCAAGATCACCTCCGAGGCGCTCGGCGAGGTGCAGGAGATGATCGACATCTGCCAGTTCGCCGTCGGACTGTCCCGGCAGCTCTACGGCAAGACCATCGCCTCCGAACGGCCGGGGCACCGGTTGATGGAGACGTGGCATCCGCTCGGGGTGGTCGGCGTGGTCACCGCGTTCAACTTCCCGGTGGCCGTCTGGGCCTGGAACACCGCCGTCGCCCTGGTCTGCGGGGACACCGTGGTCTGGAAGCCCTCGGAGCTGACACCACTGACCGCGGTGGCCTGTCAGGCGTTGATCGAACGGGCCGCCTCCGACGTGGGTGCCCCGGCGCATATCTCACGACTCATCCAGGGCGGCCGGGAGATCGGCGAACTCCTGGTCGACGACACCCGGGTCGCGCTGGTGAGCGCCACTGGCTCGGTGCGGATGGGCCGGGAGGTCGGCCCACGCGTCGCGCAGCGGTTCGGCAAGGCCTTGCTCGAGTTGGGCGGGAACAACGCCGCCATCGTCACGCCGTCGGCCGATCTCGACCTCGCGCTGCGCGGCATCGTGTTCTCCGCCGCGGGCACCGCAGGGCAGCGCTGCACCACCCTGCGCCGGGTCATCGCGCATCGCTCGGTCGTCGACGAACTGGTCACCCGGATCACGGCCGCCTACCGCAGCCTGCCGGTCGGCAATCCCGCGGCCGACGGCACGTTGGTCGGCCCACTGGTGCACGAACGCGCCTATCGCGACATGGTGGGAGCGTTGGAGCAGGCCCGCGCCGACGGCGGCGAGGTGGTCGGCGGTGACCGCGTCGACTTCGGAGACTCGGCCGGCGAGGGCTCGTACTACGTCCGTCCGGCGGTGGTGCGGATGCCTGCGCAGACCGCGGTGGTGCACGACGAAACCTTCGCTCCCATCCTGTATGTGCTGACCTACGACACACTGGACGAGGCGATCGCCCTGAACAATGAGGTGCCGCAGGGCCTTTCGTCGGCGATCTTCACCACCGACATCCGGGAGGCGGAGCGCTTCATGGCCGCCGACGGCTCGGACTGCGGTATCGCCAACGTCAACATCGGCACCTCGGGTGCGGAGATCGGCGGCGCGTTCGGCGGGGAGAAGCAGACCGGCGGCGGCCGTGAATCGGGCTCGGATTCGTGGCGGGCCTACATGCGCCGGGCCACCAACACCGTCAACTACTCGTCCGATCTGCCGCTCGCTCAGGGGGTGCAATTCGGCTGACCGCCGGCGTCTTAGGATGGCTGCGTGACTGAGCAGGTCGAACATCGGGAATTCCAGGCAGAGGCGCGTCAGCTGCTGCAGTTGATGGTGCACTCCATCTACTCCAACAAGGACTCGTTCCTGCGGGAGCTGATCTCCAATGCCTCCGATGCACTGGACAAGCTGCGGTTGGCGGCCTACCAGGACAAGGACCTGGACGTCGACACGTCCGACCTGCACATCGACATAGAGGTCGACAACAGCGCCCGAACGCTGACGATCCGCGACAACGGCATCGGCATGACGCGCGACGAGGTGGTCGACCTGATCGGCACGCTCGCCAAGTCCGGTACCGGCGAGCTGCGCCGCAAGCTGAGCGAGGCGCAACAGGCCGGCGATGCCGAAGATCTGATCGGCCAGTTCGGTATCGGCTTCTACTCGACGTTCATGGTCGCCGACTCGGTGGTGCTGCTGACCCGCAAGGCCGGCGAGAGCACCGCCACCCGTTGGGAATCCAGTGGCGACGGCACCTACACGATCGCGGCGGTAGAGGGTGCCCCGCAAGGCACCTCGGTCACGTTGCACCTCAAGCCCGAAGACACCGAGGACTCGCTGCACGACTACACGTCGCCCTGGAAGATCAGGGAATTGATCAAGAAGTACTCCGACTTCATCTCCTGGCCGATCCGGATGGAGGTCGAGAAGACCGTCCCGGCACCGGAGGACGCCGAAGAAGGCACGGCGCCGACCACCACCGTGGAGACAGAGACGCTCAACTCGCGTACCGCGCTGTGGGCCAAGCCCAAGAGCGAGGTCTCCGATGAGGAGTACGCGGAGTTCTACCGGCACATCTCGCACGCATGGGACGAGCCGCTCGACGTCATCGCGATGAAGGCCGAGGGCACCTTTGAATACCAGGCGCTGCTCTTCATCCCGTCGCAGGCCCCGTTCGACCTGTTCAATCGCGATGGGCACACCGGCGTGCAGCTGTACGTCAAGCGTGTCTTCATCATGGGCGACTGTGATGAGCTGGTGCCGGAGTACCTGCGGTTCGTCAAGGGTGTCGTCGACGCACAGGATCTGTCGCTCAACGTATCTCGGGAGATCCTGCAGCAGGACCGCCAGATCAAGGTCATCCGCCGCAGCCTGACCAAGAAGGTGCTCTCGGCGATCAAGGACCTGCAGACGAACCGCCCCGACGGTTACGCGACGTTCTGGGCGCAGTTCGGCCGCGCGTTCAAGGAGGGCCTGCTCTCCGACACCGACAATCGCGACACAGTGCTGAAGCTGTCGTCGTTCGCGTCGACTCTCCATGACACGACGACCCTGACCGACTATGTCGGGCGGATGAAGGACGACCAGGAGCAGATCTTCTACGCCACCGGCGAATCGCGCCAGTTGCTGGAGAAGTCACCGCACCTGGAGGCGTTCAAGGCCAAGGGTTACGAGGTGTTGCTACTCACCGATCCGGTCGACGAAGTATGGGTCGAGTCGGTACCGGAGTTCGACGGCAAGGCGCTGCAGTCGGTCGCCAAGGGCGAGGTCGACCTCGGGTCCAAGGACGGATCGGCTTCCGACTCCGACCGCCCGGACTTCGCCGAACTGCTCACCTGGCTGCAGGAGACGCTGGACGAGCACGTCAAGGAGGTCCGGCTGTCGACCCGACTGACGTCTTCACCGGCCTGCCTGATCACCGACAGCTTCGGCATCACGCCGCAACTTGCGCGCATGTACCGGGCATCGGGTCAGGAAGTGCCGGTCGGCAAGCGCATCCTGGAACTCAACCCCGATCACACTCTCGTGACGGGTCTGAGGGATGCGTTGGCGGCGTCGCAGGACGGGCTCAGCGATACGGCCGAGTTGATCTATGGCACAGCCCTTCTCGCCGAGGGCGGGACCCTCGATGATCCGGCGCGCTTCGCTGCCATCCTCACCGACCGGTTGGCCAAGACCTTCACTGTGTAATTGTCAAGGTTCAACAGGCTCGGTCACGCCGCGGCGTGCAAATCGGTCATGCTACGTCGGGCGTGCGACTTCAGGTGGTGCGGTTCAGGACCGGCCGGATCATGCGGCGGGATGAACCAGGGGTGCCGGTCAGGCCCCAGGTAGACCCGCCAGCCACTGTGGTGGATCACGGTGTGGTGGCACCGGCAGAACAGCACGCCATTGTCGACGCCGGTGTTGCCGCCGGCGCCCCACGGCTCGATGTGGTGGGCGTCGCACCACGACACCGGTCTCCCGCAGCCGGGGAAGGCGCACCCACGGTCGCGTGCCGCCAACGCTTTTCGAATCTTGGGCGGGAAAAGCCGCTCGCTGCGTCCGACGTCCAGTGGCGCGCCGGCGTCATCGACGATCACCAGCCCAGTCGAGCTGTCACAGGTGATGAGGTCGGCGGTCGTGGTGCTGACCGGCCCGGTGAAACCGAGAAAGTCCACGAACCCGTCCCCGCCCGCTCCTGCCGGCGTTGCAGCGGCCGGCCGGACCAGGGTGACGTGCGGCAGCACGCCACCGGAGGTCGGACGACTCGAGCTCGACAGATAGCTGCGCACCATTTGACCGAACGCGTCCGCGCGGCGTTTGCCCGTCGATCGTGGGTCCGGTGAACCATCCGGCAGCGGTACGGGCCGGCACAGCGGATCCAATGCTGCGAACAGTTCCTCACCGGTCAGGACATCGAGATCGAGGGTGGCGCTGACCCGCCCCTCATCGTTCTGCACCAGTGTCATCTCATTGAGGTCACTGTCTTCCGCGACGGGAACTGTCCGCTCGCTCGCCAGTCGTGCCGAGACTTGGTCGATGGCGATCTCCCGGGCTTTCTTACTGACGTCCGCGGGCGTGGCCTGGACCATCAGTTTCGTGACCACCTTCGCCCTATCGTCATCGGACAACGCGACTCGACTACCGATGTGCATGACGCCCTTACCGACAGCATCAGCGAATTCGATGCCGAGCCCACCCAGACGCTGCACCTGGGTGACGGCCGGCATTGTGTGCGCGGCTCGCCCGACCCGTGCCGCCCGCGTCGCCGCGCCGGGGGCCACACCCAGGCCGGTCAGGAGATCGGTTCCTGAGCGCAGGTGTCGGCGGCCCGGAATCCCGAGCCGCTCGGCGGCCGCGGTTGCTTGGGCGATCACGTGATCGAACAGATTCCGGGCGGTGACCGCGACTGCCAGTACCGCGAGTAGAGCCTGTTCGTCGACCACCCGTCGGGGACAGTCGAGCAGATGAAACAGCGTGCGATCGGCATCCTCGGTGGGCGCGGGCATCGGGGCCAGGTCATCGATGAGCGCGTTGACGAAGGTGTCGAAATGGGTGGCGTCCATGCCAGATACCCAACCTCTCGAAGAAGGTGCATGCGGGCAGATTTCGGGCCAAGAAAAGGCGAATTGGCTCGATCAGTCCAGAAAGGACCATCGAACCTCTCAGCGACACCGTCGCGGGCAAATCTCCCGCATATCCAATCGGGAGCGCATTTCATTCGAACGTGTGTTCGATCTTACGCGCATAGCGCACCGTCCGCAAGTGTGATGTAGCCAGGACATGGGTGACAGTTCTGGATCGGGACATCGGTGACAGTTGGTGTGCCAGGACTTCGGTGACGGTGTGGGGCGTGGGCCTCTGGGGACAGAGGTAACGCCGACCGCACGCGGCACGTTGAGCGCCGTTTCGCGCTCACATGCAAGGGCGATGCCTCACGCAGGCGGTGCCGTGGCCCGAAGGGTCACCGCTGCGAGCTCGGCCAAGACCGACTCGGTGTCGGCGCCCAGTTCCGGCGCGTAGCCGCGCACCCGACCCGGGGTGCGTGAAAACCAGGTCGGGACACCGGGAAAGCGCACCGGGCCGTGCGGGGTGTCCACCGTCTCGAACAGGCCGACCGCATTGAGGTGCGGGTCGTCGAACAGTGCGTCCGGGGTGTTGATCGGCGCGGCGGGGATCTCCAACTCCCGGAACAGGCCCAGCCATTCGTCGGTGGTGCGTTCCTTCAGCGTCTGCGCCACCAGCCCGTACACCGTGTCGATCTGGCGGGCCCGTTGCTCCAGGGTGTCGAATTCCACTGTGTTCCAAGCCGGCTGCACGCGGTCGATGAATCCACGCCAGTGCTTGTCGTTGTAGATCAGCGCCGCTATCTGGCCGTCCTTGGTTTCGTACGGCCGCCGGTTGGGGGCCACCGTACGCGGATAGACGGCAGGCCCGAGCGGGGGTGAGAACATCGCCCCGTTCGCGTGTTCGACCAGCATGAAGGAGGCCATCGTCTCGAACATGCTGACCTCCACCTCCTGGCCTTCCCCGGTGCGTTCGCGGTGGAACAGCGCCATCATGGTGGCGTACAACGCGGTCAGCCCGGCAACCTTGTCGGCCATGATGGTGCCGACGTAACTGGCCTCACCGGTCAACTGTTGTTGCACTGCAGGCAATCCGCACTCGGCCTGGATGGTGTCGTCGTAGGCGGGCCGGTCCGCGTCCGGCCCTCGGCGCCCGTACCCGTAGCAGTTGGTGTAGACGACGGACGGGTTCAGCGCGACGACGTCGTCGTACCCGAATCCGAGCTTGGCGATCGCCTTGGCCCGCATCGAGTGGATGAACACGTCGGCGGTCTCGATCAGTCCGCGCAGCGCCGCCTTGCCCGCCTCGGTCTGCAGATCCAGCACGATCGCCCGTTTGCCGCGGTTGACGTTGACGAACACCCCGCTCATCCCCGGCGACGGTCCCACCGAGATGAATCGGGTGTTATCCCCCTGTGGTGGTTCGACTTTGATCACGTCGGCGCCCATGTCGGCCATGATCTGGGTGCAGTAGGGACCCATCACCATGGCGGTGAGGTCGACGACCCGCACCCCGTCCAGCGGTCCATCAACCATGGTGTGCCTTCTCGAAGCTGTAGCGGATGTGGTCGGTGTGGGCATCGGGCACCACGGGAAAGATCACCGGTTCCGCGGTGTCGCGGATTCCGTCGATATTGTCGGCGACGTCCTCGATGGTCCACGACGGCCTGTACACCCCCGGGGTCTCGGCGATGACCGCCCTGGCCACCCTGCCACCGATGGCAATCAGCATCTCGCCTGTCACAGAGCAGGTTTCGTGGGCGAGCCAGCCGACGGCAGGTGCCACCAGTTCGGGACCCATGGGTGGGTATGCCGACGTGTCGATACCCTCGGCCATCCGGGTGACCGCGCTCGGGACGATCACATTGCACCGGACGTCGTGTTCGGCACCCTCGAGCGCCGCGACATTGGACAGTCCGATCAGCCCGGCCTTGGCGACACCGTAGTTGGCCACATTGTGGTTGCCGTAGAGGCCACCGATGGACGAGGTGAGCACAATGCGCCCGTAGCCGGCGGCGCACATCACCGGAAATGCCGGGCGGACAACGTGAAATGCACCGCGCAGGTGCACATCCAGAACCGCCTCGAAATCCTCGTAGCTCAGATCCTTCAATGACCCGCGCCGCACCGTCCCGGCATTGTGGATCAGAATGTCGACCCGGCCGAACCGTTGCATCGCGGTCTCGACGATGGCACGGCCCCCTTCGGGGGTGGCCACCGAGTCGGTACTGACCTCGGCTTGCCCACCCGCAGCGCGGATCTCGTCGACGACCTGCTGCGCGGGACCGGCGTCGGAGCCGTCACCGGTGAGGCTGCCGCCGGGGTCGTTGACCACCACGGCGGCACCACGAGCAGCGAGCAGCAGCGCATACTCCCGGCCGAGCCCGCGTCCGGCCCCGGTGATGACGGCGACACGCCCATCGAAGTTCAGACTCAAGCGAACGGTTCCTCACCCTCGAGCTTGGTGCGCTGCAACAGCCGCCCCGAACTCGGGTCATACGGGGTGGCGCGGTGCATGGTGCCGGTGTTGTCCCAGATCACCAGGTCGCCGACGGTCCACTTGTGCCGATAGGTGAAATCCGGCTGGGTGGCCCAATCACGCAGGTGCACCAGCAGTTCGGCGCTTCTCTTGAAATCGATGTCGACGATGTGACGAGCCGTGGCACCCAGCACCAGGGACTTGCGGCCGGACTTGTGCGTCCACACCAGGGGCAGCTCCCGATCCCCGATGGCCATCATCCGGCGCAGGGTCTTGGCAGTGGGCTCCGGGTCGTAGTAGAACAACGTGTTCCACGCCGAGTGCATCGCGCGCAGGTCCTCGATCTCCGCCTTGTCCGCGTCCGACAGATCGTCGTAGGCGGCGTAGGTGTTGCAGAACTCGGTGTCACCCTCGTCCGGATTGCCCAGCGCCACGCTCTGCAGCAGCGAGGCCAGGATCGGCACCTCGTTCATGGTGCCGTCGATATGCCAGTACAGGGATCCCTTGAGATAGTCGGCCTGCTTGTTCACCTCGGTGTCCAGGGACACCTTGTACAGCTTCTCGCCGAAGTGTTCGGCCGCAAAGGTTCCGAGTGTCTCGGTGAAGGCGATCTGCTCATCGTCGGTGAAACCGATCTGGGGGAACACCAGCACGCCACGCTGTTCCAGCAGTTCCCGGATGGTCCCGGAATGCTCGCCGGAGAGCAGTGCGGCCTTATCGGCGCGTATCTCGGTGCCGATGCGGGGCTTGATGTCCCGGGTGTCGAGCACAGTCGCGGTGGTCATGGCTGCAGCTCCAGTCCGTCGAGGTTGCCCTCGGCCCGCCAGTCGGCGAGCAGATCATCGAAGGCGTAGAACCCGGGCGAGTAGAAATCGCCGAGGAACGACCCGTTCCGTTCCGCGCCGCCGCGTCCCTCGTTGTTGTAATAGCCAGGCGTGCAGGAGAGTTCGAATGCCGAGTTGTCCATCGCCAAGCCGCGGACCGTCGAGACCCAGGCGTCCTGCCCGTCCTGGCTGGGCTCGACGGTACTGGCGCCGCGTTTCTGAGCCTCGGCAATCAGGTAGGAGATGTGCTTGGCCTGCTGTTCGAACATCGCCGTGGTGTTGGCCGATACGCCGCCCTGGATGAACCCCATGAAGAACTGGTTCGGGAAACCGCGGCTGGTCATGCCGTGCAGCGTCTTGTAGTCGTTCTGCCAGTGGTCGAACAGGGACACCCCGTCGCGGCCCACGATGCTGTCCACCGCGAATCGACGGCTGATCTCGGTGGAGATCTCGAAGCCGCTCGCGAAGATCACGCAGTCGACCTCGTATTCGACACCGTTGGCGACGATCCCCTTCTCGGTCAGTCTCTCCACGCCCTTGGACGCCGCCACGTCGACGAGCGTCACATTGGGGCGATTGAACGACGCCAGATAGTGCTCGCTGGAGGACGGCCTCTTGCACATGAAGCGGTAGTACGGCTTGAGCGCTTCGGCGGTGTCCGGGTCCTCGACGATCGCGGCGACGCGGCGGCGCAGTCGCTCCATGATCTTGTAGTCTTCCTCTTCCCGGAAGGCCATGATCTGCTCGATGGTCACCGACGCGGGATCATCGCTGCCCGCGATGCGGGCGGTCAGGTTGCGGCCGAGCTCAGTCCAGAAGTCGCAGACCAGATCCGGCTCACCGAACACCACGCCGACGAACGGCGACCAATTGTGGAAGTTGCGCTTTCGCTCTTCCTGCCACCCGGGCTGCAGGGTTGCGGCCCACGCGGAGTCGGTGAGTGGGTTGGAACGCTCGTCGACCGACGACGGCGTCCGCTGGAATACGAAGACCTGCTGGGCATCGCGGCCGAGGTGCGGTACCAGCTGGATGCCGGTGGCTCCGGTGCCGACCAGCGCGACGCGCTTGTCCGCCAATTTGTGCAGGCCGCCGTCGGCGTCACCGCCGGTGTAGTCGTAATCCCAGCGCGCGGAATGGAACACGTGGCCCGCGAAATCTTTGATGCCGGGGATCCCGGGCAGTTTCGGGCGGTTGTAGGACCCCTGTGCCATCACCACGAAACGGGCCCGGATGTCGTCGCCCCGGTCGGTGGTGATCTGCCAGCGCTGCGTCTCGTCCTCCCACCGCATGTCGCGCACCTGGGTGGAGAACAGTGCGCCGTCGTAGAGGCCGAAGTGCTTGCCGATGTTGCGGCAGTGCTGGAAGATCTCGGCTCCGTCGGCGAACTTCTTGGACGGCATGAAATCGAGTTCTTCGAGCAGCGGGATGTAGCAGTAAGCGTCGTTGTCACACTGGATTCCGGGGAACCGGTTCCAGTACCACACACCACCGAAGTCGCCGGCCATCTCGATGACGCGGATGCCTTCGACGCCGGCCTTCTTCAGATGCGCCCCGGCCAGTAGCCCCGCGAAGCCGCCGCCGAGAATGACGACGTCCACGTTCTCGGCGATCGGGTCCCGCTCCGTCGCCGTCGTGTACGGGTCCACTTCGTAGAAATCGGCGAAATCGCCTTCAAGCTCCAGATACTGGTCGGCACCCTCGGGTCGCAGACGCTTGGCGCGCTCCTGCGCGTACTTCTCCCGGATGGCGGGGATGTCGATATCGGTCGGGGTATCGGTGGGCCCGCAGGTGTTCACGTCGGTCATACGATCGCGTTCTCCGGCAGCGCGGCGGCGTGCAGCGGAGCCGCGAGTTCGTGCACGGCGGGCAGCACCTCCCGTGCGAACAGCTTGGTGCTCTCGAACGCATCCTCGTACGGCATGGTGCCGAACTGCGGAACGATGGTCACCTCAGAGAACGAGCACGCTTCCTGCGCGGCTTTGAGCTTCTCGAACACCACCTCGGGCGTCCCGATCAGCAGGTTGGAGGCGTGGTATCCGGGCGGCCCACCCTTCTTCTGGTCGCCGGTCACAGACGAGGCGAGCACTGCGGTGGCGGTCGCCTCGCGGGCCGCGTAGGCCTCATACCCCTTGACGCCCTTGAAGTTCGAGGCATCGGCGAACCCGTAGTGCACGTTGACGTCCCGGTTGGCCGTCCAGATCCACTGCTCGGTCAGCGCGGCCAGCTTCTCGTCTTCTTTTTCCGTGACGTACATGAACATCACGTTCTTGGGCTGACAGGGTTCGAAGCCCTCCTCCGCGCGGAAGGTGTTGACCTTGCGGACCTCTTCGCCTGCATCCCAGATCGGCTTGTTGCCGACAAACAGCGGCACCATGCCGCGCCGCGACAGGATCTCCAGCGACTCTGCGGTCGAGGACGAGCTGTAGATCCGGGAGAACAGATCCTTGCTGATGGGCTCGGGGCGCAGCGACATCTCGGGGAAGCTGAAGATCTCGCCGTCATAGGAGAAACGCTCGCCGGAGAAGGCCAGTTCGAGGATGTCGAGCGTCTCGTTGAAACGCTGCCTGCTCTCCTCGCGGGGCACACCGACGGCGTCGAACTCGGCCTTGGACACGCCACGCCCGATACCGATGGTGTTGTAGCGCCCGTTGGAGAGGATGTCGAGGTACGCGATCTGATGCGCCAATCGCACCGGGTTCCACCACGGCGCGACCGCCACGAAGGTGCCCAGGCTGACGCGTTCGGTGCGCGCGGCGAAGTAGGTCAGCGCCTGAATCGGGTTGGGCGTCATACCGTATGGCGTGCCCTGGTGCTCGGGGAACCAGATGCCGTCGAAGCCGAGTGGTTCGGCGAGATCGCCGAGCGCCAGTGCGGCCTGGACGCACGTGTAGTCCGGCGTCGCGGGCGGCGTGCTGAAATCGCCTGCCAGGACGCGGTCCCAGTCGTGCGAGTTCTGCGCTCCCGTACCGAGATTTACCTTCATAATCGTCTCCTTGCTGGGGTGATTTGTGCACGTTCCGTAACGCTGGGCGTGACGAAACGTGCACACATCGCTAAATATCTTGAGGTTCGCCGGCGTCCATGTACTTGGACAGTTGGTGGTGCAGATTGACGGTGCTGCGCTCGCGGTACGGGTTGGGCAGGGTGCCGGGGAATCCGGCCGACTTCATGCCCTGTTGAACCGCAGCCATATTGGAGAAGTCCTGGGGAAGCACCGACAACCAGTTCGGCGAGTCCTTCGGGGTGTAGGCCCATTCGGTCTGCGGCTCCGCACCTTTCGGGTACAGCTCGAAGACGGCCACCTCGAAGATGCACTTGTCCGGGTTGTAGCTCGGGTCCGGGCGGGCGCTGTAGCACAGTGCGCTGGTCAGGCCCTGGCCGACTTGGAAGTTCGGGAAGAGCTGCCACGCCGTGCCGCTCTGGCCGAGGATGTCGGGCGGGATGACCGGCCACACCACACCGCGGGCTTCGTCGTCACGGCGCGCGGAGGCCAGCCAGTGCGCCAGCACCTCGTCGGCCGGCGTGCCCTCGGGGAGTTCGTCGACGAGGCGTTTGGCGGCGTTGACCAGTGTCTTGGTGGTCGTCGCGTTGGTCTCCTCCATGGTGTACACCTGCATCTCGGCGGTGGAGATGCGGGGATCACCGGTGCCCAGCCGGATCTTGGACTTGGTCTCGTCCATGCCTTTCGGCGCGTCGTAGCCGATGTTGCTGTGCTTGCCCTGCGCCTTGGCCCAGCCCTTGAACTCGCCGAACTTGTTGAATTCCGGGTGGGTGGTGAACACGTGGTAGGTCTCGTTGAAGGCCTCCATCGCGACTTTCCAGTTGCAGTCGAAGTACAGCCACTTGCGCCACTTGAAGCGCATGTTCTCCAGACCGAACGGATCGAGGATCTTGGCCGCCGGGAACAGGTAGTCGGCCAGCGGTTCGCAGTGCGGGTCCATGTTGATGAAAAGCCAACCGCCCCAGGTGTCCACCTGAACGGGGGCCAGATGCGTGTTGCCCGGGGTGAGCTTGCCCTGCCAGTCGTCCTGCTCCCGGATGTGGGTGCAGGTCCCGTCCAGACCGTAGGTCCAGCCGTGGAAGCCGCAGACGAACGACTTGCGCGCCCGGCCGGTGGCATTCTTGGCGCCCTCGGGGTTGTCGATCAGCTTGCGCCCGCGGTGCATGCAGACGTTGTGGTGGGCCACAAACTCATCGAGCCCCGTCCGAACGACGATGATCGAGTCGTCCAGGATGTCGTATGTCAGGTAGCTGCCGATCTCGGGGATCTCCTCGACCCGGCCGACCTGCTGCCAGACCTTGCGCCACAACCGGTCTCGCTCGTTGCGTGCGTACTCCGGCGAGATGTAGGCGTCCACCGGAATGGTCACCGACGTGGACAGGTCTTCGGCGATCTCGCCCGTCGAATCGTCGGGTACGGCGTCGATCTCGATCGCCGCGTCGAGGTCGGATTCGGTGTGGGTCATCTGTTTTCCTCTCAGATCCGGCTGATCTGTTCGCGGAAGGCCTCGTCTTTCAAGAAGAGTGACGTGTTGTCCGCTCCCAGGTGCGTCCACCGCAGGTTGAGCCCGCCGTCGACCAGCAGCGTCTGACCGGTGACATAGCCAGCCAGATCCGAGAGCAAGAACAGGATGGCCCCGGCCTGCTCCTCGGGCGTGCCACGGCGCCCCATCGCGATGGCCCGCCGATCGCGATCGGGGTCGGCGTCGACGTAGGTGGCGGACGCCGCCGTCTCGGTCACCCCGGGGGCCACCGCGTTGACGCGGATACCGTCGGCGGCCAGTTCGACCGCCATGGTGCGGGTGGCGGCCACGATCGCGGACTTCGCGGTGCCGTAGGCGACGTGGAACGGCGCGCTGTTCATCCCGCTGATCGAGGACACCGACACGATGGATCCGGGGTTGCCCTGCGCCCTGATCTCCGCGGCCACGGCCTGGCTCATGAAGAACATGGTCTCCAGGTTGGCGGCGAACAGGTCTCGCCAGTCTTGGCGGGTGACCCTGGTCGACGGCATCCACGTCGACGGAGCGGCGCCCCCTGCGACATTCACCAGTCCGTACAGCGTGCCCTCGGTCCGTCGCGCGACATCGAGGACGGCGGCGATGCCCTCATCGGTGGCCGCGTCCGCGGCGACCGGGACGACCGACAGTCCCTGGTCGGCCAGTGGCGCGACGTGGGTGTCGAGATTGTCCTTCGACCGACTGACCGCGATGACCGTCGCACCTGCCTCCGCGGTCAGGCGCGTCACCGTCGTCCCTATACCTCCGCCGCCGGCGCCCGACACCACGACGACGCGGCCCGCGAGATTGAGCAGTTCGGTCACGGTATCAATTGTCCGTACAAGAATTGGCGTTCTGCATATTGAAGAACACTATTCCGCAGGGGATATATGACGTCAAGAGCGGTCCCCCACCTATTCCGTTCTATTGTCTGGACTAGTACGGGCTTGGTAGCGTCCTGCCCATGACCACCCTTCAGCCCGGCCGGTACGCCGCCACCTCGGCGCCGGAGGCGGCGGCCGGTTGGACCGTGACACGCGTGACCGAGCCCAGTCGCCTGTTCGGGGCCAACGGGCTGCGCACCGGTCCGGACGGACGTCTCTACATCGCACAGGTCACCGGCAGCCAGATCAGCGCGGTGGACGTGAACACGGGCACGATCGAGACCATCAGCGCCAAGGGTGGCGACATCATCGCCCCCGACGACGTCGCCTTCGGACCGGACGGCACGCTGTACGCCGCCGAGGTGATGGACGGCCGCGTCAGCGCCAGGGACAGCGCAGGACGGACGCGGGTGCTGCGCGACGACATGCCCTCGGCCAATGGCATCACCGTTCACCAGGGTCGGTTGTTCGTCAACGAATGCCGTGAAGGTGGCCGGCTGTTCGAGCTGGACCCGGACAGTGGCGCGGCCCGGCTGATCCTGGACGACCTGCCCTCCCCCAATGCCATGGAGTTCGGCCCGGACGGGCTGCTCTATTTCCCCGTCATGAACGCCAACCAGATCTGGCGCGTGGATCCCGACGGGGGCGAGCCCGAGGTGGTGGCCGGCGATCTCGGCGTACCCGACTCGGTGAAGTTCGACGCCGACGGCCACCTCGTCTCCACCCAGGTGGCCAGCGGCCAGGTGCTGCGCATCGACCCGCGCAGCGGTGCACAGACCGTGCTGGCGACGCTGACTCCCGGCCTGGACAACTGCTCGTTTGTCGACGGCCGGCTGTTCGTCTCCACCTTCACCGGCCTCATCACCGAGGTGCCGGCGAACGGACAGCCCACGGCCCTGCTGCCGGGCGGTCTCAACTGGCCGCTGGATCTCACCGTCGGCGCGGATGGCAACCTGTACGTCGCCGACGGCACCTACTTCTATCTGGTGACGCCCGACGGCGCCCTGCAGACCACGGGCATGCTGTTCAGCCCGGGCTACCCGGGCTTCCTGCGCGGCCTCGCGCCGTCCGGACCCGGCGAGTTCGTGGTCACGACCTCGGGTGGCCAGGTGGCGCGTTATCGACCTGCAGCCAACGAAACCGACTATCTGGCAGACGGTTTGGATCAGCTCTACGGGGTGGCGTTGGCCGCCGACGGTACCCCGATCGTGGTGGAACAGGGCACCGGGCGGCTACTGGCCATCGGCGCCGCCGGTGCCGAGACCCTGGCCTCCGGCCTGGACACTCCGGTGGGCGTTGCCATCGACCCGGATGGCCGGCCGCTGGTGTCGGTATCTGGTGCGGTGCTGCGCGTGACCGGGTCGGGCACCGAGACGGTGGTGGACGATCTGGTGTCGCCGCAGGGCATTCTGGTGCGCGGCACTGTGCTCTACATCGTCGATGCCGGATCGAAGGCGGTGCTGTCGGTGGAGCTGACCACCGGCGCGCGGGACACGTTGGCCGCGGGTCTTCCTGTCGGTGCCCCACCCGGGGTGACACCCAAACCGCTGCGGGGCATGCCGCCGTTCTCCGGGCCGCAGGGTCCGTTCGCCGGCATCACCGCGGGACCAGACGGCACGCTGTACGTGTCGGCCGACGGGGAGGGCAGCGTGCTGGCGCTGAAGCGAACGTGACGACCGAAGCTACCGAACACCGCTACCTGCAGGTGGCCCGCACACTGCGCAAGGAGATCGTCGACGGGGTGTTTCCCATCGGATCGCAGCTGCCCACCGAACACGAACTGTGCGAACGATTCGCGGTCAGCCGGTACACCGTGCGGGAAGCGTTGCGCCGGCTGCGCGATGACAATTTGGTCTCCTCGCGCCCCCGCACCGGAACCCAGGTCATCCCCCGTACATCGTCGAATTCCTATGCTCAGGACGTGATGTCGATCAACGACCTGCTGGCGTTCGCCTCGGGTGCGCAGTTCGAGATCGAATCGAACGCGATGATCACCGTCGACGCCGAGACCGCAGCCCGCACCGGGCTCGACATCGGGGAACAGTGGCTGGCCGTGTCCGGGTACCGCCGCGCGGGAGACGGCACGCCGATCTGCCGCACCGAGTACTACGTCAACCGGGCGTTCGCCGCCGTCGGCCGTCTGCTGCAACGCCATTCGGGCCCCATCTTCCCGCTGATCGAGGATCTCTTCGGCGTCAGTGTCGTCGAGGTACATCAAGAGATCGCCGCCGTGCTGGTGTCCGACGATCTGGCTGCCGCACTGCACATCGCCGCGGGCGCATCGGCGCTGCAGATGCAGCGCACCTACACCACCTCCGATGGCGAAGTCGCCCAGGTCACCGTCAACACCCATCCGGCGGCGCAGTACCGGCACTCCATGACGATGCGGCGCGTCAAATCGTGACCGGCCCTTCCCCGTCGCTTCGCTCGCCCCAGACGCTGGCCGACGCCCTCCGCGAGACAGCACACCATGATCCGCACCGGGTGCTGATCGTCGACGGCGATATCCGGCTGGACGCCGCGACGTTGCGTGACCGGGCCGCGGTGCTGGCAGGGATCATGTCCGAACGGATGCCGACCGGCAGTGTGGTGTCCTTCATGCTGCCGAACTGGCATGAGGCGGCGGTGGTCTACCTGGCCGCGACATGGGCGGGCATGGTCGTCAACCCGGTGCTGCCATCCCTGCGCGACTATGAGTTGCAGTTCATCTTGACTGACGCCGATGTCCGGATGATATTCATACCGGGCGAGTTTCGCGGCTACGACTACCCGGCGATGCTGGCCCGCGTCACCGCGACACTCGACGCACCGCCCGAGGTCGTGGTGATTCGCGGGGGCGGCCACACCTCCTACGCCTCGCTCTTCGACGGCGCTCCGCTGGCTCCGCAGGCCCACGACCCGGCCGCGGTTCGCATGCTGATGTACACCTCGGGTACCACCGGTCGGCCGAAAGGCGTTCTGCACAGCCATCAGTCGATCGGTGCGCTGATTGCGCAGATCGGCACGCACTGGCGGGTCGATGCCGGAGACACATTTCTGGTGCCTTCACCGATCGCCCATATCGGCGGTTCCATCTACGCCTTCGAATGCCCACTGCTACTCGGTACGACGGCCGTGCTCATGGAGCGCTGGGATCCAGAGGCCGCCATTGACCTTATGCACAGCCATCACTGCACCCACATGGCCGGAGCCACCCCGTTTCTCGTTGGGTTACTCGGAGCCGCTGAGCACGCCGGCACCCGGCTTCCCGACCTCAAGGTCTTCATCTGCGGCGGTGCGTCGGTGCCGCCGTCGTTGATCAGGCAGGCCACTGCCGCGTTCGAAAAGGCCTTGGTGACAAGGGTGTACGGATCCACCGAGGTACCGGTCAGCACCGTCGGGTCACCCGACGATCCCGATCGCGCCGCCGGCACCGACGGCAGGCCCGGTATCGCCGACATCACGATCATCGACGGCGAGATCCGCGTGCGCGGTCCGCAGATGCTGGTGGGCTACCTACACCCAGAGGATGAGGCGTTGGACGCCGACGGCTACTTCCGCACCGGCGATCTCGGCAACCTGACCGAGGACGGTTACCTGGTGGTGACGGGCCGCGCGAAGGACCTCATCATCCGCAACGGGGAGAACATCTCTCCCAAGGAGATCGAGGACATCCTCATCCGGCACCCCGGTATCGAGGAGATCGCCATCGTCGGCGTTCCCGATGAACGAACCGGGGAACGCGCCTGCGCTGTCATCGTCGCCGGCGAGGGGCCCGCACCCGATGTCACCACGCTCCGCGACCTGCTCGACAGCCAAGGCGTCGCCAAGTTCAAAGCGCCCGAAGAGGTCACCGTGTGGGATGCGCTCCCACGCAATGATGCGGGCAAAGTGCTGAAACACAAGATCCGCGCGACTCTGATGAGAGGCTGACATGCAGGTAGCGATCGTGACGGGCGCCAGCAGCGGTATCGGATTCCGCTGTGCCACTATGCTCGCCGAGGCCGGGATGGCGGTGCTGGGCGTCGGACGCGACGAGGAGCGACTCGCCGAACTACGGGCCGCCGGCGGCGATTCGGTGCGCACTCTTGCTGCGGATCTGCTCGATGATGATGCACCGCAACGCATCGTGGACACCGCCGTCTCCACGTGGGGCCACGTCGACTTCTTGATCAACAATGCCGGCGTCGGGAGCCCCAAACCGCTGCACGAGACCGACGACGAGTCCCTGGATTACTTTCTGGGCCTGATGCTGCGCGCCCCGTTTCGGCTGGCCCGGGATGTGCTGCCGCACATGCCGTCCGGCTCGGCGATCATCAACGTGACCTCCACCTTCGCGGTGGTGGGTGGCCTGCGCGGCGGAGCCTACTCCGCGGCCAAAGGCGGACTCACCGCGCTGACCAACCACATCGCCTGTCAGTACGGCGCCCAGGGCATCCGCTGCAATGCCGTCGCGCCGGGCGTCACGCTGACGCCGATGGTGGCCACCCGGCTCGAGGATGACCGCTTCCGCAAGATCAACACCGAGATGACGCCGCACACCAGGCTGGGTACCGTCGACGACATCGCCAGCACGGTGGCGTTCCTTTGTTCACCCGGTGGCAGCTTCATCAACGGTCAGACCATCGTCGTCGACGGCGGCTGGAGTTCGACCAAGTTTCTCTCCGATTTCGCCCTGAACTCCCAATGGGTGGCTCAGTGAACCTGTTCGCGACGCTCGACCAGGCCGCCGCGCGGTTCGGCGACCGCGGAGCGGTGTACCTGGGCACGCGGCAGTTGCACACGTGGACCCAACTGCGGGATCGGGCGCTGCGGCTGGCGGGCTCCATCTGTGGCACCCACGACACCGGCGCCCGCATAGCCATCGCAAGCGAGAATCGGCCGGAGATCATCGAATTGATGTACGCCGTCTGGGCATCCGGATGTGTCGTGGTGCCGATCAACTTCAAACTGCATCCGCGCGAGATGTCCCAGATACTCGACGATGCCGGTGTCTCACTGGTGTTCGCCTCCCCCAAGATCGCCGCCGGCCTCGACGGTGTGCCGGTGGAGGTCCTCGGCGGCGCGGGTTATGAAGAACGCCTCACCCACGCCCCGGCCGTCCCGCCGAACACCGATCCGGCCGCACTGGCCTGGCTGTTCTACACCAGTGGGACCACCGGAAAATCCAAGGGCGCCATGCTGTCCCATCGAAATCTGATGGCGATGACGGTGGCGCATCTGGCCGACTTCGACGCACCGGACGAGAAGCACAGCCTCATTCATGGCGCGCCGATGTCGCATGGATCGGGTCTGTACATCGCGCCGTACGTGCTGCGCGCCGCCCGGCAAATCATCCCCGAGTCGGCAGCGTTCGAGCCCGAGGAGTTCCTCGGGCTGTGTGACCATCATCCCGGCGTGAGCTGCTTCCTGGCCCCGACCATGGTGCAGCGCCTGGTTGCGACCGGCCGGCCCAAACCGCAGAACCTGACAACGATCGTCTACGGCGGCGGCCCGATGTACGTGGACAGCCTCAAGAAGGCGATGGCCGCGTTCGGCCCGATCTTCGTGCAGCTGTACGGGCAGGGCGAGGCCCCGATGACGATCACCGGGTTGCGCCGCGGCGACCACATCGATGGCGATGACGCGATCCTCGGCTCGGTCGGCTATGCCCGGTCCGGCGTCGATGTTGCGGTGCTCACTGCCGACGGTGCACGCGCAGCCGTCGACGAGGTCGGCGAAATCGCCTGTCGCGGTGACGTCGTCATGTCCGGGTACTGGAACAACCCCACCGCGACGGCGAACACCCTCGTCGACGGCTGGCTGCACACCGGCGACATGGGTTCGTTCGACGCCCGAGGTTTCCTCACCCTGCGCGACCGCAGCAAGGACGTCGTGATCAGCGGCGGCAGCAACATCTACCCGCGGGAGGTCGAGGAGGTGCTGATCGAGCACCCCGACGTGGACGAGGCGTGTGTGGTGGGTGCCCCCGACGAGGAGTGGGGCGAGGTGGTCGTGGCCTTCATCGTGGGGACCGCAACCGAGACCGATCTCGACGCGCACCTGCTGGAGCGCATCGCCCGATTCAAGCGGCCCAAGCGGTATGTGTACGTCGACGAGCTGCCCAAGAACAGTTACGGCAAGGTGCTCAAACGGGAGCTGCGCGAACTCGTGTAGACACATCCCATGCAGATCGAAGGCCGGGTGGCCGTCATCACCGGAGCAGGCTCGGGCATCGGACGTGCGTTGGCCCACGGATTCGCCGCTGCCGGTGCCGCGGTGGTGGCCGGGGACATCAACGGCGACGCTGCCGCCGCCACTGCGGCGTCGATCGGTGAGCGCGCGGTGGGTGTCGGCGCCGACGCCGGTTCCGTCGAGGGCATCGCCACGCTGATCGATTCCGCCCGAACGCAGTTCGGACCGGTCGACATCTACATCGCCAACGCCGGCGTGATCGGCGCGTCGGGGTTGGGCACCGATGGCGACTGGGACCGGGTGCTCGAGGTGAACCTGCGCGCGCACATCCGGGCGGCGGATGCGTTGATCCCCGAGTGGCTGCAACGCGGTAGTGGTCATTTCGTCAGCGTCGCCTCGGCGGCCGGTCTGCTGACGCAGGTCGGCGCCGCCGGCTATGCCGTCACCAAGCACGCCGCGGTCGGGTTCGCCGAGTGGCTGTCGATCACTCACGGGGACAACGGGATCGGCGTCACGTGCGTCTGCCCGATGGGCGTGGACACACCGCTGCTCTCCGGCATCACCGACTCCCCCGATCCGGCCGCGCGGGTGGCTGGATCCGCGGTGACCAGCGCGGGCGCCGTGCTGAGTGCGGACGAGGTCGCCGCTGCCGTGCTCGCAGGCGTACGCGACGGCCGGTTCCTGGTGCTGCCCCATGCCGAGGTGCTGGACATGTACCGGGGCAAGGGCGCCGACTACGACCGCTGGATCGCCGGGATGCGCAAGTATCAGCGCGCGCTGGGCGGTGCGTCGGGTTCCCCGTAAAGCAGGTCACCGGGCGACTCGAACCTCGAACTGTTCGTCGGCCGCGCCCTCCAGGTACCGACCGGGCGCTGAGCCGCCGCCCACTGTTGAACACGTGCCCACTACGCTGCCCGCATGGGCGGATCACGGCGACGCCTCTCGCCGGATGACAGGCGCACCGAGTTGCTCGAACTCGGCGCGGAGGTGTTCGGCCAGCGTCCCTACGACGAGGTCCGCATCGACGAGATCGCGGAACGGGCCGGCATCTCGCGCGCGCTGATGTACCACTACTTCCCGGACAAGCGCGCCTTCTTCGCCGCAGTGGTCCGAGCCGAGGGTGAGCGGCTGTTCGAAGCCACCAACAACGCGCCCGAACCTGGCCAGAGCCTGTTCCATCAATTGCGCGCGGGCGTGCTGGCGTATCTGCGTTACGACGAGGAACACCCGCACGGGGCGTGGGCGGCCTACATGGGGATGGGCCGCGTCGACCCGGTGCTGCGCGGGATCGACGAACTCGACAATGACCGGCAGGCCGACCGGATCCTTGGCGCGATCATGGGCGCAGCGGGAGCCGCGCTCACCGCAGACGTCGCCCGCGACCTTCGGGTCACGGTCTACGGCTGGTTGGCGTTCACCTTCGAGTTCTGTCGCCAGCGGGTGCTCGACCCGGCCCTGGATTGCCAGTTCGTCGCCGACACCTGCGCACACAGTCTGCTCGACGCCGTCGGCCGGGTGCCGAACATCCCGGAATCCCTGGCCGTCGCCGTGGCGCCCTCGGCCCGCTGATCCGGCTTGTCGGTGGTGCCCTGCACTATGGACGGATGGCCCCACCCGATCCACTGGGCCGGTTCAGCGAGCTGACCCGGCAGTGGTTCACGTCCACCTTCCCCGCCCCCACGCCGGCGCAGTCCCAGGCCTGGTCAGCCATCGCCGACGGCAGGCACACCCTCGTCATCGCGCCCACCGGTTCCGGTAAGACGCTGGCGGCGTTCCTCTGGGCCATCGATCAACTGGCCCGCACCGAGTCCGACCCCGGGCCCGGCACCACTGTGCTCTACGTGTCGCCACTGAAGGCCCTGGCTGTCGACGTCGAACGCAACCTGCGCACCCCGCTCACCGGTATCGCCCGCGTGGCCGAACGACTCGGTGAGCCCGCACCGGCCATCAGTGTCGGCGTGCGGTCCGGGGACACCACGCCCAAACAGCGCCGCGACCTGATCACCAGGCCGCCCGACATCCTGATCACCACGCCCGAGTCGCTGTTCCTCATGCTCACCTCGTCGGCCCGCGACACGCTGGCAGGAGTGCGGACGGTCATCGTCGATGAGGTGCACGCCGTCGCGGGCACCAAACGCGGTGCACACCTTGCCCTCTCGCTGGAGCGGCTGGACGGGCTGCTGGACACCCCGGCCCAGCGCATCGGTCTGTCGGCGACGGTCCGCCCACCCGAAGAGGTGGCGCGTTTCCTAGCCGGCTCGACGCCCGCGCACATCGTCGCACCTCCTGCGGACAAGACTTTCGACCTCAGGGTGCAGGTCCCGGTGCCCGACATGGCGAATCTGACAGACAACTCGATCTGGCCCGATGTCGAGGAACGCATCGTCGACCTGATCGAGTCGCACCGGTCCTCGATCGTCTTCGCCAACTCCCGGCGCCTCGCCGAGCGACTCACCTCCCGACTCAACGAGATCCACGCCGAGCGCTCCGGCGTAGAACTGCCCGACGGGCACAACCCGAGGGTGGGCGGCGGCGCACCGGCCCACGTGATGGCCAGCGGTCAGAGCTTCGGTGCACCCACGCTGCTGGCGCGCGCACACCACGGTTCGGTGAGCAAGGAGCAGCGGGCCGAGGTCGAGGATGATCTGAAAAGCGGGCGCCTGCGGGCCGTCGTCGCCACCTCCAGCCTCGAGCTGGGCATCGACATGGGCGCGGTGGATCTGGTCATCCAGGTGTCGGCGCCTCCCTCGGTGGCCAGCGGTCTGCAGCGCATCGGCCGGGCCGGTCATCAGGTCGGCGAGATTTCCCAAGGGGTGCTGTTCCCCAATCACCGCACCGATCTGATCGACTGCGCCGTCACCGTGGACCGCATGCAAGCGGGCGAGATCGAATCCATGACGGTGCCCGCCAACCCGCTCGACATCCTCGCCCAGCACACGGTGGCCGCGGCGGCGTTGGAACCCCTGGACGCCGAGGCATGGTTCGACACCGTGCGTCGCAGTGCACCGTTCGCGACGTTGCCCCGCAGCGCGTTCGAAGCGACCCTGGACCTGCTGTCCGGGAAGTACCCGTCCACCGAATTCGCCGAACTGCGGCCTCGGCTGGTCTATGACCGGGACCACGGCACCTTGACGTCACGGCCGGGGGCGCAGCGGCTGGCGGTCACCTCCGGCGGCGCAATTCCCGACCGTGGCATGTTCACGGTTTACCTCGCCACCGAAAAGCCCTCCCGCGTCGGTGAACTCGACGAAGAGATGGTGTACGAGTCGCGTCCCGGCGACGTCATCTCCCTCGGCGCGACCAGTTGGCGGATCACCGAGATCACCCACGACCGTGTGATGGTGCTGCCGGCACCGGGGCAGCCCGCACGGCTGCCGTTCTGGCGTGGCGACAGCGTGGGCCGGCCGGCCGAACTGGGCGCGGCGGTGGGCAAGTTCACCGGCGAGCTGGCATCGCTGGGCCGAGATGACTTCGACGTGCGTTGCCGCGAAACAGGTTTCGACGACTTCGCCACGGACAACCTGTGGCAGCTGTTGGACGAACAGCGCCAGGCCACGGGAGTGGTGCCCACCGATGCAACGCTGGTGGTGGAGAGGTTCCACGACGAACTCGGCGACTGGCGGCTCATCCTGCACTCCCCCTACGGCCTGCGCGTACACGGGCCGCTGGCGCTGGCGGTGTCGCGACGCCTGCACGAGCGCTACGGTATCGACGAGAAGCCGACCGCCTCCGACGACGGGATCATCGTCCGGCTGCCCGACACCGACGAAAAGCCGCCCGGGGCAGACATCTTCGTCTTCGACGCGGACGAGATCGAGCCTATCGTCACCACCGAGGTGGGCGGGTCGGCGTTGTTCGCGTCCCGGTTCCGGGAGTGCGCTGCGCGGGCGCTGCTGCTACCCCGCCGCCATCCGGGCAAGCGGTCCCCGCTGTGGCATCAACGCCAGCGTGCCGCCCAATTGCTCGACGTGGCCCGCAAATATCCCGACTTCCCGATCGTGCTGGAGACCGTGCGGGAATGCCTGCAAGACGTGTACGACGTGCCCGCGCTGACAGACCTGATGAGCCGGATCGCGCAGCGTCGGGTCCGGCTGATCGACGTCGAGACCACCACGCCGTCACCGTTCGCGGCGTCGGTGCTGTTCGGCTACGTCGGTGCCTTCATGTACGAGGGCGACAGTCCGCTCGCCGAACGCCGGGCCGCGGCCCTGTCACTGGACAGTGTGCTGCTGGCCGAACTACTCGGCCGGGTGGAGCTGAGAGATCTGCTGGACCCGGAGGTGCTGCGCGCGACCTCCCGTCAACTCCAGCACCTCGAACCCGACCGTGCCGCCCGCGACGCCGAGGGCATCGCCGACCTGCTGCGCCTGCTCGGCCCACTCACCGAGGATGAGCTCAAAGATCGTTGTGTCACAGGCGATATCGGAGGCTGGCTGGAGGGGCTACGCGCGGCGCGGCGGACGCTGACGGTGACGTTCGCCGGTGCAACGTGGTGGGTGTCCATCGAGGACATCGGGCTGCTGCGCGACGGCGTCGGGGTGGCGGTACCGGTCGGCATTCCGTTGACCTTCCTGGAATCATCGGACGACCCACTGGGTGAGCTGCTGGGCCGCTACGCGCGCACCCGCGGCCCATTCGGCACCGATGAGGCCGCAGCCCGGTTCGGGCTGGGACTGCGGGTGACCGCCGATGTGCTGGGCCGGCTGGCCGTCGACGGCAAACTGGTGCGCGGCGAGTTCAGCGACGCCGGAGCCGCTCCGGCGGCGACATCAGGCGGGCGCGAGCAGTGGTGCGATGCAACGGTTCTGAAGATACTCAGGCGGCGTTCACTCGCCGCTCTGCGAGCGGCTGTGGAACCCGTCAGCACCGCGGCGTACGGCCGTTTCCTGCCATCCTGGCAACACGTCGGGTCGACCCAGAATCGCGGTGTCGACGGGCTGGCCGCGGTCATCGAGCAACTGTCCGGGGTGGCGCTGCCCGCCTCGGCCGTCGAATCCCTGGTGCTGCCGCAACGGGTCGCCGACTACCAACCGGCCATGCTCGACGAGCTGCTGGCATCTGGCGAAGTCACCTGGTCCGGCGCGGGCCAGATCGGGGCATCAGACGGTTGGGTGGCTTTCCATCTCGCCGACTCGGCACCGCTGACCCTTGCCGCACCAGCCGAGATCGAGCTCACCGACACGCACCGCGCCCTGCTGGACACCCTGTCCGCCGGCGGCGCGTACTTCTTCCGGCAACTGTCCGAAGAAGGCAAAGAGAGCACGTTCACCGATGCGCTCTTGGAGCTCATCTGGGCCGGGGTGGTCACCGGGGACACGTTCGCTCCGGTGCGAGCGGTACTGCACGGGTCGCGCCGCCCACCTGCGCACCGGCAGCGTCAGCGCCCACCGAAGCTGAGCCGGTATCGGATCGCCAACCCCGCACCGCGCAGCGACCCGAAGGTCTCCGGCCGTTGGTCGAAACTGCCGGCGCCCGAACTCGATTCCACCCTGCGGACCCACTTCCAGGCCGAGCTGCTGCTGAGCCGGCACGGCGTACTCACCCGCGGAGCCACCGAAGGGCTGCCCGGCGGATTCGCCATGCTCTACAAAGTCCTCACCGCCTTCGAGGACGCCGGCCGTTGTCAGCGCGGCTACTTCATCGAGTCGCTGGGCGGCGCGCAGTTCGCCGCCGCTTCGACGGTGGACCGGCTGCGAAGTTACCTGGACGGCGTCGACCCGGAGCGTCCCGAATGGCATGCGGTGGTGCTGGCAGCGACGGACCCGGCCAACCCGTATGGCGCCGCGCTGCCGTGGCCGGGCGACGGGGACTTCCGGCCCGGCCGCAAGGCGGGTGCTCTCGTCGTTCTGGTCGACGGCCGGCTGGTGTGGTTCCTGGAACGGGGCGGCCGATCTCTGCTGAGCTTCGGCGCGGAAGCGGGTGCGCAGCAATCCGCGGCGACCGCGCTGGCCGACCTGGTCCGAAATCGTCGGGTGTCGTCCCTGCTGGTAGAGCGGGTCAACGGGGTGTCGGTCCTGGATCCGGCGATCGACGAGGCACGAACATCCGCGCAGGATGCTCTGACTGAGGCGGGATTCGCCCGGACGCCGCGCGGCCTGCGGCTGCGCTGAGCAGCTCCCCTGAATGGCCGGCCAACTCACCGAGACGACACTCCGAGGGTGATCTCGAAGCTCACCTCGCCAGCCTTGACGGGCAGTGACGCAAGTTGCGCCATGGCCTCGAAGAACGCCCGCATCTGCGGCTGCGACACATCTCCGCGACTGGCCAGATCCACATCATGTCCGGAGGGCTCACACCTCATCCGGACCATCAACTCGGCTGAACAGCTGCCGCTGATCGTCTGCTGCGCACACCGCGCAACCTCCCGACAGAAGGCCGCCACCTCTTCAGGTGTGGTTCGTGCCGCCAGCTCGTGCTCCGGTATCAACAACCGCACCTGCTTTATCTGCCATGTCCCGACGGCCGCCTCCGGCACGGCTGACGTCGACTGGTCAGTGACCCCACCGGAGGCGGCAACGCGGGACTCACCGTCGCCTGCTCCGACGTCCTCCGATACTCGCCAAGTGAGCACCAACGACATCTCGGCTGCATCCGCCGGGATCACGAGGTCGCGGCCATCCGAAAGCGCCCCACGGAGTGCATTCCACGATCCGGTGGTCAGTTTCATGACCAAGCCGTCCTCCACGATCTGTCCACCGCTCGCACGCTGACCGGGAAGCAGCCCGACAAAGCACCCGCACAGCCGCAACGCATCGCTTCCCGGCGGGGTGATCGCCTCGGGAGCATGTTGACCGGGCTCCCAGACGAGGCAGCCGTCGGCACTCGGATCGACAGAGGTGAGCAGTGCGAGCGGGACATCATCCGCCGATCCGGCCAGCCGGTCGGACCAGGACGGCTGGACTGCACGCAGAGCGCTGAGATGAATCTGATGCTGCACGATGGTCACGCTCAGTTCAGGGCAGAGGACACGGGCCATCATCGACAGCACACTGCGTTCGAACGTCGACCCGAGCGAGAGTCCGGGACGTCGCAGATCGGACCACGGCGGAAACGGGTAGAACGTGGATCTCTGTCCCATCCGAGCCAGGACGCGAGTGGGTCCGAATTCACACACTGCGCGAAGCTCATCTGGGGTGATCAGCAGCGCGGCCAACGCTGATGGCGGCAATGGCACTCCGTCGAGCGTTTGCGCGCCGACATACAGCAGGTGATGGCCGAGAAAGCGTTCGTCTCCGAATTCAGTGACGTCGCCCCACCCGACACGCCGTCCGCCGGAGGCGAACCGGTAGAGCGTCGCGAACAGGTGCAACGGGTCGTGCGGAAAGCTGTCGCTCGACGAGTCGGGGTCGCGGCGCAGCGTGAACACGATCTCAGGCTGCTCGAATACAGCCAGTCCTCGGCTGACGTATGACCAACACGAGATGTGACCGCGTTGCGACGGGATCTCATGCGGGTACACCCACGCGTGCAGATCGCCGGGAACAACCTCGAACTCGGTCCCCCGGCTAGCCTGTCCCACGGGGGTTTCCGCGGCCGAACCACTCGCCTTTGTCCACCAGGGCATGTCGCCTCCAACCGCACGTTGGACAACTGAATACCTCATGGCGAGCGCGGGCGCATGTCGAATTGAACGTCAAAATTGACAAAACTTGCGCCCGCAAGAGCAATACTGGCGACATGGTCTCGCTCATCGTGCACCTGGCACTCGGATTCGCCGTCATCGCCTGGATCGTCAGCGCCAACCGCGACATATTCCACCGTCCCGCCACGGGCCCGAACGTCTCCATCCTGGAGGCGTCCTTATACGCGGTCGGTATCGCAGCCACCGTGATGGGCTACTACTTCAACGCCCACTTCGTGGCCGAATACGCCACCGCCGGAGGCAATCCGTTCTGGGGCCCAGGCAGTTGGCAGGAGTTCATCAAGCTCGGATACACCAATCCGGCGGCCAGTTCGGCCAGCCAGGACTACACCATCATCAACGTGATCCTGCTGCCGCTGTTCACCATCGTCGACGGCTACCGGCGTGGCATCAAGCGACCCTGGCTCTACTTCGTCTCGAGCCTGTTCACCAGTTGCGCGTTCGCCTACGCTTTCTACTTCGCCACCTTGGACCGTCAGCACCGCCACCAGAAGGCACTCGTCGAAGTGGGTGTTCAATGAGGGTATGCCCGAAGGTGACACCGTCTTCCACACCGCGGCCAAGCTGAGACAGGCTCTCACTGAAAAAGCGTTGACCCGCTGCGATATCCGGGTGCCGCGGTACGCAACGGTGGACCTGACCGGCCAGGTGGTCGACGAGGTCCTCAGTCGCGGCAAACACCTGTTCATCCGCGTGGGCGAGGCCAGTATCCACTCCCATCTGAAGATGGACGGCAGCTGGCGGATCGGAGCCGGGCGGGTCGAGCCGCACCGGATCCGCGCCGTATTGGGCACCTCCGACAGTGTCGCCACCGGAATCGACCTGGGTGTGCTGGAGGTACTGGAGCGGGCCCACGATCAGGAGGTGGTCGCCCATCTCGGCCCGGACCTGCTCGGCAAGGACTGGGATCCGCGACTGGCCGCGGCCAACTTCGGCGCCGATCCTGATCGGGCGTTGTCGGAGACCTTGCTGGACCAGCGGGTGATGGCGGGGGTGGGCAACGTCTTCGCCAACGAACTGTGCTTCGTCTTCGGGCGCAGGCCCACCGCTGCGGTCGGCACCGTCAAGGATCCTCTGCGCGTCGTCCAACGCGCCCGGGACATGTTGTGGCTCAACCGTATGCGATCAAACCGGTGCACCACCGGAG